>JBAXLI010000093.1:0-13613 GCA_037134895.1 Bacteroidota bacterium
GCATCCTGCATCCTGCATCCTGCATCCCGCATCCCGCATCCCGCATCCTGCATCCCGCATCCTGCATCCCGCATCCTGCATCCCGCATCCCGTATCCCGCATCCCGCATCCCGCATCCTGCATCCCTGCAAGACCGTATTCATCACTTTTCTCCTTCAACCACATCCTGGGCGCCTGCACTGAATGTGACGGACTGGGAATGCTCACGCTTTGCGATCGTGATAAACTCATCTCAAAACCGGGTCTTTCTATTCTGAATGGCGCTATGGACCATACAAAGACCGGGAAATTTTACGGTGATCCTTTCGGGCAGTATGTGGCGACTTTAAAGGCTGTTGGGAAAACACACGGGATTGATTACAGCTTTGCCTGGAATGAGGTTTCACAAGAAGGGAAGGCACTGGCGCTTTACGGCTGTGGCGAAGAGACCTATGAGGTGAGCTGGGAATACAGCCGGGGCAGCCGCAGCGGCACCCACCGTTTCAAAGGGCAGTGGAAGGGCCTGCTCGCCCTGGTGAATGAAGAATATGCCAGGAAGCATGCCGACCACAGGGGTGAAGGCATGATGAACGTGATGAGTGCCAGGGAATGCAGTGCCTGCAATGGAAGCCGGCTCAACAACTCAGCGCTTTCATGGCATTTCGGAGGGAAAAATATCTCTGAAATTTCGTCAATGAGTGTTTCGGAAAGTCATAATTTCTTTAAGGATATGGTTTCTGCAGATGTCAGTGAGATCGTTGCTCCACTGGTCACTGAGATCCTTCGCCGTCTCGATACGCTCGATGCGCTCGGACTTGCCTATCTCACGGCCTCTCGCACCGTGGAGTCTCTTTCTCATGGTGAGTCACGCAGGCTGCAGCTTGCGGCCCAAACAGGGTCCGGACTTTCGGGGATGATCTATGTGCTGGATGAGCCTACGGCCGGATTGCATTCCCGGGATACTTCGAGGCTGCTCGGCCATATCAGGGGGCTTGTAAACTCAGGAAATACAGTGATTGCCGTTGAACACGACAGGGATATGATTTTAGGGGCCGACCATATTATCGATATGGGTCCGGGAGCGGGTTTCCGGGGCGGAGAGATCATTGCAGAGGGTAGTCCGGGTTCAATAATGGCCAATGAAAACTCGGTAACAGGGCCGTATCTGAAGAATCCTGAAATGCAGGTAAAGAGGATCCGCAGGCAGCTGAAAGTGGGACTCAGTATTAACAATGCCTTTGTCCACAACCTGAAGAATTTCGATCTGGAAATTCCTTCGGGAGGCATTATTTGCATCACAGGAGCTTCAGGAAGCGGGAAATCCAGCCTGGTAATCGATCTGATTCATGCTTCATGGCAGGAAGGAAGGGCTGTCGGATGTTCGGATATCCGGGGATTTGAGAATTTCAGCAAGCTGGTTCCGGTTGAACATGGTAATGAATTTACTTCTCCCCTTGCCGTTGTTGCAACCTATAGCGGTGCTTTCGATCTGATAAGAAATCTTTTTGGCGGAATGGAGGAGGCAAAGAGCAAGGGTTTGAGCAAATCTTATTTTTCCTTCCTCACTGCCCAGGGACGCTGCCCGGCTTGCGAGGGTATGGGGAGGATCAGGATCAGCATGGATTTCATGCCCGATGTTTACCAGGAATGCGAAGTATGTTCCGGTAAGCGGTTCAGACCTGAGGTCCTTGAAGTAAAATATAAAGGTAAAAGTATTGCGGATGTGCTTGAGGCGGAAGTTTCTGAGACGGCTGATTTCTTCGCAGATAAACCCCCGATCAGGAACATCTTGATCAGCCTTGCCGATGCCGGACTTTCCTACCTGAAACTCGGGCAGGCCCTGAACACCCTTTCAGGAGGAGAAGCCCGCCGGCTGAATCTTTGCAGGATGCTGGTTTCAGGATGCAAGATGCAGGATGCAGGAAACAGGATGCAAGATGCAGGATGCAAGATGCAGGATGCATCCCTCTACCTCTTCGACGAACCCTCGACTGGCTTGCATTTCCGTGACATCGAAAATCTTCTGAAACTCTTTCACCGCCTGGCCGACCAGGGGAACACTCTGCTTATAATAGAACATGACCCGCAAATCATTGCTGAAGCGGATCATGTGATTGAACTCGGGCCCGAAGGCGGGGAGATGGGCGGGTATCTCGTAACAGGTTGATTGATCCGGGATACGTGATGCAAGATGCAGGATTTAAGAATCAACTATCCAGTCACCCAAACACCCAGTTCCCCAGTATCTCGCATCCCGTATCTTGCATCCCCTAATTCTTCTTCGTCGTGGCAATAAAGAAATAAAGCAGGAATCCTGCAGCAATAAATACCAGTTCAATCCCTACAAACAGAAAACCATCTGTTCCGTGTTCGATATCTAAACGTCCGAGCTGATGAAGTATCTGAACGAGGATCATGCCGGCGCCTGCGAAAAGCGTCACCAGTCCCCATTTTAAAGTCGGGTATTTATTGGTTTCACCTTCAACAACCTCAAGAATCCCGGCTTTGTCGACATGCCCGCTGTTTATGATCTTTTTACGCAAAAGATAATCGGTCAGGGCTTTTAAAAGAGAATATAATCCGTAAAATACTACCGCTGTTACAATCGCGGCTCCAATTTGTTCGCTCATATGGCAAGGGTTTAAAAGTTTAACATTTGCTTAATCAGTCGAAGGCCAAAAGAAAAGGTTGCAGAAAAATCATATTTTTTTACAAAATTCGTAACTCGTAAGTCGTAATTCGTAATTATTTCTCAAGCTCCTGCAACCTTTCCCCCTTTCCTGCGACATATTAATACAATGGATGATGTCGAACTCGTCAACGCCCTGAAGGCCGGAAATACAAATGCGTTCAGGTTCCTGGTCGAAAAATACCGGAACCTGGTATGGCATATGGTATTGCGGATGACTAACAGGCACGAGGACGCGGAGGATCTTGCCCAGGAGGTGTTTATGCGGGTATTTAAACAAATCGGAAAGTTCAGGGGAGATTCTAAACTCTCGACCTGGATCGGATCGATCGCCTACAACGCCTGTGTTGATCACGTAAGGAAAAGCAAACGCGAAGCTCTCACATCCTCCGATTCAATAGGACCCATTAACCTGGCACAATCGGATGTTTCACCACTGCTGAATAACATCGACCGTAACACAATGACAAAACTAGTCCACCGTATCATCGAAAAAATGCCTTTGCAGTACCGTACTGTGATCACCCTCTTCCACCTTGAAGAATTCTCTTACAAAGAGATCGAGGAGATCACGGGAATGCCCGAAGGCACTGTAAAGAGTTATCTCAGCCGCGGACGAGAGATCCTCCGCCAGAAAATGACCGAACTGGTACCCGATATTCAACCTGTATTATTTGAGGCTTAATTATGTTTAAATTTGCGGATATGGAAAGGAATGAGTTCAATGAAAGACTGGACGGTATGCTTGATGATGCACTTCATCAGCCGCCGGGCTACTTCATCCCCGATTCATTTACCGATGACCTGGTGAAGAAACTCGAAAAACACCTTGCCTGGAAAGAGCTTCTTTCGGAATTCGGACTAAAAGCAGGACTGGTTATTCTTGCGCTTGTTGTGATGGCTGTCGCCCTTATCTTTCCTGCTAAAACCAATCCGGCTCCATTCATTCAGTGGCTGGCCCTCAACCGTTTTATGGTTGCCGGTTTCGTTGGAGTTGCTCTGTTTACCTTTGTTTTCGACCAGCTCATCCTGAAGTATTTCTTTAAACGCTCAGACCGGGCCTTGTAATTATATACCTGGGTAGATGACTTATGCCGACATTATAGGAATAATAGGGGTTTCGCTCATATTACTTGCCTATTTCCTGAATATCTTCTCACTTGTCCCCAAAGAAGGAAAACTGTTCTTCATGATGAACATCTTTGGCGCCGGACTTGCATGTTACGCTTCCCTCCTGATCCACTACTGGCCCTTCGTAATTCTTGAAGGTGTATGGACACTGGTTTCTATCCTGGGACTAGTCCGAAAATTCTAATCCCTCAAGCACCTTACCCCAAACGCATTCGAGCAGTTAATATCAGTTATCTCTCGGCCGCAAGCTGGGCTATAGTCTCAATGGCGATGGCCGAAAACGCCGCTCCGTAATCCAGGTCAATGTTTTCCATAGTATCATGGGTATCATGATAACCCTGGCGGTTGATGTCGTAATTTTCCATGAACAAAACACAGGGTATGCCGGCATCAGAGAAGATCATCACATCAGTGTTGTATAATGAGCTTGTCGGGTCTTTCCAGGTGCGGACTTCGCCTTCCAGCGGAAGAAATAAAGCCTTGGCAGGAATCATGGGTCCAGGATACAAGATGCAGGATGCAGGATGCTCGCTGTTCGCTGGTCTCTGGATTAAGGTTTCGGGACGATCACTTTTATCTTGCATCTTGTATCTTGTATCTGACTTAATACGTTCCCCTCTCTTGCACCCCGCCCTGTCGGCTGTTTTATTCCATTCAGCCGCCAGCTGGTTCCACTTTCGGTTCACAAGGTGGGCTTTATACCCGAGTTCCACACTCTCCTTACTACGGCCTGGCGAGATCTGGAAAATGTCCTGGGCATTATCGCGGTTATGGGCTATCATATCCATCACGAAAACTCCTTTAATATCTATCCCGCTGAGGTCTTTAAAACTGCCGTCTTGCCTCCGCATCTTCAGGTTTTTCTGGATATACTTCCTGCAGAAATCCCTTGCTCCCATGCAGTCCGAAGGAAATTCCTCACCGGTGAGATGCAGCAGCCAGATGTCGCGTTCAAGTTTCCCTTCTTTTGCCAGTTTGAGATAAATCGGTGCAGCAAGCAGGAGAGTGGAAGTTGCAGAATGATTGTCATCGGCTCCTGCAGCAGCCAGCCTCGCCCCGGAACCGCCTGATGAGGTGTCATATTCATCCTCCATATAGGCTGTATCATAATGATCGCCCATGATCACTGCTTCATTCCGGTTTTTCCCCGGAATAATCACAAGAATGTTCCTCTCGTATTCACTGCCCTCAAGATTGGCTTTCCAACCACCGAATTGTGTAAAATCAAAATCGGTCTCCCATTTGAACGGCAGTTCACCTGCTTCAGCCAGTCCGGTCATCCCGCTTTCGCTGATGGCTTTGCGATAGCTTTCCAGAAGATATTCTCCCAGTTTATGCAGGTCCCTTTCGGTATGGGTTGTTTTGTTCAGGGTCGGCTGATCCTGAACCACATCCGCATTGACTTTATTAACATATTCTCCGCAGGCAAGAATAACGATCTGATTCCAGTAATCTTCCTCGTATTTGCGGTTGGCTGTAGCTTCAAAGGTAAGCGGATCAATGGATGTATTGTTCTCACACAAGATGCTTTCAATGGATGCTTTTGAACGGTGCGCCAGTCCGGGCTGGTTTGTTCTCTCATGAAGTATGTTCAGCCAATCTTCAAGGTTCATTTCTTTTTTTATGCGGATGAGGTGACGGGCAAAATCCCGCTCAAGAGCAGGAACTCCTAGGATTTCCTGTACATCCAGCAGGGTTGTCAGGTTGAAAGCGGTCAAATGCTTGTACCTGTCATGTTCCGATATGAAATGTTTCATTATTGAAGTATGCGGACTGCGTTCGAGCATCCTCGGCCATAGTTCAATGGGATTCGCAGGATCAGGATTTGTACTGTCATATGCGGTAAGATATCCCTGGAGAATATCAGTAAATACTATGGGTTTGGAAGTACTGGTGTCAAGGCATGCGACCAGGGGCCTTTGCCAGAAGATCTCATATTTGCCGGCCTGCATGGGCGGGAAATAAAAGCGGTAACGGAACAATCCGCCCCCAAGCACCACAGCAGCGGCATGTTCAATCTCTTTCTTTGCCGCTCTCGGACCGTCAAGCAGGAGCTCGATATGTTCTGTAAGTATCTGGGCATTCCTTGCCATGGGCTTGTTATACAGCTCAAGGGCAGGAAGTGTGGTGTTGAACAAGGTCTGGGCAACAGGGTCGATCTGTTTGCCGTCGATCAGGGGATTATCGGTACGCCCGGCCCTGTCCCAGCGGCTGGTGCGGACATATGTATTGAGCAAAAGTTCTTCCAGAATGTCCGGACTTTCATTCCCCGGTGATGGTTCATGGAACCATCCCGACTGCGGTACCCTGATCCCGAAATTTTCTTCATTTCTCGAAACCAGCCTCAGAAGAGGGAACTGTATTGCATTGTAAAGTTTATCGGAAAGCGAAATATATTCAGGGTTTCCCCAGGGAGCCATACTCCCGGGGAAGGGGAGAAGCGCCAGGTCCCCGGTAAAATACTTTTGTTTGACAATTTCAGGTAAATAAGCAAACGGACGAAAAGTAAGCAGGTAAACTACATCCTCAAAATCTGCTTCATCACTGATCATGTACTTTGAAGTCCATGATGGCATAGGGGAATTGTTCCAATATCTAACGGGTAGCTTGCCTGCTGAGGGGAGAATTCGGAAGCCCGCTTCAAGCAATTTCTGAGGGGTGTTTGTCCTCCGGTCAAATGCATGGTAAAATATCTTCCCGATGAAGTCGAGGAAGAATGATTCGGGGTATTCTTCATTCTCTCCGCGGAAGAATGATTTCCAGAAAGCTTTTTCGGGTCCCTGTTCACTGCCCCCGAACAGGGTCCATCGGTTACGGCCTTTGTCATCCTTGGTCTTCGAAAGAGAAACCGGGAGAAAGACTACATATCGCTCATATTGCAGGCTGCCAGCCTTCCCCGCAAGGTCATCCGGCCAGAAAGGATTGTTTTTCAGGTTCATGTTATTCCTGCCAGCAATACCCGGGGGGAGATTCCCTTTCCCAAGCTCCACAATATATTTCATGCATTGCTGCGCCATGCTTTCCTGCCCCGGCCGAAGGTGAAGGAACTCCTCGGATTCATCAATATAGAACCCGTCAGGATCATCCTCCCTGAAATGCCATGGGTAAACCTTCGCATCATACGGCCTGAACCCGATATGCATTGGTGGCATGAATTCTGAGTAGGCAGGCAAAGGATAACCGTTTTCCCCTTCAAACCATGGGAAGGTATCAAGGAATTTTTTCCAGCTCATGTAAACAAATTTAAGATCCGGGATGCAAGATGCGGGATAAAAAGTGTATGATGTACGATTGACTTCGCTCTTTACTTCTCGTCCGGTTCCGTCGATGTGTCCTGGATCTCCTTATAGATCGCCTGGATCTCCTCACCGAAACGGGCCGGAGCCTCAATATAGCCCCAGCCTTCTTCCATGCCTACAATTCCACCAAGGGCGGAGTCATCCCGGATCACAATTCCATAAGGAATTTTCTTATCCAATAGCACTTCCTCCATCAGTTCGGCTTCGAACTCGTTTTCAAGGTCAAGGATTTTTTCAAAATCTTCCATAATGATATTTTAGTGACAATTTACGCAAAAATCTCTCAATTTGTAAACATCAACGAAAAAAATATGTTTATCTTCGTTTACATGAGAAAACACCTGAACATTTTATTAGCCGTTACAGCGATTACTATATTATTTTCCTTTCCGCTGATATCGCTGGCCCAGAAACATCCGGGTCAATCTCCATTCCCTAAGCCTAAAAATGTCATCATCATGATCGGGGATGGGATGGGCTTTAATTGTGTTAAAGCTGCGGACTATTTTTACGGACCTATGCAGTTTGAAGCATTTCCGGTCAGGGTAGCCTCAGCCACATATCCCGCCAAATCAGGTTCATCCGATGACAGGGATAGCTCAAAACTCACATGGGCTACCGGGTATAATCCCTCACTGGCATGGAAGGATTCTGCTTACCTGCACAGGGATTTTACCGAATCTGCCGCTGCAGCCACCGCACTTGCCACCGGTAGAAAAACCTATAACAATGTGATCGGACTTTCGGTGAATAACGATACTCTTATGAACTTGTGTGAACTTGCAAAAAGCCTTGGGAAATCGGCTGGGGTCATCACTTCCGTACCTTTCAGCCATGCTACCCCGGCCGGTTTTGTCGCTCATAACAAATCAAGGTCGCATTACCCGGAACTCGCTGAATACATGCTGTTCAGCAGCAGGTGTGACCTCGTCATGGGCTGCGGGAATCCTGAGTTTGACGATAACGGGATTCTGCAAAACGGAAATTGGAAAAGTTCAAAATATGTCGCCGACAGCATGCTTTGGTTATCACTGAAATCAGGAAGCGGAATCCAGACTTCCTTCATAGTCAATGAAAAGATTTTCCAGGTAAAAGACGTTGACTTCGACAGGAATCCCGATCCGTGGACGGTAATAACTTCCGAAAAAGACTTCAGCAAGCTGATGAGCGGGAAAACCCCGAAAAGAGTACTGGGCATTCCCGAAGTGTACTCTACACTGCAGCAGGGAAGGGATTTGGGGAAAAATGAAACAAAAGACTCCTCTCCCTTCACAATGCCTTTGAACAAAAACCTTCCCAGCCTTGCCGAAATGGTAAGGGGCGGATTGAACGTCCTGGATAATAATCAGAAAGGATTTTTTGTGATGATAGAAGGAGGCGCCATTGACTGGGCAAACCATAGCAACCAGAAAGGCCGTATGCTTGAGGAAATGAAAAGTTTCAGCGATGCGGTGGATACCGTGATCAACTGGGTGAATAAACATTCAAACTGGAATGAAACTCTTCTGATCGTTACGGCCGACCATGAAAGCGGGGATCTCTGGGGAGGCCCAACTTTTACACCGGTTAAAGATAACGGGAGGAATGTCATGCCGGGTCTGGCGTACAACAGTACAAACCATACCAATGCCCTGGTGGGTATCTGGGCCAAGGGGGCCGGAGCTGAAATGTATAATTTAATGGCGGGGGAAATGGATCCGGTAAGAGGACTTTTTATTCAGAATATTGCGATTCCTCAGCTGATCTTCATGATGTGGGGAAAGCCTTCTACTTTTTGATCTTACGGGCCCGGGCCCTGGATTCAACAATGGCACCGGCAACGTAGTACAATCCGAAAATAGCGCCGGCCATCAATATACTATTATAAAATGAAGGATGGGAGCTGACTATCTTCCCGATAGGTACTGTAATGAAACTGAATGAATGCTCGAAGATCACTCCGAAACGGGTGAAACTGTTAAGGATATATTGGAAAATCATACCGAAGATGTCAAATGCTGCGAGAAATGAGTGAAGGGCTTCCATTGTTTTGAATTTTGACCAAAGATACTCTCCCCCGAACTAAGCGTACAGGGAATTTCGACGAATGGGGGAAAATGGCGGATGAATGGCAGAAAAAATCAGGCGATTGAAAATCGGGTTAACCGGATAATTATATGTTCAGAAATTACTTCTTCTTTTTGCGGACTTCCGATTTTACCCGCACATCATCACTGTAGTTGACTTTTTTCCTGTATTCGAGGAACCTGATGAGGCATTCTTCAGTTGTAAGTTCGAGGGTTTTTCCGGGGTCAGAATGAGTGAAATCGTAGGCGGCTGCGATATAACTGTTCAGGGCAACAGTATATGTTTTTTCGGGCTGAAGGGGTTTCCCCGAAAGGTCCTGCATTTTCACGCCAGCCTTTTTTTCATTTTCAGCTTTTTTAATGACATAAGTCATCCCCGATGGGTAAAGGTCAATATCCCGTTCTTTTTTAAAGGACCTCAGGACGAGGTCTTCGATCTCCTTCCCCGATAGTTTATATACAACTACCTGGTTGCCAAATGGATCAAGTCGGTAAATGTCTTTTATCCGTATCTCGCCTTCGGGAATGCTCTGAATTCGGATCCCTCCCTTGTTCTGGAATGCAAAATCGGCCTTGACAGTCCATGCGACCGCATCTGTCATCAGGGCCCCAAGGTTCTGTTTCCCCTTGATCGCAGTTTCAGCAATGCCGGCAACTTTCTCGAATTCCGGATTGTTTTCATAGGATTTGACCAGGTTCTGCACAGTCTCATCCGACCCTTTCAAAGATTCAAGCACGATAAGGGTGTCACGTTTTTCCACAATACTGTTCCCTGAATAAACGAGGGTAAGTTTTCCAATAAACCTCTGGTAGGAACCTGCCTGGACTATCGAAACCCCGGCTTCGGTTAAAGATAATTTTAATATGGTATGTGAATGCCCTCCAATGATCACGTCGATCTCAGGATAATCCCTTGCAAGTTTTTTATCAGCTTCCACTCCAAGGTGTGTAAGTGCGATCAGGCTTCCGTATTTTTTCTTCAGTGCTGTGAATTTCCCGGCCGTCTCAAATGGATCGGTAAACCGTATCCCTTCGACTTTTGAAGGATGCGTATCAGGGATGCCTTTATCGTTTATTTCAATGAGACCCAAAACAGGGATCTGAAGGTTTCCTGCTTTCAGAATATACCAGGCTTCGGGCTGTTTCAGAACTGAATTCCCGGTATTGATATTGGCACAGATGAATGGAAAACCGGCCTGTTCAATTCTCTTCTCCAGGAAAACCTGTCCGAGATCGAATTCATGATTTCCGAAACATGAAAGGGTAAAGCCCGAGCGGTTCATCAGGTCGATCATAGGAGATCCTTTATCGCTCACCATATCAATAAACGGATTCCCGGTAAAGTTGTCGCCGGCTGAGAGGATAAAAACATTTGGATTCACCCGCTTCAGGCTGTCGGCAAGGTATTTAATCTTCGCAAACCCATCGGTTTTGGCATGCATATCATTCAGATGGAGGATGATGACCTCAGTTTTTTTGCCGTTATCGGTTTGTGCAAAACATCCCGATGCAGGATGCAGGATACAGGATGCAAGGAAAAGGATGCAGGATGCGAGATACAGGATGCGGGATGCGGGATCCAGGATGCAGGATGCGGGATGCAGGATGCGGGATGCAGGATGCGGGATCCCAAACGTAAAGTTTCGGTTCATTTGTAAAGAAAACGTTTAATACTGCGTTTCGGGGTTTTCTCAAACTCGGTGGGATGGATCTCGAAATCAGAAACCATCATATATTTAGGCACATGATGATTCAGGTCGTGAACATAGCCTTTGAATACCTTCGAAAGCTCTTCCTTGGTATGCCTGGCCTTTTCAACGGCATCATAATCGGGATAGATCAGGGCGATGAGTTTTTCATCACGTTCGAGAACCAGGGATTCCATCACCATAAAGCGGTTGTTCAGGTGGGATTCAAGCTCTTCAGGATAAATGTTTTTCCCCGAAGGGCCCAGGATCATGCTTTTACTCCGGCCCTTTATATAAATATTTCCGTATTTATCTGTCACCCCGAGGTCGCCAGTGTGCAGCCATCCATCGGAATCGATGACCTGTTTGGTAGCCTCTTCGTTTTTATAATACCCAAGCATCACATGAGAGCCTTTCACAAGGATCTCGCCAGTAGTCCTGAGTGGATCAGGTGAATCTATCCTGAGTTTCAACTCGTCGACGACCCTGCCCGAAGCCCCGAGTTGTGTGGTTTTCCAGGAGGCATACGAGATCAGCGGTCCGCATTCAGTCATTCCGTAACCCACTGTAAAGGGGAAGCCGATCTTCCTGAAGAAACGTTCGGCTTCAATATTGAAAGCCGCTCCGCCAATGACCAGTTCCTTGAAATTTCCACCGAAAACAGTATATAATTTCTCTCTTATTTTTTTATGAAGGAGGATGTTGATCCCCGGTATTGAAAGGAGGATTTTGAAGGCTTGTTTGCGGAAAAGGGGAAGGATTTGTGTCTTGTATATTTTTTCAATCACCAGCGGCACGCTTAGGATCAGCGCAGGTTTGATCTCCTGGAACGCCTGCATGATGATCTTTGGCGAAGGGGTCTTGGTGAGGAAAGTGATGTCACAACCAAGTGTAAACGGGAACAGGAACTCAAAGGCACATCCGTAAGTATGAGCGAGAGGAAGAAACGAAAGGATTTTGTCCTTGGGTTTCAAGGGCATGTTCCTGTGGGCATAAAGAATGTTCCCGTAAAGGCTCTTATGCTGAAGAACTACTCCTTTCGAAAAACCTGTCGTTCCTGAAGTGTAGGAGATCACCGCAACCTCATCCGCCGAAAACTCCTCGAATTTTATCATTTCCGGTACTACATCCTGCATCCTGTATCCCGCATCCAGTTTATCCTGCCCATCTCGATTAAAAAGCACCTCATTAGTCTGTATCCTGTACGCCACCCTGACGAGAGGCAGTTCGGCCATGCTGAGTTCTTTGAAGATGAATTCCTCAACGAACATCATTGTCGCATCAGAATGGGTTGTAATATAATGAACGTCAGCTGGTTTAAAATCAGGCAGGATAGGTACTATCACGGCTCCGTAGGTGACGGTCGCGATATATATGATGCCCCAGTTAGCCGAATTCTTTCCCAGGAGAACAACCTTGTCGCCTTTCTGAATGTTGTTTTTCCTGAAAATATCATGGATGGCAAGGATGTTGCGGCCAACATCTTTATAGGTGTATTCTGATCCGCCGTAATCGGATAATGCCCTGTTATCCCAGTTGTTTCTGATGCTTGATTGAAAAAGGGCTGTAAGGTTATTGGGGACAGACATAATATGGTATAAAATACGAAGTTCTGAAAAAAAACCGAGCTTATGGCTGAATCGAACGGTATAATTCAAGAAATTTCAGGATACAATGCTCCCAGCTGAACCTGGATGCATAGGCGATTATTTCGTCACGGTAAAGTCCGGGCTCCTTTTCACGCATTTCCAGCCCCTGCCGCACTACGGCAGCCATATCCCCAGCATCAAAGCTGTTCCAGTAAAATGCCATCACCCCTCCGATCTCAGGAAGGCTCGCCTCCCGGCTCAGGAAGACCTGCTTGCCGGCAAGCATGGCCTCGATTACAGGCAGCCCGAACCCTTCGGCAAGCGAAGGGAAGAGGAATGCTTTGCAGTTATTGTAAAGCCAGTATTTTTCGTTTTCATTCAGGGTCCCGGGGAGTATGATGTTTCCCGAAACGGATGAATCCAATATCATTTCCCGTATCCTGCCACCGTATGGAGTCTGGTTATTCCCTCCAAGAACCAGCAGGTGGTCGGGGAAATGCTGCATCATCGGAAGGAGGCTGTGAAAATTTTTTTGTTCCTTGAAAACCGAAAGAGAGAAGAAAAACGGTTTATCCGGCAGCCAGTGTGGTTTTTTCGCTTCAGGCCTGGGTTCCAGGCTCACCCCGTTATGTATGGTGATGATCTTTTTACCCCGGGTGTCAATATTTTCATTCAGCACCCTTCCCGTATAATCGGAAATCACAGTAACCACCTGGGCACGGTCGACATTCTTCTGCAGCCTTCTGAGGTATTTTCTTGCTTTGGAGGGTTCTTTCCCGGTAAGGAAATTCAGGTCGTGAACGGTAAGTATCACGTTTGACTGCGGATGTGGGAGATGGGATGGAAACTGGTGGAGGCTGTGCCAGATCTCAGCTTTCGGACTCAGTACAGGCAAAAACCGTTGCCAGAATGCTGCCCTGTACCACTCAGCGCCCTGATCTTTCGGAAAAGGGAAACCCGCCGGGTAAAGAAAACGCGGGACCAGCCCCGAGGGTGCGTACTTCAGCAGCTCATTGGCAAAATTCAACGAGTACTGACCCAGACCGGAGTAGAGGTCCTTTGTTTTATATAGGTCGACGATTAACTTCAAAAAATTACGAATTACGAATTACGAGTGACGTTCGGCGAAGCCGTAATGAGCACCAATAAAATTAACAATATTGCGAATAATT
>JBAXLI010000094.1:0-13310 GCA_037134895.1 Bacteroidota bacterium
ACAATAATATCCTTAAGTTCTTTTAAATACTGTCCAGCGGACAGGGACCATTTCATTCGGCCCGGGCGAAAAGCCCAGTGCCATCTTCAAACTCAATATCTATGCACCCAGTGGCAAAACCGCAGCAATGTATAAGTTTGCCACCGCCCGGGAGCTGCGCAACTTCATCTTGTTAAACGATATTCCCCGTTATCAAATCTGGGGGTAAGTGCAAATGGGTCCTCCGGCCATCTATACCGGAGGATTCATTTCTTTTTAAGACGGAAAATGTTTTCCGGTCAAACGAAATGTTCCTCTAAAAACGAAAAAGCGAAGGCCGACTAGCGACCTTCACTCAACCAGATTGGTATTCTTCGGTTTTGTCAACCTACCAAATCCCTTGGCTACCCTGATTTTTGCCAAGAGGCAAGGACGAACTCACGCATTAGAATCAAAAATGATTAACAAGTTATGCAACGCATAAATGAGCCGCCCTATTTATTTATCTGTCTATTTGTCAACTGAAAAAGAGACACTGTTGATCTTTCTATTTGAAGTACTTTTAGAAATCGATTGATATTTATTTTGTCTGAATCACTAAAGTAACTTATTTCCCATGTGATTGTTTGTGGATTTTCATTTTCTTCATAAATCTTTTTGAAATAGGGGATATCAATGGCCGACAGAGAATGCCCCATGACAATAATCTTTTTTATGTCCTTTAATCCACGAAATTGCTGATCATGTTTCTTCAACACAATATTAAAGTTTTTACCTGATTCCTCATAGTATTTCTCAATCTCTCCTACAACACGATCAACGGCGTAATAGCGAGTCGAATGTTGCCAGTTCCCGTTTACCTCATTTTCGTTAAAATAGGCCAGGTAAGTTAATCTGTGATTTGGGAAATAATTCCCCTGCCTATTCTTTAAAACAGCCCTAAAGCGTTTCTTATTCCTGTTTTTATGGAACCATTCTTCGAAGTTTTTATCAGGGTTCTGACCATGACCCAGGATTAAAGAACCTGTTTTGTTATTCCGGTTCCCGTGCAGATAAATGATCTGGCTGGATGGGATTTCATACAAAGATTCTAAGAAGTCTGTGTAATTAAAAGTAATGTAGGCAGCAGATCTGTCCAGTTCCAACGTTTTCCATTTATGTCCTTTGGGCAAGTATAGTGTTCGAATCCATTTATGAAAACGATATTTAAGCCCTTCAGTAAAACTCCATACTCTTCCTGTGGCCTGCTCCAATGCGATTTCAAAATCTGCAGCTGAGAACGTATCGTCATCAGGTTCTAATTTCGGCAGCCACATGTCAACTTCTTCGAGTAACCTTTCACGAGATAGATATGCCAGATTGTTCTCAAAGTCACCCCACAAATTTTTGCAGGCCAGGAAAGTGTTTAAATCTTTTAAAATCCCCCTGTCGACCTGTGAAAGGTATTCACGGAAATCTTCATATCCTGACATGACCCCATGATGTAGATCAAAACCATTGCCAATAATATAGAGATTCTCGGGCATACCTTAGATATAGTGATACTAATACCTTATAGTGGGTATCCATTTACACAGCAAATTTAGCCTATTACCGAAATTGATCGTACTTTAATTACAGATTGTTAGTTTACAAAAAGTCAAGTAAATAATACAAAAAACTTGACAAATAGAACTAATTAGTGTACTTTTGTAGTGTTTTAGTATACGAGTATGAAAGCAATTGCAGCAATAGTCAAACAGCAGGTTGATAAGCTTCAGCCTGGAAAGGTATTCAATTACTCTTCATTTTCGGGGAGAAAGGGGAATTCTCTTGCATTGGCCAAATCTCTTAGCCGGATGGCCAAGGATGGCCAGATCGCCAGGTTATCCCGTGGAAATTATTTCAAGCCTGTTAAGTCAGTCTTCGGAGATCTGAAACCAGACGAAAACCAGGTCATTCTTGCTCTGACTCAAAAGAGGGGGGAAACAGTGGGATATGTGACCGGACTTACAGCCTATAATGCCCTCGGTTTGACTTCCCAGGTTTCTAATACTCTTATGATCGCCCGTAGGTCCATGCAGCCTGATAAAACATTAAACGGGTATAATATCCGCTATGTTAAGCGTGATTTCAACTTTACTTATGAGGATGTTAAGCTGCTTCAGATCCTCGATGCCTTTAAAGATATCAAATCAATCCCTGACGTTTCTGTTTCGGAGGCATTAAAACTCCTGGTCTCCACTATCCTGAAGCTTGAGGATAAGGAGGTCCGCAACCTGGTCCGACTTTCATTTAATTATCCTCCGTCTGTGCGTGCCTTGGTTGGAGCGGTTATTGAAAATATCATCCCTGGTATGAGTATTGTATCTTTGTACAGATCATTGAATCCCTTATCCAGGTATAACATTGGGATTGATCAATCTGTATTGCCCAATAAACTAAAATGGAAGATCGCATGACATTTCATCAGGTACCAGAATTTCATGAAGCGTTACAGGCTGCTGCAGCAAGCTTCAGGATGCGTCCGGTCCTGATCGAAAAGGATTACTGGGTGACCTTGGTCCTCCGCAACCTGGCTCTATCCGAATTTCGTGACAAGGTTGTATTCAAAGGGGGAACCTCCCTGTCCAAAGCCTTCAATTGCATCGATCGGTTTTCCGAGGATGTTGACCTTGCTATCTTGAAAGGGGAGGGGATGAACGATTACCGGCTCAATAAACTTATCAAGTCTGTCGAGAAATCCATTACAGCCGGATTGGAATATCAACCTAACCATCTCTCAGAAGAGAAGAGAGGAAGAAACCGCAAAACGTTTTACAAGTATCCCAAAACCAACCCGGTCGATGACCTTGGAAATGTAAAGGAAGAGATCCAGCTGGAAATTAATTCCTTCACTCATCCGGTCCCGTTTGAAATCGCAAGCATTGAATCCTATGTGGCTAAGTTTCTGAGAGAGAACGGATTCATTAACTTTATTGAAGAAAACCAGCTACATCCGTTTCAATTGCAGGTTCTCAGCCGTGAGCGGACTTTCTTCGAGAAACTGCTCTCCCTGGTTAGGCTTTCATATACTGGCCAGGAAGCCATAAAGAAAAAAGTCCGGCATTTCTATGACCTCTACAAATTATACAACCTTCCGGATCTTCATACCAGCTTACTGTCTGAGGCATCATTTCCATTAGTCGAGAATGTGATGGCCGACGATCAGGCGAACGTAACCTTTGCCGGGGAATGGCTTACACATCCCTTGAGCAAATGTCCGCTCTTTGCCGGAATTGATCAATTCTGGCCAGCCATAGCTTCAACATATACCTCTGAGTTATCTGAACTCTCCTGGGCCCTAACTATTCCATCCGCAGAACAAATTCGGGAACTTCTGTTCGAGTTGCAAGATTTCCTTCTGAAATTTGATGATAAATAACCGCTTTCCCTTGATTTTACTGAGCAATCCGAAGCAAACCAGGAAAGACTGAATAAATATTTGTTATGCGCACAGTTATGCGCAAAATTATATCAGTCTTTAAAACATCAGTAAATACAGATAGTATAGAACATGCAGATTAGCTTCCCAAGCTGGGGGTCGTGGGTTCGAGTCCCATTTACCGCTCTTAATCAAACCCCAATACCGGCTGGCATTTTAAACGAATGAGGCCGGTATCAAGACATCAGCTCATTGGGCCAGGTCTGATTATTTCTCTCTTATATCATAAGCCATCAAGGCATTGTTATGCCTCAAATATAAAATTCCCTTGTGGATCACAGGATGTGCCCAATAGGGTCCCTGTGTTCCTTGCGTTACGTTAAAGCTGCTGATCAGTTCGAATTTTTCGGGTGTAGCCCGCACCAGCCCGACCGTGCCTTTTTTTTCATCGTAAAGATATAGCATCCCTTCTGCTGCAATGACAGACCCCTTGTTCTGCCAATGCTCTTCCCATTTCTTCTTTCCGGTTTCCCAATCAATACAGCACCAGTTCCCGTCGCCATTGTTAAGCCAATTTGAACCGTAAATATAACCGTTGATCAGCAATACACCTCCGTGATGGTTATCCAGTATGCTGTCTGTCCAGGCCACACTTCCCTGCTTTCCGTCTGAAGAAATAGCTATCATCATCCCGTCTGTATTGTATCCTCCGGTCACATAAACTTTCCCCTGATTGTACAACGGGGTAACACATTTGATCAGTTCCCAGTTTGGGTTAAGAGACTTTGGCCTCTCGTTGACAACAGTCCACAGGATCTGTCCATCAGAAGCGTCAATGGCAAAAACATGCTTCATTGCAACATTCACGATCATCCTTTTACCGGCATAATCGATCAGTATCGGTGAAACATAACCTGGTTTGTCATCAAGAGAAGGCGATCTCCATAAAAGATAGCCTGTTCTTTTATCAATAGCTATGGTCATCGTTTCTGGGCCCCCAGGCGAAAAATACAACTTGTCCCCGTCGATCAGCAGGGATTCTGCAATCCCCCATCTCCCGTAAGTGCCTTTGTTCTTCTCACTGGCCTTATAAGACCATATTATCTTGCCATTGGATCCATTGATGCATGCCAGGTCCCCATATCCGCTGCAGGTATAAACTCTGTTCCCTTCCACCGTCGGGGTGGCTCTGCTTTCAGGGTAAGACCCGGTCCATGACCTGCCCATTGGAGTCTGCCACAGGATATTCCCTTTCATGTCAAGGGCTATGAGAATATCCAGGGAGTCCTTCATCCCGGTAATGAAAATGGTGTCGTTTCCAAATGAAACGGATGAATTACCTTTCAGAAGGTCGGAATTGGTCCATAAAAGGACTGGTCCGCCCTCAGGCCATGATTTAAGCAACCGGGTTTCGGATGAAACCCCTGTGCGATCTCTTTCGCGCCAGCTGCTTATTTCCTGGGCGAAGCAATTTTGCATGATCATGAAAACAGTTAAACAAAAAAGAATACGGGGTTTCATAGAGATAGTTGTTTAGATAAATATCTAATTTGGTTTTAATCGGTAATTCTGCGTTTTCCGTTCATCCTCATTCCGTAAAATTACAAAATTCTTGTGTCGGGCTTATGTCTTTGAATTGATTAAGTATGAAGAGATTGTGCATGGAAATTTTTCTATGAAATCCACAAAATCCTTGAGGATTTCCGAATTTTTAAAAGGTGACATCGAGGTACGGCTAAATATCATTAATTTCCCTTCTTGAAAATGAAGATTATGAAAAGGTATGTTCTTGTTTTTATGATTCTTGTTCCGCTGTTCCTGAGATCGCAGAACATCGTCATTTCCGATGAGCTCAAATCAAACTGCGATATCATGGATGTTAAAGGGAAGCAAGGATGGCAGTTTAATCAGGTTATCAGATACGGCGGATTCTCTACTTCAAAATCAAAACGAGGCTGGCCAGCAGGGTACGACTTCGGGTTTGTGAACCGCTTCAGGATGGCGAAGGAAAAGATCAGTTTTACCCAGTTTACACCCGACAGCCTGAACGGCAGCGTCGTGGCAGTGAGCAAATTTCTGAATTACGAAACCGAATTCCTGAATGGGTTCATGGGATTGTCATTTAAGTATGAAGATACGTTTGCCGGCTGCATCATTCCCGGAGGGGATACTGTAAAGTGTTGGAATTTCATGCTTACCGATGCGGATTTGCTGTTCGACAAAAATGCGGGTTGCGGACTGTTAAAGGACAGGAACGGGACAGAGATTATCATACGTGGGGTGACAAGGCTGGAAGGACAGGCCAAATGGCTGGCCGGACAGGTTTGGGGTTTCGAATTCTTCAAAGACCAGCATTCCATTGCCGCAGTATCTGTCGCCGGTAACGGAAAAGTTTATATGAAGAAAGATCTGGCTCCTGAACTGCGCCTGGTTATTTCCTCGGTATGCACGTCCCTGCTGCTGAGACATGATATGAGCCAGTAAACTTTCAAAGCTTCAGTTTTTTTATTCTCACTTGTCATGTCCCTGGTTGACAGCCATGAGGTTTCGTCAACTGATGTTTGTTGAGAATCTCTTATTTTTTCAGAAAATCCCCGTCAATGATCATAAGACTGACCCCGTTTTTCGAAACTGAACGGTGGGAGCTGAGTTCATCTGAAACTACATAGGTCATTCCCTGGCTCATTTTAACAGTTTTGCCATTTTCCATCTCGCTTTCAAATTCACCTTGCAAACAATGCACAATATGACCCTTCCGACACCAGTGATCCGCGAGGTAGCCCATGGAATACTCGACAATTCTTACCCTGAGCCCTTCGAACTGAACTGTTTGCCAGAATGAAGTGCCGGTTTCCCCCTTATATTCAACTTTGGGAATGTCGGGCCAGTTAATAGTTTGAAAAGGAATGTTTTTCATGGCTGATATGTATGAAATTATTATGCAATGCTGATCAAATGATCACCCTTCGAGATGAATATATGCTCTCACCGGGATCATCACCAGGATGAACCCCTTATGTGCCAGGCGGTTCTGAATGGCAAGCTGGGCCTGGTTGTGCAGAACACGCTGAAGGGCAGTGGTCCTGGGAAGTATGAACTGGCCGATAAAGAATACGCATTCAGGATGTTTCAGCTTGATCTTTTTTGAAAGTTCCTTGATCTCGTCGGCAACGTCGGTTCCTATACTGTAAGAGATCTCGGCATAATAACCCAGGCTTTCAGCCATATGCTTGTATTCGAGAAGGTTCTCTTTGACCTGGGCTTCGAGATTGTATAACTCCCCAATACCTTTGAAATTCCCTGAGTCAACAATGCCGACCTCAAGAAAGATGAAATTTTCGTATTGAGGGAAATCGCTGAGGATCGATTTAAAGGCTGCGATCCCGGTGCCATTGTAACTGTTGACGCAGAGTACGGCGGTTCTCGCTTTGGGTTTAAACCTCGGCCGGCGGGCAGGTAGTTTCTTGCATTCTGCTATTTCACGGTCAATCTGTGTGAACATTTTGTTGTTAAACCTGACGACCATTTTTTCGACCCTCCTGTAATGTTTTTTAATGCTTACAACAAGGTAAATGAGGGCGGATGTTATTAAAATGGTGATCCAGCCTCCTTCCCGGAACTTGGTTACAACCACCATAGCCAGGATAAAAACCGTGATGATCAGTCCAATACTGTTGATGAGCATACGGCGTATCCATCCTTTGTCGGTGATGCGAACCAGCCACCAATGGCGTACCATACCTGCCTGGGAAAGGGCAAATGTGATAAACACGTTTATAGAGTAAAGGATGACCAGAATGCCTACCGAAGCCTTTGTGGCGACAAGGAATACAAGCGCTGTTGCTCCCATGAAAATGATACCATTCTGAGTTACAAGGCGGTCGCTGAGAACGGCGAATTTGCGGGGAAACCAGTTGTCGGCCGCCATGGACGACATTACCCTCGGACCATCGAGGAAGCCGGTTTGGGCAGCTATCATCAGCAACGCTGCTTCGGAGATCAGGGTGACATACATAAAGGTACTGGCGAGCCCCTTGTTCCATCCTGCTGTCATCGCCTCGAGGAGTGATGCATTCATTGTTTTCAAGGGCGATGGGGTGACATTAAAAAATGTATACGAAAACATAAGCCCTACAACCATGACAGAAAGCGAGACTGCCATATATCTCATAGTTGTCAAACCTGTTTTTACCCTGGGTTCTTTCAGGATGGGAATTGAATTACTTACCGCTTCCAGACCAGTATAAGTACCGGCGCCCATACTGTAGGATCTCAGCATAAGCACCATGACTCCAGCGAATCCAAGTGATTTGCCTGCATCCTGAAAATCCCTGACCGAATCAGTGTAGAGTTCAGGCAGCATGACAGAGTGCCTGAAAAATGAATACAGGATCAGGAATACATGCATGGCAACAAACACAATGAATATCGGCATAAGTGAAAACACAGATTCTTTTATCCCCCTGAGATTCATGACAATGAGCACCAGCACTCCGGCAAGGGCAAAAAAGATCTTATAGGGATGATATGAAACGGGGAGAAAACTGAATATAGCGTCAGCACCTGCGGCAACCGACATGGAAATAGTAAGAACATAGTCGACTATTAGCGCACAGCCTGAAACCATACCAAGCTGCGGAGATAACAGTTTGGATGCGACTTTATAACCTCCTCCACCCGAGGGAAAGAGTTTGATGATTTGGGAGTAACTTGTACTGAGGATAATAATGGTAACAACAATTGCCAGTGCGATGAAAATCGAGAGCCGGTGATAGCCACCAAGAAAGCGGTAGGCTTCATCAGGGCCGTAGCATGAAGATGAGAGGCCGTCGGAACCGAGGCCGATCCAGGCAAAGAAGGCAATCAGGGTGAGATGCTGGAATATCCGGTTGTCGTTGACATCCCTTGCTTTGCCTATGAACAGCAGCTTGAGCCTTTTAAATGGAGATTCTTTTGCGGGCTTTTTCATATTACCCGGTTTAAATTATTTCCGGTAAAACAGCCGGCAAAATTAATCTTTCTTGCAAAGCAAATTACCTTGGATTAGAAATTCTTTAGAAGCACTGACACTTGATTATTGCAATGTGTAAAAAATGATCATGATCAGGTTTGAGGAATTGAAAAGTTAAATGTGCTTCCTTTCCCTTCAGTACTTTCGGCCCAGATTATGCCTTTGTGCCTCTCAATAAATTCCTTACAAAGGATCAGGCCAAGGCCTGTCCCTTTTTCGTTTTCAGTACCGCTGGTACTGTATTTACTGTCGACACGGAAGAGTTTGGGGATGTCATTCTGCCTGATGCCAACTCCGGTGTCTTTCACCGACACAGTAACCTGGCCGTCTGACTTATGCACGTTCACATGAACTTCTCCTTTACCGGGTGTAAACTTGATTGCATTTGAAACAAGATTACGTAACACAGTACTGATCATTTGCTTATCACCTGAGATTCTGAGATCAGGCGGACAATTGGTTTGAATTCGTATGTTTTTACGAAAAGCCTGGGGTTCGAGAAGGGCTATGTTTCCTTTGATAATGTTTGAAAGATTAATTACCTGCGGATCAAATGGGATTTGTCCGGTTTGTGAACTGGCCCATACTAAAAGGTTTTCGACTAATTCAAAAGCTTTTTCGGAGGACTTTTTGATGGTATTCAGGGTATCTTCGATCTCCTGTGGATCAAATGAGTGATATTGTGTTACCAACAGGTTCGATAGCCCGAGAATCGCATTGAAGGGACCTTTCAGGTCATGGGCGATTATTGAGAAGAATTTATCTTTTGTAGCATTTGATTCCTGCAGGTCTTTTGCGAATTTTTCCAGTTTTGCATCAATTTCTTTTTTTTCTGAAATATCCCTGAAAACGCCGAAAGTTCCGGTGAAGGTTCCCTGTGAATTCACCTGGGGGGTGGCAGTTACAAGCAGGTTCCTTACTTTCTTATCGGGCCTTATGATATCAAGTTCATAAGTGGACTGTATGGCATTGGTACGTTTCTCTGTTTCTGCAAGTAAGCCGGGTAATTGTTCAGGGAGCAGGAATTCCTTAAGATTATGCCCATGCAGTTTGTTTGGATAGACTCCGAAAATCCTTTCAGCAGCCGGGTTTGAAAAAACAAACATTTCATCAGGATCAACGAGTCCTGCACCTTCTCCAAGGTTTTCGAGCATGGACCGGTGTCGCAATTCGCTGGATTGTAAATCTGCTTCCGCTTTTTTACTTCCCAGTTCAGCAACATCTGCTCTTCTGAAAACAAGCTTTGATACGCTAACGGTAACCCATGCCGATAAAGGAACTATAACAAGGGCCAGGGAAGCTGATATAAAAACCGGTGTAACCGTGAAAAATCTCGTAAGCGCCAGATTCAGAATATCATCGGCAAGCAAAGAGAGGATTACAACGGGCAATATTGCGCGAAGTAACCTGGAACTGGGAATGTCTTTGGTAAGTGGTTTGAGCAGAAAGGTCCTTGAACCACCTACTCCGATAAACCCAATACCCAGTAGTAAAAATACAAGGGTTGTTGGAAAAGAAACAGGGATAATCCTGCTGCCATAAAAAAGAGGAGTGTCGTGCAGGTAGCCTATAACACCTGTAAAACCTGAGAAGAGTATAAGAAGACCCAGTCCGCAAACCGTGTTCAGATAAACTAACCTCTTGCCTCCATACATTTTAATCAAAGCTGTAATTCCGCATATAAAAAAGAGCAGGCCTGATATCGGGGAGGAGCGGTTCATTGACGATCTTCCCAGGGCATCTTTTATCGGGAAGACAAGGTTATCGAGAGTTAATTCAACCCTGATGAAATATTCCAGAAATTTACACAGGGCATAAGAAGAAAAGACAATCAGCATCGAGATCACTGCAGCGCGATAATATTTGCCGGTAAATGAATACGCTCCGATGAGAAGGAAGATTCCAAAGAACAAAGATAAAATGCATGTTGCCATCGCCATAGGGATGTACCTTGAATAAATGCTGGCGAGAGCAGTATGCCCACTGATCCAGCCGGCAAGAGCAAGTCCGCTGATTATAATGATCGATAGTCCGCTAGCCTGAATGGCAGTATCAAAGTTGCTTCTTCTTTTTTGTTCACTGGAGCCGGCCATGACCTCATATGTTCAGCAGATCCCTGTATATGCTAAAGTTCTCCTCATCGTAACAAACAAAGGTCACCTGGAGCGGGAGGCTGTTTGCGGCAAGATATGCCCTGGTTTCCCTGATGGCAATTTCGGCGGCAAGTTGTTTTGGAAAATGATAAATCCCGGTTCCTATGTTCGGGAATGCAACTGTTTCACAATTGTGCTGTTTTGCCTGTTCAAGGCTGGCATGGTAACAGTTGGCAAGCTTTTCTTCCTCCCCGCTGTTCCCGCCTTTCCAGACCGGGCCAACAGTGTGGATGATATATTTTGCCTGGAGATGAAGACCTGGGGTAACCTTGGCTTCACCCACTTCGCAACCGCCAAGCAACCTGCATATTTCAGCAAGTCCGGGCCCGGCCGCACGATGTATGGCTCCGTCAACTCCGCCACCACCAAGCAGCGATGAATTTGCTGCATTCACAATTGCATCGACCTGCATTGTGGTAATGTCGCCCTGAATCAGTTTTATCCGTTCTTCCATTTTGTGAACAAGTTTTGAAATTCGTTATGGATATAGTTGTTTGTAGCAATGATCTCTTTGCCAAAGATATGGTTTGTCTCTCCCGAAAAATCACTCACCTTTCCGCCGGCATTCTGAACAATCAGGGTTCCGGCAGCAACATCCCACGCACTTAATCCGTATTCATAAAAACCATCATACCGTCCGGCTGCGACATAGGCCAGGTCAGCAGCTGCAGAACCAAGCCTCCTGATGCCCCGGCTGTGATGCATCATATACCTGAAGATATCCAGGTAATCCTCCATCCGCCCGTAATCATGATATGGGAAACCGGTAGCAAACAGCGAGCCCAGGACATCAGGCGTTTTTGAAACCCTTATCGTTTCTTTGTTCTTGTAGGAAGCAGCGCCTTCCCAGGTATAAAAGCACTCATCCAGGTTTACCTCGTAAACCACTCCGGCCAGTAAATTGTTTTGCTGCATGAGTCCTATGCTGACGCAATACAAGGGCACTCCGTGAATATAGTTTGTTGTACCATCAAGAGGGTCAATGACCCACGTAAATTCAGCCTTATTGAGATCGGGATTTTCTTCAGCAATAAAACCAGAGCCAGGCAGTATTTTTGAAAGCCGGTCAACGATCATCGCCTCCGACTCACGGTCAACGTAGGTAACAAGGTTGTTAAAGCTTTTCATCTCTATATCGGCGGATGAGAGTTTGCGGTTCTCTTTCCGGAGAAATTCACCGGCTTCGAGGGCAACCAGGCAGGTTTGTTCGGTGAGATGTTTGAGGTCCATGTTAGTTGGTTACCTGGTTTTTGGTTGTTGGTTTTTGGTTGTTGGTTGTTGGTTGTTGGTTGTTGGTGGTGGTTGGCGAGATTTATGTAGCTAAATTATGAATTATTCGGTGATATAGATCCCATGTTCATCCATCTCATTAAGAATTACTTTTCTGATCTGATTGGCTAGAGCCGGGTCGAATTTCGTTTTAACTTTGATATAGTTTTCGGTAAAACCATGCATCCAGCCGTTGGAGTTATCAGATTCAAACAGAACGCTGGTTTCAATGCCTGTGTTTTGCTGATAAAATGAATGTTTTTTAAGGTCCGACAGATGATGAAGCTCCCTGCTTCTTTCCTTTTTCATCTTATCGGGAACAACATCGCTTAATTTGGAAGCCAAGGTGTTCTCCCTTTTTGAATATGTGAATACGTGCATGTACGAAACCTCAAGTTTTTCAAGGTATTGAAAAGTCTCTGTGAAATCCTGGCCGGTTTCACCGGGAAAGCCCACAATCACATCTGCAGCAATACAGGCCCGGGGCATTATTTTTTTGATCCTCTCAACCCTGCCGGCATAAAGCTCAGGATCATACCTGCGTTTCATGGCTTTCAGAATCTTGCCTGATCCTGACTGAAGCGGCATATGGAAATGAGGCATGATCTTACCTGAACCTGCAGTTAAATCAATAATTTCATCGGTGAGAAGATCAGGTTCGACAGAGGATATCCTGATCCTCGAGAGGCCGTTTACCTGGTCAAGCGCCTGCAGAAGCTGCAACAGGGTTTCCCCGTTATGCTTCCCGAAATCGCCGATATTGACACCTGTAAGTACGATTTCACGAATGCCTTTGCTCACGATATTTTCTGCTGATGTCAGAAGATGTTCAATTGAATCACTGCGGCTGTGCCCCCTTGCAAAAGGGATCGTACAATAAGAACAGTAGTAGTCACATCCGTCTTGTATTTTCAGGAAGGAACGTGTGCGGTCTCCGTAGGAAAACGATGGTACAAATTCACTGTCAGCATTCAGGGAGGATCTCAGTCCACCGTGATAATCATGATTACTGAGTTTTTCAAGCTCTTCGAAGAGGTTGTATTTGGCATTATTGCCTAGTACGAGGTCGACACCATCAATCTGCTGAAGTTCCCCTGGCTTAAGTTCGGAAAAGCAACCGATGACTGCGATCTTTGCATGCGGATTAAGGCTGTGCGCATGGTGGATGGCCGCCCTGCATTTCTTTTCGGCGACAGCTGTCACAACGCAGGTGCTGATTACATAGATATCGGCAACTTCTTTGTGGTCCTTCAACTCGAATCCTTTATCCCGGAATTCCCCGGAGATCGAAGAAGCCTCAGCAAAGTTAACTTTGCAGCCGAAATGCTGGAATGCAACGCTGGTTGATGACATGGTGCAAAGGTACGAAATTAGGGATTAGGGGTTAGGGGTTAGGGGTTAGGGGTTGGGGGTTGGGGGCTGGTGTATAAGGTGTTCCCTAATCCCCAATCCCCAATCCCTAATCCCTAATCCCCAATCCCCAATCCCCAATCCC
>JBAXLI010000095.1:0-13288 GCA_037134895.1 Bacteroidota bacterium
TCGCGGCGGACTTCCCAGACGTATTTCATGGGGTTGATGCGGGAGATGGGTGGTTTGTTGATGATCTCGAAGTCTTTGAGTGATATGCCATAAGCCGAGAGCGTGGCTTGAATAGATTGAATGAATATTTCCTGAATGGGCTGAATAACCGTGGCCATCGCGACTTCATATTCGTTAAGAATACGACCGGCATCGTATGTCGATTTTTCATCGGAATATGGGGTTAAGGTTTTAAACCAGTTATGAATAGTAATGAGAGAGATTTCGGCCTGGGTGTGGAGGGCAAGCCAGTTTCCTTCGACCTGCTTTTCAAAAGCGATAAACTTAGCTTCCTGAGAACTGATACCGGGAGCCAGATCTGAGAGGTACTGAATGATGATCTCGCTGGCCTTGGAACCTAAGGCACCTTTGTACTCATTGAAAAGTTTGTCGAGCTCATCAGCAGCTTCATCTGAGTTGACACCAGGGATGATTAGCAATCCGGCCGTAGCGAAAGAAGATTCGAGGCGGGATTGGTTCCAAACGTTGGTAAGACCAGCAATGATGATGTTGCGGACGCCTGCGAAATAAGAAGGAACACCGTAGTAAAAGAATTCAGGTTCGTAATCCTTCAGCTGAATGATCGAATGATATAAGCCATCCTTACCTTTCGAAGCTTTAGGGAAAAGAGAAACTACCTGCAGGTATTCATCCTTCATGCCAGCATACATATCCCAATAGGGATGGATCATTGCATGATTTCCGTCGACATGCAGGCGAACATGAGTTGCATCCTGATGATAGCAGTAAACAAAAGATTGCTTGCGGTTGGTAACAATCTCATAATAGCAGTTACCGAAAGTGAGGTAATCAAAGACCAGCTTTTTCAGAACACAGGCAAAGGACTCCTTGATATTATTAGGATGTTCCAGAAACCGACGGGTAGCGGCATCGGTCGACTGAATGCCTTGTCCGGAAATATAGCTGGTCTTAGAGTTTAGTATTGCACGGTGAACCGGGACTTCGCGTGCAAGTTTGATGAGTTGGCGAGGTAGGTTGTTGTCGTCGCCAAATGGGACGTAGTCTTTGTATTTGTAACGGAGATCCACGAAATCCGAATCGAAGAGGTTCAATACGGGAGAGTAGTTGAATTCGAAGTGGCGGGGAGAGCGATTCGGATTTCGTGGGGCGGACATGGGATGATGGATGACTGGGTTACTGGGTAACTGGATGACTGGATTACTGGATTACTGGGTTGCTAGGCAACTGGATGATTATTCACCGAAGCCGGCGAGGACGAGGAGTTCGGGGTGCAGATAGGCGGTCTGAGCCTTATATTGAACCCTGTAGCGGCGGACCTGGAGGTCGGGGTTGTACCAGGTTTCGATGTCTTCGTTGTCGAGGAGTCCGTCGGTGCCGAAGATCATGTTCTTCTGGGTGGTGAAAAGAGCACGGTGAGGCAGGATGCCGTTTTCATAGCCGGCAATCCAGGTATCCCAGTCGGGACGAATCAGGACCGGATAGCCTTCATAGCTTGGAACGTTGACACCGTTAAGCATCATGGTAAGAGGAAGATCACCGGTTTTGTTCTTGATCGTGTGGACCAGGTTGCGCCAGAGAGAACGCGTCACCATGAACACCAGGGGAAACTCATGCATCTCGGGACGAGCTGCATCGATCATAGCTTCGAGGGTATTATCCGCTTCATCACTGGCCAGAGAACCCGGCTTAACGGCAGCGACAATCCCGGAGGGAGTGAACGTTCCATTACCATCAGATTCAGCGGTAGCAGTGAAAGACTGTCCTTTGTAACGGCTGACAACTTTGATCTGAGCGCCGGATGGATTCGTCACGATAACCCCATTGATTCCTGAACGAGCTTCAATGGTGATTTTATGAGTCACTAGCCAGGCAGCAACCGTTGAGGCAGCGGAGGTACCATAGGGTTGAGAATACTCGATGCCATTGATTGTAACCGTGATTTCAGTATCACTGTTGGCAGCGTAAGTCAGAATCTTCTCAGCTTTCACACCAGTTGTGGCCGTAGTGATCGGAATGTGCTGAGCGGGAGAAATGAGACCACTGAAAAGGTCATTGAGGAAATGAGTCATAAACCCGGTATAGCCAGAGAAGTCATCATTGACCGTTCCGTTGGGAATCCCCGATTCGAGGATTTCCTTGGTAGGATCAGCGAAGAACATCTGGCGGATGAGATCCTGCTGTCCGGCCTGGGCAATGATGGGCAACATAATCTGGTTCCATACATCGGGTTCCTTCATCCGCTCGATATCATCCTCCTTATATCCTGAAGCCAAAAGCTGTTCTAGGATTGAACCCCAGAAAGCCCGGGCGTTCTGTTCGAACTCCATGGCCATGGGATGAACTGTGATAGAAGGATGAGTAAGCGTGAAGGCACCATGAGGATTGAAGCCGGCGGCAACCTTTGGTTTGGTGATGAAGTTAGGACGAGAAATCATGTTGAGCTTCTCGGTACCCTTGATGTCGGTACGGACAGTGATGGCCCCACGCAGGTCCTCTCCCATGAAAAAAGGAGTGGTGAAGAACTCACGGATATTTTGTTTACTGAAAGCGGGGCTGATGGAGTGGGCGAAGATGTTTGTCATATGGTTGGGGATTAGGGGGTTTGCTAATGGATGCGAGATGCATGATGCAGGATGCGGGATATTGAGATTATGCCTTGTGCTTTTTGATTTTCTCCTTTAGTTCTTTGGGCATTTGGGAGAGGAGGCGTTTGCCGAAGGATTCTTCGGTGTTGTTGATCTTAAGCTGGGGATCAATCCCGTCGACCATGGTTGGTTTGGCTTTGAGCTGATCCTGGAGGGTTGTGATTTGGGATTCAAGATTGGTTGCACGATCCTGAATGCTGGATAAAGAAGTTTGGTGATTATCCTGAAGTGTGGCAAGGGCAGCCTGGTGATCCTGCTGCAGTTTTTCGATGGCGGCATTATAATAAGAAATGAGTGAGTTTGATTGGGAGAGCTGTCCAAGGACGATGAGCCTGGCATCGTCAAACATGTTTTCAAGGGTGAGATTGTCGCGTATAACGATCTGCTCGAGGATGGAATCAGTAGAGGCAGGCAATGGGCCGCCATTTTCAAGCTGTTTGAACTGAAGAGGATTTTTTCGAACCTTTTCAAGGATATCAGCATAGGCCTCCCCTATTTTCACAGACATATCCTCAAAGTGCTTTTCGAGGCGGGCGACTTCCTGGGTTGCAGTTTCATTGGCAGGGTTATCGGAACCCTTAAAGAGATTGCGGAGTTTCTGGAACATTTCAGTTTTCATAAGATCATATTTAGAGAAGTACTTAAACATAAATTCAAGGACGATATCAGGCTTCTTGGCAATAAGCAAAGCAATGGCCGGATTATTATCGAGGAAAGCTGTAGCCTGGTAAGCGAAGGAATCAACCGAAAACAAGGAATTCGTTGCAGCTGGATCATCCACCAGGTCGGTGGCCAGGAGATCTTCAATCCGAGTCGAAGGAAATTCCTCATAAGTTACCTCGGATTCAGCCGGAACAAACGCAATCGAAGCGCCAAACATATCGGGATTATTGCGGGCCATCCGCATGATGTAATCGTAGAGATTACCCGAGGGAGAGTCCTTGCAAACCGGATCGAGATGGAGATCGGCAAAAACCGAAAGGTTCTCAACCTGGAAATTCCTGAAACGGCCAATGTAGGTACCGAATGCAGAACTGCACATATTGGGATGGCCGAAACGGGCTTTCACCCCATTGGGTTTGGAATTACCAAGTGCTGAAATCTGGCGAAGAGTTTCTGAATCGATAAACTCAGCGTAGGATTTTACTTTGCCGGCCGTGGCAACGATAACCTTATGGAGGATTCCTTTTCCCTCATCGATATGGCTTACCGTAAATGTGATTGCTGGGGTTGAATATGCTCTCATATAGCAAAATGGTGCGAACGGCAACAAAACTATCACCAAGGGGTGGTTTACATGTCGTACATTTTGGCAATATGTTGTATATTAGTTTGTTACATGAGCAATGCACGAAAAAACAAAGCAAAATGACGAAAGAAGAACAAAAAATTGTGGAAGACATCCGCTCCCTTTTCGGGATCGATGTGGAGGATATCATAAACAAGGGCATTCTGCCGGGAAAAGTTGCCAAGAAATGGCTAGTCAAGTCCAGGTACTATGAAATGGCAAAAACCGGGAGGACCTATTTCGATATCAAGATGGATTTGAGTGTGGAGTATGATATTTCGGTAAGTTGTATTGAGAAGATGGTATACAGGAAAGCCGCTTGAAACAAGATGCAAGATGCAGGATACAGGATAGATATAGGAAAACCAGTGCCGTATTTTACAGTGAAATACGGATAATTGATTAACCATGAAGGCTAATAGAAATAAAAAAGGGCAGTTCGTTGCCGGGAACCAAGGGAGACCGAAGGGAGCCGGGAACAAGCTAACGTCCGACCGAAAGGAACGGATTGCTGAGGTATTGGCCAAACTGGAGGAAACACTGCTGGATGATATCGCCACAATGAAACCAAAGGAGAAGATTCAGCTTTGGGTGGATCTGCAGGAATTTATTCAGCCGAAGTTGCAGAGGGTTGCTGTGGATCTGGAGCCGGCAGAGGAAGGGATTAGTAAGATAACGTTTGAGGTGGTTAAGGGAAGTACTGGAAAAGAATAATCGAATACTCGAATAACGAGTATTGAATTTAGAATTGAAATGGAGAAGAGAATCCGGGTATCCAGTGTTTTTGAGAGGAACTATCAAGCAACTACTAAAATTGTAGTGAACCAGGGAGGGAGTCGGTCAGGTAAAACTTATTCTATTTTACAGTTACTTATTCTGGTCAAAGCATTCGAAGCCACGGACCAGGTGATATCTATTGTGAGGAAAAGTCTGCCGGCATTGAGGGCAACGGCTATGAGGGATTTCTTTGATATTCTAAAGGAACATGATCTTTACGACGTGCGGAATCACAATAAGACGGAGAATACTTACAAGCTGAACGGAAATCTGTTTGAATTCATGAGCCTGGACCAGCCTCAAAAGAAACGCGGGGCCAAACGGACCTACCTATTCCTGAATGAGGCCAATGAACTGAACCTCGAAGATTGGATCCAGCTATCCATACGCACAGAAAAACAAATATTCATTGATTACAATCCCTCGATGGACGAGCATTGGTTATATGATCAGGTGATCCCCAGGCCAGATTGCACCTATATCCATTCGACTTACCTGGACAATATCATGTTCCTGCCCAAGGAAGTGATCAACGAGATAGAACATCTGAAAACAATAGACGAAAATTACTGGAGAATCTATGGACTTGGGGAAATTGGACAGCTTAAGGGATTGATATTTACCAATTGGGAAACGGTAGACCTCTTCCCTATCGGTTGCAAATGGATGGCATATGGAATGGACTTCGGGTTTACCAATGATCCGACCGTTATTGTGAAAGTAGGGATGTTCGGCGGAGAAATCTGGGCAGATGAAAACCTTTACCAAAGGGCCCTTACTAATAAAGACATCGTAAATCATTTGACAGAGCTGAAAATAAGCCGTGGAGATGATATCGTCTGTGACAACCAGCCACAAAGCATATTCGAAATCCGGCAATCAGGATTCAATGCCCGGGCAGCATACAAGGGTCCGGAAAGCATCCAAACCGGCATTGATATCATGAAACGGTTCCGGATTAAGGTGACCAAAAGATCTATCAACCTGATCAGGGAACTGAAAAACTACAAATGGAAAGAAGATGCGGCCGGGAATACCATTAACCAGCCTGTGGATAAGTTCAATCACGCGATCGATGGAGTGAGGTATGTTTGCATGGATCGGTTACTGGGGGAAAAGAGGGTGACGAGGGTAAGGCGCAAGAATTACTGATTTGCCATAGGCCATATAATGTGTTGTATTTCTGAATGTTAGTTAAAATAAAACAACCTTGATAGTAACTTATATAGGTATTTTAATCTGGATTATTTTTCCAGTGGAATTTGTATTGTTAAGATTACAACTTATAATCGTTTTTATTATAGAAAGTTTTGCAAATAGTGAAATATTGTTGAAAATAAGATTACTTTCTGACACTCGGTATAATTTAAAACTTCAAGCGTTCCGTCGAAAGGCGGAACGCTTTTTTTATGATCGTAAACTCGCTGGTTTATAATATATACTTCAATCGTGTAGACACCTCACCCCAAACGCATTCGAGCGGCTGGCATAATAATCCGACACCGAAAAATTGATCACATTCACTCCATGCGAAACCGCCTTGTATGTCCCTGAAGGTGTGGAACTCCAGAATATCGCACCAAAACCCTGGAATTTCCAGGAAGCATTGCTGTAATTCACTCCGCTTTCTTTAGCCATGAACCCGTTGATAATGGTATCCTGAATCGGCTTCCCGGCCATTCCCTGTCCCTGGTAATAATTGAACAGAGTCAACCACTCGGCATGGGTGGGTATATGCCATCCCGCCGGACATAACCCCTGCTGGGCGGGAGTATCCATGAACTGCATCACCTCATCCCATTGATAAAGCCCGCCGTACAATGAACAATTTGAGGCCATGTCATTATAGCAATACTTTTCGGCAAGACAATTGTCTTTTTGATGATTGACTGCGGATATGGCGCTGCCGTAATCCAGGTTTTTCTGCATCCAGCACTGGGTTCCCAGGAGGACCGTAGGATAGGACTTACCATCACGGATGTCCGTCAACAGCCCGCCGCATGTAAACGAAGGTGAAGGCTGCACCGTAATCGTCCGGGTTTTTGAATCGCTGCAACTGTAAATGTTCTGATAGGAATAGTTGATGGCTTTCACGCCAATGCCTGCTGCCGAAGGATTAAAATATCCCGTGGTTGAATTCACTCCCGGACCTGAATAAGTTCCTCCCACAGGAACACCACCTTTGAGTTTAATAGGCTGTGCGGTTATTGTCGTGATTGTGTCGTAGCAGGAGGAGTAAGTAACCTGGGGCAAGGGTTTAACAGATACTGGATACGGGATGCAGGATGCAGGATTGTTAATGGCACATGGTTCGCTGGAAGTCAGCACACACCAGACCTGATCATTGTTGGAGGGGATATACGTAAACATGTTTGAATTTGTTCCTGAATTTACGCCGTTCACTTTCCATTGATAAACTGGAGCAGATCCCTGATTTAAAGGTGAAGCGTTAAATGTAACCGACGACCCTAAGCAAACTGGATTGGCGGATGCTGCGATAGAAACACTTACCGGAAGCAAAGGGCCCACAGTAATGGATAAAGGATTGCTGGAAGCAGGATTTCCGGTAACACAGGTGGTGAGCGAGGAAGTCAGTGTGCAAGTTATGATATCACCATTTGTTGGAGCATAAATGTAGGTCTGGGAATTTGTTCCTGTATTCTCCCCGTTACGTTTCCATTGAAACACTGGTAAAGAACCCCCGTTTATAGGAGTGGTGGTGAATGTCACCAAAGTTCCCGAACAAACAGTTGAAGCACTTGCTCCAATGCTCACACTCACCGGCTGAAGCGGGTTTACGGTGATGGTAACCGGGTTGCTGGTGGCTGGGTTGTTGGTAACACAGGTAGTCAAAGATGAAGTCAAAACACAAGTCACAATATCCCCATTCAAAGGCACATAGGAATAGCTTATAGCATTCGTCCCAACATTCAATCCGTTAACCTTCCATTGGTAAACAGGTGTTGATCCAGGATTAGTTGGCGTTGCATTGAACGTCAACGAAGTTCCTGCACAAACCGTGCTAGTTGTAGTTGAAATAGAAATTCCCACTGTGAACGATGCATCAACAGTCATTATAATCGAATTGCTTGAGGCTGGGTTATTAGAAACACAGTTAGTAATTGAGGAGGTAAGAATACAACTTATGATATCCCCATTCAAAGGAATATAACTGTACGTATCAGAATTTGAACCAACATTCACCCCATTCTCTTTCCACTGATATATTGGCAGCAAACCTGGATTCCCTGGGGTTGCAGTAAAAGTAACCGATGTACCGGCGCATATAGTATTGTTGGGAGTATTAATTGAGATACTGACAGGGGCCAATGGATCCACAGTCATAATGACCGAATTGGAGGTAGCTGGGTTATTGGTCACACAAGTTGTCAGTGATGAGGTTAAAACACAGCTTACAATATCCCCGTTCAATGGTACATAGCTGTAAGTATCAGAATTCGTTCCAACATTAACGCCGTTCACTTTCCATAAGTAAACAGGTGTACTCCCGGGATAAGCAGGGGTTGCTGTAAATGTAACTGGTGTTCCGGCACAAACTGTAGTTATAGGAGTGGAAATATTTACACTTACTGTATAACTCGGTGATACTGTGACAGCAAAAGTAAATGGAACCAAACCCTGACATCCCTCAGTATTATCGTAATTTACTGATATAGTATGCATCCCGCTGGTGTTCCATTGGATTGTTATCGTATTATCAGTAATTGTTCCTCCTGCAATTTTTGTTCCAGACCATGTCCATTGGTAATTTGACATACCTGATTCGGTAGTGTAAACCCGGATTTCACCTTCACATGGAGCATTATCACCGGTTATTGAAGGCAATGGACGCGAATGAACTATCACATTGACCGATGAAGGTGCTCCATCTTCGCAGCAGCTTATTCCAAATACTGTAATAGTCCCTGACACCGCATTCCCAGCAATACTCAGAGTGATCTGGTTTGTATTTAATCCGCCGGTTATTGTAAAACCTGCAGGTAGACTCCAATTATACCCGCTTGCATGGGCAATTGGGGGAACTGTGTAAACAATTCCAATACTGCTCTGGCAAACAGTTAATGGCCCTGAAATCGCCTGAGCAGGATCAGCGCCGGTACATTCTGCAAATTTTACTAAAAAATCGTCATCATTTCCTGCCATCGATGTCTGGAATGCACCGGGTGATGAGATATTATTCAATGAATTTGAATAACCCAACAAATAAAGATGTCCACAAGGATCAATATTACAAGCTGTCCCAAAATCATGACCTATATCTCCATAGTATGTTCCCCATACCCTTTGGCCATCCGTTGCAAATTTTGCTATAAATGCATCACTGGTTCCCCCTCCATAAATTATTTGATATCCATCGGGTGATGCGATGTTTGATGTAGATGCAGTTTGTCCACATATAAAAATATAACCACTGTCGTTAACTGCGCAATATCCCCAGTCTTCAGCATCACTGCCACCATAATACGTGCCCCATTCTCTTGATCCTGCTGAATTAAATTTTGCGAGGAAGACATCCTTGTTACCACCTATTGCGGTCTGAAAACAACCTGGTGTGGAAATGTTATTCGTTGATATAGTTGAACCGGTAAGGTAAACATTGCCATTAGTATCGTTTGCACAACAACCAGCCCGGTCGGCAAGGGTTCCACCATAATATGTTCCCCAAAGTCTCTGACCTGTTGATGTGAAAGAAGCCAAAAAAGTATCCATAGCTTCACCGCCATATATTGGCTGAGATGCACCTGGTGATGAAATTCCATTTGTGGATTGGGTTTCACCAGAAATGAACACGATTCCATTATGCAGGGTCGAGCAATCTTGAATATGATCGTAATTTGATCCTCCATAATAGGTCGCCCATATACGTTGTCCACTGCTGTCAAACTTTACAAGAAAACCATCAATCAACCCTCCAGATGCAGGTTGATACGAACCCGGGGTTGCTATATTTGTTAAGGAAGTAGTTTCTCCACCAAAATATATGTGACAGCTATCATCGGTCTTACAAAAACCTGCAGTCTCATTGCCCAATCCGCCGTAATATGTTCCCCAAATTCGTTGTCCATTAGTGTTAAATTTTGCTATAAAGGCATCATATGCGCCTTGCATTACCTCCTGGTATGAACCAGGTGTTGATATGTTATTGGTAGAATGTGTTTCACCACTCATGTAGGAATTTCCTGCATTATCTGTGGTTGAGCTGATCCAGACTTCGGAATTTGACCCTCCATAGTATGTTCCCCACAACCGATCCCCTGCTCCATCAAACTTTACAAGAAAACCATCCATGTTTCCACCATAAATTGTCTGGTGGGCCCCTGAGGTTGCAATGTTGCCTGCCGACATTGTTTCACCAGACATAATTACATTGCCCACATTATCATAAGAACACCCTTTTAATGAAGACTCAAGCTGGTCTCCTCCATAATAGGTGGCCCATAATCTTCTTGGCCTGGGATCAATAACAAGATTGACATTATTGTTGGTTTTCCCATCCATCGAAAAACCTATATGATTGGCATCTATTCTTCTGAACCTTACTTTTACAGGTATTGTGGCATCCTTTGATTGATAATAACTCAATGGAATTTCTTCCTCAACTTTTCCAAGCGATGTTGTCAATATTAATGAACCCGTTGAGGAAAGCTCAATTCCCGGGCCTGTGACCTCCATCTGAACAGCCGTCAAATCACCTCCCGGATAGACCACAAGGTTATATTTGAAATGCCTGTCCTCATTGAAATTGAATTCGAGGTCAATTTTCGGATATATGTTCTTATAGATTACCGATTTGAATGACCTTACATTCGTCACTCCCTCAGTAGGAGTTACTGTAGTGTAATAATTCAGATAATCGGAAGAAGGCTCGGAAGTCACTATCTCACATAAGGGATTGGAACCAATCAGGTTAAAATCGATCCGATGGAACGTTAACGAAGTTTTTGTTATATCTGAATCCCTATCATAACCAGGTTTATTACGCTTTGTGTTATCTAAAACCGTATTCCTGAAAATGTCATAACTAAATCCATTCTTCCGCAACTGTACATTCATTCCGGGGGAATTCAGAAGATATTGAACTGTTGGATTAGGATTGTTGTTTTGGTCAAGGATCTGGCCTTTATTCTCAATGAATCCATTATTTGAAACTTTGGAAACATTAAAAGTATTACCACCCGTTGACATTCCGGCATAAAGACTTAAAATAACCGTTAGCAGAATTTGTTTCAATTATTTTCTCAATTTGTCTTTCAAATACATCCTTCCAAACAGGATTTCACTCTCTGCGAATTCCACGCAACTTGCTGCAGAAAACGGTGTCGTGGCCACTGGATTAAAACCATGGATTAGCGGTAGATTGATAAAAATCCAAGTACCATCCCCTCAAAGTTATGAATTACCGTTGATTTAATGACTGTTAAATCATCCAAAGGTTCGCTCAAATTTTTGTGAATCAGGTGTTAGAAGCGAATTTTTAAAGGAATATTTCGGAAAAATCAAGTTCCATACATCAATCCATAACGACTGTAAAAGGGATTACCTTAATGATATTCCGTTATTTGTGCGATGTTGCTCCATCGATGAAGAAACTCAGAAATCCAGGAGGTCGTTCCTTCTGAAAAGTTATCATGTTTTTAATTCCGAACAGGCCGATTTTGATGAAAAAGGTATTAAACGCATTGAATCCCTGCAAGGTCTTGTTTTTGAGCGGCAGAATGAACTGCATGATGCCGCTGAAGATCTCGTTAAAGGCTATGCAAATGCTCCGCATATCATCTTCAGTGACCAGGAAGATCGCGCTTATTATTCACCAGCCGCTGATCTCATCTCAGTACCCAAGATTGAGTACTTCAAATCTTCGGATGCATATTATAAAGTCCTGTTTCACGAAATGGGGCATTCAACAGGGCATCCGAAACGATTTAACCGCTTCGAAGGGATGAATAACCTTTTCGGGGATGTTCCTTACTCCAAGGAAGAACTTGTAACAGAACTTTGTGCTTCATTTCTTTCCGGTGTTGCGAATCTTGAAATGGATCTTTGCAATTCAGCCGCCTACATCCGCGGATGGGCTTCTGCCCTGAGGGATAATCAGAAGTGGATCATGTGGGCCGCTGCAAGAGCAGAAAAGGCCGCTGACCATATCCTGGGCAGATCTTCAAGTGAAGAAATCCCTTCAGCCGAAGAAATGGGCACAACCCCTGAACCTGTCCTTTCGCCCCTTTCCGCTATTTCTGATCTTCCTATTGTTTCTCAGGGTTGGAGAAGGTAAGATACAGGATGAAAGACTTTATCTAAATTAGTCATCTGGACTTCGCAGGATAGGGTTAAACCCCTATCCGGTTTTTTTATGCTCGATAGGGTAGGAGCAAAGGATATTTGGTTTTCATCCCCCCCGCCGGTTTGCTCATGAATTTCCTTACAAGTCAGCTACATCGATCAGCCAGGATCCAAGTAGACCTGGCTTTTTAATCCTGTCAAGGGCGGCCTTCTGCTGAAACTTGCCGCTTTCAGTTTGTTCAGATCCCTTGGATCGTGACATAAACCCCTGACAGATTTAAATCGATCCGCATCGATGCCTCACAATGAGAAAATTCATTGTTAAACCCTTAATCTTATGCCTTATGATTTCAAATCTGTTTACCAACAACATCGCTGAAATCCATGTTTCCTATTTTCCTGTCATTAAAAACGCTGACAGGCCCAAGGTTACAGGATCACACCATGCTTATGAAATCTTCAAGGAAGCCTGGGATGATTCCTTTGCCCTTTATGAGGGCTTTTACATCATGCTTCTGAACCGCGGCAATAAAGTGCTTGGCCTTTTCAAATGTTCAGAAGGCGACATATCGGGAACGGTTGTCGATCCTAAAAAGATCTTCGGAGTAGCCTTGAAGGCGCAGGCTTCTTCCTTGATCCTGGCGCATAACCATCCATCCGGAAACCTGGAACCAAGTGAAGCTGATAAAAAGCTTACCCGAAAACTCCGTGATGCTGGTTTGTTTCTCGACATTGACGTTCTCGATCACCTGATCATGATCGATGACACTTACAGATCCTTTGCCGATCAAGGTGAAATGTAAAGGATTTCACCAGGCTTTCAGGGTGGTGCCCAAGGGCACCACCTTTTTTTGTATTCGCTATCGGAAGAGGTGTTTTATAACCAATTGAACATTAATGGAATTTTATTGTATGTTTTTGTTATATCTGAAAAAAATGTAATTTAGAAGAAGGTTTTAAGTGAGATTGAAGATGCTTTCAATCGGAAAATGACCGAAGTTGTATTTACTGACCCAAATTTGAACAAAATACGCAATGGTGAAAATCACTAAACGCAATCGCTAACGCATACGTTAGGGCACATTTAATTTTGAAAACTGTAACCGTAATATTAACCATTTTCTTCTTTTTGAATTGTTCAGCTCAAGAGAAAAGATCAATTCAAACGGGGAAATATTCTTATATCAAATGGTCACAACTTGAAATGGCCTGGTTAAATGTAACTAAAGGCATTCATCATTTCTTTGTAGGTTCT
>JBAXLI010000096.1:0-13102 GCA_037134895.1 Bacteroidota bacterium
AATCCCTAATCCCTAATCCCTAATCCCTAATCCCTAATCCCTAATCCCTAATCCCCAAGAGCCTTAACCACATTCGCCATCTCGATCGCTGCCAGGGCTGCGTCGAATCCTTTGTTACCACCTTTGGTGCCAGCCCTTTCGATAGCCTGTTCTATATTGTCGGTTGTCAGCACGCCGAAGATCACGGGAACTCCCGAGTCCATTGAAGCTGCTGCCACGCCTTTGGAGACTTCAGCTGAAACGTAATCGAAATGAGGGGTTGCACCCCTGATCACTGCACCAAGGCAGATCACTGCATCGTATTTTCCACTAACTGCCAGTTTCTTCGCGAGCAGAGGAATCTCGAATGAACCCGGGGCCCATACAAGATCAATATTGTCCTCGACAGCTCCGTGACGCTTTAATCCATCAACACATCCGCTTAACAACTTGCCGCTAATAAACTCATTAAACCTGGCAATCACGATTGCGAACTTCAGGCCATTGGCATCGAGTTTTCCTTCGATTGTTTTCATGTTTGGTTATTGGTTGTTGGTTATTGGTTGTTGGTTATGGGTTATTGGTTGTTGGTTGTTGGTTATTGGTTATTGGTTGTTGGTTATGGGTTATTGGTTGTTGGTTATTGGTTATTGGTTATTGGTTGTTGGTTATGGGTTATTGGTTATTCTTACATCGTTCTTGCATCCTGCATCCCGCATCCTGCATCCTGCATCCCGCATCCTGCATCCCGCATCCTGCATCCCGCATCCTGCATCCTGCATCCCGCATCCTGCATCCTGCATCCTAACTCCTGCCAAGTTCTCCCACCTTCACTTCCTCCAGGATCAGCATATGTCCCATCTTTTCTTTCTTTGTCCTCAGGTATTTCAGGTTTCGTGAATGCTTGATGATCTGGATCGGAATCCGTTCGACGATCTCGAGTCCAAAGCCATGGATACCTGATAATTTCTTCGGATTATTGGTCAGCAGCCTGATCTTTTTGATACCAAGGTCGGCCAGTATCTCAGCTCCTGTGCCATAATCGCGGAGGTCGGCGGCAAAACCCAGGGCTTTGTTGGCTTCTACAGTATCCATTCCTTGATCCTGGAGAGAATAGGCTTTCATTTTGTTTGGAAATCCAATACCTCTTCCTTCCTGTCTCATATACAGCAGCACCCCCCTGTCCTCCCTGGAAATTGCCTTCATTGCATAATCAAGCTGGTCGCCGCAATCGCAGCGCATAGATCCGAAGACGTCACCGGTCAGACATTCAGAATGCACCCTCACCAGTACAGGATCCCTGGTGTCGACCTTTCCCTTTACCAGGGCAAGGTGATTTTCACCGGTGATTTTGCTAACATAGCTGTAAGCAATAAATTCACCATATTTGGTCGGCATTTGCACCACTGCTTCCCGCTCTATGATTTTTTCAGTCTGGCGGCGGTAGTCGATCAGGTCTTTTATGGTGATGATCTTAAGTTTATGTTTCTTTACATATTTCATGAGTTCAGGAACCCTGGCCATAGAGCCATCCTCGTTCATGATCTCGCATATGACCCCGGCCGGGTAAAATCCCGCCATTTTGGCAAGGTCAACCGAGGCTTCGGTATGCCCGGCTCTCACCAGTACACCGCCTTCTTTGTACTCAATTGGGAAAATATGGCCCGGACGGGTAAAATCCCTGATCTTCGATTTCGGGTCAAGAACTTTTTTCACGGTAAGCGCCCTTTCCTGCGCCGAGATCCCGGTGGTACATTCAACAGCATCTATTGACACTGTAAAAGCCGTACGGTTAGGATCAGTATTCTTGGTCACCATGCGGTCTATGTTGAGTTCCTCAAGACGCTCGCGAATGATCGGAAGGCATATCAGTCCACCCCCGTGCTTTGCCATGAAATTAATTATGTGGGGCGTAATCTTCTCAGCCGGGATCACAAGGTCTCCTTCGTTTTCACGATCCTCATCATCGACAACAACGATCATCCTGCCTTTACGGAACTCTTCTATGGCTTCTTCTATAGTGTTGAACTGGTATTCTGACATTGGTTGTTGGTTGTTGGTTGTTGGTTGTTGGTTGTTGGTTGTTGGTTGTTGGTTATTTGAGATTGGGGGTTAGGGGTTAGGGGTTAGGGGTTAGGGGTTAGGGGGTTAGAGATTTATTGAAATTCTTAACTCGTACATCCTGCATCCTGCATCCTGCATCCTGTATCCTGTATCCTGTATCCTGCATCCTGTATCCTGTATCCTGTATCCTGTATCCTGTATCCCGTATCCTGTATCCTGTATCCTGCATCTTGCATCTTGTTTCAGAACCCAAATTTATCAAGGAATTCCTGGTCTATTTTGCCCGCCTGCCGTGTGCTTCCAGTGAATTTCTCAATGTATTTCGCGACCATATCGCATTCAATATTCAAAGTATCACCAGGCTGTTTATCCCTGAGTGTGGTCACTGCCATGGTATGCGGGATAAGCGACACATCGAAGGTCTGCTCACTCACATGTACTACGGTCAGGCTGATGCCGTCAAGTGCAACAGAGCCCTTTTCAATCATATATCTCAATATTTCAGGACCTGCTGTGACAGTAATCCACACTGCATTATCTTCGTTTTTTACCTGGCGGATGACTCCGGTACCGTCAATATGGCCAGATACCAGGTGCCCGCCAAGACGTGATGAAAGCATCAGCGCAGGTTCGAGGTTCACAGGGTTGCCTGGTTTAAGTAGGCCAAGGTTGGTCTTTCGCATGGTTTCGGGCATCACATCCACCGTGAACGATTTCTGGCTAAGGCCTGTAACGGTCAGACAAGCACCGTTCGTGCTGACGCTGTCGCCCTGCCGGAGGCCCGACGTAACCACATCCGCAGTAATCAGCATCGAAAAGGATTTTGCTCCTTTCGCTACTGATTTTACGATGCCTATCTCTTCGATTATACCTGTAAACATTGTTAGGGGTTGGGGGTTGGGGGTCGGGGGTTAGGGGTTGGGAGTCTTAATCCCTAATCCCTAACCCCTAATCCCTAATGTAAATATCCTGTAACCATTAAATCATCTCCTACTCTTTTCACATTCATTCCACGAAGGCAGAGGGCATCTTCCATTGCCGCAATACCATTGCCTCCAACGGCCGTGGGAGCTTTTGCACCACCAAGGATCTTCGGGGCAATAAAAGCAGTCACTTTATCAACCAGCCCCTGCTTCAGGGCCGAAAAGGCCAGGGTGCTTCCGCCTTCAAGCAGTACAGCCGGGATATCCATCCGTCCAAGGTTCTGAAAAAGAAATTCAAGGTCAACACGACCATCCTTTTCGGGACAAATCAGGACCTCTGCCCCCAAACGCCTGACCTCGGTAACCTTATTCTTATCGGCCCTGCCAGTGGTTGCTATAAGGCAAAGCTGGGGTTCCATTGCGAGAACCTTAGAGCTCAGCGGAATCCTCAGCGCTGAATCGGCAATGATCTTCAGAGGCTGCCGACTGGACTTTCCCTTAAGCCTAACATTCAGCATGGGATCATCGTAGATCACTGTGTCAGCTCCTACCATCACCGAGCCCATGCCATGCCTGAGCTGATGAACGATCTTTCTCGACTCCTCACCCGTGATCCACCTGGAGGCATTTTGAACAGTGGCGATCTTTCCGTCGAGGGTCATGGCATATTTGAACAACACAAAGGGTTTCTGCGTGGTAATGTACTTTACAAAGACTTCATTCAGCATCCTGCATTCTGGCTCAAGTATCCCTGTTTCCACCTCAATCCCATGCTGCCTCAGGATCTCCGTTCCTTTGCCATTTACAAGGGGGTTGGGATCCTGCATTCCGATGTACACCTTTTTAATCTCACTGCGGATGATGAGGCTGGTGCAGGGAGGCGTTTTCCCTTGGTGGCTGCAAGGCTCCAGGTTCACATAGAGTTCTGCTCCCCGGGCAAGGTCCCCTGCCCGGCCGATGGCGTCAACCTCAGCATGAGGGCCGCCGAATTCACTATGCCAGCCTTCACCAATAACCTTCCCGTCTTTTACTACCACAGCACCCACCATGGGGTTGGGTGAAACATATCCTTCCCCCCTTTTTGCAAGGGTCAGGGCGCGGCGCATATAGTTAACTGCAGTCTTCATCTTCGTCGTTCCGGGAGGGCAGTCCGGGTAAAAAAAAGAGCCCCAAAAATAATTCAGGGCTCCTGTAAAACCAAAAAACATGAGGCGTAAATCACCTCAATATTAAAAGTCTTCTTCCATCCAGACTATAACTGTCGGTACCGTACTTACAACGGTTCCCTCCGTAAACCGGAAGATGCTCTCACCTTTGGTTTTCGGAATCGCGGACTTTACCGCCGATCGGGAATTTCACCCTGCCCTGAAGAAATATATTGTTAAGAACGTTACTCTCTGATAGCATCCCCGGAATTTAAACAGCATACGTAATTCAAACTGCGTTTAGGTTCCTCCGGAGGATTTGATAATGCAAAGATACTATTAAATACAGTCTGTGAAAAAATTCACAAATATTTTTATTCCACCGCCAGTTTGCTTCCGGTCTTGTTTTTACCCGACACCACCCTGAGGTAGTAAACACCTTTCGGCAGGGAAGAAACATCGAGAGTTACACTGAATCTGTCATCAGAGAACCCTGATCCTCCTTTCATTACAATTTTCGCATCAGTATCGATGAGCTCATAACTGATAGGTTCATTATTAATCCCGCTTACAAGCAGGCTTACCTGGCTGTGGGCCGGATTTGGCATCAGCGAAAGCCGAAGTGATGATTGATTGTCACCGGAGATCCCGGTGCAAGGATCAAAGCTGATATGTTTGACAGCGCTCGCTGAAGTCGTACAGGGATTCAGAGGAGATGCAGTCAGGGTCAAGTCAATTCCGGGGCCTGTTTTATCGTGCATCCCGGGATAATATATGGTCGAAAGCTGAGCGGGTGTGCTGAATATGCCATCGCCACTGCTCGTCCACAGTACACTGAAGTAGTAGCTTGAAGCGCCTCCCAGCCAGAACATATCCGCCCAGGCACAAACTATGGTATCGGGCCCTGCAAAAGCCTCAGGGGAAAGCTGAACGCTCACATCAGTATGGGCCGATGCCGTGCTGACCCCGTCATTGACAACCACTGTATACTCAGTGTTCACTACCGGCTGAACAACCGGATTCTGGAGTCCGGAGATAAAGCCTGGTGGTGAGGATGTCCATGAATACGTGTAGCTGCCGCTTCCTCCGCTGACATTGCAATTAAGCTGGGAGGTCTCCCCGCTGCATATTGCCGAAGGGGTTGCAGTTGCATTAATGCTCAGCACAGTGGAGGTTATTAGCGAGAATGAGGCTATACGTGTCCTCCAGTTACTGGTGCTGGTCGAAGAATAATATTCGGTTGTGTACCAGAAGGTGTTTGGGATAGAGGGGTCAACACTCATGCTGCTGTAATCACCCCAGCGGCCGCTATCGTCGTTTTGTGCGCCCGCCCCGTTAATGATACCGTGCTCGGCATAGGTCATAGTGTTCAGGGGATCTGTTTTCAGCCTGCCGGTATACCTTACTGAAGGAAACATGCTGCTGCCTGAGATGGAATATCCAAGTGCGATGGTTCCTGCTGTGTCCATAGCTATACTTCCCATCCAGCGGCATCTTGTATCAGGAGAATAAGTGGATTGCTGGTAGACTGACCATCCGCTCCCCGTATTCCTTAATTCATACCAGCGTATGCCGGCGGTATTGGTCCCGGTTTTAACAGTGTGGTTGCATACCATTGACTCGTAACTGCTGAATTTCCTGTACTGCAGCCGGTACATGAGCCGGTCGTCGATTGGATCAAGCTGCCGGGTTGATCCTTGCTGGGGAATACCGCTGCCTGAAAAATTGTCAAAGGTATTCACCGCCAGTGTCAGGAGGTTGCCAAAGCTGGAGTTGGCCGTGTTGGCCCAGTCAACATGAAATTCATAGATGCCGAGGTGGAGGGGTCCGGGGCCTGTATTCACATAGGTAAAGTAATTCGGAGTCCCGCTCGTCGGAAAGGGGCCGTCACAATCAGCCGGAAGAAGTGAGGACGCTTCGTCTGAAGCAGGAAGGGTAAAAAGAACCGACTGGGCCGTGGCATTGCCGGCTATCATCTGTGAACGGTTAAAAGCAACCGCGCCTGCTCCGGCCCAGTTCCCTGCACCGGATGTGAAGCGGTTCATCGACATATAATACCCGTCGGGCCATATCCCGAATTTGGGGTAGTCTGGCATATCGGTGAAAGAGTACTGGTAACGATACCAGGAACCGTTCGGGTCGTTGGTCATTGAAACTGCGATCATCTGGTAAAATGGGCCAACCGGATATGAAGGCAGAGAAAACTGGGAGATCAGCCAGCGGTCGGCCTGTTCATCATACAGCACAACTGCGTCCCCGCTGTTTACGTTATTGGGCATTCCAGCCCAGATCGTGCTGGTGTTATGGGTTCCGCTAACGTTAGTACCTGTCTTATTGAAGATGGCATAGGAGGCATTCACAACCTGGAAATAATGATTCGGTCCCACATCCCCGTCGGTATCGGGAGGCAGATACCCGTTTGGATTGGCAAGCCCGTCAAAATTCTGAACGGTGGTATCAGTGATGTTGCTTCCGTTATATGGCTGAATGCCGGGATCTGTATTCTGCCGGTATGAAAGTTTCAAATCCCTGTTTTTCCTGATGTTGAACCTGTTCTTCACAATCCCGTCCTTCCATGTGAGATCAGCTTTTGTGACAGGAAGGTCCTGAAGGTCTCTCAGAGGGGGTGAAACATCAAAATATACTGGTTTCAGAATAACCGGTTTGCGGGCCGGATTCTGGGTCTTTCCCGCAAATGTAATGAAGAGCAACAACAGAAGTAAATAACCCCGGTTCATGGTTTAAAATAAAAGCAGGGATTGTACTTTACGCGTACCATCAATGGTTACGCTTAAAAAATACAAGCCTTTGGCATAATCTGAAAAATCAAAGCTATGGGTTGTTTTGCCTTCGTTAAGGATGAGTTCAGACTGGTAAACTGCTTTGCCTGTGGCATTGCAAAGGCTGATGCTGGCAAGCTGGCTGCCCTTGCCGGCAATGCCTACATTCACGATGCCGGTTGAAGGATTCGGGCTGAGGGTCATGCCTGTACCATCTGCAGAGGGAACTCCCTGTGGGTTTTGTACATTAATGGTGACACTACCTGAAACGACATTGGTCAGATCGGAGACTTCACAGGCAAAGAACGTGGTAACGAGAGGTTTTACCCAGGGGTTCTGAATGGTCGAGGTAAAACCGGCAGGCACTGAACTCCAGGTATAAGTATATGTACCACTTCCACCGCTGGCTGTGGCATACAGGTGGGTTGAATCTCCGAGGTTGATAGTCATTGGGTTTGCAGTAACATCAACAGTCAAGGGAGCTGTAACATTCTCAGTCACCGTAATATTTTCAAGTTTAGTAACGGGTTTTCCGATACAATATGCAGCATAGAAGGTGACATTGCCTGTTCCTGCAGCAGGGGCTTTCCAGGCGAATACCCAGGTGGCCGGTGTAGTGCTGATCTTTGCACTCTGGGTAACATATTTTGTACCACTTACAAGATGGTTGTTGGTTCCAGCGATCAGAGTTCCAAGCTGCGTTCCTCCGACATTCTGGGGTGAAACTTCGAAACCCTTGGCTCCGCTTCCTGTAATGGTTACAGTAATCTGATATATACTATCTGCAATATATCCTGTCGGAGGTATATTGGTGGAAATCATTCCGGTGACTGCAGAGGCAGACCCCCCGTGACAGGAGGTACAATTATGCCCGTCTCCGGGAGAACCTGTGTAACCTGCGGGTGACCCGTTGGGATAACCGCCGAATGCCATTAATACTGCAGCAGCTGAAGATATGACCGCCAAAATAATGAGTAATCTTAATTTCATAGTTTCTGGTTGTTGGTTGTTGGTTGTTGGTTTTTAGATCAAAATATTTCCTTTTGGTGATCGATAGCATATGCAGAAAACCACCTGCATGATGACATAAAAAAGACTTCCGCGGTTGTCTGCGGAAGTCTTTCGTTATCTGTTAATTATTTACTGGACGATGATCTTTTCTATTTGGCTCCTGGTTGCTGTTTTAATCTTCAGGATGTAGCTGCCTTTGGGCAGATACGAAAGGTTGAGATGATCGTTCAGCTTGCTGTTACCGTTCTGGTAAAGGTGAGTGTAAACCGAATGGCCCTGGAGGTCGGTAACCTCAACTTCGGCCGACTGGTTTCCAAGATTGTCGATTGTAAGATCAAAGGTTCCGTTGGAAGGATTCGGCTGTACCTTGATGCTGAGCTCTTTTGCAAGCACATCATTGATCCCGGTGCAGGGATCGAATGTAATATGCATGGTATCGCTGACAAGGCCATGACAGGGTTGCAGCGCATGAAGAGAGAGAATCAGGTCTACTCCGAAGTTTTTATCGTGGGCCATTGGATGATACTGGGTTACCAATGCTGTAGGATCATCGAAATAGCCATCGCCTGTGGTTGACCAAAGGTTCTGATCATAATTGGCGCCTGACCCGAAAACAGCAAATACCGGTACATAGTTGCAGTAGGTTGTATCATTACCGGCATTGGGAGTTGGAGGAGCCTGCACATTTACAGAAGTGGTAGCAGTTTTTGTAAGGGTTCCGTCATTGACAGCGACCGAGTAAACCGTTGGTACCAAAGGACGTGCCCAGGGACTTTTCTCCGTTGATGTGAATCCAGCGGGGACTGAGGTCCATGAATAAGTGTAAGTACCGCTGCCGCCGCTTGCAGAAGCATCCAGGTGAGTGCTGTCTCCGAGGCAGATAGGATTCGGTGTTGCAGTTGCGCTTGCAATCATGACGTTTCCGAAAGAAAATGAACCGATACGGGTTTTCCATCCCAAAGCAGATGTAGTCTGATAGTATTCCTGTGTGTACCAGAATTTACCAGGGGTAGAGGGATCAGCATTCAATGCGCTGTAATCTCCCCATCTTGATCTGCCGCCCATGGTTGAAGTCTGAGAACCACCACCGGCAATAATTGTTGTTTCACCGATGGTCAGTGTGTTAAGAGGATCACTTTCAACACGGCCTGCATAGCATACCGAAGGAAACACTGTTGAACTTGACAATGAATAGCCAAGCGCGATGCTGCCTAATGAATCGATTGCAATACTTCCCATCCAGCGGTAATTATTATCGGGTGAAAAGGTGCTCTCCTGGTAAATTGTCCAGGCAGCAGGGTCAAGACCCGGGTTGCGGAGTTCCCACCAGCGAATGGCTGCATGCCCGCTCACGTTAACTGTTGCATTGGCTACCATGGACCAATGGTCATTGAACTTCCTGAATGGAAGGCGGAACATAAGGCGTCCGGCGATAGCATCAACCTGGGTTGTGGTACCTTTCTGCGGAATTCCGCTAACTGTTCCATTAAAGGCTGCAACATTAATCGTAACAAGGTTGGTATAGGAGGAATTTCCAGGTGTGGTCCAGTCACAATGAAAAGCATAGAGCCTGATATGACCTGACTTCAGGTATCCGAAGAAATTCGGAGTGCCTGCGGGAGGATAGGCTCCGTCGCAATCGGAAGGAAGGACAGCGTAAGCTTCGTTTGAACTTGGCAATGTGAAGAAGATCATGGCTGCAGTTGCATTGCCGGCATACATGGCTGCCTTGTCAAATGCAGCAGCTCCTGTCCCGACAAAGGATACGGTACCTGAAGAAAACCTGTTGGTGGTCATGTAGATGCCATCATTCCAAATACTGAGTTTGGGGTAGTCGGGCATATCGGCGAACTGGAACTGGTAACGATACCATGAACCTGTGGGGTCGTTGGTCTGGGATACTGCCACATTTTCATAAAACGGTCCGTTAGGATAGGAAGGTAGTGAAAACTGGCTGAAGATCCAGCGGTCTTCCATTTCATCATAAAGTACAACGGCATCACCGTCATTGCTGTTATGAGGAAGACCTGTAAAAATACTGCTGTTTGTATTGGGTCCCATCAGTTTGTTGCCAGCCTTGTCATAAATCGCGAAATGAAGGTTGACAACCTGGAAATAATGATTCGGGCCAACATCTCCGTCGGTATCAGGAGGAAACAGGTTGTCGATATTGGTAACCCCGTCATACGAAAGAAGCACGCTGTCGGCACCGCTTTTCCCATGGTAATTCTGAATGGTACGGTCAGCAACAACGTTTGGCTCATCCTTGGGAAAACCAAAAGGATACAGGTTGTTTTTAACAACACCATCTTTCCAGGTCTGGTCGACTTTCTGGGGCGCATTCTTTACCATATCCCTCAATGGAGGAGATACGTCGAAATACACAGGCCTGAAGACCTGAGGTTTTAAGGGAGGTTCGGTTTGCGCCATAACACTTCCAAGTGCAAGGCTGCAACAAATCAAAAACGTAAGAATTTTTTTCATAATAGCGTTGATATTGACTTGATGTTACTTGATGAATATTTCTTTTACAGAATATATTAAAATACAAAAGTAGTGGAAAGTTCAGTAAGTAAATACAATTCAGCCTTTTTTTTTCATAATTTTAACTCCCTAAAAAAGACATTCACATGAACATAATAGTTACCGGAGCAGGAAAAGGGATTGGATATGAAACAGTTAAGATTCTAAGCCGTCATAAGCAGAACCATATCCTGGCAATTTCCCGAAAAATGAGTGACTTAAAGGAACTTGTCAATGATTGCCTGAAGCAAACACCAGAAGCGAAAGTCACACCCTATGAATTTGACCTGAACCAGTTCGATTTCTACCCCTTTATTGCTCAAAGGATTGAAACAATCCTGCATAAGGTTGATATTATAATACACAATGCCGGAAGGCTGATCAACAAACCGTTTCAAAAAACCGAGCAGGGTGATTTCGACGAGCTATATAATGTAAATGTAAAAGCCCCGTACTTTTTCACCCAGGCGCTTATTCCACTCATGAACCAGGGCGGACATATTGTTATGGCAGGAAGCATGGGAGGCATCCAGGGTTCACAAAAATTCACCGGACTCTCAGCCTACAGTTCAAGCAAGGCTGCGATTGCAGTTTTGTCGGAATGTCTTGCGGTTGAACTCTCCGACCTTGACATTCATGTGAACTGCCTGGCACTTGGAGGAGCCCAGACTAAAATGTTCGAAAAGGCTTTTCCTGGTTCAAAAGCCTCACATTCTCCACAGCAGATGGCCGCGTTTGTTGCTGATTTTGCGGTCACGGGGCATAAGTATTTTAATGGGAAGGTCTTACCGGTTTCGCTGGCGGTGCCATAGAGGTAACAAAGTAACAAAGTAACAGAGTGACAAAGTAACAAAGTAACAGAGTGACAGAGTAACAAAGTAAAAGGGTAACAAGGTAAAAGAGTAACAGGGTAATGTTGATAAGTTTTATGGGTTTTCTATATCACTTTTTAATTATTGGCGGATTAAGTACAAAAATTTAATCCGATGAAAACCCATAAAGATCTGGACGTCTGGAAAGAAAGTACAGACATGGTGATAAATATCTACCTCCTCTCAAGAAAATTTCCGAAAGAAGAATTGTTTGGTCTTACCCAGCAACTGAGGAGAGCTGCAATTTCAATACCTTCCAACATAAGTGAAGGGGCCGCCCGCAACCAAAAGAGAGAATTCATAAGATTTCTTCGTATTTCAATCGGGAGTCTTTCGGAGGTTGAAACCCAACTGTTGATTGCAGAGAAACTTGGTTACATCTTCGAGAAGGAATTACTTAAAATGAGTGGACAAATCATTAAAATCCGCGCCCAACTATCAGGATTAATTAAATGCCTCGAAAAAAAAATCAATTAACCTGTTACTCTGTTACTCTGTTGCTCTGTTACTCTGTTACCTTTTTACCCTCTCACAAATACCCCCCATTCTCCTGTCTCCCGACAAAGGGCTCAATCGCCCTCTGGTAGATTCCGTGCACCCAGGCAATAGCCATACCATAGTTCGTGATCGGGATCCCGGCATCTAGTGCAGGTTTCAGACGGTTCAGAAGCTGTTTGCGGGTAATCATGCAACCTCCGCACTGGATGAGCATGGCATAATCAGTCACGGGGCGTGTGAGGGCACTGAGTCCGGAGACCACATCGAACGAAAGCTCTTTACCGGTATAATTACTCAGCCACCTGGGGATCTTCACTCTCCCGATGTCATCACAGGAAACATGATGTGTGCAGGATTCCAGAATCAGGATTCGGTCACCCGACCTGAGTTCATTGATTTTCGGCGTGCCTTTCAAATAACTTTCAAAATCCCCTTTCTGCCGGGCCAGCAGGATACTGAAGCTGGTGAGAGGAATCTCATGCGGAACCGAAGCGTCTGCTTTTGGAAAAACCTGGCTGTCGGTGATTGCCAAAACCGGTTTAGGCTGCATCTTCCTGATATAAACGTCGACCTCCCTCTCCTTGCAAACCACGCAGATCCCGTTATTATCGAGTACATCCCTGATCACCTGCATCTGGGGAAGTATCATCCGCCCCTCAGGGGCCTCGATATCGATGGGAGTGATCAGTAAAACAGTATCACCATGAGAGATCAGGTCGCCGACGAGAGGCCGCTTCACATAAGCCGATTCGGGCATGTTTTCACGTATAAGGCGGATGACATCCCCGGATTTATCAGGCTTCAGGGCAGAGAAATCCAGGACAGGGACATCATACCTCTCCTCAATCACCCTTAACAATCCAGCATCCAGCATACCGACATCCGATTTGTTATGGATAATGAAATACGGCAGGGAAGCTTTTTTGAAATCCGCAATGAGTTCCTTTTCCTCATCATCGAAGCGATTTCCTGCAATGAGAAGGATGGCCAGGTCAACCTGGGCCAGGACTTCCCTGGTTTTTACGATTCTCTTCCCTCCCAGTTCACCGGTATCATCGATACCCGCAGTATCAACAATGATCACAGGTCCGAGCCCGGCAATTTCGATTGATTTCTTCACCGGGTCGGTGGTGGTACCGGCGATCTCAGAAACTATCGCAACTTCCTGGCCGGCCAGCACATTGATAAGGGAGCTTTTACCGTTGTTTCTCCTCCCGAAAATCCCGATATGGGGTTTTGTGTCTCGTCCGCGTGTCATGTTGTTGGGGGTTAGGGGTTGGGGGTTGGGGTTTGGGGGTTAGGGTTTG
>JBAXLI010000097.1:0-12856 GCA_037134895.1 Bacteroidota bacterium
ATGTTCTCCCGGCTCTGAATGTAATTGCTCATTACAAAAGGGACTGATTAGTTACTATAGATCCTTCCTCTGTAACTCGGGAGTATTACGTTTGATAATCGGGAAAATGAAATCGTCGGATTTCTTTCCTTTGGTATAGTACTGCAGGATTTCACGGGTCGCATCAGTTAACTTGATCGAAAGTGGCTTACCGGTTTTTGACCGGCTGTAAATGATTCTGTCATTTTCGACATCTGACATCCTCAGTTTAGCGATATCGGCAAAATTCATCCCACGGTTATAAAAGCTGAAGAGAAATATGTTTCGGGTGTGCCATTGGTGGGTTTTTCTTTTGGCCGTAAATGATTTAAACTTATCCATGTCGGTCTTTCGGATGGCTCGTTTGCGGGTCTTGGTTTCCTTGATGGAATACAGAGCGAAGGGATATTTATCACGGCTGGCTTTGCCTTCTTTGATGGCCCTGTTATAAATTGCACGAACCGTGCGGAGGTAGAAGCTCAGTCCATTGAGAGTGTTACCTTCATTCGAAAGAAATTTCGATTCAAGGGATTTTATCATCTGAAAATCAATATCATTAAAGGTCAGATCCTTACGACCGGAAAGTCTTTCCACGAAGCTTAAGGTTTGCTGATAGACCTCGGCATTGCCAAGCCTTTTGGCCTCCTTGAACTCGGCGATGATCTTGTCGGTGAAGGTTTTAAATAATGCTGATTCTTCATTTGAAGCAATATTGTATCGGACGTCATTGACTTTCATCCGTTGGATCTCTCCTGTTGAATTCAATTTAGTGATATTATCCGCTGCATCAAGCAATTGCTGATGCAGGTGATTATTGACCCGGGTTACATTCCGGTACTGTTTAGATGTCATTTTTACGGCCTGTTCGTCAGGATTCCAATCAGCTTCAATGACCGAATATTCGGTAAAAATATACCTGGTGATTCTGCTCTTGGTTACCCGGATTACGATGGGATAAGTGTCGTTGGCCTTCTTCCTACGCTTATCGAGGATCAGTTTTACTGTTGCTTTTTTCATATTCCAGAGAATTAATGAGGTTGAAACGGTATTCTGGAACCTTTAAAAACGGGTTTTGCGCATAACATTGCGCATAACAAATATACGAAAATGCTGCTTTTTTTTGCTTTCGATTGCAAAATATATTTTCAGGATAGGGCATAAAAAAAGCCCCGTCAACCTTGTTTTCCTGAGGTTTACGGGGCTTTTGCGAAGAAATCGGGTGCAATCTGCTGTGAGCGGTAAATGGGACTCGAACCCACGACCCCCAGCTTGGGAAGCTAGTGCTCTACCAACTGAGCTATTACCGCGGTTTGGTGGCGCAAAAATACAAAAATCTCGTAACTTTGGCATCCCGCATTACCTAATTGTTGATTAATGGAGAAAACCATTGCCGACAGCATGGTTGATGAAACCATGCAAAAAGCAAAAACTGCAAGTCAGCAGTTCGCGTTGTTGGACCAGGAACAGACCAACAGGATCTTAAGAGCGGCTTATGCAGCAGGCTTCGGCCAGAGGAAGAAACTTGCCGAAATGGCCTATGACGAAACCGGCATTGGGATTGTCCACGATAAAACAATCAAGAACATCATTGCGACCCGATTTGTCTACCGCGACATAAAAGACCAGAAAACTACCGGGATCATCTCCGAAGACAAGAAAACCGGTATAGTTGAAATTGCAAAACCCCTGGGCCCCATCTTTGCTGTCACTCCAATTACCAACCCCACTTCCACCGCACTGTTCAAAATACTGATCGCCCTTAAAACCAGGAATTCCCTGGTTATATATCCGCATGGAGCAGCCAGGAAATCGACCATCGAAGCCGCAAGGGTATGCTATGAAGCTGCCCTTACCGAAGGAGCTCCCGAAAATTGTATACAATGGATCCCGAAAGCAAGCCGCGAACAGGTCCTTGGTTTCATGAGCCATCACCTCACCGCAATGGTCATGGCAACGGGTTCAGTGAGCCTGGTAAGGGCAGCTTACAGCTCAGGAAACCCGGCCATTGGAGTTGGCCCTGGAAATGTACCGGTATATATTGGAAAAACTGCGGATGTGAATTTCGCGGTTGACCAGATCCTGATGTCAAAACTCTTCGACAATGGCACCATCTGCGCCAGCGAACAGGCTGTTATTGCTTCTAAGTTCAATGCGGATGAGGTGGTGAAGGTATTTAAGCATAAAGGGGCCTATTTCCTTAATGAATCTGAAGCTGAACTCGTCGGAAAAGTATGCATCAATACCCATACCCGCTCGATGAATGCCGAGATCATAGGCAAACCGGCCACTTTCATTGCACAATTGGCTGGCATCAGCGTTCCGAAAAAAACAAACCTCCTGATCGCTCCCATGAACCCTGATCAGGTCGGCATCAAATGGCCCTTATCTCTTGAAGTACTCGCTCCTGTCCTTGCGCTTTACCGCGTCGAAAATTTCGAAGAAGGCATCGCCATGTGTAAAAAAATCAATGAACACGGAGGCATGGGACATACAGTCAGCATTTTCTCAAACGACCATGAAAAAATAAGATATTTCGCCCAATCCCTCAATGCCGGCAGGATCGTTGTGAACACGCCTTCTTCCCAGGGAGCCCTGGGTGGTCTTTACAATTCCCTTGTCCCTTCAATGGTACTTGCCTGTGGATCGGGAGGCAAGAATTTCACGACCGACAATATCAGTACCCGTCACCTGCTGAATATCCAGAGAATCGCATACCGCAAAGTCAACTTCTGCGCCGAACACCAGCTGGCCGAAGCATTCTGCTGCAACGACAACCTCACAGTAGATGAAATTGAAAGGTTGTGCTCTGAAAACCGCGAAGCAAAAAAATAAACAGTTCCCGGCAATCAGGCATACTTTGTTTTTTTAACTTTACCAAGGCTAATCACTCACTCAATGATGATCTCTATGGAATTTTCAGGACTTTTGGATAACCTTCCGGGAATAGTTTACCGCTGCAAAAACGATATTAGCTGGACCATGGAATTCATCAGTGAGGGATGTTATGAACTCACCGGTTACCCGGTTGCAGATATACTTGGTAATGCAAAAATGTCCTTTAATGAACTGATCATTCCTGAAGATAGGGAGCGGGTCCGGAAAAAAGTTCAGGAAGGAGTTCTCTCAAAAAAATCGTATACCCTTGAATACCGCATCACAACAGCCGAAGGAAAAGTAAAATGGGTATGGGAAAAAGGCAAGGCTGTTTATTCTGTCAGCGGAGATGTAAACTACCTTGAAGGATTTATTAACGACATTACAGAGCAGAAGTATTCCGAGCTGATCCAGCACGTTGTTTTCGAAATCTCAAATGCAGCGCTTACTGCATCTTCCCTTGACGAATTGTATACCAGCCTCCACCATGAACTTGCACATATCATCGACGTGCAGAACTTTTATATCGCATTGTATAATGAATCATCGAATACAATCTCTCTTCCTTACCACGTTGATTATAAAGATAAATTCACATCGCTCCCTGCAGGGAAAAGCCTTACAGGCTATGTAATACGAACAAAAAAGCCTCTTCTCGTAACCCAGGAACAAATTGCCGGGCTAAACAAGAAGGGTGAGATTGATATTGTTGGCACCCCGGCCAAAGTCTGGCTTGGAGTTCCTATGATCGTAAATGAGAAAGTATTCGGGGTGATGGCTGTTCAGAGTTATACTGAAGCGAGCCAGTTCACCGAAAAAGAACTTGAACTTCTCAACATCGTCGCAGGCCAGGTCTCAACTATGATATCGAGAAGAACAGCCGAGGATGACCTTGCGCGGCAGAAAGCATTCCTGGATCAGCTTTTTGAAGCAAGCATGGAAGCCATGATTATGATCGATAATAACGGAACTATTCTGACCATTAATTCCGAATTCACCAGGCTGTTTGGTTATACTGCTGCAGAAGTCATCGGAAGCAACGTTGACGAGAAGATCACCAACCATGAGGTCATGGATGAGGCACTCTCTGTTACCAGGAATGCAATGGTGGGATCCATGTCTGAGCTTGAAACCAGGAGGTGCGGCAAAGACGGTCGGCTTATCGACGTTTCAATCATCGTAACCCCTATCCGTATAAACGGAGAAGTGGTTGGAGCCTATGGTATTTACAGGGATATCTCAGACAGGAAGAAAATCGAAAAAAATCTTATTGCTGCAAAAGAAAGGGCAGAAGAATCAGACAAACTGAAATCGGCCTTTCTTTCGAACATGTCGCACGAGATCCGCACTCCCATGAATGCCATCATCGGGTTCTCCACACTGCTTTCCGATCCATCAGTCACCGAAGAGGAACGTCTTGAATTCATCAGGATCATCAAGGATAGAGGAAATGACCTGATGAGGATCATAGATGACATTATCGATATTGCCAAGATCGAGGCAGGGCAGGTCAAGATCGAGATCAGGGATTGCCAGATCAATACCCTGATGTCCTCATTATATGTTACCATGAATGAAGTGAGGAAAAAGCATCTGAAAACCCATGTTGAGCTGGCTTTCAAACCATTCTCCCACGACAAGGAGTTCACCATCATGACCGATGGCAACCGCCTGAGGCAGGTTCTCACCAACCTCATCGAAAATGCGTTTAAATTCACCGAAGAGGGAAGAGTCGAGTTCGGCTATACTTTTAAAACAGACGACAGGCAAGGGCCTCTCATTGAGTTCTTTGTGAAAGACACTGGTATCGGTATACCAAAAGACAAGCAAAATATCATCTTTGAACGCTTCAGACAGGCCGATGATACGAGTACCAGGAAGTACGGTGGGACAGGCCTTGGTCTTACCATCTGCAAAAACCTGATGAGCCTTCTTAATGGGGAAATCAGACTTGAATCAGAAGACGGTAAAGGCACCTGCTTCTATATCAGCCTCCCGCTCACAGGGAGCGTCACTTCTGCTACCCCGAAACCTCTGTCCAAACCGATGCCTGAGTATTCGGGACTTCTCAAGGATAAAACCTTGCTGGTTGTTGAAGATGAGGACTCAAATTACTTCCTGCTTGAAAGAATTTTAAAACGTACCAACGCAAACATCATTTGGGCCAGGAACGGGATCGATGCGATCAATATGGCTGGTAAAGGCAATATTGACCTGATCCTTATGGACATCAGGATGCCAGTGATGGATGGCTATGAGGCTACAGAGGAGATCAGGAAATTTAATAAACATGTGCCAATAATCGCTCAAACCGCCTACGCCTTGAAAGGTGAAAAAGAAAGAAGCATAACATCGGGATGCGACGGGTATATCTCCAAACCCATTGACCCAAAGGAATTCCTTGAAACTATAGTACGGTTTATTAATCCTGAGAGGTAAAATGCAGGTATCGTCCGGGAAAAAATTCTCCCTGATGGCGAGAATGAAAAGTTTTAAATTTGCTTCCAGGGGAATTGCAATTGTTCTGCGCAGCCAGCATAACTTATGGATTCACCTTTCGGCACTGATCATCGTGATTGCTGCCGGTTTTTTCTTCCGCATTACTCCTGCAGAATGGTGCATTATTTTACTTTCATCTGCTCTTGTAATCTGCATGGAGATCATGAATACTGCTTTGGAATTCCTTGTGGATTTCATATCCCCCGGATATCATGAGAAAGCGGGAGAGATCAAGGATCTTTCAGCAGCAGCAGTACTTGTATCTGCAATATTTGCATTGATTATCGGAGTTCTCATATTCGGTCCCTATATCATGACCCTGGTCGCTCCTTCATCCGCATTAAAATAAAAATAAACAACCTCCTATGAAAAAATCAGCTTTTTTATTGCTAATCCTGGCTTCGGCCCTGGTATTTTCCTGCAAAAACGAAAAACAGGCTGCAGGTGAAAATTCCCCGCTCATAACGAAAAATATTGTGAAGGCCCAGGGTGACCTGATGACTCCTGAAATTTTATGGTCCTTTGGCCGGATCTCGGAACCTGTCGTATCTCCCGACAAGAAACAGGTTCTTTACGGAGTTACTTACTACAGCATCGGGCAAAACAAAGGGAACCGTGAACTGTTTGTCATGGATACCGACGGGAAAAACCCCAAACAGATTACCAGCACTCCTTTTAGCGAAAACCAGGCCGAATGGTCGGCCGACGGGAAAAAAATCCGATTCATGAGTTCCGAAAGCGGCTCCATGCAGCTTTGGGAAATGAACCCCGACGGAAGCAGCAGGATTCAGGTATCTGATATTCCTGATGGCATCTCAGGCTACAGGTTCTCACCCGATGAAAAGAAATTATTATATAATGCGGATGTGGCGGCCGACAAGCCTATGCAGGATCTTTACAAGGACCTGCCTAAAGCTACAGGGAAGATCTATAATGACCTTATGTACAGGCATTGGGATACCTGGGTTGAATCATACAGCCATATCTTTTTTGCTGATGTTACAAAGGAGAAGATAAAGGGAGGTGTTGACATTCTTAACGGCGAACCTTATGAATGTCCGCTTGCGCCTTTCGGCGGCATGGAACAGATCACCTGGAGCCCCGATTCCAAAACCATCGCATATACCTGCCGTAAGAAAAAAGGTGTGGCCTATGCTCTTTCAACGAATTCCGACATATATCTGTACCAGATTGAGAATAAATCAACCATGAACCTTACTGAAGGAATGATGGGCTATGATGTGGCTCCTGTGTATTCCCCCGATGGGAGTAAAATCGCATGGCAGAGTATGGAACGCGATGGCTATGAATCAGACAAGAATCGTTTGTTCATTTATGACTTTGCCTCTAAAACCAAAACCGATTATTCGAAGGATTTTGATCAGAGTTCTGAAGCTTTGGCATGGAGCGATGATGGCAAATCACTATACTTTATCAGTGATTTCCATGCCACAGATGAAATTTACCAGCTAAGCCTGGCCGACGGGAAGATCCGCAAGATTACAGAGGGGATACATAATTATACCGGGGTAATTCCTGCAGGAGACAAACTCATCGCCACCAGGGTTTCGATGTCGTCACCCGCCGAGATCTATTCAATAGACCCTGCTAACGGGAAAGACACCCAGATCACTTTTGAGAATAAGGAAATTCTGGATCAGCTTACCTACGGAAAAGTAACTCAACGCTGGATAAAGACCACCGACAATAAGATGATGCACACCTGGGTGATCTATCCCCCCCACTTCGATTCCACAAAAGTCTACCCTACCCTGCTTTACTGTGAAGGCGGACCCCAGAGCACTGTTAGCCAGTTCTGGTCGTACCGCTGGAATTTCCAGATGATGGCAGCTAACGGGTATATCATCGTTGCTCCCAACCGCCGCGGACTCCCGGGTTTTGGCAAGGAATGGAATGAACAGATCAGTGGTGATTACGGTGGACAGAACATGAAAGATTACCTGAGTGCTATTGATGCATTATGTAAGGAAAAATATGTGAACAAAGATAAACTTGGAAGCATAGGAGCAAGTTATGGCGGCTTCTCTGTATACTGGCTGGCGGGAAATCATAACAAGAGGTTCAAAGCTTTTATTGCCCATGATGGAATGTTTAACCTCGAATCCCAGTATCTCGAAACCGAAGAGATGTGGTTTGCCAACTGGGACCTGGGTGGGCCTTTCTGGGATAAAAACAATAAAATCGCTCAGCGTACCTATGCCAACTCACCTCACAAATTCATACAGAACTGGGATGCGCCAATTCTCGTGATACATGGCGGACTTGATTTCAGGATCTCATACACCCAGGGGATGCAGGCATTTGATGCAGCGCTCCTGAGGGGGATCCCTGCCGAGTTCCTGTATTTCCCAAATGAGAACCATTGGGTACTGAAGCCCCAGAACGGCATACTCTGGCAAAGGGCGTTTTATAACTGGCTTGACCGCTGGCTTAAATAAAACCTATGGAGGATCAGATCGGAAAAGCAGCGGAGATGCTGCGGGAATCCAGATACACGACGGCATTCACGGGAGCCGGGATTTCTGTCGAGAGCGGTATCCCGCCTTTCAGGGGCAACGACGGTATCTGGGAAAAATACGACCCAAAGGTGCTGGAAATCGCTTATTTCATGGAGAATCCGGTCAAATCCTGGACCATTATTAAGGAAATTTTTTATGACTTTTTCGGATTGGCAAAACCCAATAAAGCCCACCTGGCCCTTGCTGAAATGGAAAAACAAGGCCTTCTCGGGAGGATCATCACACAGAATATTGATAACCTCCACCAGGAAGCAGGCTCAAAGGAAGTTTTTGAATTTCACGGGAATTCGAAACGCCTGATTTGCCTGGGATGCCGAAGGAGATATATTCTCGGTACCATCAGCCTTGACCATATGCCTCCCACCTGCTTTGAATGCGGAGGCCTTCTTAAACCCGATTTTGTGTTCTTTGGAGAAGGTATTCCGCAAACAGCCCTCACGGCATCCTATGAAGCTGCAAGCCTTTCTGATGTATTCCTGATCATTGGCACAACGGGGGAGGTAATGCCGGCAAACCAAATCCCTTTCCTGGCAAAATCAGCAGGCAGCAGAATTATCGAGATCAATACAGAACCATCACATTATACAACTCAGATAACCGATCTGTTTCTACAAGGAAAGGCCGGTGAAGTAATGGAAAAACTTGCAGGGAAATTATTTACCGCGTCCCTGGATAATGATTAGGATGGTATAGATCAGAATCTTGAAATCCATCGCCAGCGACATATTCTCAATATAAAGCAGGTCGAATTTCAAACGCTCGATCATCTGCTCGAGATTCTCGGCATAGCCGTATTTCACCTGACCCCAGGAAGTTATTCCTGGTTTTACTTTATGTAAAATTTTATAGTGCGGAGCTCGCTGTAAAACAAGGTTAATGTAGTACTGGCGTTCAGGCCTGGGTCCGACAATGCTCATCTCCCCTTTCAATACAGTAAAGAACTGGGGGATTTCATCGATACGGAACTGGCGGAGGATCTTTCCAACATGCGTAATGCGCGGATCATCCTTTGACGACAGTTGAGGACCGTTCTTTTCGGCATCCTGTATCATCGTCCTGAATTTATACATGATAAAAGGCTTACCACGGAGACCTATCCTCTGCTGTTTAAAGAAAGCCGGCCCCTTAGAAGTAAGCTTGACGATGATGGCAGTCGTAATTATAACGGGTGACAGCAACACCAGGGCAAACATCGAAAATGCAATGTCAAAAATGCGCTTCAGCGACATCTGCCAGTCGGGCATCAGATCAGGATAGATCTGGATCAGGGGCGCATGAAAGATAGAAGTAGTTTTTACAGATCCCATAAGAATATCCTGCATTGCAGGGATAATTTTAATGACTACATCACTGTCTTCGAGCTGTGTGATAATATTCTCGATGGTATGGTTCTCAGAATGTTCAATGGCGATGATAACCTCCTCGATATTGTACTGCTTCACGAGGCTGCTCAGGTCCCTTGTTTCTCCTATATGCGGAAGATATTCGGAGAGCTTATAACTTGTATACCCTTCAACGTTGACAAAACCAACGAATTTATTTCCTGAGGATTTTTCCTGGTTCTCAATTTCATGGTAAATCGACAGCGCATTCCCGTTACTCCCGACTATGACAGTATTGAATCCGATAATCTTATTATGGATCTTGTATGCAGTGCGGGATGTCAGGATGAACCTGAAAAGGGCGGTGAAGAAAAGATGCAGGGAAAAAAGTACAAAAAAGAACTCAATATAGGTTCTCTGGGTGATGATCATATCGTCGAGGATCAGGGCAAAGAAGATGATAGTGGCCCCCAACAGACTGATGAGGAAAGTCTGGGCAAATTCCCTCAGGCGGGCTTTCCTGTATATCTGTCTGTAAGTGCCGATCAGGGTATATAATGCAAGCCAGAACAGACCGATAATAAAAACCCCGTAATACAGCTTGGGATCATCAAGAACAACCCTGAAGTGATTCATCACATCAGGGTCGACCCTGTACTTGCGGTAAGTGAAGAACAGAGTCCAGGCAAGGATGGCAGCAAGAAAATCTGCCATAACGTATTTTATAACCTGAACCCGTTTATTCATCCCTGTCTATTTTGTAGTTACGACTTTGATGTTATCAAGAATAATGATACCCTGCTTGATACCGGTATCTTTAAACGCTCCGAAATAAACCATAAAATGATCAACACCGTATGTCCCGTTAAGTGAAGGTGTGAGATCTATATAGATTTTTTTTGACTTGCCATTGGTTACATTCAGGTTTACAATAGGAGTTTGAATGTATGCGGATGGCCCTAAGAGTATCAAGCCAACAGTAAGAATGGTGTTGACATTATAATTCAGTTCGAGGTAAACCGGGGCAAAAGGAATCGGGTATTCATTATGCGACTGGGCTTCGGCAAAATCATTCACCGAATCAGTTACCATGATTGCCGAATGAAGGCCTTCGATGGAAAGGGGCGAGCCCTCGGGTGTGAGGCTTACAGGCACCGTGCTCCGTGTTGTTGTATCCAGCGAAATCGAAGTACCTTCAAAATCCTCCCTCCATACGAAATTGGTATTGGTAGCATAGGTGGTTTTAAGCGTTTTGAGCTTTGTTACACTATCTATTCCCAGTTTTACATTGTAGACAATGGGAGCATAAAAATCGTAGGTTGCCCTTGTGGCAGAAATCCCGTTCTTTTTAATGCCGGCCATGACTGTCACCTGATGAGTCCCGTTGGCAAGCACAGGGAACTTGGCAGGAAATTCAAAGGCTCCCATGATCTGTCCGTCAACATATACCCATGCGTCGGTGATATGCGCTGAGGCCGAACCCTGCAATGCATAGTCAGTTGTAATATAAATCGAATCAATGGTGATATAAGCAGGTACTTCCTGGCTTCCCTTGAACTTTTCACAGGAACTCAGGAATACAATGCCAAGCAAGATCAGGAATACATTTCGAATCACCCCGGTGTCTGGTTTAATTGAAGTAAAATGTCCGTTATCAAAACGCCTTTTCCGCATGGATATTGTCAGGAATTCTATAAAAGAAATTAACATTTTTACGGGCTTCAAACAAGCCTCTTTAAAGAATGGTTTATCTCATCGATGATCATATAGGCGACTTCGAGTGCATGATAACCATCCTCAATAGTTACAGGCGGAACAGTGTTGTTTATAATCGCCGAACAGAAACTCTCCAGCTCTGATTTTATCGCATTATTGGGCTTTACTTCGGGCTTTAAAAAGGAAATTTGCTTTACTCCCCTGCCAGGGCCTAGATCAAGCGGCATTCCGAATCCTGAACTGGATTCGCCGGGCTCTTCAATCCTGATAACTTCCATCTCTTTCTTCAGGAAATCAATGGAAATATATGCATCCTTCTGGAAGAAACGCGATTTCCGCATATTCTTGATCGATATCCTGCTGGCTGTCAGGTTTGCGACACATCCGTTTTCAAATTCTATACGGGCATTGGCAATGTCGGGAGTATCACTGACCACTGCAACCCCTGATGCGCTGATATTTCGTATTCCGCTTTTGACAACAGACAGGATAATATCGATGTCATGGATCATCAGGTCGAGAATCACCGGAACATCAGTACCCCTTGGGTTGAACTGTGCAAGCCGGTGACCTTCTATAAACATAGGACTGGTAAAGAACTGCTCAGCTGCCAGAAATGCGGGGTTGAACCTCTCAACATGGCCAACCTGCACCTTGACCTTAGCTTCGGATGCCATTTTAATCAGTTCCCTGGCCTGTACCAGGGTTGTTACGACAGGTTTCTCAATAAATACATGCCGGCTTTTAAGAAGGGATTTGGAAGCACAGTCAAAATGAGAGATTGTGGGTGTGACAATGTCAACCACATCAACAGCATCAACAAGTTCATCCAGGGAAGCAAATTTTTTAACACCGAATTCCTGCTCCACCCTTCCTGCATTGTTGACATCGGGATCGAAAAATCCGCAGAGATCAAATTCAGGAATTTCTTTAATGCACTTGATGTGGATTTTGCCCAGGTGTCCAGCTCCCAGAACTCCGATTTTAAGCATACCGGGTATTTTTTTGCAAAGTTAGTCTTTTAAGATTTTGAAATTACTATTTTCGTGAAAAATTTCACGGCCGAAAACTATGAAACCCTCTAACAGACAAGATACTTACCGGCACCAGGGACTTAGAAACCAGCTCATCAGGTCAATCCAGAAGAAAGGAATTTGCGATCCCGCCATACTCTCAGCCATGGAAAAGGTACCGCGGCATTTCTTCTTTGACTCCTCTTTCCTGGAATATGCTTATGAAGACCAGCCATTCCCGATTGGGGCAGGACAGACCATCTCCCAGCCTTTCACTGTCGCTTTCCAGTCGACCCTTCTGAACATTTCAAAAGGTGACAAGGTACTCGAGATTGGAACCGGAAGCGGATACCAGGCGTGCATTCTTGCTGAACTCGGGGCCAAAGTATTCAGCATCGAACGCCAGAAAACCCTGTATGATAAAACCAGGAGCCTGTTATCCGACATGGGGTACCAGAGAATAAAATTATTTTACGGCGACGGTTATAAGGGATTGCCTTCATTTGCTCCCTTTGACAGGGTTCTTGTTACAGCTGCCGCACCCTACATACCGGAACCTCTTATTCAGCAATTGAAACCGGGAGGGATACTCGTAATTCCTGTTGGCGAGGATGTTCAGATCATGACCACCATACATAAAATCTCAGAAACCGAGACACGTAAGCAGGAACACGGCAATTTCAGGTTTGTTCCAATGCTCGAAGACAAGGCGAAAGGACAGTAGGAGAAGAGATTTACGAAGCCCGAAGGCCGATTTACGATTTCATTTACGATGTACGATTTACGAATATTGAATATTGAATATCGAATGTCGAATCACCAATCACCAATCGCCAATCACCAATCGCCAATCACCAATCGCCAATCACCAATC
>JBAXLI010000098.1:0-12614 GCA_037134895.1 Bacteroidota bacterium
TCAGTTTCTTCATTCGTGATGATGAATTTCACAGGCTCATCCACCTACACTTCGCTTTCCGGAGTTCAAAAGGAAATGAAGACAGCCCTTCCCCTGCAGATCATTGCAGCTTCACTCGGATTGATTATATTTATTGTTTCAAAATTTTTCTGAAAATGTCAGCTTTAATTTACATGAAAGATGTGGTGACCCTCGAACTGGATCCGGCCTTATGCAACGGATGCAGGATGTGTACGAGGGTTTGTCCGCATGATGTGTTCGAAATAGTAGACAAAAAAGCCAGGATCATCAACCGCGATTACTGCATGGAATGCGGGGCCTGCGAGAAGAATTGCCCTGAACATGCGATCAGTGTAAGGTCAGGTGTGGGCTGTGCTGCCGGGATCATCAACGGCATCCTCAGGAATTCTGAACCCAGCTGCGATTGTTCAGGGGGTTCGTCATGCTGTTGATGTCATTATGCTCCGGAACTTTTTTCCCGGAATCCTTCCTTAGAATACAATCAGTTTCTTTGTGAAAATAGTGTTTTCGTAATACAGGGAATACGTATACACTCCTGCCCTTAATCCTGGTGCCGGAAGTCTCACAGTATGCTTTCCTTCCTGTAAGACAGCATCGATCATTACGCCTGCCTCTTGCCCGCTGATATCGTTAAGAACAAGTTTCACCCTGCCCGGGTTCCTGAGTGTAAAACTTATTGTGGTGATGTCGCTGAAAGGGTTAGGATAGTTCTGATACAATTCAGCGCCAAGGGGGTCCTTCACGGCTTCAGCCAGTCCGGAGGGATGTAACAGATGGTCAATTCGCACCCACCAGAGCCTGGTTGTTCCCGGCTTTTCTTCTTTGGCATAGAACAGGTATTTCTGATCGGGGGAGACTGAACCGCAATACTGGCTGTATCCCGAGTTGATGAGGGCATCAAGTTTCTTTGCAGGTTTCCACGAACCATCGGGATTGCGGTAGCTGATATACAGGAAATTATACCATGTGGTTCCGCTGCCCGATATGGCATCGAAGATCAGCCAGGACTCATCAGGGGCGATGAAGGGATGTGCCTGTATCATCTGCCTGTTTATGGCAGTATCAAGGATCACCGGTGCCTGGTACTGGCCATTTACAAACTCTGATTTTGCGATCACAAAATGTGTTGAATCGAGTATTTCGGTAAAGTACAGGTTACCGTTTGATGCAACTGTTGGGTACATTTTTGCATTTGATGAAAATGGCCCCTGCAACGGGCTTGGATCAGACCAGCCCAGGGCGGTACGTTCCATGGACCAGATCCTCAGCACCGGCCAGTTAGGCGGGCCCGGGGGAATGTCGGGCATGTCGGAAACAAAAAAGAGTTTATTCCCGTCGGGGGAGAAATTCGGTTCAATCGTCCAGTTACTTTGAGGGAACGGAGCTTTTGCCGGTGTTAACCAGCGGTCGCCGGGCATGGAGGTTTTCCATATCCTGTTGGTTGTGCTTACGCAATTTGAAAAATAACATTCCTTCATGCCGGGCGAAAATGTGATGGAATAAACCGTATTCGGTGAGACCCCGATGAAGTCTTTTGCAAAAGGTTTAGGAACGGTATCAGGGGGTGTTTCTCCAAGGTATTCAGTAAAACGCGGACGGATCTGGTCAATATATGAAGCGTCCATCCACATGATATAAAGGTCCTTATAAAAGAAGAAATATTTCCTGTCGGATGATACATAAGGGCACATGCTATAGGTGGCGTTGTTGAACATTGTTCCCATGTTGACGGCTTTTGTCCAGCTTCCGCCGGGTTTCCTGAACGAAATATACATATCCCTGGCCCCGTTGGCCGAGTCGGTAAGAACATCGAACACCAGGTAGCTCTCATCCTGGGCAATAAACGGATGGGCGGGCGCCCATGTATAATTTATGCTGTCGCTGAGTTTTTCAGGTGGCAGGTAATGTCCGTTTTCATAGCGGGATACCGAAATCCATTGTCCCAGGTTGTCGAAAGATGTATAATACATGCTTTTATTTCCTGACACTGAAGGGAACATCATGGATTCAGTGTAGAGCGGGGGATCCATGGGTTTTGGCTGGGACCAGCCGGAGTCAGTCTTTTCGGCATACCACTGGTAAAGCTGTCCTCCGGGGCATCCGCTCCTCGGCCTCATCGAACCGAAGTATACCCTTTGTCCGTCGGGGGTGATGAATGATTCCATATCCATATATACGCCCGAGAAGGGAGCTACTGAAAAAACAGTCCAGGAGTTTTGTATTTCCCTGGATGTATATAGTGTGTTTGTGCCGCCTGTGTTCTGGGTGACGAAGCATTCTTTTCCGTCGGGAGTGAAGCTGATTCCCCAGGCTCCGGCCGGCATCATTGATGCTGCAAACCTCACAGGCGTCAGTCCGGGTGCCGGCTGTCCGAAATACGGTCCTGAAACAGCAGGTGAATCAGGTTTTTCGGGAGCGGCAACCCCTGTGATATAATATGGGCCCGGAACAGTTGATGGTTGCTTGTCGGGAGATTCACTGCGGGCTACACCTGTAATCACGTTCTGGGAGCAGGTGATCTGCCATCCGCAAAACAAAACAATACCGAGGGTAAGTAAAATGGTTTTCATAAGAAAGGGCTTAGGTAGTAATTGCAGGCTAAATTACCACAGCCTAAAGGAGAAAACCCTGGTGGTTTAACGGATGATGATTTTCAGTTGACGGATGGCATAATACGGAAGGCAGGCATCCCCGGATTGATAATTATTTCGAGATCGCAGCCATTCGGGCGAGGAAAAAATCCTTGCGTGGTCTTGAGAGAGGGACCTGGGAACCATCGTCCATTTCTATGATACCGCCTTCGAGGCGGATATATTTTTTCACATGCCCCAGGTTTATAAGATGGGAATTATGCGGCCTGAAGAATGTTTGTTCACCCAGGAGTTCCTGGTATTCTTTGAGATTTTTCGAAACCAGGATCTTCCTCCCTCCTTCCAGGAAAAACCAGGTGTAGGAACGGTCAGCTTCGATACGGACAATTTCGGTTGTTTTAAGGTATTCCATGCCATCGCTGGTCGGGATTGCCAGTTTGGAAGGGTTAACAGTCTGAAGGTTTTCGAACAGGCTTGAATAGCCTGCATTGCGTGCCTGGACCGTGCTGCGCTTATTGATCACCTTATCAACAGCCTCCCTGAATTCACTGATATTGATCGGTTTCAGTATATAGTCCAGGGCGCTGAACTTGATTGCGCGGATTGCATAATGGTTAAAAGCCGTAATAAAAACAACATCAAAGGCTTTTTCGGGAAATTGCTGGAGCAGGTCAAACCCGCTGCCATGGGGCATTTCGACATCGAGAAAAACCAGGTCGGGAGAGGTTTTCAGAATTATTCCCACACCTTCTCTTGCATTTGAGGCAGTGCCGATGACCTCAAGTCGAGGGCAATATTCATCAATGATCGAGGCAATGAAGTTTACGGCATCAGGCTCATCGTCGACGATCAGGGTTTTCAATCTGTTTGTCATGTGAGCACCGGTATTTGTATTTCGACGCGGGTGCCAGAGGCATTCCCGGCTTCATCGTGAAGATCGGTATACTGCACTTTCATCCTTGTTCCGTAAAACGCATTGGCGAGTTCCATGCGGGACTCGGTTATTTTAGTTCCAAGTGGAGGATAATGTTTATCCCTGCCCTGTTTAATCCTCATGGCTTCTTTGCGCCCGACCCCGTTATCCTCTATGGTAAAGCAAAGATAATCCTGTTTCAGTTCGATGCGCACATCAAGTTTTCCCTTGCCTTCCTTGTTGTTAAGCCCATGACCGATTGCATTCTCAACATAGGGCTGCAGCAGCATGGTTGGGATCTTATAAAGAAGCAGGTCAATCTCTTCATCGAGCTGGATATAATAATCGAATTTCTCCTTGAAACGAAGGGATTCCAGTTCAATATACAGTTCAAGCGCTTCCAGTTCATCTTTGATTGGTATTGCCGTATGCTGGGAATTTTCAAGGGTTTTCCGCATCAGGCTTGAAAATTTCGTGAGATAATTGTTTACCGCCAGTTTATCGTGCTGGTACATGTAGTACTGGATGGAATTCAGGGTATTGAAGATAAAATGCGGATTCATCTGCTGCCTGAGGTTTGCCTGTGTTATTTCTGAAATCTGCCTGTTCATCTCGCTGATCTGCCGTTTTGCATTGAGCCTGGATTGCCTGAAAAGGAGAAATCCAATGAATAGAACCAGGAAAATAAACCCTGAAAGGCCGATGATATAATACTTTTGCTGGCTTACCTTCAGGTTGATGAGTTCAAGCGCCCTGGCTTTGGAATCGGTTTCATACTTAGCCCTTGCATCTGCCATTCCGACCGAGTATTTCTGTTTTGACAGTGAATCGTCGTATTGCTTATACAGCATGGCACATTCATATGCTTTTTTGAAGTCACCCATATTCCTGAACATATCGCTCATGTCCTTGCTGGTCCATGATATTGTATACCAGTCTTTAACTATCATCGCATAAGCATTGCTTTTCCCGTAAAAATACAGGGCTTTATCATAGTCTTTTTTATCCCGGTAAATGGTTCCCATGTTCCCGTACGAATTTGCCACTGAAGAATAATTATTCAGCCGAAGGCTTACTTCGAGGGTTTGCTTGTAATATTGCAGTGAAGTATCATACTGATGAAGCAGGTAATAGTTCCAGCTTATCCGGTTCAGGATGACGGGAAAAGTCGCGGAATCTCCTCTTTGCTTTCGGATATTTAAAGCTTCCTTATAATACCGGTTTGACTCCCTAATATTACTGTCGGCGGAGAGGCTGATCTGCCCAAGCCTGAAATAGGCCCTGGCCAGGTAATCCATATTATTTTCCTTCCTGGCCCATTCGGCCAGCAGGACTGCCGACTCCCTTTCTTCAGAAGTTTTACCTACTGTGTTATATACGTCGCAAAGTCCACGGTAGCAATCGGGGATGACATTTTTAAGGTGTTTTTCCTTAGCCATTGTTATGACATTGGAGTAGAGTTCAATGGATTTATCGAAATTACCTGTAAAAAGCAGGAGCCGGGCATAGAAGGAAAGCGCTTCGGCCGTTTCCTGGTATTTTGAAGTACCCTTAAGTATCTGGCAGGCTTTGTCCATATTCTCCAGGGCGCCCCAGTAATCATTTTGTTTATTCAGTATCTCAGCATTTGCCCATAGCAGAGTATACGGGACTTTCAGGGTTTTTTGTTTTGCGAGGCGGAAGGCTTCTGCGATATATGACTTAGCTTGAACAGGAGATGTTTTGGAAGAGTTTTGCTTTGCAAGTCTCGATAACAATTCAAGACGATCATTATCGCTGAGACCTTTGTTAATGGTTACCGAATCTTTCGTATGAAATTCGGTTCCGGCATCGATCAGAAGGTCGGCATTGAAAACGGGTATTGCAAGGCAGTAGACACCCACAAATTTTCTAAGCTTCCTGAGCAGACGGTTCTTCATAATGTTATAAAAATACAAAAGTAATTTCACAACTGCTGATTACTCATCCGGGTTTGCAGATTGGCGATATGGGTTTACGAATTGATGCCCCTGGAAAATATCAAGCCTTCGGCGGTATCAGCGACATGGTATATTCGGCCTGGGCGGTGATGGTAAAACTCGGGTTCACTCCCAGGTTTCCCTGAATAGCCGATCCGTCCACGATATACATCCCGGGGAAACCATGCACCTGGAAATCGCTCCCGATAAGGCCTTCCCTGATTGTTTCTCCCATTGGGCTGCCTCCCAGTATATGCGCCGTGGAGGGCACATTGAAAAGCAGTTCCATTGTAGAGTTCTGGGGGATGGCATTGACTTTTTTTGCATACCGGTTCATGACTTCCTGGCCCAGGGGGATGAATGCATTGACCTTTGCTTTACCATCATTCTTCAAGGTGAGGCGTTTCCTGAATATTCCTTTTTTCAGGGTCATGCGCATGGCGTTATCGGCAGTTTGCATGACCAGGAAAATAACCGTATTTGAGGCCCAGTTCATATTGAACAGCATGCGGATGAATTTGACCGGATGGCCAAGGATGTTGAGTATGAATTTCAGGGAGCGCAGGTAATATGGGTTGGCATTGCCTGTGGCAAGGGTGACCAGGCCTTTCATAACATTGGAACCTGTAGGGTATTTCACTATTTCGATCCAGGTATCATCAGATGGCTTGAAGATGGAACTTATCGCCAGCCCGTTATTCAGCTTCACATTCGCGCCCGAGGCGGTGCAAAGAGTCTCAGAATTGGTCCTCAGGCATTCGCCCAGCCTGTCGCTCAGCCCGGTCATTGTTTTGTAGATGTGCTTTTGATGCAGCAGGAGTTTCATAGTGCCAAGAACGCCTCCTGCCACTATAAGTCCTTTGGACCTGAACACATTTACTCCTTTTTGATTCAGGCGGCGGGTGTAGACCGAATAAATGCCGTTTTCAAACGAAATTTTAAAAGCCTGGGTTTCGGGCAGAATTTTTGCACCATGTTTTTCGGCGAACCAGAGATAGTTTTTATCGAGGGTGTTCTTGGCATTTTCACGACAGCCTACCATGCAGCCCGCACATTCCACGCAAGGATTTCTCAAAGGTCCTTCACCATTGAAATAGGGATCGATGGCTTGTTCATCTTCATTATAATAAACGGCTACATACACATGATCGAATGAATCTTCTCTCCCCATATCCTTTGCAACATCCCTGAGGGTTTCATCCTCAATATAGAACTTGCTGAGTTTAACCCTGCCCAGCATCCGGTGAGTTTCGTCATAGAAAGGTTCGAGAACTGATTCCCAGTCTTTGAATCGTTTCCACTGGTCATTGACAAAAAACTGCTTAGGAGGTTTCATCAGGGTGTTGGCATATACGAGGCTGCCGCCTCCAACACCGGCACCGCTGAGGATGAATGCGTGCCTGAAGAGGTCGAGCCTCTGGAAGCCATATAATCCGAACCTGGGCATCCAAAGGTATTTCCTGAGGTTCCAGTTGGTTTTGGGAAAATCAGAGGAGTTGTAGCGTTTGCCTTTTTCGAGGACGAGAACCGAGTACCCTTTCATTGAAAGCCTCATGGCAGATACGCTTCCGCCGAAGCCAGAACCGATCACGATATAATCCCGGAGCTCATCCATCCGCAGTCAAATAAGATTATAAGGAATCCAAAGGTATCAAAATACCTTGAAAAGCGCCTGGTATAGGTTTTACGCGGGCGCTTTTTTTATTACTTTTACTTCAATTATTGCCATCTATGAAAAAATTGATATCCATACTGCTGTTCATCTCACTAACCGGATTCAGTCCTGTAATAACCTTTTCTGCAAATTCCCCACCTCCGGCAGCAGGAATGCAGAAACCAAAACCTCCCCCTCATCCGGGCAGTCCAAAAAAGCCAAAGCCTGCACCCAAGCCCAGGCCGGTTAAAAATCCACCTAAACCAAAAAGTCCTAAAAAGCCCAAAGGCCCTCCTCGTCCGCCTTCGCCATGGAAATAAACTGATCTTTGTTGCATTATTCAAAACTGATATTTTTCATCCCGCTCTTGCTGCCGGGTCTCGCGAATTCACAGTCTGCCGACTGGGATCAGCGTGTTGCTTTTGCTGAACAAATAAGAAATATCAGGTATGTTGCATATATAAGGGGAGATCAGGCATACCGTTGTTACACCGATGCAATCACTTCCATCGAAGATCAGCTAAGCCATAAGGGGTATACTTATACCAGGGTATACTTTAATCCTTCATCAGGCCAGAACTTTGATGTGTGGAAACAGTTTCAGATCCGTTCGTTGCCGGCTGGAGAGGCATTTCTTGAAGTGCAGGTCACTTCAGGAATTGACAGTTCGGCAACAGGGGTGAATACAGGAACAGTGCTGATTCAGGATGGCAACGGGAATGTTTATATGCAGCATGAGATAAGGCCGGGGACTGCTGACATGATAAAGTACCAGTCATCCTCAGAAGCAAAGATCTATTTAAAACCTGCAGATTCACTTTCCAACATCGAAATTTTCTATTCAAAAAAAGCGAGTGTCGGGAGTGCTTCAGCGGGAGACGCGGCAGCACGTTCTTTACGTGGAATCACTTCTTCACACCATCCGGCCGCGAAACCAAAGCCCGTTTATCTCAACAGCGGGGGCAAAACCAGGATTGAATTTGTAATTTTCGGCGGATATTGCGCAGGTGCTCAGATCCGGGTCACCGAAGGCACGGCAATGTTTGAACCCGGACCAGATTACGGCCTTGAGATGATGGTCAATGTTTACAAGGGTTTGGATGTTGCAGTGGGCTATAAACGTGAAGATACGTTTGCCGATGTGGATTCCCCTAAATATCCTAAAGAGGGAGATCTCGCCCTGAGCAATAATTACATCCTGCTTGGTGCGATATACCGGTTTTTCCAGAATAAAAGCCTGCAGCCTTACCTGGGCTTTGATTTTGGAAGCGTTAATGTGGTCCCCAAAGACAAATTTTTCAGGGATGTCTGGTATTTTGCGATCGGGGGAAGGGCTGGCTGCAACTGGTATGTAAACAAATTCCTGGGCTTCAGGCTTCAGACCCAGCTGCTTTACCAGGTACATCCCAAAGATGCGCCCTTCCTTTATTCCGATGAATTACGTGAAATGCCTTACCCGGTCAATGCTGATCAGAATCTACCGCAGTTCGATGTGACCTTCGGACTTGTGTTCAGGCTTGGAAAATAATCCCAGAAAGGCTGATCACTGTCCTCCTTAAATTTTTGAACTGAGGAACCCGGTGATTTCCTCTGATAACCCATCCCCGATTTTCTTTGCTTTCAGAAGTTCAAGTATCTCGAAAGCACACAGCCAGTCATCGGCATGCTCTTTTTTCAGCTCCTCCCACAGAGAAGAAAGAAGGGCGTAGGAACAATTTTCCTCCCGTATATCCCTCACTTTCTGATAAATCGCATGTAGTTTCAGCGTTTTGGCATCATGTGTTATTTTATGGGTCTTTTCGTTGGGGGCCTGGTAATTCAACCCAAAGGCCTCCGGGTCGGCCGGACCGGAGAATACTGATAAGATGTTTTTTCCGATAGCCATATCGTAAGTTCCCCAGGAGGGTTCAAAAAGGATTTTACCGTTGTATGAAACCTGGCAATCGGTAAAACTCAGCAGTATAAGCCGGCCGTCACCGAAAGTAAGTTTACTGATAAGCCCTGCCACATGAACCCCTGATTCAAAATCCAGGTTCACATGTTCACCTACGGTGAGACCAATCTGCCCAAGTTCCTCTTCCGAAAAATCTTCCAGTGGTACCGCAACATACCTGAGTGTTCCGACAGCTGAACCAAAACCTTCTGAATGATGGGTTTTGCCGTGCCCGGGCAATTCTTTACCATTAAAATTAAGGTTTGTCTCACCCGTAGTCTGAATATAAACAGGCTCTCCGTTTCGTTCCATCGTGTTTGTAAAAGTTCCTGAAACTTCCAGTCCTGAACTGTACACACAAGTCGCCGTATTTTCGGAACGAATAGCCTGTTGTAATCCATACAGACCTCCTCTTCGGAATGCCATGGTATTGGCAAATTCATCAAGAACTTTGTTAAGGTGGTCGAAATCGGGAGTCACGAAGAGCTGGGGCTGGGGTTCTGTAATGTCAAAATTGAAGTCAGCCGCTTCAACCGTGAGAGGTAGTTTTTTTACATGCGGTTTGAGGCATTCTTTACTTTCTGCTATTGATGAAAGCAGTCCCGCTCCATAGATCTTCGGATTTTCAAGGCTACCCACCAACCCATATTCGACAGTCCACCAGTGCAGGCTTCTTATCTTTGCCAGCTCCGAGGCCTCACCCATGATGGAAGAGCAATCCTTTAACTCCTGCTCAGCAAGTCCAATGGCCTCTTTTGTTGAATAAGGGTCTGCTTTAATAATTGAGAGATGGCGGATGGCCTCGTACAGTTTATAATCCTCAGGGGATAACAAGGCCTTTGAACCGATCTCACCAAAACGCCTCAGAAAATCTGCGTATTTCGGATCAGCAATGATCGGGGCGTGCCCAGCGGCTTCATGAATGATATCCGGGGCGGGAGTATATCCAATCTGGTCAACAGGCCTGATGCCGGCTGCGATGACAAGTATATTATATGCCTGGAAAGCCATGAAAGCCGAAGGTGGTATAAATCCGTCAACCGTGACTGCCGACCAGCCTATATCCTTCAGAATCCGGTTCATTCCGTAAATGCCGGGGATCTTTTCAAGGCTGATGCCGGTTTTCTTCAGTCCTTCGAGATAAGATTCATGAGCCACTTTCCCCAGGTAGTCCACATTCTTCCTCATTACATATCTCCATACGGCATGGTCCTGGGCAGTATATTCCTCATAAGGCTGGTCTACGACCAGGCTCATCAGGTGTTTTGGTAATTTTTCAAGTATCTCGTTCATTTCCATAAAAACAAGTTTACCATTACAATCAGTCCTCGGGTTTGGCCACTTCGAAAAGTGCCTGTCCTGAAGCTCTCACATAATAATTCCCTCCCATCCGGCCAACAAGGTCAGCTTTGTGAGGATCAATCCTTCCTTTTTCATCCAGTATTCCCGGGTCGACATGCATTCTGAGGATCTCGCAGATCACAAGATTCCCTGCCGCCCCTCCGGTTCCCGTTTCGACTACCTGCAGGACCCTGCATTCGAACTGAACCGGAGATTCTTTAACCCTGAAGGGTTTTACCAGCTCAGAAGGTAACATTCCAAACCCGACTTTTTCAAATTCATTCACACCCCTTGGGAAGCTTGCACTTGAGTCGCTCACTTTCTGCACCATACTGTAAGTAACAACATTGATCACCACTTCAGGAACCTCCTTTACATTCAGGTAGGTGTCCTTAACTGTATTTTCGCGCCCCTTTCTTGACGGTGAAAAAATCATCAGTGGTGGATTCATCCCGAAGACATTAAAAAAACTAAAAGGAGAAAGATTGGGCCGACCCAGGAGGTCGATGGTGCTGGCAAAGGCAATAGGCCTTGGGCCTACGGCACCCTGGACCAAGCCCTGAAGCTTTGGGATGCTCAGGTCTTTGGGGTCGAAGCGGAGATAGTCGGTTTTATGGTCCATGGAAGTTGATTTACAATTTACGAATTACGAGTTACGTTCGGCGAAGCCGAAATGAGCACCAATTAAAATTAACAATATTGCGAATAATTACGAGTTACGAATTACGAATTACGAGTTACGAATTACGATTTCATTTACGAATTACGATTTCATTTACGATTTACGATGTACGATTTATAATTTCCTAATCCCCAACCCCTAATCCCCAATCCCCAATCCCTAACCCCCGGCGATCGCCGGCAATATCTTAGTTGTTACCTCTCCGAAACCAATCCGCAGTCCCTCCTTCTCACAATATCCCCGCATGATAATGGTGTCGTTGTCGTGAATGAAGCTGCGGTCGGTTCCATCAGGCATTTTAACAGGTTTAGTGCCTTTCCAGGCAAGTTCGAGCATTGATCCGAAGGAGTCGGGGGACGGGCCGCTGATCGTACCTGACGCATATATATCGCCAACGTTTATGTTACAGCCGTTAACGGTCTGATGAGCCAGCTGCTGCACCATGTTCCAGTACATATACTTGTAGTTGGAACGGCAAACCCTGAACTCCGCCTGGTTTTCAGGCTGTATGAAAATGTCGAGGCCGATGTCGAAATTATGATCTCCTTGAAACTGCAGGTAAGGCAGAACCTGGGGTTCCTGAACAGGGCCGGCCACCCTGAAAGGTTCAAGCGCATCAAGTGTGACTACCCAGGGAGAAACTACAGAGCCGAAGTTCTTTGAAAGGAAAGGACCAAGGGGAACGTATTCCCAGCGTTGAATGTCCCTGGCCGAAAGGTCGTTGAAAATCAGCATCCCGAAGATATGATCTTCAGCTTCAGCAGTGCTTACCGAACTCCCGAGGGCAGTTTTTTTTCCTGTAATGAAAGCCATTTCCAGTTCGAAATCCAGCTCCTTCGTCGGCCCGAATACCGGATCATCGGAAATCGTGGGTTTAATCTGTCCTTTTGGCCTGTGTATTGATGTACCTGAGACTACGATGGAAGAACATCTCCCATGATAACCCACCGGCAAATGCTTCCAGTTTGGCAGCAGGGCGTTGGCCGGGTCCCTGAACATAATGCCGACGTTGGTGGCATGTTCTTTGCTTGAATAAAAATCGGTGTAGTCGCCAGCTTTGACCGGGAGCAGCATCTGCACCTCAGAGATGTCATGCAGTATATCACCTGACGACCTGATCCTGTCGCGGATCTCGTCATTCCCATGGCTAAACAAGACCGTCAGCTGTAGGCGCACAGCCCTCCAGGCAGGCCTTCCGAGTTCGATGAAAGGATTGAGTTTCGGAGAATTGAATACCCCCGGATTTATACCCAGCCCATCGAGGAACCCACCTTCACCAAGGTTGAAGAGGTCGATCACGGTATTTCCAATACGTGTTGCCGCATGCGGGGAGCCCATTCCCTGCCGGAAGATCCCGAAGGGCAGGTTTTGTATCGGGAAATCACTGCCGGGACTTACGTCGAGCCAGGTCTCCTGATTATTGGTGTTATTTACAGTCATTTTCGGTTTGATCATTTAATATTTCAGATGCGGGATGCGGGATGCAGGATGCAGGATGCGGGATGCAGGATGCAGGATGCG
>JBAXLI010000099.1:0-12588 GCA_037134895.1 Bacteroidota bacterium
AAATAAATTGCCAGCACTTGTTTTGCAACATAGAAGGATGCAGGATGCAGGATGCAAGATGCAGGATGCAGGATGCAGGATGCAGGATACAGGATGCAAGATGCAGGATGCAGGATGCAGGATGCAGGATGACGGATGATGGATATCTGATGAGTTTATGCAGCGAAGGGAGCACTTTACATAAGCGGCATCAGGGCTAAGTGAGCGAACGGAGTTTTGGGTTATGATTAAGGGTAGAGAAATGGTGAGCTTACTTAGACCGTAGCAGCGTTGTGAATGTGCGACCGAAATGCGGTGCTGACTTAGACCGTAGCAGCGTTGTGAAAGTGCTGGTTACCTGGAGGCCCAGCAACCCAGTAACCTGGCAACCGAGTACGCAGTTAAACAGATAAATTTAAAACATGAAAACATACAACACAATTGAAACGTTTATCGCGGATGCGGTGCTGACGATACGGCTGAACAGGCCGGAAAAGCACAATGCGTTCAACGAGGTGATGCTGCATGAGCTTACGGATATCTTTACGCGGGTTCAGCAGATGAAGGAGGTTTTCTGTATCGTGTTGCGCGGGAACGGCAAGAGTTTCTGCGCCGGTGTTGACCTGAACTGGATGAAGGATGTTGCGAAGAATTCGTATGAAAAGAACTACCAGGAAAGCCTGTACCTTGCCGAATGTTTTTACACCATGTACACCTGTCCGAAACCCACTATTGCCGTTGCACATGGCTCGGTGCTGGGAGGGGCGAACGGACTGCTTTCGGCCTGCGACATGGCGTATTGCAGCGATGATGCGGTGTTTTCGTTGTCGGAAGTGAAGATCGGCATTGTTCCTGCCTGCATTTCACCTTATGTAATCAAGCGTGTAGGCGAGTATGGAGCGAGGGAGCTGATGATCACAGGGCGCAGGATCTCGGGAAAGGAAGCCGAGGCATTCAGGCTGGTGAACCGTTCATTGCCCGCTGCCGAAGTGGAAGCAGCCGTTGATGCAGTGATCGCCCAGCTGAGAAGCAGCGGTCCGGCCGCTATGAGCCACTGCAAAACCCTTATCGACAAAGTATCCAATACGCTTACCATGAAGGAAGCTATTGAGTTCACGGCGAGGATGATAGCCGAGATCAGGGCGTCGGAAGAGGGACAGGAGGGGATGAATGCGTTTTTGGAGAAGAGGAAACCGGGATGGGTCAATAAGTGAGTTACGAGTGACGAATGACGAATGACGAATTACGAGTTACGAATTACGAATATTAAGAGATGAAACAGATACGAAAGATACTTATTGCGAACAGGGGCGAGATTGCTTGCAGGATCATGCGTACGGCGAAACGGATGGGGATACGCACGGTGGCGGTATATTCAGAGATCGACCATGATTCCCTGCATGTAAGCCAGGCCGATGAGGCTTTCTGCATAGGCCATTCTGAGCTCAGCGAGACCTACCTGAACATCGCAAAGATCGTGGAGGTTGCGAAGAAGGCAGGCGCCGATGCAATACATCCGGGTTACGGATTCCTGGCTGAGAACCCACTGTTCGTAAAGGCCTGCGGGGATTCGGGGATCATTTTCATAGGTCCGAATGCAAAGGCGATGCAGGTCATGGGCAACAAGATCGAGGCCAGGGATTTTGCTAAAAAGATCAAAATCCCTATCACCGAAGGGGTTACAGGCAGTGCGAAAGAACTGATCGCCGCCGCGCCAAAAATCGGCTTCCCTGTCCTGCTCAAGGCAGCGGCCGGCGGAGGTGGAAAAGGCATGGTCATAGTGTATGAGGCCTCAGCTCTTGAAGAAGCACTGGAAAGCACTGCCAGGCAGGCCAAAGCCTATTTCGGGGATGAGACTGTTTACATCGAAAAGTACATCGTTGAACCAAGGCATATCGAGATACAGATACTTGGTGATGAACATGGGAACGTAATCCACCTGTTCGAAAGGGAATGTTCGATTCAGAGGAGGTACCAGAAGATCATCGAAGAGTCTCCCTCCCCCACCCTGACGCCTGAAGTGCGACTGAAAATGGGTGAAGCTGCGGTGCGCATTGGAAAGGAAGCAGGATATAACAGCGCAGGAACGATTGAGTTCCTGGTCGACAAGGACCTGAACTTTTACTTCCTTGAGATGAACACCCGCATACAGGTTGAGCACCCGGTGACCGAAATGGTTACAGGAGTCGATATCGTGGAAGAGCAGATCCTGATCGCGGACGGACATCCGCTGAGAATAAAGCAGGAAGATGTAAAGCAGAAAGGGCATGCGATAGAATGCAGGATCTATGCCGAAGATCCATCGAACAATTTCCAGCCTTCACCCGGAAAAATGAGCCTTTACAAGGAGCCCGATATTCCGGGCATCAGGATTGACACTGGCATAGTTGCAGGCACAGAGATCAAAAGCTCTTTCGACCCAATGATAAGCAAGCTCGTAACCTGGGGGACCGACCGGGAGGAAGCTTCGAGGATCATGGTTACTGCGCTCCAGGATTATATCATCCATGGGATAAAGACCAACATTTCTTTCCTGACTACATTGCTTCAAAGCAAAGCCTTTGTAAGCAATACCATCACTACGAGGTTCATCGACGAACACCTGCAAAGCCTGGTATCAGGCATGGAAGCCGAAAAAGAAAAATTTCCTGTTTATGTTCCTGTCTGCGGATATCTGATGGCCAGCCTGTCAAATTCGCTCGCCTCAGCCTGCGTAAAACAGAGCGTATGGCAGCAGATCGGCTATTGGAGGGACCTGATGAGAATCACTCTGAAAACAGGGGACAAAGAAATACCAGTAAAAGTATGCAGGGACGGAAAGGACGGGTTTGGATTTGAAATTGAAGGCATTCCCCTGGTTTGCAAAATCGACAGCTGGAACGGAAACCGCCTCGCATGCACTATCAACGGGCATGACTACGTGGTTTACATCAGCGAGGATAAGGGAAACCAGGCATATATAAATGCAGGCGGCTTCATGTATTCAATGCAGAGGAGCGACCTGCTCACCGAAACAGTTTCGGCTGCTTTGCTCGATTCATCGGGAGAAGCCGGGGGGCATATCACCTCCCCTATGCCCGGAAAAGTAACCCGGATCAATGTGAATGAGGGCGATGAAGTGAAGAAAGGCAAGGTCCTGCTGATAATCGAGGCTATGAAGATGGAGAATTCGATCACAGCCCCGGCCGATGGTGTCGTGCATAAAGTCAATGTGAAGCTGGGACAGATGGTTGAGACGAGCACTGCTTTAGTGGATATTAAGAGGATAGAAAGCTGACGAATTACGAATTACGAATTACGAGTGACGAATTAATTATTGAACATAATAACACAGAACATGAATTATCCGAAGAAAGTAACATTAGGTGACATAACGGTGAGGGATGGTTTCCAGCATGAGGAGATCTTCATCCCGACTGAGGCAAAGCTGTGGGTTGCTGAGCAGCTCATACTTGCGGGATACAAACATATAGAACTCACCAACCTGGGAAATCCGCAGGGGATGCCGCAATTCAAAGATTCAGACATCTTACTGAAGGGAATCCGAAGCAGTAAGAAAGTTGCGCACCTGATCGACACGGTCTCGATCACGGCAATCACCATCCGCGAGAAGGCCATTGAGAGGGCCATACAGGCGAAGAAAGAAGGCTGGGGACCCAACCGCATCCTCCTGATGGTATCGACCAGTGAGTCGCACCATATTAAGAATTCGGGATTGTCGCTGGATGAGTATTGGGCCATGGCCGAGAAGTGGATCCCGCTGGCAAAGGAAGCAGGGCTGAAAGTGAATGGAACTGTTAGCACCATCTGGGGCTGTCCGATCGAAGGGCCCACCGAGATGAGCAAGGCTATTGAATTCGCCAAACGCTGGTTTGCCATAGGAGCGAATGACGTAGAGCATGCCGACCATGACGGGAGTGCATCCCCCGACAGGGTCTACAAATATTACTCGATGCTGCTCGATGCCATTCCCAGGCCCGAGAAGCAGATCGTGCATTTCCACACGACCCGCGGATGGGGACTGGCTAATGTTCTTGCAGCTTTGCAGGCAGGCATGGTCAACTTCGAATCGACCATGGGCGGAATTGGCGGACAGCCGGCCAATTTCGTTAGCGGCGTTCCCGTTTCCGGTACCGGAAGCTATTACTACAAAGATCCCAACATCACCGGGCTGGTTTCGACCGAAGACCTGGTGGTGATGATGGATGAAATGGGCATCGACACCCAGCTTGACGTTGACAAGGTGCTTGAGATCGGGAGCATGGTCGAAAGGATTGTAGGACGAAGGTTGCGGTCGGAAGCGATAAAGAACGGGAGAATACCGAAGAACCTTACAGGGAGAGGATGAGAAATGTACGAATGAATAATAGAATAATCGAATAATCGAGTGAAGAATGATGAAAGATGAATTAAATATTTCGCCATTTCGCTATTTCGCTTTTCGCTTTTTTGAATGAACAAATACCCATTGCCTGAATGAAACTAATTGAGTCACCACGTGAAGGAATGCAGGCGCTGAGTCGCTTTGTTCTAACTGAGCAAAAGGCTGAGTATATCAATGCCTTGTTGAAGGTGGGTTTCGACACTGTCGAGATCGGGAGCAGTGTGTCGCCAAAGGCCGTTCCGCAGATGCGTGACAGCATGGAAGTGCTTGACCAGCTTGATCTTTCGAACAACCAATCAAATCTGATGATGCTGGTGGTGAATAAACAGGGAGCTGACCTCGTCGCCGAACGGGAAGAGATAAGCTATATCTCTTATCCGTTTTCGTTTTCCCCTGAATTTCTCAAACGTAATGTGAACATTGATTACAATGAATCACTGCGGATGAGCGATTACCTGGTAAACCTCTGTGCAAAGAAAAACAAGAGCCTGGTGCTGTACATTTCCATGGCCTTCGGCACTCCTTACGGGGAGGAATGGAGCCATGAGCTGCTCATTAAAAATGTCGACAAACTGCAGAAGATGGGAGTCAGGACCATCCCCCTTTCGAACGTATCCATCGCCATTGACAAAGAGACTGTGGGCGAAGTTTACTCCATGCTCATCCATGACTTTCCATGTGTGGAGTTCGGGCTTCACCTTCACACCACAGGGGAAGGCTGGAAGGACGTCGTGGATGCTGCATACCAGCAGGGCTGCAGGAGGTTTGACAGCGTGATCGGTGGATTGGGTGGCTGTCCGTTCGCCAACAAATCCCTGCTTGGGAACCTGAGAACTGAGGACCTAATTAGTTTCACAGAAGGTAAAGGCATTGATACAGGTCTTGACTCATCCGCAGTCAACAATGCTATAAAGCTGTCTGAAAAGTATTTTATCCAGGATCCGGGATCCGGGATCCAGGATCAGTTTTACCAGAACTATTAACCAAAAACCAAAAACCATGTTATTGACTGAAGAACATCACAACATCCGCAAAACTGTAAGAGATTTTGCCGAGCGGGAAGTAAAGCCCCTCGCAAGGGAGCTGGATGAAAAAGCCGAATTTTCTGTTGCCCTGACAAAGAAGATGGGAGAACTTGGATTTTTCGGGATACGAACGGCGCATGAGTATGGAGGGTTGGATATGGACACCCTGTCGTATGTTATTGCAGTGGAGGAAATGGCCAGGGTCGATGCATCCCAGGCTGCAACGCTTGCAGCTCATATTTCACTGGGCATAGGTCCAATCATGAATTACGGGAACGCTGAACAGAAACAGAAATACCTGCCAATGCTTTCAAGCGGTGAAGGCTTATGGGCTTTCGGACTCACCGAGCCCGATGCAGGCAGCGATTCCAGGGCGACCAAGACAACCGGAAGGCTCGAAGGGGATCAATGGATCATCAACGGTTCCAAGATCTTCATCACCAACGGCGCGTCGGTCATGAATAAAGGCGCAACAGTGCAGGTCGTAAGCGGGGAATGCAACGGGCAGAAGGAGTTCACAACCATTCTTGTCGATGCGGATACACCCGGTTTCAGGAGGGTTCCCATGCATGGGAAGATGATGTGGAGAGCTTCCGATACGGCCCAGCTTTTCTTCGACGACTGCAGGGTCCCTGCTTCCAACATCCTTGGCAAACGGGGTGAAGGCTCCAAGATCATGCTCAACACCCTCGACAGCGGGCGTCTCGCAATTGCTGCCATGGGTTTAGGATGCGCACAAGGAGCTTTTGAAATGGCCCTGAAATATTCGAAGGAACGCAAGCAGTTTGGCAAGCCGATCGGTCATTTTCAGATCAATGCATTCAAGCTTGCCGACATGGCGACGAAGATAGAACTGGCACGTAATTTGCTATACAAAGGGGCATGGCTGAAGTCCAACCACCAGCCGTTTGCAAAAGAAGCCGCCATGGCAAAACTATATTGTTCTGAAATCGCAAAGGAAGTGGCCGACGAAGCTGTTCAGATCTTCGGTGGGTACGGACTGATGAAGGATTACGACATTGAACGATTTTACCGCGACCAGCGCCTGTTGCAGATTGGTGAAGGCACATCGGAAATCCAGAGACTTGTAATATCAAGATATATCGGAGTATACGACTAAACACAAACAATTATGAAACGATTCAGTATGTTCATCATGGGATTAGGATTAGTCCTGATGGTGTCGGCCCAGTCTAAGCAGGCCCCTGCTAACTGGCCAAAGCAGATCAATTCGGGGAACACGAAGATCCTGGTGTACCAGCCACAGCCCGACTCCCTCATCGGTGTAAAGATGTACGGGAGGGCAGCGGTTTCGGTGACCCAGGGAAGCGGGCAGCCTGTATTCGGTGCGATCTGGTTTTCGACCAACATTGCAACCGACCGTACTACCAGGGAGGTCAGCCTCACCAGTGTGAAGATACTGAATGTACGTTTTCCGAATAATAACAGCGATGATAAGATAGCTCAGTTCAAGCAGATCCTTGAGACCGAGATCCCGAAATGGGATCTCGGCATGACCATGGACGAGCTTAACGCCAGCCTCAAGGATTCCAAGGCTGTGATGAAGCAGAGCGCCAACCTGAACAACACCCCTCCCGAGATCATATTCACTACCACTCCATCGGTACTGGTATTGTTTGACGGGGATCCGAACTTCAAGCCGGTCCCCAATACGAAAATACTTCAGGCTGTGAACACCCCATTTTTCGTGGTGCAGGACCCGTCTGATAAAAGTTATTTCCTGTATGGCAATAACCTCTGGTATAAAACAAACGATGTGGTGAAGGGGAAATGGCAGAATATCAAGACACCTCCGGCCGACGTTAAAAAGCTTCAGGAGACTATTGAACAGCAGAGCCAGCAGGCCCAGGGCGGCCAACAGAATGCCCAGCCTGCAGCCGGAGCTGACAGTAAATCAGCGGCACAGCCAGCTGCTCCTTCAACCCCTCCGCAGGTGATCGTTCGTACATCCCCGGCGGAGCTCGTGCAGGCGAACGGCCAGCCCGATTTTGCACCAATCCAGGGAACCAACCTGCTCTATATGACCAACAGCGAGAACAATGCCTTCATGTATATCGACAAGCAGATGTATTTTCTCCTGATCTCCGGCAGATGGTATTCGGCTAAGGCCATGGCTGGTCCGTGGACTTTCGTGCCTTCAGACCAGCTCCCTGCCGATTTTGCAAATATACCCGAAGGTTCCGACAGGGACCAGGTACTGGCTTCAGTTGCGGGTACCGAAGCTGCAAAGGAAGCTGTAATGGATGCCCAGATCCCGCAGACCGCAGCTGTTGACCGCAAGACAGCTACCTGCAAGGTAACTTATGACGGCGATCCCAAGTTCGTTCAGATCAAGGGAACAAGCTTGTACAGAGGGGCAAACACAAGCAGCACGGTGATCATGGACGGCAAGACATACTATGTTTGCCAGAATGCGGTATGGTTCGTGGGAGGATCTCCTGCCGGACCCTGGGTTGTCGCCACTTCGGTTCCATCGGAGATCCAGAACATCCCTCCTGAAGATCCCGCATATAATGTGAAGTACGTGTATATTTATGAATCGACTCCGGATGTTGTTTACGTCGGGTACCTTCCGGGCTACACAGGATGTTATGTATACGGACCAACGGTGGTTTACGGTACAGGTTTTTATTACAATCCATGGTATGGTCCGTTCTACTACCCCAGGCCTGTTACCTATGGATTTGCGATGAGTTACAATCCGTGGACCGGCTGGGGTTTTGGCGTGAGCTATTCAGTGGGCTTCGTGAGTGTGGGGATTTACGCACATCCGGCAGGATGGTGGGGACCGCCAATGTTTCATCCGCCCTTTTGTCCGCCTTATAACCATTTCTACGGTCCGGTCCCCCCGATGTCGAGGAACACCTTTGTGAATGTAAATGTGAACAACAATTCCTTTAACAGGACTAATGTCTATAACAACCAGTCGGGGGCACGCCCGGGATCCGGACAAAACACCAGGCCGGGCCAGGGAGGAGCCGGAACCAGGCCCTCGACCCAGCCCGCCGACAGGGGGCAGGGGAATGCCGGACAGGGGAACAGGGTGAACGACGGAGGAAGGCCATCAACGCAACCCGCAGGAGGCCAGGGTAACCGCGCAGGCACAGCTACAGACCAGAAAAATAACGTGTACACCGACAAAAACGGTGATGTGTACCGCAAGGACCAGGGCAACAACTGGCAGAAGAACGATGGCAAAAACTGGAATAATGTGGACCAGGGCGGAGGGCGGCAGGGGCAGCAGCCAAGCCAGCAGCCCGGGAGGCAGGATGGGTCGGCAAAACCTTCGGGACAGCCATCCTCACAGCCTGCCAACCGCGGAGGAGGTGAGGGAGGTTTTAACCGTTCCTCTATGGACCAGCAAAGCCAAAGCCGTGACCGCTCTCAGCAGATGAACCAGAACCACAACAGCTTCCAGCAGAACGCAGGCGGCAGCCGCGGTGGCGGTGGTGGCGGCGGACGCAGAAGGTAAATATGATAAAAACAAAGAGGTCCTGTTTCGGACCTCTTTGTTTTTATGGATGCAACTGATCCAGGATAGGATGATCGAGAAACTGTATCATTTCCTGTTCGGGTTTTAACTGTTCCAGGATTACGATCTCGTTATCGCCTTTGACCAGCCATTGTGCGGGCACGTAAATAGTCTGGGTTGGGCCGATGTTCCAGTACTTTCCGATACTGCGGCCGTTGATCCACACATGGCCCTTGCCCCATGCGCTCATGTCGACATAGGTATCGGCCGGGTCGCTCACTTTAAATATTCCTTTACGATAGACCGGCCCTTCGGCGGATTTCCCTTTGGCGTATTTTATGCCTTTCAGGTCCTTCATCGGGAAACCGTACATTTTCCAGCCTTTGATCTCTTTTCCGTTGAAACTCACGCTTTCGGTGATCCCCTGTTTGTTGTCGTTCAGGTAATAACCATAGTTGATCCGCCCGTTATTTTCAAGCAGGATATCCAGCTCCACACTTTCCTGCGGAAGGCTGATCTCGAGGGAATCCTGCCTAAGGCGGCGGTCGAGCACCCCTACCCTTTTCCCGTCAATATAAACCGTGGCAAAATCGCGCATTTCCTTGATCTTAAGCAGGCCTTTACCCGGACCTTTCAGGCTGGTTCGGTAAAGCATGAAACCATAACCCTGTCCGTAGTCCTCAAAGCACAAAGGCCTTGGAACTGCGATTGGGGAAGGAAGGTTTTCAAAGAGAGGGGAGGATTCAATGAGTTTGAATTCAGGAATTGCCATGGATTTCTTCTTTGCAGGAACAGCAGGCAGTTTCACATTTTTGGGCAGATGTTTCATGATCACCTCCCTCATGGCCATGTATTTCGGGGTTGCATTACCAGCCTCATCGATAGGCGCATCATAGTCATAACTTGAAGTCTGGGGCATGTAGGGTTCTTTGCGGCTCATGTTGGCGCCGTTCCAGAACCAGCGGGTAGTTCCTCCGTGGGCCATGTATATGTTTATTGAAAGTCCGGCAGCAAGAACCGAATCATACGTATGGATGAAATCCTGGTAAGGCACCACCTGGTGTTTGTATCCCCAGGAATCGAACCAGGCAGGGTACCATTCGGCGATGAAGTAGGGACCATGGTTGTTATTGTATTTATTGATCAGCTCTTTCACCTCTTTGATATTGTCGAGGCCGTTCACAGCAGGAAGGACGCCCGGGAGATATCCCGCCGGCATCTGGGAAGGACCGTCGCAGGTGTAGAGGTCTACATCGATCCCGGCTTCTCGGTAGATATCCCGGAATTTTCCGAGGTATATCTTGTCCTTGTCGTATGAGCCATATTCATTCTCGATCTGGACCATGATGATCGGTCCGCCTTTGGTGACCTGCATTGGAATTATCTGTTTGGCGAAGGCCTCGAAATATTTCCGGCTCATCTCCATGAAGCGGGGATCCTGGCTGCGGACCTTCATATTCTTTTCCCGCATCAGCCACCAGGGGTATCCTCCCCATTCCCATTCAGCGCAGGCATACGGACTGGGGCGGATGATCACCCAAAGACCTTCGAGCTGGGCCAGGCGGCAGAATTCAGCCACATCGGCATTGTCTTTGAAGTTGTATTTTCCTTTTTCGGGTTCATGGTAATTCCAGAAAACGTAGGTTGCAACCGTGTTCAGTCCCATGGCTTTGGCCATATGCAGGCGGTCGCGCCAGCATTCGCGGGGGATACGGGCGAAATGCATTTCTCCGCTGATGATCTGGAAGGGTTTTCCGTCGAGAAGGAAGTCGCCATCGCCGATTTTGAAGGTATGTTTTTGCGCGTTTAGCAAGCCTGAAATCAGTGTGAAGCAGGTTGCCAGGAGGAGGAGTTTGTGTTTCATGATATATAAGTAGCGAAATGGCGAAATAGCGAAATGGTGTTCGGCGAAGCCGTAATGAACACCATAGAATTAGACAATATTGTGAATAAATGGTGAAATGGTGAAAGCGAAATTAGAAAAATATCAGATGCGGGATGCAAGATGCAAGGATGCAGGATGCGGGATGCAGGTTGCTGCGTCGCTCTGCTCAGGAGTACTTTCACAACGCTGCTACGGTCTAAGTGAGCTCATGATTTCTCTACCCTTAACCTTTACCCAAATCTCTATTCGCTCACTTAGCCCTGATGCAGCTTATGTGAAGTGCTCCCTTAGAATATAACCATCATCCTGTATCCTGTATCCCGCATCCCGTATTTTGCATCCTTTCATCAGTCATCCTGCATCCCGCATCCCGGATCCCTAATTTCCCGCATCTGCATTCTGAGACACAAGCACCAGCACCCTCTTTTTCAGGTAGTGCTTCAGGGTAAACATCCTGAAAATGATCAGTCCGAGAGCGCAATAGCCAGCGCAACTCAGGAAAGCGGCCGAGATTGAATATTTTTGGGAGATCACGCCGGCTATCATCATACCCAGGCCCATGCCCAGGTCCATGGCGATGAAGAGGGTTGAATTTGCGGCTCCGCGGCGATTGGAAGGTACTATATTGTTGACCATAGCCTGGAAAGTAGGCCAGACAACCCCGTTGCCCAGTCCGAGGATCACGGCAGCTGTATAATACCCCCAGGGGGTTTTAATTAAAGCAAGGATAGGGTACCCGATGATAATAAGTGTGAGGCAGGTGATGATCACCAGCCGGGGTCCGTTGCGGTCGAGGGCTTTCCCAACTGAGAACCTCGACGTGATGATACCCAGGGCATAAACGAGAAAAAAGCCCGAGGGGTTTTTTATACCAATCTCTTTCCCATAGAGAGCGATGAAGGATATCAGTCCGCCATAAGCCAAACCAATAATAAGCAGGTTGGCCGACGGGATCACGGTACTTGTCTCGAACAGGTTTCTCCATTTGAACTGACGGTTTTCGGGAAGTGGTGAATAGGCAGGGTATTTCATCATGGCAGCCATGACCATGCTGATTATACTTACAGCCGAACCGCTGATGAACATGGCATTATAGCCCCAGTGCTGGAGGATAAAAGTCCCTATAGGCGGCCCCAGGGCCATTCCAATGGTAGTGGAAACGCCAAAGAGACCGAATCCTTCTCCCCTCTTTGCTACCGGGATGATATCGCCGGCAACGGTTGTGTTCGAGGTTGTCGTGAGACCCCATGCCAGTCCGTGAGCAAAGCGAAGAAAGAACATGAAAGTCACTGTAGCCGCGAAAACATACACATTGAAGATCAATCCGTAAATAAGCAAAGACACGATAAAAATCCCCCGGCGTCCGAAATAGTCGAGGCCGAAGCCCGTGAAAGGCCTGATCAGTATTGCCGCGACAGCGTATGCCGAGAGTACCAGTCCGACGACCGAATGAGACGCATGAAGCTGGTCGGAAACGAAAAGAGGCAGGGTTGAAATCAGTGAATAATAAGCCGAACACATCAGGAAATTCGAGAGTGTGAGCAGGGTAAAGTTCCGGGTCCAGAGGCTAGGCTTCATGATGTCAAAATGGTGAAATGGCGAAATTAGAAAATAAATAGATGCGGGATGCGGGATGCAGGATGACTGATGAAAGGATGCAAGATGCGGGATGCAGGATGACTGATGAAAGGATGCAAGATGCGGGATTGGGGATTAGGGATTGGAGGATTTTTTCATGTGAGTGCCTTAGAAAATCTGCGGCAAAATGTAATTCAGAACCGTAATGTTTGGCATTTCAGCTGATTTTCGTCAGCACGAACAG
>JBAXLI010000100.1:0-12369 GCA_037134895.1 Bacteroidota bacterium
AAAGAACATAGAAAAATTATATATTTTGTACTTACACCTAACGTTCGGCCGCTAAACGCAGCAAAGGTAGAACCTTTGATAAGCAACTTTTCGTAAGCATTGTTGCGAGTTAGCGGCTTGTTAGTGACAGAAAAATCATTTCAATTTTAGTATTTTATTTCTTGCTTTCACTCCTGAATTATCAGAAATTATGCAGGTATAAACCCCTGCATGTATTTCTTCAGTACTAATAGTAATACCATTACTTATGTTTTTTGCATTTTTAACTAAGTTGCCGTACATATCGTAAATTACTAATGAGCAACATTTTTCATTGTTATTGAATGAAATTGCTAAATAATTTGAAAAGGGATTCGGAAAAATAGAAAAATTTGAAATTAATTGTTCAGATTCGGCAATATTGGTAATCAACAAGCAATTGTAATTGGTATCTGGGAAGACAGTTTGACCATTTTGAATAAAACATTTCAATGTTGTTCCATATTCAAAGGGTTCTTGAAGATTGCCAAATAGTCCAAACGTTGAGCCAATTCCTTCTATTAGAAATGCATAATTGATAGTTCCATTCTCCTTGGAAATAGCAAATCGTTTATGGTAAGTGTTACCAATAAGAATCGAATCTATATCGGAGACATAGCTGATATATCCATTTGGCTTATAAAGTAAAGAAGTCGGAATTGTATCCATGAGATTTAAATTGAAATCATAAAGTAAGGTGTCATTCATATACCATGGATATATAACACCATAGACTTTCCTGTTTATACTGTCGTTTCTATATGCACCGACAAATTGATTGTTAAAATAGCCTTGGACATTATAAGTACAAAGACCATTCATATCCATATAATATCTGACTCCGGATTCAGTTATTTTTTTATACTGATGATTACCTATAATCGTATCACCAACGATATAATACTGATAATCAGAGCAACAATCACACTGATAACCACCAGAATGCTCCCTCCAGATTGCATTAGCGGTGGGTAAAGGAAAATAAATGTTTGTCTGGGATAATGCAGTGGAAAAAAGTAAAACACTGAACATTAATATTATTACTGAGTGTTTCATAATGATTTTTTTGTCACTAACGAATGGCTAAGACCGGGCTATTTGTGTTGTAAGACTTTTGGTTTTTGCGTAATTTGTGTTATGGGCAGAGGGTGGGGTAGGTAAACGCATAGTTTTTTGATTTGTGTTATTTTGTTGGGGTTTTTTGGGGATTTGTGTTAGAGGGTAAATTTTGGTCGGTAAAACAATGTTTAAGGGTCCAACTGAAAATCCCCAACCTTCTCCTTCTTGTCAAACTGAATAAACTCTATCGGCATACCACACTCTTCAATAAAGGCTACCAAACAGCCTTCCGATGGACTGTTAGGCTCAATAATAACTTTCTTCCCCCTGATGGCTTCGTGTACGTTCGCTACTTCAAAAGCAATATGAGGCATGGTTTTTACAATTTCAGGAAGATCACATTCTTTTTCATACCTCATCCACTCGATCCCATAAGGGTTATCCCCATACCCGAAATGAAAAACCTTGTATTCCTTCAAATACTTCTCGCCTTCAATCGGACAAGTAGTAGGCATGCCCAAATGATGATATTTCAAACGCAAATCTTCTGCCATAATAATTATTCTCTGTTAACCACAAGGCGAAACTCATGGCCCGGTTGTATAATCGAAGGGAGCTGAATGTCGCGGACGTGCATAATTTTTTAACTAACCAAATATAAGGATAAATTAGTTATAAGGCGTTCGCGGACAAAAATATTTCTATATATCCAGGTTGTCAAACGGGCTCTTGATGTCAAGAAAGCCTTTGTTCGTTACATGCGTGTATATCTCGGTTGTCTTTGTACTGCAATGTCCCAGCAAGGTCTGTATATACCTCAGGTTCACCCCCTGCTCAAGCAAATGTGTCGCAAAACTATGCCGTAAGGTATGAACCGTTACCCTCTTCCTGATCCCTGCCCGGGCTATCGCCCTCCTGAATACCGACTGTATGCTCTCATCACTGTATTGAGACCCTCCAGGCCCTTCGAAAACCCACTTTTTTGGCCGGTATACCTGGTAATACAACCTCAAATGCTTTAACATTGTTTTCGAGAGCAATGTCCTTCGGTCTTTCTTTCCTTTTCCTCCTCTTACCATGATATACTCCCTTTTCGAATCAATGTCCTCCAGCCTGAGATTTACTGCCTCACTGATCCTCAACCCGCAGGAATAAATCAGGGAAATAACTGTCCTGTGCTTAAGATTGTCGATCTGCCTGATAATATGTTTCACTTCTTCCAGACTTAAAATTGTTGGATACCTGCTTGCTGCCTTCGGCCTTGCCAGATAATAGGTCTTTGTCTCCCTACCAAGCACCTTCTCGTAATAATACTTGATGGCATTGATCGCCTGGTTCTGATACGACAATGATACTTTCTTCTTCTCGACAAGATACAACAGATATTCCCTGATGTCCTCATCTCTCAGCTCATTGATGGTCCTGTCTTTGAAATGATTGAGAAATAACCTGAGCATGCTTGTGTAGGTGTCGATAGTGCGCGGACTATACTGTTTTACCACCAGCGATTTAACGTATTCTTCCAAGATCTTAACACCTGCATCTGAATTCCTGCCTGTTCCATCTTCCTTAAACCGCGAGGGTTCAGGCTCAGCCTCCCCGGACTTCACATTTGGAGCAGTGCTTTCAACAAAATTCAACTGACCGCTGAATTTGTGATTTAACCATTCAGGTGTAGCGGAACTCAGAGGGAAATACCAGAACTTGCCCTTGGGGTTCCAGCGCGCTCCTTTTATTGTCTTAATAAGTCTGATGATTTCAGCGTCATAATAAAACCTGAGCTTCCATATAAGATTGCCTCCCGAAACGGCTTTTTCAATCCTGATTTGTTTCATATTCGATGGCCTTTGATATTCCTTAATCCATCATTAACCGAAAAGTGATATGCATTTCCGGGATTTTTTTTCAACGCATGGTAAACCCAGCACAGTTTGTTTCGGAATCCGGGGCCAGGGCTTGCTCCGCGATTCATGCCATTGACTGGAAATAAACCTGTTATAAAGCAATACCCGGGCCTTAAACCAGGGGTCTGCTGAAAAGGGGCGGGAAATTTTCCGGGAGTGATTTATTATGGAAATACAACTTCCCCGAAAAGGGAGATGAGCCGGAAAAAAAGAAATTTATTTGTAACAGTACCTCTTCATGATCTTGTAAGCTTCGGAGATACCAAGCTCACCGGCGCGGCTGAGGTCTTCGCAGCCGGTCTGGGAATCGCCGAGCATGATCTGCACCAGACCCCGGTTGAAGAGGGCTTCGGCAAAGTTCTTACGCAACTCGATGGCTTTGGTGAAATCTTCAAGAGCGCGGTGGTAATTGCCCATCTTGCAGTAAACAATACCACGGTTGTAATAAGCGAAGAAAAACCCCGGGTCTATCCTTAGGGCGGTCTCGAAATCGCATACAACAGCATCGTAGGTATGCTCCAGCTCGGTCGTGGTATACTGCTCCCTGGTTTTATCCTTGGGTTTGCCAATAGTAATCTGCTGGTCATAATTGTCAAGGGTGTGGATGAGCTGTATCAGGTCGTATCGGGTGATGGCGCGGCTGAAGTAAGGAAGGGCGTAAAGTGTGTCAAGCTCCTCTGCAATGGCATAGTCGGAAAAAGCTTCGTTGTACTTCTTAAGCCCCGAATAGGCTACTCCCCTCTGAAGATAAGCATCGGAAAGCTCAGCCCCTTTAGAAATTCTTTCCGTCTGCTGCTCCAGCTGCTTCGAACATAACGAATCGCCAACCAGGTAGGAGTGAACAGTCAATGATAAAATCCCTGAAAAATAATGCCCTTTATGATAAGTGTCATATAACTCGATCAGATCATACCCGGCCTTCCCCTGGAATAACCTGAACATGGGAGCCAACTGTATCTCAACGGCCTGGTTCTGGAATTTGCTGTTGCTGGTATTCATCTCCTCGAAATCCCCGCTTAACTTGACCAGGCTCTGCAGGAAATCTTTCTTTTTCGTACTCAAACTATCGGTTGAAAGATTATTCTTTTTCGCGATCTCCATCGCGGTTTTGTAATCTTTCTGCGCCCCGGCAAGGTCTTTCAGCTTTAGCTTGATCTCATACCTTGCATACCAGGCGTCAGCGTAATCGGGCAGCAATTCCACAGTTTTATCCATATCCTCCAGCGCCCCCTTCGGATCATTCTCCTGCATCTTCATCAGCCCGCGGTAATAATAACTTACGATGTTCTTCGGATTGAGCTTGATCACCTTGTCGAAATCACTGATAGCGGCTTTACGGTTACCAATATCATTGTATAAAATTGCCCTGTTGAAATAAGCATATGAATTGTAAGGCGAAAGGCGGATGATCTTTCCCAGGTCAACCAGCCCCGCTGTATTGTCCTTCTTCTTGATCAGTGTGATGGAGCGGTCGAACAGGGCGAAAATATTGTTACTGTCAAGCTCTATAGCCTTGTTGAAACAGACCAGGGCCGAATCGTATTTCGATTTGTCACTCCACGCCGATCCCAGCTGAATGTATGCAAATACATTCGCCGGATTCATCTCTATCGCCTTCTTCAGATCCACCACGGCTTCGTCGAAACGGTCAATCCCAAGCTCGGCAGCACCCCTGATAATATACACTGTCTCACCATCATATTTCAACTTTATAGCATGGTTGCAATCGGTTAGACAGGCATAGTACTTTTTCATGTACAGCTTGATCCTGGCCAGGGTGAAAAAGATCTCGGCATTGGTGCTGTCAATCTTCGAAGCAACCGAAAGATCCTCTATAGCCCCGGCGTAATTCTGCTGCTGGCTTCTTACCTGGGCCCGGTTCACATAGACATCGGGCAGGTATGGGAACAGAGTAATGGATTTCGTGAAATCTTCTTCCGCCCCTATATAATCATCCAGGCTGTACTTGGCATAACCGCGGAGGTAATATAATTCGGGAATGGAAGGATCTGTTTGAATTGCAATGTTAAGATTCTTCAGAGCTTCAACAAACTGACCGCTGCGTATACTGTTCTGGGCATCCCTTACATAATTCGCCACCCCCTGCGACAGGGCGGCTGCAGCCTGTAAAAGCAGCAATATAGTGAGACATACAGCAGGGTATAGTTTCGGCATCTTCAGCTAAGCCCGGGAGAATTCCACCGGTGGAACTTAAACGGCCCGGGTACCTTCTTTATTGCGGCAGCAAGTTACGGAAAATCGGTATGCCAGTGTCCCCGCCTGAGGATTTTATGTACACCGCCCTTCGTCTAATATTTCAGCAGTTTCATGCTCCCTGCCGGGCTTGTACCCTTGAAAAGCTTTACCACATAAATTCCTGGCTCAAGGCTCCCTGTGACTATCGTGGTTTCAGAACCGCTGAACCTGGTAATTGATAGTATCCTTCCGCTGATGTCGCTGATAATACAATAACTGTCGGCGGATGACTGTGTCCCCTCGATCCTGAGATTCACCCGCTCTGCGCATGGGTTGGGATACAGCGTAATACCAGCCTCAACGCCCTGTTCGGGCTTTATCCCAAGCGAAGAATCCCCTCCAACCATAATCCCGTTGCCAAACGAAGTAACCCACATCTCCGATGCTTTGAAGGGGTTGAAGAACACTCTCATGGGATGCCTGAAAGGATAGCTGCCGACCTGGATGAACTGCGGATTTGCTGCCGTCGCATTATTGGTATACCATAAACCGTCGGTCTCGGTGGTGAAATACATCTCATTCGGTAAGCCTGGCTTGAAACTGCATGAGTTAACCCGGTAATTATCATGTATCCTGGTCCAGCTCTGGCCTTTGTTCGTGGTCCTGAACAATCCGCCCGTGCCTTGTATCCCCGATGTGCCCCATCCCTGGAACACGCAGGCATACCAGGTGCTCTCAGTGGCATCGTTAGGATCGATCACCACATCCTGTGTCCAGAAACGCATATTGGGATCGGAACGGTCATACCAGGTGGAAGCTGACTTGTTGTAATAATAAACCCCTGAACTGTCGGTAAAAGCTGATCCACTGGTAGGCTTTCGGGCCGAAAAACTGCATACCAGGTCCCCGTTGCTGAGTACGTTGATGTTGTAAGGATGCCCGTTGCTCCTGGGAGGCGCCGGCATTTTGGTCCATACCGATGCCGCGCCTGCGCTTAAATTCGAGGTCATCCAGATTCCCCCTATGCTCTGTTTGTTGTGATGCAGCACGCTGGCATACATCTTCTCGGGATCCGATGGATCCAGGGCTATCCAGATCACAGGGTGCCCGAAATTATGTAATACAGAAAAACTTCCTCCCTGGTCGGCCGAAACATAAACATTTCCCGTGCCTGCATCGATCTGGGCATCGTATATCCTGGTACTTTGATAAATATCATGGATGTTGGATGTGGATGCATACAGCTTTCCTCCGGGATGTCTCACGATGCGGTAAACCGTGTTTTGGGTGAGATTCGGAATGAACTTCCAGCTTTCGCCTTTGTCGCTGCTCATAATGCCGTTGATATCTGAATAGGCACCGAACATATTAAGGCTGTCGGTCCACATAAGTTGCCAGCAGGAGGTATTCTCCAACCCGATACCATGGTATTTCTTTCCTACCGGGGTAGGGGCGTTCATCGGATTCTCGTCTTCATGCCTGAGGTATTGCTGATGCCAGCTCACTCCTCCGTCGGTGCTGATATGGGCACAGGAATAATCACTCATCATCAGGGTGCTGGCATCGAGAAGGTCAACAGTAAATCCGAAAGGGGCTTCGGGAAAACTCCATCCGTGATCACCTCCTGAACCAGCCCAGCCGGTATAGATATTCTGGTTGTTGTTTGTCAGGAAAACATGTGCCCAGCTGCCTCCGTTCACCGATTTCATCACGATGGGAGCTCCCGCCGCACTTCCCCCACTCAGGTAAGCGATCGAAATGTCATCCGCCGACATCCCGACAAAAACAGGGAAGTCACTGCCGATCGCTATTCCGTCAAGCTTTGAAACCCATGTCCCGCTTAAATTATCCATCTGGTAAACGCCTTTCATCGCCCCCCAGTAATCGCTGCCATACTGGTATCCGGCCCATACGTTCGCAGCCGTCAAACAGGTAAACCTGGGTCCGCTATTGTCCGTTGCACCGGCAAAGGATAACATATATTCGTTAGCGGGGATACCAGTTGTTGACATAGTGCTGAAGCTGAGACCGTTGTCGTTCGATACAAGCAAACCGTCGTTGGTTCCAATATAAATGTGCGGACTGTCAAAAAAGATCCCTGCGATATGGTTCCCTGCATCGTTCGAGATACAGCTGTGTACCTGGTGGAACGACGCTCCCCCATCCGCAGAAAAATAAATTGTACCGTAATCTGCAAACATAACGAGATTCGGGTTGTTATAATCGGCCAGCAGCCTCAAAATTCCGCCATTTGGCTGAAGAGGATAAGGGTTCCCGCTGACCACGCTCCAGCTGTTTCCGCCATCAGTGCTTTTCATAGGCCTGATGCAGTCGTTTCCCTGCAAGGTGGAATAATCAACGCAATATCTTATCTGCGGATTATTTGTGAACTGCATGCAGGCATCGTGTCCGCCCTGCAACTGGAGGAAGTTAATGTCTTTCCAACTGTAACCTGCATCGTTTGAACGATACAGCCCGCTCATATCGCAGGCAAGAAAAATTTCCGACGGGTTCGACGGATTGATCGCAGGGGAAAACAGGGCTCCGCCTCCGCCTATGCCTTTGCCGCTCCACGAAGCCGGGACCTGGGCGATACCGCTGAAGGCATAAATGGCAAAAAATACCAGGATGTAGATTATTTTCATAAGGCTATGTTTCTGATTATTAAGATTTGAAAAATTCTGCATGGTTGCTTGAAAAATAATTTTTCTTCAGTTCAGGCAACCCGGCAAAACCGTCTCTGTCTTTTAAGCGATAAAGAACAAGACTCATGTTCCTCCCGGCATGGCTCAGTGCCCACGAACCGGCGGGGGGATCAAGAGGCGTAGTACCGCCCTTAGGGCGGATTAATAAAGGGCTGTCACTGTAGCAGGATGACAGCCCTTCTATTTTTATGTTATCTTTACTGAAAGATGTACTTTTAACCCTGATTCGGAGTTATTGTTAAAACGATTTTATATGAAAAAGATCATTGTTTCCCTAATCCTCCTCTCACTCTTCACTTCAGTGTATGCACAGGACCAGGAAGTCCAGGCTAAACCTAAAAAGGAATCCTCCGACTTTAAAACCGTGTTCGGCAGTGGTAACCATAACTGCAAAATACCTCTTGGTTTCTTTTTTGAACTGAATGCCTCGTATACTATGGTTGGCTCGTATAACGTGTTCATGCCGGGTATCAGCGGGGGCTTGATCCTTAATCACAATTGGGCCATCGGGCTTACAGGCAACCTCATCGGGCTGCCCCACGGACTCAAATATGACAGCATTTATTACGATACAGTTGGCAAACCTAAAAAACCTGCTTATCTATGGGGCGGATATGGCGGACTGCTTATAGAATATACCCTGATGCCAAAATCGGCGGTTCATGTGTCATTCCCCCTGATGATAGGGATGGGATACATGTTCTTCAGGAATACCAACTCCTATAATCACAACCATGATAATGACCAGGACTGGAATAATAACAACTGGAATAGCCATGTCATTGCCGACACATATTGTTTCGTGATCGAACCGGGTGTCAAGGTTGAATTGAACTTGGTAAAAATGCTTAGGATGGGACTTGCCGTAAGTTACCGCTATGCCCCCGGCTTCAGCCTTACCGGCGTCCCCTCGACAGAACTTAACCAGTTCAACGCAAAACTCAGCTTCCGGCTGGGAAAATTCTGAATTTAGTTCCTGGTGATTGGTTCTTGGTAATTGGCACTTAGTTATTGGCACTTGGTTATTAATAACCAATCCCTAATCCCTAACCCCCAATCCCCAACCCCTACTTACTCTTCAACAGATCCCTGATCTCTGCCAGTAGCTCCTGGTCTTTGGTAATTGGTGGAGGTGGCGGAGGTGCTGTTTCCTGCGCTTTCTTCCGGCTCAGGCTGTTCAATCCCTTGACCATCAGGAACACCGAAAATGCGACTATGGTGAAATCGACCAGGGTCTGAATAAAATTCCCGACTTTCAGAGTGACGGCGTCTTTGATGATCTTACCTGTTGCAGGATCAGTAATGGCGTCCTTCATCGTGATTTTGATATCGGTGAAATTGATGCCGCCCACAAGCAATCCTATCGGAGGCATGATGACGTCGGTCACTACCGATGATACGATCTTGCCGAAAGCAGCGCCGATTATGATACCTACTGCCAGGTCGATCACATTGCCTTTCATGGCGAAATCCTTGAATTCTTTAAGCATGCTCATATGTTTGGGTTTTGGTTTGTTTTATTATTGAGAGATGTGAGATGCAGGATGCAAGATGCGGGATGCAGGATGGATGTTGGTGATTGATGATTGGAGGATTTTTTCATGTGAGTGCCTTAGAAAATCTGCGGCAAAATTTAATTCAAAACCGTAACGTTCGGCATTTAAGCTGATTTTCGTCAGCACGAACAGAAAAGAATCCTCCAATCCCTAATCCCCAATCCCCAATCCCCAATCCCCAATCCCTAATCCCCAACATCCATCCCGCATCTTGCATCCTTCTCTATAGCTCCTTCTTTGCCACACATTTCTCCATCTGTATAACGGCAACCGAAGTTTTAAGGTTCTCCGAACTGCCTGTAAGCTGAAGGGTTCCAACATTCTTCCCTCCCTGCACGATCACCTGGCATCTCCCGCTGAACAGCTTCCTCTGCCATTTCCCGTCGGCACATTTGTCGGCTTCATGCGAACTTGGGTCGCCGTTGCCAACACCTATGATCCTGCCATCCCCGCTGAGTTCAAATTTAATAAGATTCCCGGCATCGGGATCCTCGCGTCCCTTATCGTCAACCACACTCACATTGATAACACTCACATCCTCCCCGTCGGCATTGATCCTGTTACGGTCAGGTCTAAGTACAATACTGTATGGAGCACCGGTTGTCTCGACCTTCGTCACGATCTTCCTCACGTCCTTCTTTCCGTCCTTCGTCACGATCTTCCTCACGACCTTCTTAACGTCTTCCGTCACGTCCTTTATTCCCCTTGCTTCCAATATTCCGGGTTTATATGCCACCTTCCACTCCAGGTGGGAGTTCAGTGGCATCTTCTTTGACCCCAGACTTTTCCCGTTCAAAAACAGCTCAACGCTTTCGCAGTTGGTGTTGCACCACACGCTGATGGTATCCCCTTCACGCCCTTTCCAGTTCCAATGCGGATAAATATGGAGAACGTCATCCGCAGTCCACCAGCTTTTATAATAGTAATAATTGTTCTTCGGAAATCCGCACATATCCATGATCCCGAAATGGGAATTGATGCAGGGCCATTCATAAGGCGTTGGTTCACCCCTGTAGTCGAAGCCGGTCCATACGAAAGCCCCAAGCAGGAATGGCCTGGCCGAATAGAAGGTCCACCAATGCTCAGCCGTTGCACCCCAGGGCGGAAAGGTCACATCGTAATCGGGCACATAGCCTTTCACTGTATCTTTTTTGTAGATGCCCCTCGTGCATAGCGTGCTTGCTTCCTCGCTTCCCATCAGGATCTGCTGCGGATGTTCCATGTGGTATTTGTCAATGTCGGCGTTGTTGTTCATGTAATTGAAGCCGCGGATGGGCACGAGCTCGTTCACTCCCTGCCATTCATTCCCGTTGTTCCCTGCATAGGAGCAGAGACGGGTGGGGTCGAGCTGCTTAAGCCTCGCGATCAGGGTTTTTGCAATGTTGTGGCCGGTTTCCTTGCCCTGTATGACCCATTCTTCGTTGCCTATCGACCAGATAAAGACCGAGGGATGGTTGCGGTCCCTGAGGATCAGCTTTTCGAACTGACCCATATATTCGGTGCTGCTGCCCATCAGGCGGGTCTCGTCAAACACCAGCATCCCCAGCCTGTCGCAGGCTTCGAGGAGTTCTTTTGTAGGCGGATTATGGCTTGTTCGGTAAGCATTGCAGCCCATTTCTTTCAGCTTCTCTATACGGTAATACTGAAGGCGGTCGGGCAGGGCAGAACCCACACCTGCATGATCCTGGTGGTTGCAAACGCCAAAGATCTCAACCCTCTTTCCGTTCAGGAAAAATCCCTTGTCCTTGTCGAATTCAAGGGTGCGGATACCAAACGGGGTCGCAATGGAATCCACGGCTTTGTCATCCGCCATCACAAGAGAAACAAGAGTATACAGGTTCGGAGTTTCGATGGACCAGAGTTTCGGGTCCTTGAAACTCATTTCACAACCATATTTTGAGAATTCATGCGGATCGGCCGAAATGTTTTTCGAGTCATTCGTCGCGACTTCCTTACCGTCGGCATCCAGGATGCGGGATACAAGATGGTAAGTTGAATTGTTATCGTTGTCATTCCTGAGTTCGTAATCGGCCTTTACAACCGCTGAATTACCTTTGACTTCAGACCTCACAAAAATCCCGTACTCGGTAAAATGCAGGGGATCGAAGGCCTCAAGCCATACATGCCGGTAAATGCCGGCGCCTTCGTAGAACCAGCCTTCGTACTGCGTGGCATCGGCCCTTACAACAAGAATGTTTTTCTTTCCAAACAGTATATAATCGGTCACATCGAAGCTGAACTCGGAATACCCGCTCATACTGCCTCCCATATAATGCCCGTTCAGCCAGACCTTGCTGTCGCGGAATACCCCGTCGAACTTCAGCCTGATGCGCTTGCCCTGGTCGGCCCCGGGAACTTCGAAAGCCTTGCGATACCAGCCGATGGTGTTTTCGGGATATTCCCTGCCCGCCGGTTTGTACCCATGGCTCAGCACATTGCTGTTGGCGCTTTTGACAAACTCCTGCTCCACCATCCAGTCATGCGGAACATCCAGCGTTCTCCAGTCTTTGTCGTTGAAGTCGGGAGCAACAGGCCCATAAGCTTCACCTGCCTTGGAAAAAATAGACGATGTTCCGTACCCGAAATCCTTGTCTGCGGATGAGGCGCTGCCAAGGTGAAACTTCCACCCCCGGTCAAGTGAATATTTTTCACGGGGATTCCCGGCGTATACGGCGGTTGCAGCGACGCACAACATGACACAAAGCAACACAAGAGATTTTTTCATAATGCAGGATTAAGGGATTGAATATTCAAAAATACACAATTCAATGAATCCGCGGCATCCCCAATCCCCAACAACCATCCTGCATCCTGTATCTTGCATCTTGCATCATAATTCGTACATCGTACTTCGTCCATCCCGCATCACGACGATCCAAAAACTGGATCTCGAGGATTTTTCCTGTTCGTGCTGACGAAAATCAGCTGAAA
>JBAXLI010000101.1:0-12143 GCA_037134895.1 Bacteroidota bacterium
CCAGGCCCATAAGGACTGTCCTGAACCTGCGAATGAATTTGCCTAATCGGGTCAAAATACTATATAATTCGTTCCTGTATCTCCGGAATTATTGATCTGACACAGGAAGGGTTTATTCAGGTGTTTGTTTTATTGCCCATACAAAATAGAAACGTAATGCCGAGATGAGCAGGGGCAGGGCCATCCCGATATAAAATGTGAACAGGTATTCCCGATCGATCACGTCAAATTTTCTAAGCAATATTCCCGATGTGATCATCACCATCATCATGATGTATGATCTAAGATTGAAGAATGAAAATGCACACGGGTAGGGTATACTTAGTCCTTTGATTCGTTTGATATGTTTGCGGGAGATCTTTGCAAAAAGGATGAAATAGAATGGGACACCGATCAGGACACCGATCAGGATATTCAGCCAAAGGTGTGCTGAATGCCGAATCTCATAATCAAGTCCCCTCCACATCAGCATACCGCCAGCGGTTGTCCAGGCAAGCCCTGCAATGAACAGCAGGTTATGCCTGCTAACCGATGGTTTGTACTTTTTTGCGATCGACATATTAAAAGGTTCCCCTAATTCACCGACTTCGTCCAGAATGTATTTCTTCCAAGGAGTGAAACTCCGATATATCCCCTGATTTTTAATTTGTTTGCAGCTTCGAACTGGATATAGCATTTGTATGTTTTCCCGTTCTTCGGATCGTAAATAGTCCCGCCCGACCATTCGTCTTTGCCGTCAAAAGTAAAATCCTTAAGGTTGACGAGTCCGACAAGGGGATTTGATTTCAGCTTGGGATCAGGGTTTTCCTTGTCGGTGCGCGGCTTCCCGGTCAGAGAATCCAGAGGTGTTCTCAGCCAGACAAGTTTGCCGTAGAATTTATCCCCTTCCTTGTAAATCTGAACTTTTCCTGTCGCTTCCTGGTTCAGCCAGACTCCGACAATGTCATCTGGCTTATGGGTCTGGGCGTTTCCCTTTATCGAAAAAGAGATCATGAGCAATAAGGCTGATGCAATGATAATTGAGTTTCTCATGGTGTATGGTTTTTGGTTTGATGTGTTCATGAATTCAATTGAAGAGGCTTGATGATCTTTTTCATTTCCTTATAAGGCATTTGCAATAAAAAGCAGGAACTGTTGTTCCTTTGATCTGCAAACATATGCATTTTTTCGTATAGGAATAAATATCGGGATGGGATTATGGGGTTATGCAAAAGCAGTAAACTGAACAATCACAGGGTGTTCAACGAAACCAGAAGAATATGTCTCAGAATGGACTATTTGGGAATTTTTATTTTTTGTCCGGGCTTCAGATAAGAAGCGTTATTGATGTTGTTGAGTTTTTTGATCTGTGCAACAGTAACATCATGCTCATCGGCGATATCCCAGAGGTTATCTCCTGACTTGATGGTATAATAAGCAAACCTGGTATTGCCTGAAGACTTTGAACCGGATTTCGAAGCTGTTGAACCAGCTGCAGGAACATCTGATGTTCCTGATTTTGAAGGTTCGCTGTAAACCTTAAGCTTTTGTCCGGCTTTGAGGGTTGAAGTTGAAAGATTGTTCCAGTTCTGGAGATCGCTGATCGTTACTTTATATTTCCCGGCAATCAGCTTAAGAGATTCTCCGCTTTTAACAACGTGGATTTTTGCCTTGACCAATTCCTTTTCAGGTTCTGTAGAAGCCTGTTTTACAGTATCCTTTAAATGAGGTTGCTGCCTTCCTGTATCTGTCCTGGCCAGGACTTCCTGTTTATGTAAAACAGAATCCGGTATTTTGGGAGAGGAGCCTGGAACATACACAAAGATTTTCTGTTTTGGTTTCACATAATTCTTGCTAAGGCTGTTCAGGGACTTTAATTCAGGAACGCTCATGTGGAATTTTTTGGCAATGCTTGCCATGGTCTCGCCTTTCCTTACGGTATATTGCTGAGTTTCACGGTAACTTTCGTATATGGCAGCGAGACTGGCTTCTTCCGATAGCGACTTTTTGGTCCTGTAAGTATAAAGAGAAGCTTCGTTATTTATAAAATCACCTACATATTTTTTTCTCAGTCTGAGTTTATAAGTCATCTCAGGAGTTGCAGGGATAACACCCTTTTTATAGGCCGGATTCAGGAAAGTGATTTCATCAAAAGGGATGTTGAGCATTTCAGACAGCTGGTCAAAAGTCAGGGGATGCCTCACAGTAACAGTATCTACTTCGTAGTATAAAATGCCAGGATCAACAGGGTAGATCTTATGTTCATTGGCATATGCAAGCACATAACTTGCGGCAATAAAGGCAGGCACGTATGACCTGGTTTCCTTTGGAAGGTACTTGTGTATGGCCCAGAAATTTTTCATTCCGCCCGATCTGCGGATTGCCTTGTTCACATTACCCGCCCCTGAGTTGTAGGCAGCAAGTGCCAGGGACCAGTTCCCGTAAATATCATAAAGATCCTGCAGGTGTTCACAGGCGGCGATCGTCGCTTTATAGGGATCATACCTGTCGTCGATGTATGAGCTGACTTTAAGCCCGTATACTTTGCCTGTTCCATACATAAATTGCCAGAGTCCCTTGGCCCCGGCCTTGGAGTTGGCTATAGGGTTAAGTGCCGACTCGATAACCGCAAGGTATTTAAGTTCAAGCGGCATATTGAACCGGTCAAGCTGTTCTTCAAAAAGAGGAAAATATATCTGTGAGAGCCCGAGAATCCTGGCCGTAAGTTTTCGCTTCCTCATTCCATAAAGCTCAATGAACTTCTTTACTTCGAGATTGTATACATATTCGAAAGGAGAATTCTGGTTCATAAATGCGATCCTTGCCGCGTAAACCGAATCAGGAAAATAAGGGATATCCGTATCGGCAAAACTGCTCCAGGGAGGATATTTCTGTTCATGAGGAGATGAAGCGTCGGCAAATACCTTCAGTGTTGCCAGACTATCGAGCATAGCCATAACAGCATCATCTTCAACCAGTTTAGTTTTCTTAGAGGCTGTGTCGGACCGGATGGAGTCCTGGGAGAAAACGAAGATAGGGGTTATCAGCAGTATGAACTGGAGAAACAGAAAGCTTACAACCCTCATGCGTATTAATTTAATAAATAATTAGGGATGAACAATTTGCAAATATATCCTTTTTTCAAAAATTCTCCACGTGAATTGTAACTTCGCAATTCACAAGGCTTTGTTTAATATTTTCTTCAATCCGGTCACAGATCTCATGGGCCTGTTTAACCGTAAGGTTTTCATCAAGATTAAGGTGGAAATCAACATAACGGAAATTTCCCGCCCTTCTTGTCCGCAGGTCATGATATTTAATGTTTTCTTTACAATGGCTGTCGATAATGCCACAGATCATTTCGATCTCTTCAGGCGTCAGTGATTCATCGAGAAGTGGCTTATAGGCTCTCATCAGCAATGAATATGATTCTTTAATAATAAGCGTACTTACCAGGAGGGCTGCGATAGGGTCGAGGATATGGTACCCTGTGAGCCAGATCAACCCAAGCCCCAGGGCAACTCCGAGAGAAGTATAAACGTCGGTCTTAAGATGTAAAGCATCAGCCTCAAGTGCAACAGATCCGGTTGCCTTGGCTACCTTATAGAGGTGCCATGAAACCCCGGTGTTAACAGCTGCAGAAATGATCATAACTGCAAACCCAAGTCCGATGGTTTCAACTTCACCAGGTTTTATAATCTTATGTATAGCTTCAAATATGATCCAAATAGCTGCCACGAAGATCAGAAGGGCTTCGATGACCCCTGAGATATTCTCTATTTTCCAGTGGCCGTAAGGATGACGGGCATCGGCGGGCCTGTCGGATATCCTGACCGATATGAAAGCGATAATTGCAGCAAGAAGATCCATGAAGGAATGGATCGCTTCTGAAATTATTGAAACCGACCCGCTGAAAAACCCGGCGATAAGTTTTAAAACAATAAGTAGGGAGTTTGAGGCAACCGACAGGCTGGCAGCGTTGACTTTCTTGCTCATCATTCAGTAATTTCAGCAAAGGTAGTGAATAGAGCCGAAGGTTAAATTGTTAAATTTGTATTATTAAGACCGTATAATCATGAAGACAATTTTACCTTTTCTTTTCGTTTTTATTTTCTTTTCTGCGGATATCTTTTCCCAGGATACCATATCCACCAGAAAGCCGGCTCTCACGCATGAAATGTCGCCCGAAGAGGCCATGCATAAATCTGAGATCGGAAAAAGTTTCATAGAGACTGATCCGCCTTCAGCCCCTGTAAGAAATGTAGCTGAATTTGATCGTATGCAGGGCGCCCTGGTGAGATACCCATTCGGTATCCCTGTATCCCTTATCAAAGAAATGGCAAAGAAAGTAATGGTCACAACCATCGTTCTTGACGCTGCACAGAAAAATACGGTATTGAACACTTATATCAGCAACGGTGTCGACACCAGCCATTGCAACTTCATGTTTGCGCCCACCGACAGCTACTGGACAAGGGATTATGGCCCCTGGTTCGAAAGCGACAGTTCAAACCATATCGGGATCGTCGACTTCCCCTATAACCGCCCCAGGCCCAATGATGATGAGATCCCGAAAAAGGTTGCAGAGATGCTGGGATTGCAATGGTATGGCATGAACCTGATCTCTACCGGGGGTAATTACATGACCGACGGATTGGGGATTTCGTCTTCGACGGACCTGGTATGGGTTGAGAACCCGACCTTAAGCCATGCGCAGGTTGCCACGAAAGTTCAGTCATACCTGGGAATAGGGAATTACCAGGTTGTTCCCGACCCCAATGTTTCAACTACCATTGATCACATCGATTGCTGGGCCAAGTTTCTCGCACCCGACAAAATTCTGATCAGGTCGGTGCTCCCTAATGATCCGGAGTATTCGGCCCTGGAATCGGCAGCTGCATACTGGGCCTCACAAACCTGTGACTATGGTTATAACTTTAAGGTATACAGGGTTAAAACACCGCAGGACCAGCCGTATACAAATTCAGTGATATTAAACAACAAGGTGCTTGTACCTTTTATGGGATCAAACTGGGACGACAGTGCAAAGGCGGCTTATGAGGCTGCAATGCCTGGCTACACTATAGTCGGTTTCATCGCCCAGCCTTCGACTCCCTGGCTTTCTACCGATGCACTTCACTGCCGGGTAATGGGACTTGCGGATGTCAATTTGTTGTATGTCAAGCATATCCCTCTGGCAAGTATTCAGCCATGCGACGAAAATTATACGGTCAATGCCCAAATTATCTCCTGCGGTGACTCAGCCCTTTATACTGACTCGGTACTGGTATACTACAAGGTCAACAACGGTCAGTACCACAGTGTTCCTATGACTAATGTTTCAGGAGAGCAGTACAGGGGGATAATACCCAGGCAACCCCAGGGAAGCGTTGTAAGCTATTATATTTATGCTGCCGACAGGTCGGGCCGCAGGGAAACAGCTCCTTTTATCGGTAGCGGTGATCCTTTCTCATTCAGCTCAGCCTGTTCCAATATCGTTGCTATCCCCGATACACTTTGGTTCAACACCCCCAATGATGCAATGAATGGCAAGGTCACGCATCTCCAAAATTATACTGCAGCGGCAGTGAACATCAGCTTCCTTGAAATGAACAACGACTGGCCTCCCTGGTATGTCGACTCGACCACTGTCGCGCCCGTTCCCTATAATCTGAATACTGGCGATTCTGCATATATCCGGGTCAAACTTTATATGATCACCGACCAGCTGCCGGGCTCATATCTTGTCGACAGCCTGCATTATACAACAGACCTTGGGCCGAAACATGTTATCCTCATGGTAAATCCCCAGATCCTTGGAGGTACAGGGGAGGTTCATTCCACAGGCCTATCAGCGGGCAACTTCCCCAATCCGTTCACAAATAAAACGACAATACATTTCAGCCTCGGGGAGGAGGGAATAATCAGCCTTGGAATATTCGACCTTAACGGCAAGCTTATCCGTGAACTGGGTTCGGGTACTTATTCTGCAGGGAAACATTCTGAAAACTGGGACGGGACTGATAATACAGGAAACAAAGTCCCTGCCGGAATATATTTATACCGGCTGACAACTGAAAAAGAAACTCTTGTTAAACGGATGATCCTTATTCGCTGACCTTTTTTTCAGGTCGCATCTGCGGAAAAAAGAGCACGTCCTGTATCGAGGCCTGGTTGGTCATGATCATCGTGAGACGGTCAATCCCTATACCCAGCCCTGAAGTCGGGGGCATCGCAAATTCCAGTGAACGCAGGAAATCCTCGTCGAGCACCATGGATTCATCGTCCCCCCGTTTCCCGAGTTCAAGCTGTGATTCAAACCTTTCTCTCTGGTCGATGGGATCGTTCAGTTCAGAGAATGCATTGCATAGTTCCTTGCCGTTGCAAATGGCTTCGAAGCGTTCAACAAGTCCGGGTTTGCTTCGGTGTTTCTTTGCCAGGGGCGACATCTCTATGGGATAATCGGTGATGAAGGTAGGCTGAACAAGAAAAGGCTCGCATTTTTCACCGAAGATCTGGTCGATGATCTTGCCTTTGGCCATGGTTTTATCGATAGGAACCTGCAGCTGTTTTGCTATGGCAGCCAGCTCATCCTCTGATTTTCCGTCAATATCAATGCCGGTATAGTGCTGTATGACTTCAAACATCGTAAAACGCTTCCAGGGACGTTTGAAGTCGATGAGTTTATCTCCCACCTGTACCTCGGTCTTTCCATGGAGGTCGATGGCTATTTTCTCAACCATCTCTTCAACAAGGTCCATCATCCATTCATAATCTTTAAAAGCCACATACAGCTCCATCTGGGTGAATTCTGGATTATGGAACCGGTCCATGCCCTCATTGCGGAAGTCTTTCGAGAATTCATACACTCCGTCGAAACCACCCACGATCAGGCGTTTCAGGTAAAGCTCATTGGCAATACGAAGGTACAGGGTCATGTCGAGGGAGTTGTGATGGGTCTTGAACGGCCGGGCGGCAGCTCCCCCGTAAAGCGGCTGCAGTACAGGGGTCTCAACCTCCAGGTAGGACTTTGTATTCAGGAACTCCCTCATGGAATTTACCAGTCGGGTTCTTTTAACAAATACATCCCTGACTTCGGGGTTAACGATCATATCGACATAACGCTGACGGTATCTTTGTTCAGGATCGGTGAACGCATCAAAGACTTCACCGTCTTTCTCCTTGACAATAGGAAGCACCCTGAGGGATTTGGAAAGGAGTTTAAGGCTCCTTACGTGGATCGAGATCTCTCCCATCTGGGTCACAAATACGTAACCTGTCACACCGATGATATCACCGATATCGAGAAGCTTTTTGAACACGGTATTGTAAAGGGTTTTATCGTCACCCGTGCAGATCTCGTCACGTTTCACATAAAGCTGAATCCTGCCGCTTGAATCTTGGAGTTCGGCAAAAGAAGCGGCTCCCATGATCCTGCGGGTCATGATTCGGCCGGCAATGCTTACCTCCTGGTACAACGTAGTATCGGCAGGATAATTTTTTTTAATCTCAGCACTGCTTACATTGACCGGAAAAGTTTCGGGTGGGTATGGGTTGACTCCGAGCCTGAAAAGTTCAGCTAAGGAATCGCGACGTATCTGTTCCTGCTCAGAAAAGGAAATTGACATAAGCTTGATTTTTCTGCAAAGATAAGGATTTACGCCAAAACGGAGTGCAGGATGTGATGGGAGTTCATCGCCCTGAAGCCCGGTACGTGTATCTGGTAATACAGAAGCAGTGAATCGAGAAGGGATCTGCGGACGGCTGTTTTGAAATGCAGGGAGTCCTGTTCTTCGACCGGAGTGCTAACCAGTGTATTAAAATATTTCCCGTATTCGGGAAGTATATAGGCGTCATTATCGGGGATCACACCCTGGAACTGGCTTTCGTTGAGGTTGAAAACCGGTTTTGACTCAGTATAACCCGGCTGTGGCCTGATCCCGAGGTAGTGGGTAAGTTCTGCGGTAAATACTAATGCAAAGCAGTTTAGGGAATTTTCGGCTGAATCGAGAAGGAGGCAGGATTTCCAAAGATAATCAAACAGTTCACGGTTAACTTCTTCTTCCCTTATAGCCTTGTACAGCAGTTCATTGATATATAATGCAACTGAGCTTTTTCGGATATCGAACGGGATGCTTAAATAGGGGTGGGCAAGCCTGACCTCTTTTGAGGTGTGCAATGTTGATTTTTCTTTCAGGTTGGCAGTCACTTCAAGAAGGGTAAGCGGCTGGAAGAGGCCTGCTTTTGTTTTTGATTTGGGACTTCGGATGCCTTTGAAGAGATACGAACGCAATCCGCAGGCCTCTGTGTAAATCCTTACGATAATACTGGTTTCGGAGTATTTAATGGAGTGCAGAACGATGCCTTTCGTTGTCAGCAGCATCAGTTGATCACCAGGATCTTGGTTACTACCTTGTCGCTTCCGTTTTCGTTTGATGCAAACACCAGGTAAACACCCGTACGGACTTTCTTCCCATCCATAGTCGCTCCATTCCAGACTGCTTGTCCGCCTTCAGCTTTCCCCGTAAAAACAAGCCTTCCGCTGATATCGGTGATCCTGATCTGGGCATTGCTCAGTAGCCCTTTTACAGCAATATATCCCTGGTATCCTTCACGAACCGGGTTTGGGTAGGCATAAACATTTCCGAAGCTGTCGCTGCCCTCGGTAGCCGTGCCTTTAAACGAGATAACACCCTTGTCGGTGCCGAAATATATTTCACCGGTGACCTGGTTGATGGCGATTGATGTTACCCTGTCGGAAAGGAGAGGACTGTTTTCAGCGGTAAAATGATATACCTGCTTTGTGCCGTCGGCCGAAAAAAGGTATGCGCCTCCGCGATCGGTACCCATCCATTTACGGTTGGCCCCGTCTACGGCAATAGCATTGACCTGCTCATTTTCGAGAAGATACTGTACATAGGATCCCTGCTGCACAAGCGGTCTCTGGCAATCTGAAGGATGGTCTGAGAACAGGTCGTCGGGACTGTAAAACACACCCACCCCGCTTTCGGTCCCTACCCAGATCTCGCCATTTTTATCTTCGGCCATTGAAAAGATCATATTCCCGGGGATATTTCCGTTCCCGGCAGTTGAATTCAGTTTTCTGGCTTTGTCGTCGGCCGGGTTGTCGGGAGTTCCGTTATTTGTAAATATAAGTACCGAGTAAGGATTCAGGTTCCCGTAACGCATCTGCATCCATACCTGGTCGTAGCGGTTCACCATGATCTGACCCAGATCTGATTCGTTGTTGACGGTGATCTTATAGCCTGTCCACTGGTTTCCGCGTTTCAAAGAAAGGCAGGAATCGGTATGGGCGCAAACAACCCAGAGGTTGCCATGGATATCATAGGCAGAGCCACCCACACGAACAAGGCTGGTATCAGTCGTAGCCGAGTGATGGTGAAGTGTGCTGTTGGGTTCTGAGAACCTGCGGGTAAGAGTTCCATCATAAAATTCAAGCAGTCCGTAACCCCAGGTTGCTGCATAGATCCTTTTGGGGTCGGCGGGATCGGCGGTCACCGAAACAATGTTCATGAAGCCATACATCAAAGGATTGTTGGCCCCCGAAAGGTTCAGCCAGTTGGCATCGTCGAAGGTATAAACCTGGGCTGCCATGGCAAGGGGGACATAGGAAGCATCATAGCCACCCGGGGCAATATAAAGGTTATTCCCGACCGAGCTCATGCTGAAGGCATTTGCTGTAAGCGGACCGCTCAGGTTATACAGTTTTGTCTGGTCTGAATTCATTTCATAGCTTACCAGGCCGGAATAGGAGTCGGCGATCCAGATCGTACTGTTCTGGTCGCATATGGCATCCTGGGGAAAAGGAGTGGCATTGGGATAGGCGTGTATTGCCTTGTACATATTGAAACTTACATCATACACATCCACAAAGTAATTATAACTGATAACCAGCCTGTCATACATGCTTTTCAGGTTCATCACAGGATTGTTTGCTCCATTCTGCCAGGCTGTCCACTGCCCGTTATAGGTATACAGGGTGTCTTTTCCGCTGACCCTTTTTTTGTTCACAACAACCTTGCCTGAAAAGTAGGTTATGGTATTGTACATCAGGGTGGTGTCGATACGCTTGTCCTTCTTCCAGACTGCATAATTTGCCAGGTTGGGGTCTTTGTACCAGGCTTTGTAAATGCCCCGCTCGGTTGCAGCCCACAGTGTATCCTGTTCATCCTTCACCATGCTCATGACGTTCACCTGGGTACCGCCGCTGCCGATATAATATGTTTCCTTTATCTCCTGTTTTACCAGGTCCAGCAAGACGATTCCGAAACCGCACTGAAGGTAAGCCATGGATCCTATGCAGTAAATGCTGTTGATGGTTTTATTTCCAAGGATGGTTTTACGGTAAATATCTGAAATGTTGATAATGGTGTTATTCTGGAGGAGGTCGATGTTTGCGTCGGAATAAGCGACAACCAGGGTTTTGGTCGGGACATTATAGGCGATGCAGTTGATGCCGATGTCAGACAGCCCCTGAATCTTTGTGATCCTGTTGATGCTGTTATCCTCCTTATCGTAATAGAACAGTGCATAGGGTGTCGAAGAATAGATTCGGTTCTGGGCTTCGGCAACAGAATTGCAGTAATAATACGGGAGTTCATCCCTCCACTGTCCGATGGGGATCTGGGGGCTCTGGGAGAAGAGGGATGCAGGATAAAGGATGCAGGATATAAAAAAAAGTCTGAATATTTTCATACAGTATGAATATGGATCTTACAATAAACCGTGGTTTAAAAGTAACTGTTTTTTTGCTGATTTATTGCAGAAAAGCAAGGATTTCAGAAGATCATCCCGGCGGCTACGGTTTCATTGGTAGCTTCATCGATAAGGATGAGGCTGCCGGTTTGCCTGTTGGTGGTATAAGGGTCGCAGAAAAGAGGCTTGGTGGTACGTATGCGGACCCTGGCAATTTCGTTCATAGCCAGGCTGGTTCGATCGGTAATCTGTTCAAGGGTGCTGATGTTCAGAACGTATTCAATATTGACGATCAAACAGCGCACATCCCGGGTGTTGTTTTTCAGGGCATATTTCCCGTTGAGCTGCATGGGTTTAGGGTTCATCCAGCAGATCATGCATTCAAATTCAGAACTTGACCTGGGCAGGGAAGCAGAGCCCGCGATCATATCCCCCCTGCTGATATCGATGTCGTCGCTGAGCAAAAGCGTTACACTCATAGGAGGGAAAGCCTCTTCAACCGGTCCGCCGAACGTATCGATACGCTGGATTGTCGTTTTAATACCAGCTGGAAGCACCATGACTTCATCCCCCGGATGGAACTTGCCCCCGGCAACCCTTCCTGCATATCCCCTGTAATCGTGATATTTGTCAGATTCGGGGCGGATGACATACTGCACCGGGAAACGCTGGTTCACCATATCATGGTCCTGGTCGATAGGGATGGTCTCAAGGGTGTCAAGCAAAGTCCCTTCATTATACCAGGGCATATTCAGTGAAGGTTTCACAACATTATCTCCTTTCAGGGCACTGATGGGGATAAAATGAAGGTCTTCACCCGGCAGGACCTTTTCAACAAAAGCGTTGAAATCGGCTTTGATCTTCTCAAAGACCTCGCGGCTGTAATCGAGAAGGTCCATTTTATTTATGCAGACAATGATATGCGGTATTCCAAGCAGGTAAGCAATAAACCCATGCCGGTAAGTCTGTTCGATCACCCCGTTGCGGGCATCGATGAGAACTATCGCGGCATTGGCAGTTGAAGCCCCGGTGACCATATTCCTTGTATATTGAATATGCCCGGGTGTGTCGGCGATGATGAATTTGCGGTTAGGCGTGGCAAAGTAACGGTAGGCCACGTCGATGGTGATCCCCTGCTCGCGCTCGGCCCTGAGCCCGTCGGTGAAGAGTGCGAGATTCAGGTGTTCGCTTCCTTTCTGCACACTGGCCCGCTTGACGGCATCCAGCTGGTCTTCAAACAGAGATTTGCTGTCATACAACAACCTTCCGATCAGGGTGCTTTTTCCGTCATCCACGCTGCCTGCTGTGGTAAAACGCAGCAACTGCATATTCAGGTAGCCCTTGCTTGAGAAATCGCTATCCTTAACCTCTGTCATAATCCTTAAATCGTAAATATTCGCAATATTGTTAATTTTTAATGGTGCTCATTTCGGCTTCGCCGAACGTAA
>JBAXLI010000102.1:0-12056 GCA_037134895.1 Bacteroidota bacterium
AATAACCAGTAACCAGTAACCAATAACCAGTAACCAATAACCAATAACCAATAACCAATAACCAATCCCTAACCCCCAACTACCCATGTCTCAAAAAGTACTCATCCTCGGAGCCGGGCTGGTAGCCAGGCCAATTGTAAAACACCTCCTCTCGAAAGGCTATTTTGTAACCGTTGCATCAAACACGCCTGAACGCGCGAAACTGATGATCGAAGGGCATTCTTCTGGAAATGCTCTTTCCTGGGAAGCAACCGATGAATCAACACTGGATAAAATGATCGCCAGCCACGACCTCACTGTGAGCCTGCTGCCTTATACATTCCATGTCATGGTGGCCCGGCATTGCATTGCACACGGCAGGAATATGGTCACCACCTCTTACGTCAAACCCGAAATGCGGGAACTTGATGCCAGCGCAAGGGAGGCAGGTGTTATCATATTGAATGAGATCGGACTTGACCCGGGTATCGACCACATGTCGGCTATGCGCATCATCGACCATATTCATGCAAAGGGCGGTGCGGTTCTCGATTTCTACAGCATCTGCGGGGCTTTGCCTGCACCGGAAGCTGCAGATAATCCCTTTATGTATAAATTCTCATGGAGCCCCAAAGGTGTTGTTATGGCCGGGAACAACGATGCTCTTTACCTGCTTCATGGTAAGGTTGTGAGCGTACCAACAAAGGAACTCTTTAATGATCCCTTCAGCGTTGATTTTCCTGCGGTCGGCCGTCTCGAAGTTTATCCCAACCGCGATTCAATGGCCTACCGCGATATATATGGTATTCCTGAAGCCCAGACTGTCTACAGAGGCACTTTCAGATATAAGGGATGGTGCGAAACACTGAATGTGATCAAACTTCTGGGGCTGATCTCTTATGAGAAAACAGACATAACTGGAATGACTTACGCCGACCTGCTGATGAAACAGCTTAAAGGCCTTGGGTATAAACCCGGCATCGCAAACCGTAATCTGAGGCTTGACGTCTCCGATTGCCTTGGTTTACCACTCGATTCTCCGGCACTCAACTCTATGGAATGGCTCGGCCTGTTTGATGACAAACCCATGAACCGAAAGATTGACAGCACATTTGAAGTTGTATCGGACCTGATGATTGAAAAAATGGGACTTGGAGATCACGAACGAGATATGGTTGTGATGCAACATACCTTCCTTGCCGCATATTCCGACGGGCGCAAGGAAGTCATCCGCTCACGCATGCTTGATTACGGCTCACCTTCTTCCGATACTTCGATTGCACGCACTGTTGCTCTTCCTGCCGCTATCGGTGTGGAAATGATACTCAAAGGAGAGATCCGTGAAAAAGGTGTTCATATCCCCGTTATTCCTGCAATCTATGAACCGGTGCTCAATGCTCTTGAAGCACTTGGTATTAAGATGACTGAAGAGTACGGACTGCCTGTTTCGGAGAACATTAAATGAGATGCGGGATGCAAGATACAAGATGCAAGATACAAGATGCTCTGTTATCCCGCATCTTGCATCCCGCATCCCGCATCCCGCATCCCGCATCCCGCATCCCGAATTTAACTAAAACCGCATGTCAAAATTTATCGCAATAATTATACTCGCAATCGTGATCTATGCAGTGATCACCATGCGGAAAAAACCAGGCAAACCTTCCGGAAATCCCGGCGACAAAGGTCAGGGAGGCAATGATGGCGCACCACCTCCAAATCCGGGATCATTTCAGCCACCCTCTTCCGGCGGATACAGCAAATGGGTAGGGGGCGGACTGGGCTGGGTCTTTGGCGGGCCGATAGGAGGGATCCTCGGTTTTGCACTGGGGTCAATGTTTGAAGGCATGAACAAGGGCCGGGATTCATACCAGGGTACGCCAAGAGGTGACTTTGCAATGAGCCTGCTTGTGTTATCAGCAGCCGTCATGAAAGCCGATAACAAGATCGTAAAATCGGAGCTCGATTATGTACGGGGATTCTTCATCCGCCAGTTTGGTGAAGAAGAAGGCTCCCGGCTTATCCTGATGCTCCGCGAAATCCTTAAACAGGATATCCGCCTGCAAGAGGTAAGTTCACAGGTGGGCCAGTATATGGATTATTCCTCCAGGCTTACCCTGCTGCATTTCCTGTTCGGGATTGCCGCCGCCGATGGGGAATACCACCCTGATGAGGTATCGACTATAGGGACAATCTCTTCATTCATGGGCATCGGCACTCAGGATTTTGATTCAGTTAGAGCCATGTTCGTGAAAGATACCAACTGGGCTTATACTGTACTGGAGTTAACTCCGGATGCTACCGACGAAGAGGTGAAGAAAGCCTACCGCGAAATGGCGAAAAAACATCATCCCGATATGGTCGCCCAGCTTGGTGAGGATATCAAACGCTCAGCCACAGAGAAATTTCAGAAAATCAGCGCTGCCTACGAAGAGATAAGGAAGCAGAGAAATATGATCTGAAGATTCTGCGGATCACTTGATTTTTATGGCATCAAGTTCCTCGAACGAGAGATCCATCAACTCGTATTCTTTCCAGCCTTTAAAATCAAAGTGCCACCATTCACTGGGATAAACGCTGAACCCGTATTTTCCCATGATGTCAATCAGGAGTTTGCGGTTCCTGGCTGCTTCCTCAGGAACCGGAGTATAGTCTGCCCCTGCCTTTATTGTGAAGTCGTCGAATGGGGTGGGCATCTGAAGTTCCCTGCCGGTTTTCAGGTCGATAAGGCTTACATCCACTGCGCAACCCCGGTTATGTCTCGACCCGCCTGCCGGTGAAGCTACATAGGCCGTGTCGTGTATAATGTCCCAGAACAGCAGTGTTGCAGCATAAGGCCTGTAGGCATCATATACCTTCAGGCCCAGGCCCGTTTTCGCCAGTTCACGCTCGACCTGGAATAAGGCCCTTGCCACCTTCAGCCTGGCGAAAGCCTTTGCAGATGTATATACTTTTTTATGAGTAAAATTGTTACTCGTTGCATACCGGATGTCAAGTACGATCCCCGGTACTGCTTTCTGCAGGTCAAGCAATCGTTTGGTGCTGTCATTCCCGACAAGCAGAATATAAGCTTCTGTAGTTGCTGTAATATTCAGCTTGTATGGATTCTTCCTCAGGTCCTGGGCTCCCAGGCTGATACTTATTCCAAGGAAAATGAAGAGGGAAAAGATGCAGGTTTTTTTCATATTATTTTTTTACTGCGGATGAGATTACTGCGGATTTCAGATCCTCTTGGTCTGGAGGGCCTGGTGCATATGTTTTATTGACGTAATACTGTTTTTTATATCTTCGCGGATAAGCGAAATTCTTTTTCAAATATCTGAATAATTTGCTGATCTTTTTCTATGACAGAGCTTTTATTTACCCCATTTAAACTTGGGCACCTCACCCTCAGAAACCGGTCCATCCGTTCGGCTGCCTTTGAAGGGATGTGCCCGGGCCATCTTGTATCCGATGACCTTTTAAATTACCACAGGTCTGTTGCGGCAGGTGGAATCGGGATGACTACTGTGGCTTATGCCGCAGTCTCTCAAAGCGGACTTTCCTTTGATCACCAGCTGTGGCTGAGGAAGGAAGCTGTTCCCGGGTTGAAGGCCCTCACCGATGCGGTTCACCGCGAAGGCGCTGCAGCAGCTATTCAGATAGGACATTGCGGACAAATGGCAAAAACATCGGTGAGCAGGGAGTGTTTATCTCCTTCAGGGGGCTTTAACCTGTACGGGCCTACCTGGCCAAGGGCACTGAAAAATGATGAGATAAGGCAGATTGTGAAGGACTTTCGCATGGCTGTAAGACTGGCCCGTCAAGGCGGATTTGATGCCGTGGAGGTGCATGCCGGCCATGGTTACCTCATCAGCCAGTTTTTATCACCCCATACAAATAAAAGAAGAGATGACTATGGCGGAAGTTTTGAAAACCGCAGCCGTTTTATGCGTGAAGTGATCTCTGAAGTGATGGATGAAGCGGCTGCAGATGTTGCAGTTGTGGTCAAGATGAACCTCCGTGATGGCTTTAAAGGAGGAATGGAAATAGGTGAATCGCTTGAGGTGGCGAGGATCCTCGAAAATATGGGTGTGCATGCACTGGTTCTGAGCGGAGGCTTTGTCAGCAAAGCCCCGATGTATGTAATGAGAGGAAGCATGCCAGTTAAAGTAATGGCTCATTATATGCATGAAAAATGGATGAGACCCGGTATAAAATGGTTCGGGAACCTTCTTATTAAACCAGAACCATTCTCCGAAGGATATTTTCTTGAGGATGCTTTGGTTATCAGATCAGCACTTAAATTACCTCTTGTATACGTCGGCGGAATGGTATCAAAGGCCGGTATTGAAAATGTATTGGGAAAGGGATTCGAATTTGTTCAGATTGCGCGCGCTCTGATCCATGACCCGGAGTTTATCAATAAAATAAAAACCGGAGAACTCACAGTCTCCGGTTGTAATCATGCAAACTATTGCATTGCGGTAATGTATTCAGGGAAGATGGCTTGCTATCAGAACGAAAAAGAACGTTCATCTCCCTGGATCAGCTACCTTGAAAAATGAACCCCGTTAATGGGTCTTGATGATCCTCTGCACGTTTGAATTCTTTTCATCTCCCAGCCTGACAAAGTATACTCCATCACTTAAGGTGCTCAGGTCGGCTGATGCAGGATTTCCCGAGATCATGACCGGGCCAAGCACCTTCATGCCGGTTATATTGTAAATACTTAGCTGCGTGCCTGATTCTTTAAGGAAGTCAGAACGTATGTTAATGTTCGAAATGACCGGGTTGGGATAGAGTATGAATTCGGAGGTCTGAATATCATTAACTCCAACTGCCGCATCCTGAATAACCATGACAATCTGGGCAGTTAAACCATTTGCCATAACGGTGATGTTTGCTGTTCTCTGGGTCTTGGCAGAATTAGACTGGAAGGTTGCTGTAATTGTACCGTTCCCGTTCCCTGAAGGATTAACACTGCACCAGGCCTGGTCACTCGATGCAGTCCAGCTTGTATTTGACAGGACCGAAAAGTTTGTAGTACCTGCTGTCTGGTTGACACTCTGAGAAGGAGGAGAAACGTTCAGGTTGGGGGCTGCCCCTGCCTGTGTAACGGTAACAGTTTGTCCGGCTGCACCTGAAGCCGTGACATTTATGGTTGCCACCCTCTGCAGGGTGGATGTATTTACATCATAATTTGCTGTTATGCTGCCGTTACCTGAACCAGAACTGGTACAGCTGCACCAGCTCTGCATGCAACTTGCCATCCAGCCGGTGTTTGAGCTTACTGTGAAATTGGTACTGCCCGACTGGGAGGTCACATTCTGGTTACCCGGGGTGACTGCTAGGGTGTTTGCAGGGTTTGAAGCTGTAAATGTGGCTGTCATACCCATTGCAGCATGAGGTGTGCACTGGTAATTAAATGTTCCTGCAACCGTCACCGGGTAAGAAAAAGTTGTGGATGATGAACTTAGCGGCTGATCCCAGGACGCTGCACCGCCGGGGATTGTTGTGGATGTGGTGGTATGCGATCCGTTTACCCATACCCATTTGATTGTATCTCCTACAGTGACATTCAGGCTCGATGGGGTGAATTGGAAATTGCTGACCTGCACCTGGTGCACTGTGGCTTTGGTTGTCAGTGTTAAAAAGACCATTGCAAGAATAGTTGCGCTGGTGAAAAAGTATATCTTGGCTTTCATATTATCGTATATTATAATTTAATTTAGACTAATTAAATGCAAATATACGATAAGATTGTCCTCCTGGCAAGAATTATTCTAAATAAAATATTAACATTTAATCTCTCCCGGTTCTATCCATGCTCGCGGTTCGGAACCCGGAACAGGGTCCAGGCACTTTAGATTAATACCAATTGAATTCTCTCAAGGTTAATTCCACACTCCCCTGGCGGAGCCGGGGTCCATGACTTGCCCTGGCGCTCATACCATTGTTATAAAAGCAGGTAGATTTATTTCAGCTTCTTATACAGCCCTATCAGTTCTCCTTTGGCTATAACATGGCCTTCAATTGCTTTCAGAAGGTCTTGTTTTGAAATTCCTTCGGCCTGTTTCAGAACGATATCAAGGGCATAAAGTTTAAAAAAGTACCTGTGTGTTCCCGAGGGCGGACAAGGGCCATGGTAGTCAAGGGTCCCGCGGCTGTTTTTCCCGGCTCTGATTTCGGGTTTGGGTTTATTTCCAGGGTTGAAGTTCTCGTTAAGATGCCTGGTATCGGGAGGGATGTTGAACAAAACAAAATGCACCCAGTCTCCCGAAGGGGCATCAGGATCATCAATTATCAGGGCAATGCTTTTTGTTTCTGCAGGTAAATCCGACCAGTCAAGCGTCGGAGAGATATTTTCTCCATCGCAGGTATATTTTGACGGGATCATTTCATTCTGGGGGAATGCCGGTGATTTAATTATTATCTGTTCCATTGCTTTTGGTTTGATGGTTTGGGCATTCAGATCGGCTATGCCCGGGTTCCATGAAAGGATGAGGCAAAATGCCGCTGCTATTTGGCTAAACTGATTAATTTTCATTGTTTGAAATTACATTATTTCTTCAGGAAATGTACTGCAAAAACGCTAAATAAGACCGGTCCAGTCATCATCATTGGATTTGAAGATATCCGCCAGGTAATTCTTCACTTCAGTCAAAAGAGATCCTTTATTGAAGGCGTCAATTCCGGTTTTAAGATGATCGGTTGAAGAAGTTCCCAGGATACATGTGTCAACACCGGGTGAGAAGGCAGTGAACCTGAGGGCCAGTTCATCCCAGGGTAATCCGTGAGGATCAGGATTCATTTTTTTCCACCTGTGCCAGTATTCTTCACTGTAATGTCCGACCGGTGGATTCTCATGCCTCCATGGGGCATTGGCTATTGGGCGTTTGGCAATGACTCCCATTCCTGCTTCCTTTGCCAGGGGCAGATACATGGATATGCCCCTCTGGTCACAAAAATTTACCGAGGTTTGCAAACTGCCAAAGCGTTTACTCATAATGGCATACCGCAGGGCCTCATTCTCTCCTGAATAGGCCACTACCCTGATTTTTCCCTGCTCCCTGGCTTTTTCAAGGGCAGCTGTGGCTTCTCCTTTTTCAAGAATATCGATGCTGCATGAATGAAGGTGAACGATATCGATATAATCAGTGTTTAGTAATTTGAGCGCTTCTTCGATATTGGAAATTACAGTTTCGTAGGACCAGTCGGGATGCCATTTGTCGTTATAACCGACTTTTGTTGATAGAATAAAATCAGCACGGCGGTGTGAAATGTACTGTCCGATCCGTTTCTCCGAAAGTCCATATGCCCGGGCTGTGTCGATCAGATTGATCCCCGAATCAAGAACGGTGTTCAGTAATACCTCGAAGGCTTTACCTTCATTCTGTCCTTCACCTATATGGCCCGCCCCAAAACCGAGAGCAGAAACTTTTAAACCCGTATTCCCGAAATTCCTGTATTCCATAAATTCCTATTATTGTAATATGACACACTTTTCATGAATCCTGCATCCTGCATCCTGTATCCTGTATCCTGTATCCCACATCCGCCATAAATTATTATCCTTCCCTAGTCATGAAACCTCCAGCTAATTCCGAATTTTAATGCCGCATCCTGCATTGGATAATCTGGGGTTGAAATATAATGTCGCCCTTCAAAAAAAGAACCAAAATTGGTATAAGCCAGGAAAAATCTTGCTCTCTGGATTTTCAGGTTGATGAAAACATCCATGTAAAGATAGTTCCCATACTGTTTAAAATTCTGCAAATAGTATGATCTGAGAGCAGGCATATACCCATCAGCGTAATATGAGGTATTGTAATAGAAGTTTAAGCCTGGCTGAAAAACGGCAGCCCCTTTAAAAAGCGGCTGACTGTAATATAAAGTCAGGTTGCCCATGAAAGCAGGGAGCCTTAACTCAGTCGTTCCCTGTACAGTCTGATACACCAGCTGTGTGCGGATCTTGAATCTCCATAAGGCAATATCGGTGTTAAAATACACATATATATATCCGAATTCATTTTTAAACTGGCTGGGATTTGAGAATTCGTCGAGGTAAACGTAATTCGTGATCCGGTTAAAATTGAAACCCGCATTCAGAAATTTGAATTTATAATCAAATCCGCCTGAGATCAACCCTTGTTTATTAAAGCTTGTATCCCAGATGAAATTATTCCCGATAAAATGGTTGAAATACCATCCGGGCTGCTGGTAAGAATAGATTCCTGTCAAGGTGATCGTTCCGCCGTTTTTATTCTGTTTTCCAAGGATTGTACTGAGGTTGACTCTTAAGCTGAAATCACCCTCATTGTAATCTCCCAGAACATAATCACCATGAGCCTCGAGCAGCAGGCTTGAGAAAGGATGAAAATACAGAGCTGCCTTGGGAATGTACTGGATAAAATACCTGTGATGGAATATTGTGCTGTCCTTGTATGAAAGATGGATATACTGTTGTTTGATCCCGGCTTCAATCTGTAAAAGGCGCAATTTCTTGTCTTTCCTGAAGGTTGGATTGGACCAGGTCAGTTCGTTGCTGATGCGGTCGATGGTAATTGAGTCCCGGGTGAGTGTTTTGCTGAAATAATAAAAAGTATAAAAAGAAGTATCAGGAGATGCATCTTTATAATTCTGCACCTGCCGGTTAAAATAAAACGCATAGGTGAGTCGCCCGAGGTCTACATGGCTGCTGTTCAGAAACGCAGTATCTTTCTCATCCTTAGCATGCCTGGAAAGATTGAAATAATGTTTTGTGTAAAATCCTGTTTCCTTCATCCTGTTCTCAGCTGCCTGAAGATTGACCGTAATTGCCTGCCGGTTCTTCTCGATATTTTGTTCAAACACACTGTCGTATGTGATCCCTCCGTTTTCAAAGTTCCGCAGACGGTTAAAAATGAAATTTGAGATAAAGCCATATCTCTTATCCTTGGTGATATACTGAAGTGTAAGAACGAAGTTTATATCGTTTGTACGCTGTCGGATGTAAGCTCCGGGAGCGTTCATTACCCTGAAATCAAATCCCAGGTTTAAGCTTTTATATAAGTTACGGCTGAAAATTGCATGAAAGGTGTTTTCTTTTTTTGCACCCTGGAAATATGCTACTTCAGTAAAGGTTTTGAAAACTTTGAAATACTTCACACTATCGTTAAGGTACATGTAATTATCAAAGGTATGAATGCCGTAATCCCATCCGCTTGCACGCATAAAAGGGTAGGGGATGAGGTAGCGGTAATTTGAACCGTAGTTTCCCAGGTTGGCATCAAACCGGTCTTTTTTATACATGGGGTCGTACACCTGGAACCCTGCCAGTGCAGTGTCGTAAGCATGGGTATTGAGCTGGCCTATTTTCTCAAAATCATTGTAAAAAAAAGAAACCACGGTAGAATCCCTTCCCACTTTTGGTTTTTTCATCTTCTTCTGAACCGCTGTGGTGTCAGTCCCGGAAGCAAATGAACAACCAAGGCTCGACAGAATGAGCATGAAAACGAGTAGGATCCTGGGTATACGCACCTGCATTATGGATGCATTAATTTGGGTTGGCAAAGGTACGAAAAACCCCTGACCCATCTTAAGCAAGGACTTGTGATAAAAGAAGTCGCGGCCCCGGATTGCAATTCGCAGGTAAACAACGTCAGCAAACCATTCAGAAATCTGATAAAACATTTGTTACCAGGGTGGTCAGGTCCTTCTTGGTAAAGGGCTTTGCCAGGTATTGAGTACATCCTTTGTTAAGAAACTCTTCTTTATCACCAGGGAAGACAAAGGCGGTTACAGCAATTATCGGTACCAGGCTGTAGCCTTCCATTTTCCTGATTTTCTCTGTGACTTCGAGGCCGTTCATTCCTGCACCGAGATTTATGTCCATGATGATAAGATCATATTTGTTGGAGTCGGCTTGCCGCAGGGCAGAAATCCCTTCAGAAACGCTGTCGACCTCGCAGTGTTCTGCGATTATAGCTGACATAACTTTCCGGTTTATTTCATCATCTTCAACAATAAGTACCCTCGGTCGGGATTTTTCCTTTGCTATGTCCACTCCGGGAATCAATGCTGAATTTGTTTGCTTATCCTGATCCTTACGTTCGTCGGATTCAACAGGAATATTAACTGTGAAAACCGAACCTACTCCAGGTTCGCTCTCGACTGTAATGTTCCCTTTGAGAAGTTCGATGAAACGTTTTGTAATGGTAAGACCCAGGCCTACACCTTCGAAATTTCTGCCATGACCCTCGCTTTCCTGCCTGAATTCCTGGAAGATCTCATCGAGTTTATTCCTGGCGATCCCTATTCCGGTATCTTTTACCCGGAGAAACAGGTTTCCTTTCCCGATCGAAGTTTCAACTGTTACTCCGCCGCTCCTGGTAAATTTAATTGCATTGTTAACAAGATTCGTCAGGATCTCTCTGACAAGCCTTTCATCGGTTTTAATTCTGATGTCAGGATTTTTTATCCTTGATGCCAGGTTGATTTTCTTTTGATCTGCAAAGGGAGTCATCATTGAAAGGACTTCCTGCACCAATGTTGCAATGTCTATCTCGCCCGGATGCAGTTCAACTTTTTCAGCTTCAAGTTTTGCAAACTGCAGGATGAGATCGAGAGTCTCAGACAGTCGTTTCCCACTGATATATAATAATGAGAACCAATCCGAATATTTGCTGTCGTTAAGTTCTTTTTGAAGAAGTTCGGTAAATCCAAGTATACCATGCAGGGGAGTTCGTAGTTCATGGCTCATGCTTGCGAGGAAATTGGTTTTCACCCTGCTGGCTTCTTCTGCTTTCTCTTTTGCTTTAATGATCTCCTGTTCTGCGATCTTACGCTCTGTAATATCCTGGATTACACCATCGATATGCTTGATATTCCCGTTCTCGTCAAGAAGAACATTTCCCCGGTCAAGGACCCAGATCTTCCGGTTGTCATAGGTTGAAAACTCGGTTTCTGATGTGCTTATGCCGTTGCTGTGCCTCCATTCCTCGAGGACCCTGGCTCTTTCCCCGGGTTGATTATATACCTGGGTGGAGCTCAGTTTCATTTTCAGCTCATCAATGGTGTCAAAACCAAGTATTTTCGCGAGAGCCGGGTTTGCATGGACGATTGTGCCATTTTCAAGGGTGCGGTAAACGCCTATAGGCAGGCGTTCCATGAGAGACTTGTATTCTTCTTCCCTTTCCCTTAGTTTCTCTTCTGCCGCTTTCCTTTCGGTAATATCAATGATGATAACAACAAAGCAATGTTTTTCTTCAAAGAAAATAGGGCGGATTCTCACCAGGCAGCGGCGTAGTTCTCCGGTAAGCCGAACCAGGTTAAGTTCCCTTTCACCCTCTGTCTGGCTTAGTTTCAGCCAATCTACCGACCCCGGACCGCTGGAAGTATAGATTTTTGAAAGGAAGATACTTATGTTTTTTCCTCTTATCTCCGAAGGGGGGAGACCTGCAAAACCAGAAGCTGCTTCCTGGTTGGCATAGAGGATAGTCCCCAGGTGGTGGACAATAACGCTGTCGGGGATGACGGCAAGTAGTTTTTCGAATTCGTTCCCTCTAATTTTGGTGTTTTCAGTTATCATCTGATTTGCTGTAAATTAAAGGAATAAAGATAATCGGAAAAAAGCTGAAAACGAAGAGGGAGGGCAAAAAAAAATCCCGGTCTGGAAAGACCGGGATTTTAGAAAAGATCGGCGACGACATACTCTTCCGCTTGATGTAGCAGTACCATCTGCGCAAGTGGGCTTAACTATTCTGTTCGGAAAGGGAAGAAGTGATCACCACTGCTATAGTCACCGTAAGATCTTAAATATCTTATGACATATATTTGAAAGAAAATACACAGTTTATCTTAAGTTTAACACGTAGACGAAAGCTTACGGGTAATTAGTACTACTCGGCTTTGACATTACTGCCTTTACACCTATAGCCTATCAACGTCGTAATCTACAACGACCCTTAAAGGAAGCCTAATCTTGGTCTGAGTTTCGCACTTAGATGCTTTCAGCGCTTATCTCATCCGGACATAGCTACTCTGCGATGCAGTTGGCACTACAACAGATGCACTAGCGGTCTGTCCAACTCGGTCCTCTCGTACTAGAGTCAGGT
>JBAXLI010000103.1:0-11918 GCA_037134895.1 Bacteroidota bacterium
GTGTCGGACGAAACTGCGATACTCAGTTTGTTACGGCCGTTCCACCAGTCTTTTCCTTTTTTTCCGGGGTTATAAACGACCATATGGATGCCGGTATTAAGGGTAAGGGCATCGAAGCCGGAATTGGGGTTTGGAAGGCTGGTCCTGATGAGGGAGCCCCAGGTTTTTCCGTCGTCGGATGACATGCTTTCCATGATGCAATCCTGGTCACTCCTGCAAAAGGCGTGTATCCTGCCCCCGGCATCGGTAAGAAGGGCTGGCTGGATGACTTTTGCTTTGTTTGATGTGTCGACGGGGATTATTTTCCAGTTTATTCCCTTGTCGGCAGAGCGTTCAATAAAAACTTGCCAGCGATCGGTGGTTTCCCCGCTCGAGGGAAGAAGCCAGGCACCGCTCCGTGTTACAAGGGGTTTGTTTTTCGCCGGACCAAGGATTTCCTTGAGATTAAGAGGGGCGGACCAGGATTTCCCTTTGTCCTTTGAAACGATCATTTGTCCGTCCCATTCCCGGGGAGACCTGCCGGTTTTATAATACAGGAATAGGCTTGAATCAGAGGGTTTGAAGAATACCGGATTCCAGCATGGAGAAGAAATTCCGGTGGCTGTCCTTCCGCAGGTTATTTGTACTGGAGGCTGCCATTGGCCGTTCTCAAGTCGGGATGACCAAATGCAGACATCAGGAGAACCTTCATGATCTCCCCCGAAACACGCAGCTATGAGGCGACCACCTGAGGTTTCGATAAGGGTCGGGGCGTGACATTGTTTAAACGGAGGCTGGTTGAAAACGAACTCTTCTTTGAGGATCCTGACTCGGTAAGTATTCCCGGCATGTATGCTTTGTACCGCAAGCACAATGAAAAACAAGATAATTGCCGACCTTTTCACGAGGGAAATGCAAAATGTAAAGGTAGGATGATTCGTGTCAATGCAGATCCGTGAATGAAATCATTTCATTCACGAACCTGTCACTGATTGAACCTCTCATTAAGTTATTTTAGCTTGTACCGGACAAGCCACCCCTCAAATTTTATATTGCCCATAAAGTAAAAGTTGTGGGTTTTGATCATGCCTATGCCTTTACCGTAGGATGAATATACGTAGCGGACCGGAATTTGAGGATACCTGGGAGCAGGAACGACCTTCATTCGTGAGGTGATTGATTGTATGGGGCCTGCGGGAACATTGATGATTGAATCCCGGCCTGTCATTGAAACATAACCCATGTAAGCTGTAGGCATCAGAGTATCATACGCGATTACCTGGGTGAAATTGTCATCGGAACAAAGAATCTTACCATACCAATTGATGAGGTAGCCGGATGAATCCCTTAGTAATGACAACTCGTTCCCGCCAAACAGTCCCGACGGGTCAGAGTATAACTTAAAAAATGTATAGCCCCTGATCAGTGTATCCTTCTCAATGTATGCACTGTCGAGATGTGGTAAAAATGTAGTGTCATGTCCGGCAGAATCAATCCGGACACTCTGGTAGATCCAATAATTTCCAACTTTCAACTGGTAATAATCAGCCTTTACGGCCGGGTAGGATTCTTCTGTACTTTTCTTGCAGGACAGGCTAATCATAATCAGTACTGCAAAATTGATTAAGAGATACCTTTTCATAAACATTGTTGTTAATGCATGTTGGTTTGGTTATGATATTTGAAACGATATAAGTAAGTATTAATTGTAATATATCATAATTAAATAATAAAAATTTTGAAATTAAAGGTTCATTCTGCAGGCAGCAGCCTCCCGGTCTGACTTCGGTCCTTAGTCAACTCTTTTATTGAAATGAAGATGTGTTTACCTGAAAATCTGTCAGTTTTCCCTTGATTTGTATACAGTATACCTTGACTGGACCTTAACTGTACCTTAAGTATACCTTAAGCGAACCTTACCGTATGAAATTCGTGACAACCTTCTTTTCCTTTTCGGGGGCAGGGATAGTTGCTGATGTTGCTTCTTTTATCTTCATCAGCCAGGCCATGTTTTTGCCCAGGATCATCAGGGTCTGAACGCCTTCTGCATCCTGGGAAACTTCTTTGGGCGCACGTCCGTGGATGACGTTCCAGTAATTGGAAGTGGCAACCAGCATTTCGGCGTAGGTGAGGTAATGGTACAGATGATCCAGGGTGGCCGATCCTCCGGTACGCCTCACGGCCACCACCGCAGCCCCGACCTTATGCCTGAACAGGTTTCCGTTTGCCCCTGAAACGTAAAACAATCGGTCGAGGAAACACTTCATCGTGCCGCCTATGCCCGAATAATGAACCGGCGAGCCGAGGATGATTCCGTCGGCTGCTTTAACTTTCTGTATCCACTCATTGATTCCGTCGGCCCCGAAGCTGCATTTTTCATCCTTGTTTTCGGCACATTTATTACATGCCGTGCACCCGTGAAGCAGCTTGTGCCCCACATGCAGTATCTCAAACTCAATACCTGCGGCAAGCAGTTCTTCTCCCACAATGCTCAGGGCATGAAAGGTGTTCCCTGCTTTCTTCGGACTTCCGTTTATGGCTATTACTTTCATCAGCTTAAGGTTTTGTTAAGAATTCTTCGGCATTTTCAGGGGTTATGACCTGAAATTGCGAATCGGGATATGCTTTCGAGAAGGTTTTTGACAAATATGAGGTTTTTCCTGGTTTCCACTTAAATTCATAGGCGAAAAGTTTCCCTTCGCGTTCTTCGATATAGTCTATTTCCTGTTGCTGGGTGGTCCGCCAGAAATAAGGCTTAAAATCAATATCCTCGTTGCTCATCAATTTAAACCTTTCACTGATGAGAAAATTCTCCCATAAAGCCCCGGTATCGGAGCGCGACATCAGTGGCAGGAAATTTCCAAGAATTGCGTTCCTGATGCCGTTATCACAGAAGTAGATCTTCCGGCCCTTTTTTATTTCATTTCTCACATTGCGGTTTAACCCTGTGAGACGGTAAATGATATAGGCTTTCTCGAGGAGGTCAATGTACTTCTCTATGGTGCTTTTGTCGGAACCCAGCAATTGCCCGAGTTCGCTCATTGATACTTCATTCCCTGATTGCAGTGCAAGCGCTTTCAGGATCTTTTCAAGTAAAACCGGTTTCTGGATCTGTTCCAGGGTCAGCAGGTCTTTATATAGAAAGCTTGAAGCCAGCGATTTTAAGAGCTTGATCTCAATCCCCTGGTTCAGTGCGATATCCGGATAATATCCGAAGACCATCCGGTGATCCAGCAAGCGCTTTTCGGTGAGAAGGCCATGATAAGCTATCATCTCACCAAATGAAAAAGGATGGAGAAAGAAGTCCAGTTTCCGGCCTGTAAGAGGTTCGCTGATTTTACTTGCAAGTTCAAATGATGAGGAGCCTGTCGCAATCAGTTGAATATGTTTGAAATTATCATGAATGATCTTTAAGGCCAGTCCGGTTTCAGGGATTCGCTGAGCTTCATCAATCACAACGATTTTGTGATCACCTAAAAGGAGTTTGAGTTTTTCAGGATTAGGCTGTGACAGCAATTCCCGTATGTCGGCATCATCTCCGTTCAGAAGGAGCTTTTTACCGGGCAGTTCCTTTATGATCTCTTCCACTAATGTGGTTTTCCCTACCTGGCGGGCACCATAAAGGACAATAGTCTTCTTTTTGAACAGGAATTTTTGTATTTCTTTTTTAATGTGACGCTCAACCATTGCTGAAACTTTTCACAAATATACAAATAAGTGTTTCAAATCACAAAAAAACATAATAAAAAGAGAATTGAATCACTTTATCTTATTCAATTCAGCTCCATCCCGTATTGCTGCTTCCAGGATTTCAAGGTTGATGTCTTTCAGTGTCTTGAACCTGATGCAATACCCTGTCACTTTCGGCTCAGCCTGTTCGGAAATATATGTGTCGATTTGTTCCTGTACGTTCATATCAGTATGCTAATTTTCTTGCAAATTAAACAATCTTTAGAAAACCGACTTCCCTTATCCGCAGTCAATAATGCTTTAATTTATTGGATGCATACGATGCGTTTTATTAATTTTCGGCCTTAATTTTGTACTTGTCAAACTCTTCTTAAGTAGTCGATGTTACACAGGATCTCATTAAAATGCTTGTTTCAGGCCCTCCTGATTCTGCTCGCAACTTCCGCCTGTCGCACGATACGGGTCGAGAATTTCAGCATCAACGGACAGGTAAACCGCCTGGAACCCGAAAAAATTCAGATCACACCGCAATCGGTGAAGGCGTACTTCGTGCTTAGCGGGAAGGTTAGGGTGGTTCTCAGTTGCGATTAGTGGAAGCCAACAATGTACAATGTACGATTTACGTTCGGCGAAGCCGTAATGAGCACCAATGAGATTAACAATATTGCGAATACTCCCGATTTACGAATGTAATTACGAATTAGGAGTGACGATTGACGAATGACGAATTATAAGTGAGAGTGATTAATCGGTGATCTTTAGGCTGACCTGTTTGCCGAGGCCGATTTCAACCAGCCTATATAAAGTCGAAAGCTGGATGTCGCTATGCCCGTTCTCTATCCTTGAGATGAAACTCTTTTTCGTACCTGTCTTATCTGCAAGCTGCTGTTGGGTCATTTTCGCCAGCCGCCTTTCTTCCTTGATAGTTTCGCCGATCACAAATGCCTTTGCCCTGATCTCAAATTCAGTCCTTTTTAAGCTTCCAATAGGACCATAGCACTGGTCTAAATGCTCTTCGAAGGTGGTCAGATCTTTATTTGAATTCTTCGGTTTCACCTCAACAAAGTTAACTAATAATGGAACATGAAATCACGTTTGAGGGAATTTCTTCCTGGGAAAAAATGAATTAATCCTGCCGCAGGCGAGTCTTCCTCTTCCTTAATCCGCCGAAAGGAAAAAAGTGATAGGTGTTTCGTGAAAATTTGAGAAATCACAGATTGTGATATCCAATCATCAGGGTTGTTTTGTTTCCAGGAATGATGGAAGGGCTAGATTAATCGATCAATAATATTCAGAAGTTCATGAAGTCGTAGTTCTCGCCTGTGGCGTTGATGACTTCAATGGGTTGAATCGGTCCGATACCTACTTGCCCGACTTTGGTGAATTTTTTAAACGCGAAAGGCAGTCCGCCCGAAAAAAAGTAATCTATGGTGTTCTGTAACTGGAAATGCAGGTGGGGCTCAGTGGAATTGCCCGAATTTCCTACCAGTGCAATGGGCTGCCCTTCGGTAATCTGATCCCCCTCGCTGACCAGGAAGGATCCGGGTTTGATATGCGCAAATGACGCCCAAGCCCCGCCGCCTATGTCGAGTATGAGATAGTTCCCGCAGTAATCGTCGGCCTTGTTCAGGGGAACGTTATGCGAATTTCCCTGGTTCTCGGCGCGGCCGTCCTGCAGGTGCACGACCATTCCTGAGGCAACTGCGTAAATGGTGTCCCCGTAAATGAAATAGGATTCGTTTTTCTTCGGATCGCCTGAGTAAGTGTCGGCCATCGTGGAATCGGACTGGTTGGAGTCAAATGCGAACTTTTCGCTTGTGTAGACTTGTCCTTCGACGAAGGCTGCATACCAGAAATGATATCCGCAGGTGGATTGGTTTATGAGCACATAATACCTGCCCCTGTGGGGAGGGGATATCAGCCGCGGGCTTTCGGATTTCAGTGGCTGGAAATAGCCCCCGCTCATGGTCACATCGAGGTTTTTCAGGGTATCCCTGAAGATAAACCTGTGCCCTATGTTCGAGGGTACGGACTGCGCAAGGGGAATGGGCAGCTGGATGGAAAGGTAGTAGTGGTCAATTTTGGTTACGTTGAATTCGGTGCTGACAGGCAGGGGAGCCTTCCAGATGAAGGGGATGTCGGCTTTTTCAATGGTCATCAGGTCGGCCTTGCTGTCGTTGTCGAACACTACGATGCGCTCCAGCCTCAGTCCCTGCTTCAGATATTCCCAGGTCTTCAGCATATAGGGGATCCTGAGGTACTGTTCGGTCCTGAAGGGTATGTAGTTTTGTTCGACAACAATGGTCTGTGCTGCCGGTTCAGTGGTGTTTTCTGTCTTCTTGCAGGAGGTTGAAGCAATAGCTGACGAGAGAAGAAGTGCGAGTAAAAGCTTGTTTTTCATTACGATTTTTAGATTCCGGTAAATAGTTTTTGCTGAGCCTAACCGGAAGGTTTTCAAAAATACTGAATAATGTGCATATTCAGTCTGGTAATTAAACAAGGTCCTAGCGGGTGACTGTAAACGTGTCAAAAATGTTGTATCTCCCGTGGTAACCCCTGTAACTGTTCACGGTGACTGTGTTCCCGTTAATGTCGAAGACGCTGAAGTAATAGGTCTTCGGGTCGTTGTACACGTTCCAGGCGGCTTTGATGGCAGGATCGATGGTACCCACGTCGGGGCCGGCGCCGGCGGCGCCGTTAATGAGCTGCACTACGTTGTTCTTCCAGTTCGGTGTCTGAGGACTGGTCTGGGGGTTGGGTAGTACGCTGGCGTCGATGGTCCTGCGTGAAAAGAGATGCGAATGTCCGCAGGCATACACGTCAAACTTGTTGGAGTCAAGGAACGACCATAGCCTCGTAAGCGTCGGGTTTGCCACTGATGGCTCTGTGGAATCGTCCGATATATAGTAATAGGGTGTGTGGATGAACAGGAACTTATGAGTTGCCTTGCTCTGTGCCACCAGCGTCCTAAGCCACGACATCTGGACAGCGCTGATATTGCCGCCCAGGCCCTGGGGGATAGAATCATGGGTCAGGTAATACGAATCCATGACCACAAACAGCGAGCCTCCTGTAGGGCTTGTGAATGAGTAAGCGAGGTGATCATAACCCGGGGGGCCGTTGGTGGGGTTTTCCGAAAACACTGTCTGGTAAGCCGTCTGGTTGGCTAATATGAAGCCCGAATCGGAATGTTCGTGATACAGTTCATGGTTCCCCAGGGCAGTGTAAAGAGGAATGCCTTGAATGGTAATAGGCAGGAACAGGTTTTTCCATGCCTGGAAAGTGTAGTCGGGCTTGATAAACCCGCGGTATGACATGTCACCGCCGAAAACCACGAAGTTGGGCTTGGTTCCCAGGCTGTCTATGTTTTTGATTATGGCCTTGAGCACGGTGTCGTTTACCGGTTGCTGAAGGGCGTCTCCACGGCTGTCGGCCAGCCAGACGAAACGCAGCTTTTCTGCTGTTACCGGTGTTGAGTTGTCATCACTGCTGCTTTTCTTGCAGCCTCCGAGCATTGCGAAAACAAAAAGCAGCAACAACATTGCGATAATGTTGATCTTCAAAGATTTTGGCATGGCATGTTCCCTTTCTTGTTAATTATTGTTTTTCTGCAGGTATATCAAATATACAATTATTCTTTCTAATGCAATTAAATTAATTCGTTGCTCAGTATTTGGTTTGTAACGGTTTACGGGTTCTCCATCGCCATATAATAAAAAATCAGCATGAAATCGTCGAGGCTGATGTGAAAGATGCCGTGGTCGCGGGTGTAGCCGTTTTCGGGTGAATCGGGACCTTTGGGCTTCCAGCTTGTGCCCCAGGGATTCCACACGGTGAGCATTTCTGTCTTCGGGTCAAAATCCATAATGGCGTATACATGATGTGAGGGCAGCTTGCCTTTGGGATTCTTGGGCACCGAGGCCTGGGCCATCAGCCGGTGTTCCCTCATACGGATCAGGGCTTCCTTTACCGAATGACGGTCGGCATTCACCCCGAACTTGTAGTCGATAACATCGTGGCCGGTCCACAGTTTCACATCGGTGACCCCGCTTCCGCCCAGGTCGATACGGGCTGTGGGATCGGCAATCTCTCCGCGTTGTTGACTGTTCATACCCTCGATCACACCCAGCGCCTTCTCAAGCACCGGCATCCATAGCCCGTCGGAAAGGGTGGACGGGGAATCATTGAAAGCCATCTCGGCATCGGTGGGGGCTGTCACAATCACCGGCAGCGACCCGGGAAATTTCACTCCATACTTTGCCTTTCCCAGCGTTTTGATGCAACGGGATATCTCTTCGATGCGATAGGTCACAATCCAGCCTGTGCCTGAAAAAAAGTAACAGTCGCCGGCGGGCCCCTGCTGCATCAGGCTGAAGCTGGGACTACCGTTGGCAAACAGCTCCCGGTTGATGCCCTGGATCTTTTTAATGTTTTTCATGTAGGCGGATGTCATTTTCCCTTTGTTCCGGCCTATTGCCTCGTCAAGGCTGATATCACCGATTTTTTCGGCTTTCATCGACTTTACAAGTGCTACCAGCGCTGCTGAAGGCTCAGCTCCGTAATCAGGGTTCTTGAGGCAGGCGATAAACTCCTCCTGGCTGATGCGCTGATGTCCTTTGCCCCATGAATCCCAGTATTGCGTGAATACATCCTGAAGCGGGGAAGCTTTGATGCCTGTGGCCTCGGCTTCATTGGATTCGTCGAAGGGATCGTCGATCTGTGCGAAGACCGGCATCCACAGAAACATAAAAATAAGGAGGTAAAGAGTTTTCATAGCCTGGTGAATTTGGTTTCCCGAAGTTAAGAAATATTGTAAAGATTTGCAGATTTAGTCTTTGATGCACCTGATGCTTAAGGAAGCCTTGTAACTAATTGCTTTTTTTATAGATAAATATAAAACAAGGGCATCGTGCCTCTCATATCACCCTCATTGGTATAAACTTCAGCAATAGGGATCAGAGCCAGGATTTTTGCCTCCATCCTGAAGGTTTTTTTGCTGATGTAAACATCTTCTATAATCCTTACAGCACTGATGTTTTGTTTTTGCAGGCCGCTGATCACTTTTTGAGTTTCGGGGTCTTTCACCATTACTTTTTTGGAAAGGATATTGTTTACGTCAGATGAAGTAAGGGCTGCTCCTTCGTAAGAGTAAGCTTTCACTTTGCCGGAAGCGATCAGGCCTGAAAGTTCACCGATGATCAGTTTGCTCTTCTCCCTGTATTCCTTATTGGCTGTCTCGGTATTCCCTTTGAAAAGTGAATTGAAAGTTTTACCCAGGCTGTCAACACCAATCTCAAACACCTGCCGGCTGCACCATTGATATTCATCGTTATTCATCACCAGGATGCCTGAGACTGGTTTACCCTGCGGATGGCCATAAGTTGCAATAAGCAGGCAAATGGCCAGGAATAGTAGTCTGTGTGTTTTCATATCGATTTCAGATTTGGATTTAATAGCGTTTAATTATTTTATCAGTTTATAATGAGTTTTTAATCATTTTAAAAGTTTTTACACCATCCTCACTGACTATTTTTACAAAATATATTCCTGTCTGCAGATCATTAATATTTATCTCCAGCTTCAATTCAACAGTTTCTATGTTCTTTAGGATGCTCCCTGAAATATCAGATATCTGGATGACCGTCTTTCCGTTTATTGGCTTGTTGATTTCAACCGTGATCACTGTCGAGGCCGGAACCGGATAGATTTTAAGCCAGTTGTTTTCTTTTGAAATATCATTCACTCCTATGATAAAATCGCAGTTTGGTGGAAACCCGGATCTTCTGTACAGCCCAAAATTCTCATCATAGTAACATCTTAACTGTCCGGGCCCGGGAATATCCACAACACAGTTTGGTCCCGGAAACATATATCCTAGACTGCCTATTCTTTCGATGATCATATCCATGAACTCCCATTCCGAATTTGATCCGGGAGAAACTTTCAGATACTTCAGTGGCAGGGAATTGATGATAGTCGTTCCTGTGCTGTCGACGACAATTGATCCCAGGCTGTCGCAGGGATTGTTCTGCTCCCAGCCCGCAACAGTCCAGGTACTGCCGGCGGCAGAGTTAAAATCGTATAATTTAAAAAATTGACCATACCGGTAGTAATACACGATATTGTTTTCAAGGTAAGTGTATTCGTGCCCGATAACTGCATCGGTAAACGTCTGCGTAGTCCAGTCAAACGTGTGCTGCTCAACCTGTAATATTTTGCATAACTTTCCCCCGACTACACTATCGTTTACATACCGGATTTGCGCATAGCCGTCAACCGCCATTTCGACCCAGTCATAATACCATGTGGCCCCCGGAGGTGCCCAAGCCTGTGCATTGCTTATTAAACCCTGCATCAGGAAAACTAAAACCAAATAAAATGTTTTCATATTTACCTTCTTTTGAAACATTTATCAGAGCCGGTTAATTGATAATTATTTGCTTCTAAAGATCAATTATTTATGAATTTTTTAATGTAATCATTCCCTGGAGTACTGAGACTGACTATGTAGACACCTTTTTCAAGGACGCTAATCTCAAGGATGGTTTTCTTTTGGGTTAAAGGTTCTGTTATCAGTTGCTGTCCTTGAATGTTAAATATGGAAACCCTTGCTGAGTTTAATTTTTCAGCTGTTTCAACGACCAGAAAGTCGGATAAATGAGCCGGATACGTATACATGGAAAAAACGTCACGATTAACATCATCAACGTGGACCGGTATGCTCGGATATCTGTAAATACTGCCCCCGGTTCCTGCAAACACAGATACACTGTTTGATGCAAGGGCATAAATGTTATTATTAACCGTAAACACCTTCTGAAACTGGCCAGATGAATTGCTTGAGATCAATAAAATACATGCGATGAAGCAGAACAGAAGTTGCTTTTTCATAATTCGATGAGATCAATTTTTTAGCGCGATTCAGCCTAGCCTCCAGCGATCAGGTAATTAGGCTGACGCATATCTGATCAATAATGAATTGTTTATTGGCGTTTTAATTTCGCTAAGCGGCTTCTCGTTTTAAAGGCCAGTAATCCGCAGATAATTGCCCCCAGGATGATGGAAAAAACCCAGTCGTACCAATGGAAGAACGGGAGTGCGGTGAGGAATGTTACAGTTCCAAGGGGCAGCAGTAGAAGGGAATTAGTAATCAACCCGGGATTATAGGCAGGCTTTCCCGATTGAAAGATTATGGTATGCATGAAGTTGTTGATGGTCAATTCAAACAGCATCATGGCAAAACCGATCCACGGTGCAATATTGGCAAGAAGAGCACCGAGTATTACCGCAGGCCATGCAATTACGATGTTTACCTGGAAAACATACCCTTCATCAAGCGGAAAATCCGGGTTTGTTTTAGAACCAAAAGGAGATTTTAAATTGAAGAATTCCTTGAAGCTCAATGGGGCTAAAACATATTCCTCACATTCATGAAGCATTAAAAACGGTAAATGAAGCCATAAAAGAAATTGGTAAAAGGGCATGGAATTTCTGTAATAGATCAGAACGACCAGCAATACCGGGGCAACAAACAGGTTAGCACTTTGCCAGAACCAATTGATTTTTTGAATTTTCATAAGACATCAATTTATGTTTTCGTTGGTTGAAATATTTATTCTAAATCTAAGATGATCTTAAGGTTTTCTTTTACTTTTTCAATAGAATCTTTCATAAGTACACCAATCTTATTTCTTAACCTGGAATTATCAATTGATCTTAATTGATCAATCATTATATCGCAGTTTTCATTAACTCCCGACACTCCTTGTTTCACATGTACACGTAATAATTCCGATTCATTTTGAACCTTTGAAGTGATCGGGCAAATTAACGTAGAAGGATGAAATTTATTCAGGAGATCCGTTTGAACAATAAGAACCGGTCTTACTTTTCCGGTTTCAGATCCAATTCGTGGGTTTAAATCTGCAACCCAGATTTCATATTGTTTAACTTTCATAATCAAGGGCTTCGAATTCGTGAAGAACAAGTATGGATTCACCCTTTAGCAAATTAGATTCCTTTTCCAGCCTGGAAGCGATTAATTTTCTCTTTTGTATTTTATTATAATACTCCAAAGCTTCATTGATATAACGATTTCTGGATTTTTTTACATGCTGAAGAACCTGTTCCGTTTCTCTGAACACAGTTTCATCTAGTTTTAAAGAAAGTGTTTTCATGATATCCTATTATTATACCACAAAGGTATATACTATTTTGGAATTTTCCAAATCTGCTTCAATAAAATATTG
>JBAXLI010000104.1:0-11345 GCA_037134895.1 Bacteroidota bacterium
GATGCAGGATGCGGGATGCAGGATGCGGGATGCAGGATGCGGGATGCGGGATGCAAGATGCAGGATGCAAGATTTTTAAATTCGTCATTCGTAATTCGTAATTCCTTACAAGGTTCCACGTTTGCCCTGTTCGATTTCTATGGATTCAAAAAGCGCCTTGAAATTCCCTTTCCCAAATGCCCTTGCGCCCTTCCTTTGGATAATTTCGTAAAATACTGTAGGCCTGTCCTCAACGGGTTTGGTAAAGATCTGAAGCAGGTAGCCAAGGTCATCACGGTCGACCAGGATCCCAAGATCTTTGATCGGAGCAAGATCTTCATCAATCTTACCCACCCTGCTGAAGAGGGTGTCGTAATACGAATCGGGAACTCTTAAAAACTCCACTCCCCGTTTCCTCAACTCACCAACAGTCTGAATGATATTGTCGGTTTCCATGGCCACATGCTGGGCACCCGGACCTTTATAAAAATCCAGGTATTCTTCGATTTGTGATTTCTTCAGCCCCTTTGCAGGTTCGTTTATGGGATATTTGATATACATATTGCTGTTTGTGACCACCTTGCTCATCAGGGCGGTGTATTCGGTCGAAATATCTTTATCGTCAAAAGAGATAAGCTGCGTAAATCCCATGACATCCTTGTAGAAGTTTACCCAGGTGTCCATCTCCCCCCAGCCCACATTTCCGACAATATGGTCCACATATTTTAGTCCGGGAGATGAAGGCTTGTAAAGCGGGTCCCATTTAATATAACCCGGCAGGAACAGGCCTTTATAGTTTTTACGTTCCACGAAGACATGAACCGTTTCACCGTAAGTATGAATGCCCGAAAGCACAACTTCACCTTCTGCATCTTTTTCAGTCCGCGGTTCGAAGTATGGCTTTGCACCCCGTTTAACAGTTTCTTCAAATGATTTCCGGGCATCATCAACCCAGAGTGCGATCACCTTGACCCCGTCACCATGCAGTTTGCAATGATCGGCAACGGGAGAATCCGGGACCAGGGAAGTCGTTAGTACAAATGTGATCTTCCCCTGCCTTAGCACATAGGATGTGCGGTCTTTAATTCCTGTTTCAAGCCCGCCATAAGCCAGGGGCTGAAAGCCGAAGGCAGTCTGGTAATAATGGGCAGCCTGTTTGGCGTTGCCAACGTAAAACTCAACGTAGTCGGTGCCGTTGATAGGGAGAAAGTCAGTTTGCATAATTTAGATGTATTGTTGGTTCTTGATAATTGCTATTCGATGCAGGAAACAAGATGCAGGATACAGGATGCAGGATAGGATTCATCTTGCATCCTGCATCTTGCATCATTTTTCAATCCATGACCTGTAATATTCCGGGTCTTCCAGTTCAAATGCCTGTTTTGTGATCATCAGGGGTTTGAAGGTATCAACCATCACGGCATATTCCTTAGTTTCTTTTGCGCCAAGGCTGCGTTCCACTGTGCCGGGGTGCGGACCGTGAACAATCCCCTTCGGATGCAGGGTTATGTTGCCGGGTTTGATATTGTTACGACTCATAAAATCACCATCGACGTAATACAGCACCTCATCCGAATCCACATTGCTGTGATTATATGGCGTTGGGATAGACTCAGGATGATAATCGTACAGCCTGGGTACGAAAGCACACATCACGAAACCCGGATTTTCGAAGGTCTGGTGAATTGGAGGGGGCATATGGAGGCGGCCTGTTATTGGCTCGAAATCGTGGATCGACAGGGCATACGGATAATGAAACCCGTCCCAGCCGATCAAATCAAAAGGATGTGTGGCATGGTGATAAGGCCATATTCTTCCGTCCCTCTTGATCTTTACAAGAAAATCGCCCTTTTCGTCATGGGTTTCAAGTTTTTCTGGTTTGCGGATGTCGCGCTCGTAAAAAGGTGAATGCTCGAGCAGCTGTCCGGCCCTGTTCATATACCTTTTTGGGAACCTCAGGGGCTGAGGGGCTTCAACTATAAAAAGCCTGTTATCTGCGGATGAGAACGTGAACTGGTAAATGACTCCCCTGGGAATGACAAGGTGGTCGCCGGGCCTGAAGGGTATATTCCCGTAGATGGTTCGCAAAACCCCATCGCCACGGTGTACAAACACCATCTCATCCGCCCCCGAATTCTTAAAGAAATAATCGTTCATCGACTGCCTTGGTGATGCAAGGCTGATGTGGCAGTCGGAGTTCACAAGCACCGGGATGCGGGATTCAAGATAATCGTCGGCCGGGGCGATGTCAAAACCCCTGAAAAGCCTCTGCTGCATATTGTCGGAATCCGCAATTTCGGGAGAAACTGAATATGGAGTGTCTATTTTAAGGACCTGGGTGGGCGGAGCGCAGTGGTAAACCAGGGAATAGAGGTCGGAGAACCCCTCGGTGGAAACCAGCTGCTCTGCATACAATCCGCCGTCGGGCCTGCGGAAAGTCACATGGCGCTTGCGGGGGATCTGGCCGAGAGTGTGATAGTGGGGCATTGGTTGGGGATTGGGGGTTGGGGATTAGGGATTAGGGGTTGGGGATTGGTGATTAGTTTTTGGTTAAACCTGGATTTCGGGGATGACGCCTTCGATGATGAGGCGGCCTTCGGTGGCGGCTTTGATTTGTTCTACAGTCACACCCGGAGCCCGTTCGATTAGCTTGAATCCATCGGGAGTGACATCCAAAACGGCAAGGTCTGTTACAATGCGTTTTACGACACCCACACCAGTCAATGGGAGGGTGCATTTTTTAAGGAGTTTGGATTCTCCCTGGGGGTTGGTATGCATCATGGCTACGATGATGTTCTTTGCCGATGCAACCAGGTCCATTGCGCCTCCCATTCCTTTAACCAGTTTGCCGGGGATTTTCCAGGAGGCAATATCGCCGGTATCTGTGACTTCGAAAGCCCCGAGGACAGTAAGGTCGATATGTCCGCCACGTATCATGGCGAAACTCATTGAGGAGTCGAAATACGCTGCTCCCGGCAATGCTGTGATAGTTTGCTTCCCTGCATTGATCAGGTCGGGATCAACCTGGTCTTTGGCGGGGAAAGGACCTATACCAAGGAGTCCGTTTTCCGACTGAAGGATTATCTGCATACCCTGGGGCACATAGTTGGCCACAAGGGTAGGGATGCCGATCCCAAGATTTACATAATACCCGTCGCGGAGTTCCTTCGCGATCCGCTTTGCTATTCCGTTCTTGTCTAAAGCCATATAATTGAGTTACGAATTACGAGTTACGAATTACGAATTACGAGTTACGAATTACGAGTTACGAATTACGAGTTACGAATTACGAATTACGAGTTCATTTACGATTTATCTTACATCTTGCATCGGCGCGAAGCGCCTCATCCTGCATCCTGCATTCTGCATCCTGCATCGGCGCGAAGCGCTTCATCCTGCATCCTATTCTCTCGTTGTTACAAATTCTATCCTTTTTTCATAGTTAACCCCCTGGAATACCCTCTGAACGAAGACCCCGGGGGTGTGGATATGATTCGGGTCAAGACTGCCAACAGGGACCAGTTCCTCGACTTCGGCTATTGTTATCCTGCCTGCCATAGCCATGGACTGGTTGAAATTGTTTGCGACATTCCTGTATACCAGGTTTCCGCTTGTATCGCCTTTCCAGGCTTTGACAATGGCAAAGTCGGCTTTGAGCCATTTTTCCTCGAGATACATCTTCCCATCAAACTCCCTGACCGGTTTACCTTCCGCAACCTCAGTACCATAACCGGCCGGGACATAAAATGCCGGGATGCCTGCTCCACCTGCCCGGCAGCGCTCTGCAAGAGTGCCCTGGGGTATCAGCTCAACTTCCAGTTCCCCGCTGAGGAGCTGGCGTTCAAACTCTTTATTCTCGCCAACATAGGAAGAGATCATTTTCCTTATCTGATGTTTCCTGAGCAGCATGCCAAGACCGAAGCCGTCAACCCCGGCATTATTCGAAATGCAGGTAAGGCCGGTGATATCGGAGGCTGCAAGCGCAGCAATACAGTTTTCGGGGATCCCGCATAAGCCGAAACCACCCAGCATTAGGGTCATGTTGCTCTTTATCCCCCTGATCGCTTCTTCAGCGTTTTGCACAACTTTGTTCATATGAAAGAGATTCTTTCACAAATTTATAATAATTCTAAATAAAAACAATGAACTGGAAAAATCATACGATTAAAAATGTTAAAAATTGTTAATTCCTTTTGGTTTTATCTACCAACAGAAATAACTTTGTTTAGTTGAGAATTCATATTCCACTGCAGAGAAACTTCCTGCTTCTCCTGATTGTTAATCCATCAATCCCCCTGGCGCCCGCACAACAGAAATTTTCAGTCTACGATAAAAACATTCACAAAACTATCAATTATGAAAAAAGGATTTACCCGCCGTGAGGCCCTTAAAACGATCGGACTAACGATCGGGGGTACGGCAATAGCAAGCGGTGTGTTATCCAATGTTCCCGCAAACCTCAACACAACGTCTCCAGAACCGGGAAACCTGGTAACTTCAAAAGACTTAGACCCGAAGCGGATTATCGGGGCCTGGAATGAATGGGGCAAACTTCGGGAAGCTGTGCTGGGTTATGTCGAGGACCTGGCAGAACCGGGATATATCGATGCCCTGGTATGGGTATCAGAAGAAGGGAAGGCAGCACTGAGGCAAAATGCCGGGAAATTAACTACCGAAGCTTATCCTGAGATCGCCCAAAGCATAAAAAACACTATTAATACACTTGAAAATGTTTTAACGGAGAATGGTGTCACTGTATACCGCACTAAACCGATTCCTGCGGCAAATACCGAGGAGAAAACCTACCTCAAAAACGTCCAGGTGGGAAGTTATACTATCGGGGGCGCCGATTTCTTCAGGGTCTTCGGAACCAGGGTTATTCTTCTTAACTCCTTTCACCTTCCTTTCAGGAGGAGCAATATCTGGTCGGTCAGAAGAGTGCTTGAACCTATACTTGAAGCCACAAATACACCATATTTTTGTACACCTCCCCCCTCACCCCATTATACAAAAGATGAGCTCTACCTGGAAAACGGGGATATGATGGTCGACGGGAATAATGTTTACGTGGGGATGTCGGGAAACGCCACCAGCCCCAAAGGAGTTGCATGGCTTAAATCATGGCTTGGAAATGATTACAAGGTACATGTGATCAGGCTAAAACCCAACCTTTTCCATCTTGACTGGCTCCTGACACTCAACCGGCCCGGGCTTTTAACATACAGTCCGGATGCCATGCTTGATCCCCTGCCCGAGCCTCTTTCCAAATGGGATAAAATCGAAATTAAACCCGATGAAACCGCCGGTGCGAACAACCTGAGCATAGATGAGAAAACCATTGTGGTTCCTCAGCATCTGACCAGGATAGCCGAAGCTTATTCGAAGAAAGGGATGAATGTGTTTACAATCCCGGCTAAAGAAACTATTGAATACGGTTCCGGTCCCCGCTGCCTCACCGCAGTTCTGAGGCGCGATCCATAATCCAAAAACGTGCATGCAGATTTATTAACAGCTTATTGTTTGTTAATATTTGTTAAACTCCTTGACAAGGGGGTGCGGGGAGTCTAACTTTGTCGTAGAAATAATCTGAAAAAAGAAAGAGAAAAAGATTATTTGTTTTGAATTTTTTACGCGTTAAGGGATGACCTTAATACGATTCAGAGAGCCCACGGCTCAATAAAAGATCCGGTTGACCGGACAAAGCTAGAAAGCTTGAACGCCCCCCTGCGGGGCGTTCGTTTTTTATGCGAATGGAGTAAACGGGGATTGTCATCCGCCTGAAGAAAAATGCATATCAGATACTGACAGGAATTACTTTTCCCGAAAGCCTGCTCTGTTCAGCAGCAAAGCCCATAATATGGCTTTCGATAGACTGGTCGATTGTTGAAGTCAGGTACTTAGGGTCCTTGTTGACGACAGCCTGCACAAAATCCCGCATCAGGCTCCAGTCCCCTCCCCCGTGTCCGCTTTTCGCAAGCACATCGGTGTCTTCGGCACTGGGGATCAGTTTCACCGATTTATTGGTTCTGAAATCACTGACAACGAGCTCGTTCATATCACCGACCATATCACCCATGGAACCCATGACGCGGGTCCGTCGGCCGCTGTAGGAAGTAAATGCTTCCATCGAGAAATTAGCTGTAATATTTTTCCCGAACTGAATCGAAGTGATGTAATGATCGGGCTGGTCATTGTCCATATGATATACACACCTGCCGTAATTGGTCGTCCGCAGTTTTTCCATTACAAATTCCTGCTGTTTCTCCTTATCCTCGGGCAGGTCAAATACGTAACACCAGTTGCGGTTCTGTCCGTAAACCTTCAGGGCTGAGTAAGGACAGTCTTTTTCGGCCGGGCAACCATCGGTACAGCGGGCGGGGCTTCCTGCAGGTGCATTTTCCTTCCTGAACCATTTAAGGTCTCCCATCGCCGCTATGCTGTTGCAGGGCTGCCCGATCATCCACCGTAAAATATCCAGGTCATGACAGGATTTTGCAAGGATGATAGGTGTGGTTTCCTTCGAATTATGCCAGTTTCCGCGCACATAGGAATGTGACATATGGATGTGCTCAATTGGTTCCATATGCTGTATACTGATCAGCTCACCCACTGCGCCATCCGCAATCAGTTTCTTCATTTTAATAAAATACGGAGTATATCTCAGCACATGGCAGATCGCAACGATACGACCGGTTTTTTTCACCATCGAAAGTATGTTGCGGCATTCCTGAGCCGTCTGCGCCATAGGTTTCTCCAGGAGAACATCATAGCCCATTTCGAGGGCCTTCATGCATGGAACGTAATGCAGGTTATCGGGCATGGTGATAATAATTGCATCGGCGAACTTCGGCTTTTTGAACACATCCTCCCAGGTCTTGAAACGGTTCTCTTCGGGGATGTTGTGGGCCTTCGTATAACGATCATTCCTTACCTGTATAGGCTCGGCAACCCCGACGACCTTTATCTGTTCAGGGAAGTTTACAGCATATCCCCCATACACATTGCCCCTGTTTCCAGCCCCGCAGGTGATTGCGGTAAGCGGACGGCCCAGGGGGTTGTCGATCGGCTTGAACACCTCATCGAGGTTGAGCGGGTATTCATATACGTTTTCACGGATCTCAGCCAGTCCGGGGATCCCTATTGCAACTCCGCCTAAGGTCAATCCCAGTGTTTTCAAGGCTTCCCGCCTTGAGAAATTCTTTTTCATAACTTTGTAAATATCAAGACGTAAAATTAGGAGAAATTATGAAATCGGCACTTGTGCTTGGTACTTGGTACTTGGTACTTGGCACTAGGCACTAGGCACTTGGCACTAGGCACTAGGCACTTGGCACTAGGCACTAGGCACTAGGCACTAGGCACTTAGCTCTTGGTTCTTAATTACCAATCACCAACAACCAACCACCAATCCCTAATCCCTAATCCCTAATCCCCACTCACGACCTTCCCAGCGACTCGTCTTCTTCCTTGTCGGCCGCCACGTCATACCAGTGGTACAGACCTTCCATCAGGCGTTTCTGCTTTTCCTCCGGACTCAGGCGTTCATAGGTTTCGCGGGCTTCGCGGGCTTTGCGGCGTTTCTCCTCTTCAATCTCCCAGATGTTGGTGGTGTAATTATCCTCTACACAATGTTGCAGAAAATCACGGGCCACGGTGGGGAAGAGTTCGAGAAGAAGTTCATCCTTTTCATTCTCGGCCAGTCGTAATCCGCCATACTCCTCAAACACAGTGTTCTCCTGCTTTTTATAATTGCGAGTGTCGTAGGGGGTTTCTTCCCTCACACCGGTAAGAAGTTCCCTGAAATCCGGGTCTACAGGGATAGGCGTCCTGCCGTAGAGTCCCTTGACGAGGTTAACGAACTGTATTGATTTTGTAGTGAAAAAAGCCTGTCCTTTATTTTCATCGATCACGCAGTTGACGGCCTGAACGCCAACGATCTGTGAGGTTGGAGTGACGAGGGGAGGACAACCCGATTTTATGCGTACCAGCGGAACGAGTTCAAGAACCCGGGGAAGTAGGTGGTCGAGTTTCAGCTGTTTCAGCTGAGCCAGCATATTGGTGTACATCCCGCCCGGGATCTCGGCTCTTTTAACTTCTTCGTCGGGTTCGGGGAAGCCGAAATACTTTTCAATTTCCTGGCAAGCCTGCAGGAGTTCCGGTTCCTTATCGTGTTTAGCCAGGTAAATGGCTTTGACAAAGAGCTTATTGATTTCTTTCGGCAGCTTGTATTTTGTGATGTCAAAATCCTTTGGAAATGCAGTGGTATCAAACTCTTTTAATTCACTGCGGATGTCTTTCAGTTCATTATCGATCTTTTTAACCGCTGCAAGGTTCACACCGGTATCAATCCCCAGTTTGTCGCAGAAGATCTGGACCAGTTCAAAAGCCGGAGCTGCCGGTCCGCCGGCAAAATGCCAGATGCTTGTATCCACGATGTCCACCCCGGCGATAATCGCCATGAGAACAGAAGCCAGTCCGTACCCCGGAGTGCAATGTGTATGGAAATCAATCGGGACCCTGAGTTCTGATTTCATCCGACGGATCATTTCCCCTGATTGAATGGGAGGGATGAGTCCGGCCATATCCTTTATGCTGATCATATCGGCTCCGAGAGCTTCAAGCTGACGGGCTTTTTCCATGAAATAGTCGGTTGTGAAAATATCATGCGGAAGGGCTTTGAGATGGATCCATGAGCGTACTTTCTGCTTTGTGCTGAATTTCGGATCCACTGTAAAACTGATGGCGCAATCGGCCATGCCTCCGCTTTCCTTTACATACCTGATGGTCGATTTCATATTTTCGACATCGTTCAGGGCGTCAAAGATCCTCATGATGCCTATGCCCGATTTCACGGCATTGCGGTTGAAGCCTTCGATGACTTCATCAGGATAAGGGTTGTAGCCGAAGAGGTTCCTTCCCCTCGAAAGGGCCGTGAGTTTTGAAACATCCCCTACCGATTCTTTAATCTTTTCAAGTCTTGTCCACGGATTCTCCTGGAGGTAACGCATGATGCTGTCGGGGACGGCGCCTCCCCAGACTTCCATTGCATAAAAACCTGCATCTTTATAGAACGGGAGTACACGGTCGACCTGTTCCTGGGTCATTCGGGTAGCAAAGAGGGACTGCTGTCCATCGCGGAGAGTGAGGTCCCTTATAAGTAATTTTCGTCTTGGCATGGCTGGCTGACAGATTATTGTTATTTATTTAACAATTGCAAAATTAAGCAATTAAATAATTGGTCTTTTTACTTTTATGCTGCTTTTTGATCAATATTTTTTTGTATTTTAGTCATTGATTAATACAAAGAAACGAAATTTCGACTAACTTGCAGCCGTTTAGCATTGTTAATTTATTCACATTGTTAATTATGAAACAAAATCAGATCGAGGAATTGCTCAAAAAACGTGAGCAGGCCAGGCTGGGAGGCGGGGAAGACCGTATAAAATCCCAGCACAAAAAGGGAAAATTTACAGCCAGGGAGAGAATTGAAAAAGTTCTCGACGAAGGCAGTTTCGAGGAATACGATATGTTCGTTTCTCACCGCTGCACCGATTTCGGTCTCGAGAACGAGCATTATATGGGTGATGGTGTTGTAACCGGTAGGGGAACGATCGACGGCAGGGTGGTGTTTGTGTTTGCGCAGGATTTCACTGTTTTCGGAGGTTCACTTTCTGAGACCTTTGCCCGAAAGATCTGCAAGATCATGGACCAGGCCGTGAAGGTAGGTGCCCCGGTGATCGGGATCAACGACAGCGGTGGCGCCCGTATACAGGAAGGAGTAAACAGCCTTGCCGGGTATGCCGAGATCTTTATGCGAAACATCGCTGCTTCAGGAGTAATCCCCCAGATATCGGCTATTTTCGGTCCGTGCGCAGGAGGTGCAGTGTACTCCCCTGCCCTCACCGATTTTGTGATCATGAGTGAAAAGACCAGCTACATGTTCGTGACCGGTCCGAAGGTCACCAAGACTGTAACCGGTGAAGACATCACGACCGAAGACCTTGGAGGCGCAACCGTTCATGCAACTAAATCAGGAGTGGCTCATTTCAGGGTTGCTAACGAGGATGAAGGACTGCTGATGATCCGTAAGCTTCTCTCCTACCTTCCCCAGAACAACCTCGAGGAGCCTCCGCAGATCGATTGCCATGATCCTATCGACAGGCTGGAAGACGCTCTTAACGAGATCATCCCGGCTAATGCCAATCAGCCATATGACGTTAAAGACATTATATACCTGGTTGTCGACGATCATGAATTTGTTGAGATCCACCAGTATTATGCAAAAAATATTGTCGTGGGTTTTGCCAGGTTCAATGGTATATCCTGCGGGATCGTGGCCAACCAGCCCAACTACCTTGCAGGTGTGCTCGACATCGAAGCTTCCCGCAAGGCAGCAAGGTTTGTAAGGTTCTGCGATGCGTTCAATATCCCGATCATCACCCTGGTTGATGTTCCGGGCTTCCTGCCCGGCAGTATCCAGGAGTATGGAGGCATTATCATTCACGGGGCCAAACTACTGTTTGCTTACGGTGAAGCGACTGTTCCAAAGATCACTATCACATTGAGAAAATCTTACGGAGGAGCCCACGATGTAATGGGCTGCAAGCAACTGAGAGCCGATCTCAATTACGCCTGGCCCAGCGCCGAGATCGCCGTGATGGGTCCGAAAGGCGCCATAGAGATCCTTGAAGGGAAAAGGATCAGTGAGATCGAGGATCCCCGGGAGAAAGTAAAATACATGAGTGAAAAAGAGCTGGATTACAAGAATAAATTTGCCAATCCATACGACGCAGCCCGTTACGGCTTCATCGACGATGTGATCGAGCCCAGGAACACCCGCTTCAGGATCATCCGCGCACTCCAGACCCTGCAGACAAAGAAGGACAGCCTTCCGCCGAAAAAACACAGCAATATTCCATTGTAATACCCCGGTTATATGATAACATTGACATTCACATTTGATCCTTCCCTAATTGACATCAGGGTCTTGGTCATGTCGGTCCTTGGGTATTTCGTCGTACTGCTGGCATTGTCGGCTATGGCATTCATCATGGTCAGGTTCCACCTGTTGCGTGATCACCTCAGGACCAGGAAGCTGAAAAATTCGTCCCATGCTGAAACAGTCACATCTGTAAAACCTGTTATGACAGGAGAGGAGAATGCAGCCATCGCAGCCGCATTATACCTTTATTTTTCTGAACTGCATGACCGGGAGAAATATGTGATGACTATTAAAAAGGTCTCACGGACGTATTCACCATGGAGTTCCAAGTTTTATAACATCTATAATAGCATGAAGCATTGGTAGAATAAATAGCGAAATAGCGAAATAGCGAAATAGCGAAATAGCGAAATAGCGAAATAGC
>JBAXLI010000105.1:0-11075 GCA_037134895.1 Bacteroidota bacterium
CTTGCATCGGCGCGAAGCGCCATCATCTTGCATCGGCGCGAAGCGCCATCATCTTCCATCGGCGCGAAGCGCCATCATCCCGCATCCAAATTATTACTACATTTACATCAGCCATCCGGGATTATGAAACATCTTGCATCCTGCATCCTGTATTTTGTCATCTTACTGAACATCGCATCCGCCCAATCCGGCCTGAAAAAGGATTACAGCATCCGCTCCTGGACCACCGACAACGGGCTTCCTGTAAACAGCATCCAGGCTATCGCACAAACCCCCGAAGGATTTATCTGGCTTGGTACCGAAGAAGGCCTGGTACGTTTTGACGGCAACAGTTTCCTTACATTCGACCCTTCTAACCACCGCAGTTTTGTCGATAAAGACGTTCACAGCCTGTACGTCTTTCCCGATTCTTCACTGGTGATCGGCTTTTACCATGGTGACATACTGAGTTATAAAAAACTCAGTTTCATGCGGCTGTTCGACCGTGAAATTGACTGGATCAAATGCATACTTTCCCTGGCTTATGATCCGGGGAAAGGACTATGGTTCGGCACTGACGGACTTGGCCTCGGGCATCAGGGTTACGATGGGAAATTGAACTTCCTTACCGAAAAGGACGGTCTTCCCAATACCTACATCCAGGCTTTGCTGCCTGCGCCAGACAGCTCCCTCTGGATTGGTACCCGATCGGGGCTGTGCAATCTTAAAAACGGTATTATAAAAACTTTTTCCACCCGCGATGGATTAAGCCATAACGACATCCGCTCCCTTTGCTTCGATGCGAACGGGAACCTCTGGATAGGCACAAACGGAGGAGGTATCAGCATCTTCAGCAAGGAAAAATTCAACCGTTTTAACGCCACCGGTAACAGGCTCCCCGCATACATCCTGAGCCTGGTTAAAGATTCGCAGGAAGGGATCTGGATTGGTACAAACAGCGGTCTTTTCAGGTTCACTAACGGGGTTTTGAGCGGGATCTCCACGGCCGACGGGCTGTCGGGGAATATCATCAGCAGCATATTCGAAGACAGGGAGCACACCATATGGGTAGGGACCGAAGGCTCAGGGCTCAATGCTCTCAGGAGGAGAAGTATTCACATGCTTACCGCCGATGACGGACTGAGCGACAACAGCATCGGCCCCGTGATCGCGGGCCCTGGCGGGATTATATATGCAGGAACCGGCAAAGGTGCAGTCAACGCAATCTCATCCGCAGGCATTCGAAAACTCGAGAAAAAGATCGGGCTTCCATCAATCCCTGTAAATACCCTGGCCTTCGATAGTAAAGGTATGCTCTGGATCGGAACCGATGGAGCAGGGATTTACGGGTATGCAAATGATAAAGTGGTTCATCTTACGACTGCGGATGGACTTGCATCGGACGTCATCCGCGCCCTTTATGTTGACAGCAAAGGAAAACTTTGGGCGGGTGTAGGAAATTCAGGGATCAATATTCTGTATAATGGGAAAATCGAATCGATCAATACGGGTAATGGAATTTCGCACGACCAGGTTTTATGCTTCCTTGAAGACAGCAAAGGGAGGATGATTGTTGGAACCAACGGTGGTGGTATCAACATCCTCGACGAGGGAAAGATCAAATGGCTCACGACACTGACAGGAATGCCTGATAATATAGTGCTCACCCTGCACGAAGAGGAAGGCATGATCTGGGCTGGTTGTGCACATGGCGGACTGGCACTCATCGAGAATGATTCGGTGAATATCATCTCGGAAGCAGATGGCTTGTATGCGGCGGGCATACTCCAGATCCTTGAGGACCGGAACGGCAGGATGTGGCTGAGCTCAAACAAGGGGATTATCTCGTTTCCGCGTAACGAACTGATCGCCTACAACGACAAAAAGGGTGATATTTTACACCCTTTGGTTTATGGAATACCTGAAGGTATGCTTAGTTCGGAGTGCAGTGGTCATGTATTCCCTGCCGGATGTATCTCTTCGGAAAACCGGCTTTTTATACCCACCCCAAAAGGGCTTGCAGAGCTTAATGCAGAAGATATCACACCAAATTCCGGGAAATTACAGGTCATACTCACACAAGTCCTGGTGAACAATACCGAAACGGATCCCTTTTCACCCCTGGTGCTCGATCCCGGGATGGTTGACATTGAATTTGATTATACCTCACCTTCATTTCTAAATCCCACACAGATCCAATACAAGTATATGCTCGAGGGGTTCGACCATTTCTGGATCAACGCAGGGAGCCGGAGACAGGCGTATTATTCTCACCTCCCGCCGGGAAGTTATGTGTTCAGGGTAATGGCAAAGGGATATACAGGGAGGTGGACCCCTGAAAAGAGGCTCTTCGTTCTTAAAATCAGACCGTTTTTCTACCGCACTTCCTGGTTTATCCTTACAATGGCCTTGGTCCTTATTTTAATTACCTGGTTTTTCCTGCATTCGGGGATGAGGCGGTCGAGGGAGAAAATGCTGAAAAAGCTGGTCGAGGAAAAGACCCTCGAACTCAACCAGGAAATTGAACGAAGAAAAAATGCCCAGGAGGAGTCAAACATTGCAAGGAACAACCTTGAGGAATCCGACAGGCTGAAGTCGTCGGTCATCTCCTTCCTCAACCAGTATTTCCGTTCACCCGTGAACAGCATCATGGGCTTCAGTGAGCTGATGATGGAAAAGAAAAATGCAGGAGAACAAGCTGAAATCCCAAAATATATTCATGATTCAGGCAAGGAGATGATCAAAATGCTTGATTCGGTCATGCTCGTTGCAAAGATCGGATCAGATGAAAAGGGGCAGGAACAGCTGATGGATGTGCTTCCCCTTGTTGAGAAATCTCTCCTGCCTTCTGTCGATGAACCACCGGGTGAATTTGTTTCCGTTGAAAAACAGCCACCGAAAACGCCCCGTTCGGGAGGGAAAAAGTTCAGGCTACTGCTGGCTGAAGACAATGCCATCAATGCCGAATTGGTGAAGATCTACCTCAGCGGGAAATATGAGCTTGACATTGCTGCTGATGCGCTGTCGGCCGTTGACATGGCAGGAAAAGTCTTGTACGACGCCATCCTTATGGACATCAACCTCGGGCCGGGGATGGACGGGATAGAGGCCACCCGGGTGATTAAGGAGATTTCCGGGTATGCCGAAGTCCCGGTAATTGCGGTTACCGGCTTTACCATGGCCGGAATGCGGGAAAAGATCATGAGCGGAGGCGCTTCGTACTTTCTCGCCAAACCCTTCGGGAAAAACATGCTTGTCGACCTGCTTATTACCGTCTTGCCTGAAGAACATGAAACTTGAGGCGGGATACGGGATGCAGGATACAAGATGCGGGATGCGGGATGCAGGATACAAGATGCGGGATAACCGGGGAAGAGGCTGGGACATAAAGCCCGATTATTATCCCTTGCATCTTTCCCCGGAGCCAGACAAAGTGTCAGCGGTTATGAATTACTGTTCGTCTGAAGGTAAAATTAATATCCCCGCAGGTGAATTTCATAGCAGAATCGGCAAACGGGGCAAATTTCGGGGTGAAAGGTGATGAATGATGTACGATGTACGCTAGCTCTTAAAAAAAAGTTAATTGATCAAAAAACTATTTATTCTTGCTATAACATCAATAATTATTCAGTCCTGCACGAGTATTTATCGTGAAATAAGATACGGGGAACCAGGCATTGACGCCTATAAAATTTTTCCTTCTGATACAATTAAACCTGAAGGTGTACCATTTCACTTTAAAGAAGGCAATAAAGCGATTCTGAACAAGCCGATATTAAATAATGACGAGGTAAAACGCATCCGGACTTTACATGACAGTTTACCATTTACCCTTGATTATTTTCTTAATAAAACTGCAACAACGGCTTTTCTCGTTATCCGCAATGATTCCATTCTGTTTGAAAAATATTACAGGGGTTACGACAGGGCTAGAATCTCAACGATTTTCTCAATATCAAAATCCATCACCTCTCTTCTGGTCGGAATGGCTGTTGATGACGGTTCTATTTCAAGTATTCAGGATCCGATAACCAAATATATTCCTGAATTGAAGGGCAAGGATCCGAAATTTGACCGCCTTACCCTCGAGGATTTATTAAATATGCGTGCAGGATTAAAATTCACTGAATCCTATTTAAATCCGTTCGGACGGATGGCCCGACATTATTACGGGGGAAATCAACTGGGGAAAATTAAAAAATTGGAATTTGAAAGCGAACCTGGTAAAAAATTTGAATATCAGAGTGTTTCCACTGCCTTGCTGGGGATTGCTGTTGAGAATGCAACAGGGATTTCGCTTGCCAGATATCTTCAGGAAAAGGTATGGATCCCAATGGGGATGGAAAACGGGGCTTCCTGGAGTCTGGATGATAAACGACATCGTATAGCAAAAGCCTACGGGGGATTAAATACCACGGCTATTGACTTAGCAAAGATAGGCCGTCTGTATCTCCAACACGGTAACTGGGAAGGTAAACAAATCGTGTCGGATGAATGGGTGAAAAAGTCAACCATCCCAAATGAGCAAAGTAATGGTTATCAATATCAATGGCGCTTCATTACTTCAAATTCTAAAGAGTCCTATCCTGATTCATTAAGCGCATCGGCAGCCTGGCACAGTCCCGATAATAAATATTCGAAATGCATTTTCAGGATATGGCATGATGCTTCAAATCAAAATTCCTGGCGAATCTGGTATATTCATTCGTATTTTTATGCATATGGGTATGATGGCCAGGTTCTGGGGGTTTGTCCTGAAAAGAATCTAATCATGGTAAGACTTGGTGAAGGCGAAGATTTTCAATTATTTATGTATATACTAAGCACAAAATTATAGTAAAAACGAGATCTTACGAACTTGCAACCGCAACCCCTAATCCCCAATCCCCAACCCCTAACCCCCAGCAGCCAGGTACTTCTCAATGATCCTGGCCACAGGCAATTCATGGATCCTTTCGGGGCTGATGAAATTGCCCAACCTCTCTGAGGTTTTTTCGATTTCAATGGTGTAAAACCTGGCATTGATCTTCTGGTGGCTTAGCAGCTGGCTCACCTGGGTTGACTGACTGATAATTTTTACCTGGCTCGTCCCGAAAAGCTGTTTCCATTCGGGGCTGTTCATCAGCCGGGGAAGGTTAATGGTTTTTGTGGTCTCAATCACCGGAAATTCGTACATGCCCTTCAAGATATCATTTCCTGTACGCTTTCTGAAATACATCCCCTTCTTTCCCCTGACTTGTATTACAAGGTAGTGGAAGTACCTTGGCTTCAGGGGTTGCTGCTGCTTTTTCAACGGAAGTTTATCAACCATTCCGTATTTCAATGCATAACAGCTGTCGTTGAAGATGCATTCATTGCACTGCGGATTACGGGGTACGCAATATGTTGCACCGAATTCGATTATGGATTGGTTGAAGTTGCCTGATGCGGGATGCGGGAAATCTTGCATCCTGAATCCTGTATCGGAGCAAAGCTCCTTATCCTGCATCCTGCATCCTGCATCATTTGCGCACTCCATCAGCCTTTCCAACACATCCATGATCTCTTTCTTCACGGCAGACTGATCCACCGGCCCGGTAATCCCGAAGTGGCGGGTTATGAAACGGATCACGTTTCCATCCATTACAGGATGGGGAAGGCCGAAACATACGGAAGCTATTGCAGCCGCTGTATAATCTCCAATGCCTTTGAGGGCCCTGAGTCCTTCATACGTTGAGGGAAATTTCCCATCGTATTTTTCAACGATCTCATTTGCTGTTGTATGCAGGTTGCGTGCCCGGGAATAATACCCCAGTCCCTGCCACTGCTTGAGGACTTCTTCCTCCGACGCCCCCGCCAGGTCATGTATCGTAGGAAAAACTTCCGCGAACCTGTTGTAATACGGCACTCCTTGCTCTATGCGGGTTTGCTGCATAATGATTTCCGACAGCCAGATCAGGTAGGGATCAATCGTCCGCCGGAAAGGAAAATCCCGGGCATTAGTTTGGTACCAGGAAGACAGGCGTGAAACGAAATCAACCATAAGGCAAAGATAAGGAATCAGCAATTACGGACTATTTTTCCTATATTCGCTTCACAGCATTGTTGCACTTTGAAATGCCAGTATCAAAATGAAGCTTGGTATCCTCACCGGTTTTTTCTCAGCTTTCCTGTTTTTCCTTTTTCTTTCATTCCCTCCCCCGATCCTGGCAAAGGGCCATCCGCAGTTCATCAAACTAAACTCCGAAACAAAAGGCACTATCAGAAAGGTGTTTGCCTGTGATACTTCATGCACTTTTTTTCTTACTGAAAAGGTATTCGTCAGGGAAAAAAATAGCTGGAGCAGGGTTAACCTGAATGATGTAAAATCGGTGAACCTGTTTTTTCCCCTGAGTCGCGAGGATTACTGGTATACTGTAAACACACCTTATCATACTTCGGTTATCTATCATTATAAAAACGGTCATACCGAGAAGCTGGCTTCTCCGTTTGCAAACGAGATAGATGCCTGTTGTTTTTTTAAGGATGGAGCCGGGATCTTTGCGGGATGGTGTGAAATGGCGGTTTATTTAAACGGGAAGATCAGTCGGCTCCCCTCCCCCCCCAGCCTGCGCGAAGTTTTGAAGGTTTGGGGCGTTTCTCAACATGATTTCTGGCTCAGGACAGGCAATGGTGAGCTTTTCCATTACTCTCAAAAGGCATATCATGCTGTATTGCCCGGATTTGAAGTCGTGGATTTTTATTTCACTGATAATGACTGCGGATATGCCCTCTGCCGTAACAAAGTTTTTAAAATCAGTAAGGGGAAAGCGAAAATGATGTTTAGCTCTGATGAACTCCTCAGGGCTGAAAAGCTGGCTGAAATCCCCGGAAAGGGATTGGTTTTCACCGGTGCCGGTGGATTCCTGGCTTTTTGGAGTTCGGGTAAATTTGAAAAATCAGCTCAGTCTTTTCCCCATGGTTTGAATGATATTTGTATAGGCGCTAACGGGGAAACCTGGATTGGCGGGGAGCAGGGCTTGCTGCTGTATTCAGGGAACCGCTCATTAGGTACCGCGCCTGAGAATATCCCTGGATTTAGCAGGTTCAAAATATACAAATACGGTGGGGAAGCTGATGATGAATACGGAGTTGCGATTGCTGATTTTAACGGGGATGGTAAAAACGATATTTATTCTGTATGTATTTTCAATCCTGACCGGCTGTATATCAATATTACAGTTCCTGGTGAACCTTTCCATTCCGGCGATAGGTTTCTTGAGGAGGCTTTGAAACGAAATGCCCTTGGAATACCTGAGGTCGTTGGCTCTGGTTCTCCTGCTGAACTGAAGCTTGGGGCCGGCGCTGCTGACATAGACAATGATGGTGATGAAGATATTTATATCTGTTCACTGAACGGAAGGAATAAACTGCTGGTAAACAATGGGAAAGGTTACTTCAGGGATGTCTCAGCCCAGGACCGAAGGGCATGTGAAGATATGCATCGTTCAAATGTATCGGTATTTGCGGATGTCGACGGGGATGGTAACCTCGATATGTTTGTAACCAACGAGAAAAGTTCGAACAAGCTCTTTTTGAATGATGGAAACGGTCGTTTCAGGGATATAACAGTTGAAGCCGGTCTTGCAACTTCGAGTGGAGGGATGTGTGCTTCTTTTGCTGACGTGAACAATGACGGGCTTCCTGATCTCTGTGTATCCTCTTGGTTTTCAAGCGACAGGATCTATCTGAACCTGAGCCGGGAAGGAAAAGTCAGGTTCATGGATATTACGAAGTACAGCGACCTTGCAAGGCAGGAACGGGGCCGGAGCAATGCAGTGGTTTTTGCCGATATCAATAACGATGGGCTATCCGATCTGTTCATCGCGAGAAGGAACTCCCCGAACAAGCTATATATCAATAAAGGCCACGGGATTTTCAGGGATGTCACCGACAAATATCTTCCGCCGGAAACTTACCTCAGCAACGGCGCGGTTTTTGCTGATTTCGACCTCGACGGCTTCCTCGATCTTTATGTGACCAATGTTGGTGAGAATATATATTACAAGAATGTTAACGGATCGCACTTTTCGGATGTTACCGACGATTACGGGGCGGATCTTTCAGGCTATTACACAGGCTGTGCTGCCGGCGACATTGACGGGGACGGCGACCCTGACCTTTATGTTGCAAATTACATCGGCGGCATCAGCACTTTGTTTGTCAATAATTCCGATCCACGGAACTCAGCCAAATTCATACTTCACGGTACAAGTTCGAACCGTGATGCAATAGGTTCGAAGATCACTTTATACAGGATCTCTGCGGATGGACGAATGGAAATCGCCGGAAGCCGGGAGATCAGCGGTGGAAGCGGCTATGGTTCAATTTCGGCAAAGGAAGCTATCTTCGGTTTGCAGCCCGGATCCAGGTATTCTGCAGTCGTTACATTCCATGCTGCACATAAATCCATTACAATAGATGATGTAAAACCCGGTGATGTCCTTGACATCCGCGAAGAAACTGGTTTTTCGGCACAATATTCACTGTTCGGGAAATCTGTCAGGCGATTTTTCACCGACCCCGAAGATCAGGTAGAAATCCTTAAATATCTTATTGCTCTGTCTTTGGTCACATTGTCTGTATTCATCCAGAGAAAAAAATCATTCGCGCGACCAGGTCATCTGATAATCATCTATTTGCTCATTCTTTTGTCGTTCATCAGCATCGACATACTTATGCTGTATGAGAACCCCTGGTATGCTTTTGTTTTTCCGCTGGCCGTGGTTCTTATCCTGCTCATTATCCTCCATCTTGTGATCGAAAGGGTACTGGTGAGAAGGGCAGCTGAAAAAGAGAAACAGCAAGTGAGAGAGAATATATCGAGGGACCTTCATGATGACCTCGCTTCCACCCTCGGCAGCATTTCAATCTATTCCAGCACTTTAAAAGAAAACGGCACATCCGCTTTCAGCAATGAGCCTCACATTGCATCCAAAATAGCCGAACTTTCTGCTTCTGCTCTTCAATCTATCTCCGACATTATATGGATCACATCGCCCAGGCATGATTCACTTCAAAGCTTACTGTCGAAGATCCGCAACTATTACTATGACCTTTTTGTTGATAATAATATCGATTTCTCTGCGGATGTTGAATCTCCGGAAAAAGACACTTTAATCCCTGAAAAGCTGAGACAGAATATCTTCCTGATCCTTAAGGAAACCGCCAACAACATTATTAAACATTCCGGGGCAAAGCATGTTGACCTGATAGCGTTTATACGGAACGGGATGTGTACAATCCTGGTGAAAGATAACGGTAATGGATTCATCTCATCCGCAGACAATACAAATAACAGTTCGAGCGGGAACGGACTTGTGAATATGAGGCGGAGGGCGTTTGAATCTTCTGTTTTGCTGGAGATAAAATCACAGCCGGGAGTGGGGACAGAGATTTGTATATGTTTCAAAATAACTCAAATTGATCATTGACAGCGCATCAGATTAGTTCTAACTTGCCAGCAAATTGAGCATATGATAAGTGTAGGGATCGTTGAAGATCATAAAGATTTCAGGCAAAGTCTGTCTTTCCTTTTAGTGTCAGCGGGGGATTTTCTTGTGAGCTGGAGTTTTGAATCTGCCGAGCTTGCGCTTAAAAACAGCAAAGACGTGGATGTGATCCTTCTCGACATCAACCTGCCTTCCATGTCGGGTATTGAAGCCATTTCTCCTTTAAAAATCAAGCATCCTGAGGCAAACATCATAATGCTCACCATCCTCGAAGATGATTCGAATGTGATTAATGCGATCAAACAGGGTGCCGACGGGTATTTGCTGAAGAAGACCAATCCACTGAAGATCATGGAAGCCGTGAGGCAGGTGTATGAAGGGGGCTCCCCTCTTACACCCTCCGTTGCAAGGCAGGTGCTTGGCTTGTTCAAGAATTCAGTCCGGGAAAACGAAGAATATCATCTGACCTCAAGGGAAAAAGAGATTCTGAATCTTATAGTTGGGGGTGCAGGAATCTCATCCATTGCCAATTCCCTTTTTATCAGCGAAGAGACCGTACGAAACCATATCCGTCACATTTACGAAAAGCTGCAGGTCCACACCCGGGCCCAGGCCGTCGCGAAGGCCATCAAGGAGCACCTGGTCTGAATTTGATTTCGTTTATGATGTCCTGAAATTGACATGATTGTGTCATTGACCAGGTTTGTTTAATTCCCCATTTTTACTTAAAATATATAAGGTCATGAAAAAGTTTGTCTTTCTCATTGTTGCTGGTATTATGTTTGGATTATTTCAGGGTAAGGCGCAGACCATAATCACTGACGATTCATTGTATATCAGCGGTCAGCCAGCTGCGGTGCTGGATATTAAAAGTGACAGCAAGGGGATTTTAATACCAAGGCTTGATTACAATAATCGTCCTTCGGCTAATCTCGTCACCGGACTTCTTATCTATGTGACTGCAAATGGTCCTCAGGGGAACAATGCTTATTACTATTACGACGGATTGGTCTGGGTGAAACTGGCAATTGGATTAGGAAGCCAATGGGTCAGCATTGGAAGCGATATCTATTTCAACTCAGGCAAAGTTGGGATTGGTACAGTTTCTCCCGGCTCGGAATTGGATGTGAAAGGTACTCTGAGGTTATCTGGAATTGGTTCGGGTTATGTGGGTCTCAAATCGCCTGTTACTCCGGTATCTTATACACTTACTTTGCCAGGGACAGTTGGGTTGAGTGGGCAGTTTTTAACCACGACCGGAGGCGGGGATCTGGGTTGGACAACATTGAGCATTGCGACAATTACAGCCTTGCAGGATAGCCTGAACGACCGGTATCGGAGAAAAGACACCGCAACCGTTCTTTTAAGCAGAACACGGGCCACTCTTGAATACGCTCCAATCAGCCATAATCAAGGCATTTCAACTGTAACAGGTCTGCAGGATTCTCTTTCCAATCGTTATCGCAGGGCAGATACAACTTCTGTTTTGCTTAGTAAAACAAGAGCGTCTCATGATTATGAAACCAAAATAAGTACTGGTACAACTTCTCAATACTGGCGTGGTGATAAATCCTGGCAAACACTCGGTATCACAACAGTCCCGGCTTTACAGGATAGCCTGAACGA
>JBAXLI010000106.1:0-10959 GCA_037134895.1 Bacteroidota bacterium
CTTCCCGACATGGTGCAGATAGGCAACGAGATCAACCATGGTATCCTCTGGCCCGACGGACATATCGGGAACCCCGAAGGGCTTGCCGAACTGCTCAAAGCAGGAGTTGCCGGTGTTGAAGCGGTTGACCCAAAGATTCCCATCATGATGCACATTGCGCTTGGCGGACAAAACGAAGAAGCAGTATTCTGGCTCGACAATATGATCGCCAGGGGTGTGAAGTTCGACATCATCGGGCTCTCCTATTATCCGCGCTGGCATGGAACCCTGGATGACCTGCAGGCAAACCTGATCGACCTGAGCAAACGTTACAACAAACCCCTTAACGTGGTTGAATATTCTGATTTCAAGAAACAGGTGCACGAGATCGTATTCTCCCTGCCGGGCAACATGGGAAAAGGAGCCTGTATATGGGAACCCCTTCATGCCTGGAGCGGTTTGTTTGACAGGAATTTCAGTACTACCCCCTTGTTTCAGGTATACGAGCAACTGAATTTAAAATACAAGTGAATAATTCCTTACACCGGATGACATTAAAGCATTAAGAGTTATGAAATCAACATTCCTTCTTCTGATTTTGCTGGCTCCCTTTGCCAGTGAGGGGCAACAAAGCTGTTGCAAACCATCGGCCTCAGCTTATCACTGGGGATTTTCGGGAAATCCTGGTTTTTCGGCCGACAGAGCTGACTGGACAAGCCTGAAGATCAGTGCGGGGGCTCAGCCTTACCTGGCCTTTCAGGATTACGGGAACGAAAGAAAGGCTACTGTAATGAAACTTGAAGGCAACACCTGGGTGACAGTGGGAAATGCAGGATTTTCGGGAGGCATAGCGCATTATCCAAGCCTGGCTTTCGGCTCTGACGGATCAGCTAGTGTGGCATACCAGGATGTGAGCAACTCGAATAAAGCCACTGTCATGAAATTCGATGGAACGGCATGGGCCCCAATAGGGGCAGCTGGTTTCACATCGGGTGAGGCCGATTATACAAGCCTGGCTTTCAGCCCCTCAGGAGAACCATACGTGGCTTTCATGGATTCAGACAATGCGTTTAAAGCAAGCGTTATGAAATTTGACGGAAGTAACTGGGTCCTCGTTGGGATGCCTGGTTTTTCATCCGACCAGGCATGGTATTTAAATATTGCATTCAGTCCGTCAGGCGAACCTCACGTTGCCTTCGGCAACGTTGAAAAGGCAACCGTGATGAAATATGACGGAACCCAATGGGTATACGTGGGAACACCTGGTTTTTCGGCTGCAGGAGCGCCTTTTCCATCACTTGCATTCAATGCCGCCGGGGAACCCTATGTTGCGTTTGCGGACTATGGCAACGGCCAGAAAGCAACGGTTATGAAATATAACGGCAACGCTTGGGTAAACGTTGGGAATACTGGTTTTACAGAGGGAATGGCTTATTATACCAGTCTTGCATTCGGGTCATCAGACGAACCATATGTTGCTTACCAGGATTCCTTGAATTTTTCCAAAGCGTCGGTAATGAAGTTTAACGGCAGTGACTGGGAGCATGTCGGACAGGCCGGATTTTCACAGGAAGCAGCTGATTATATAAGTCTTGCCATCGATCAGTCAGGCCGGCCGTTCGTTGCATTCCTGGATTGGGCTAATGCAATGAAAGCAACCGTTATGACTTATGATTCTATATTCTCCGGACTCCGGGAAATCAATGGCACCGGGATTTCAATCTATCCAAATCCTGCAAGTGAAAAGTTAAATATTGCCTTTCCAAAGGCCGGGACCGCTGTTGCAAGAGTTGAAGTTTACCAGGCCGACGGAAGAAAACTCAGCGAAACCTTCACCTTTAAAGAAAGTGTTCTTCTTGATGTGACAAATTTTCCGGCCGGAGTATACATTTTAAGGATACAATTTGAACATTCAGTTCTGACAGGAAAGTTCTGTAAGAAACAATGACATGTTTGAAATGATTATACCAAGTCGACAACATTCCTCCGGTCAATAATTTCTTTAACAAAGAGTAATAATAATTCATACGAACGTATACAAATAACCTCAATTTTTACTATCTTTACGAGTAAATCATCCTGTATGAAAAAAATTATATATTTTCTCATTGTTTTCGGATTGACCCACGGGATCGCCCTCTGCCATGGAGTCGCCGTTAAAGATGCCGGTACTGGCAAGTATTTTCTTCTTAAAACAAGCACCCAGGCAGTGACTGTTTATGACCAGGTTGCGACCACTGTAACCACACAGGTCTTTAAAAATCAAACCACTGCAGCCACCGTTGTGAAATATGCTTTCCCTTTGCACGAAGAGGCCAGTGCAACATGTCTGCGATGGAAGGCGAACAACATCTGGCATACCGCCATTTTCACACCTGAGCCCCAGGACACAACATTTCCCGGGGGCGGAACACCCAATCAGAACCTTAAGGACTATCTCGGAAAAACCCCATTGTATTTTGAAGTTCCCGACACAATCCCGCCCGACTCGACCCTGACTGTTGAACTTTCGTATGTTGAACTTCTGCCTTACAGTTTTGGCACCGTACAATATGACTATCCCAACGACTACCACCTGATCCAGTCTGCGGTCCTGGATAAGCAATCGATTCATTTTGTTCTTGAATCTCAGCGTCACATCGATTCCATAAGTTTTACAGGAGGAACAGGTCCGGTGATTACAAATACCGGCAGCCATGCTGAAATCACTTATGCAGGATATGAAATACCCGCCACTCAGAATTACAAGATCAAATATTCATTGGCGGCAAGTACTATGGGCCTCTACGGTTACAGCACCTATCTTCCCGACTCACTTATGGTATGCGACAGCCTTGGCAATGGATACTTCACTTTCATTGTTGAACCATCGCCCGATACAACCCAGGTGCTTCAGAAGATTTTTTCACTGGTCATTGACTACTCCGGGTCAATGATGTCAGGAACAAAAATCCAGCAGGCCAAAGATGCTGCCACATTTATAGTGAACCACCTGAACACAGGCGACCTTTTTAACATTATTGCCTTCAATGAAGCAACCCTGAGTTTCATGCCCGACCATGTCCCATATAATGCAACCAACAAACAACTTGCCCTGAATTTTATAAGTAGTTTGTCGGCCGGCGGATCAACCGACATTGCCGGGGCACTGCATACAACTATAGAGGATTATGCCGGAAATGACACCACCGTTGCCAATATTGTGATATTCCTGACCGACGGACAACCAACAACCGGCTTATTGGGAACCGATGAAATTCTTCAGTCAATACATGACGATCTCACGTTTTATGAGGTTCAATATCTCATGATCAATACGTTTGGAATAGGCACGGATGTCAACCAGTCGTTGCTTTCCCAGATTGCCAGCCAGAATAACGGATTATGCCAGTTCCTGATGAATGATGAACTTGAAGAAGCAATCACTAAATTTTACTTGATGATATGCAATCCTGTATTGCTGAATATACATATGGCCTTCGATCCCCCTATCGTCAGCGAAGTGTACCCTGACCCTTCACCTAACCTGTATATCGGCCAGCAACTGATTCTCGCCGGCCGTTATGACAGTATCACTTATGAGCCACTTACAGTTTCATTAACAGGTACAGCCTTTGGTCAGACGCATACATACACCTATAACTTCATGCTTGCCGACAGCATGATCGCCGACTATATGTTCACCACGAAGATATGGGCGATCAAGAAAATTAACCATCTCTATATCGAATACTTCACCTACCCCTCCGGCTCTGCCCAGGCCGACTCCATCAAAGACCTGATCATTGGCATCAGCATTTGCTATAATGTCAGCAGTCCGTTCACCCAACTCGGCACCCCGCCCCCGGTTGGGGTTGAAGAAACAGGATCGAATGTCGACCAGGTTGAACAATTAACCGCTTATCCAAATCCATTCTCAGATGAGGTAACCTTCGGGATAAATATAAAAGATGCAGTCTGCGGACAGCTTAAGATTGTAATATACGACATGTATGGCGCCATCGTTCAAATAATCTACCTCGATTGTGATAAGCCCGGCCTTCATCAGGTTAAATGGGACGGCAGGAATAGCAACGGCGACAAAGTGGATGCCGGCATGTATTTCTACCAGGTAAATATCGGAGGGAAAATAATCAAAGGGAAACTGATCAAAAACGGCACTCAGGTTCAGTGAAATTCCTGGTCTAGGTAATGAAACGATTATCAATACTTATACTCTGTCTTTTTGTTGCAATGGCAGGAAAGGCCCAGAAACACGAAGTTGGTGTAAATCTCGGCTATGGCAAAGGATTTCAGCTCAGCAACATCAATAATCCGCATTATTGGCAGGGTACACTCAACTGCGTTAAGTTCGACCTTAATTACTCATTCATACCAGGGAAACACTTTGCCGTTGCGACAGGGTTGTATTACCAGGGAGAAGGAAGCGGGAACAGCTATGTGAACTTTATAGGCGTACCAATAGGGATCGATATACTTGCAGGAAATAAAGTGCAGGGGGTATTCGGAATCGGGTTTAATATAACATACCTGGCAGGAAGTTCCGGTGACGGGTTTAATACAGAAATGGAAAATTTTCACAGCGATTTCCAGTTAGGCATTTATCTCGAAGCCGGTCTTAAAATTAATCTGGGGAAGCATTCAGGAATACTGATTAAAACCATGTTTGATTCTGACCTCACCCCACTCTACTGGGAATCCAATCCCTCGCATTCAGATGCGGTGTCCAAATCATCGATACTGTATTCAGATGTGATTCTCAGCCTTGGTTATCGCTATCGCTTCTGATCCGCGACAATTTCATCCGCAGTGAATCCCATTCATGAAACTGCAATTCCTTTGCTAACTTTGCCGCTTCATTAAGACCACAATCATGGAAATGATACTCAGGGAAAATGCCTCGATCAGGGGAATGGCCATCCACAAGGTGGGGAATAAGCTAAGCGAGGGCTTGTATTTATCGAAATCCGCTTTCCATCTGAGCAACGATCTTCATAACGTATTTCTCGAGTACTTCCTCTCCCCTTTCAAAAACCGCGAGTATTACAATTTTTACCACGACAGCGACCTGGATCTGAATGAGGTTTACACTTATGCCTGCCGGCTGTTCGACGATACGGGTTCAGTGTTTATTCAATCGGTAAGCCTGGCGAAGCATCTGTATGAAAAAAGCACCCATCCGAAAATAAAAGGAGGCGAGTTTTACACAGTGTATTTCAAAGACTGCGTCCTTGACGGCGTGGCGGTTGATGCAGTCGGACTGTTCAAATCTGAGAACAAAGATACTTTCCTGAAAGTGTTCACGAGCGGCGATGGGTTCGACATTGAAAGCGAGGAGGGCATAAACATCAGCAAGCTCGACAAGGGATGCCTTATTTTCAATACCGAAAGGGAAAAGGGGTTCGTAGTCGCCGTGATCGACAACACCAATAAGGGTTCTGAGGCTCAATACTGGATGGATGACTTTTTACATGTTCGCCAGCGCAAGGATGAGTTTTACAATACCAGCAATGTGCTTTCGTTGTGCAAGGATTTCGTCACCCGTGAACTTCCCCAGCAATTTTCGGTGTCCAAAGCCGACCAGGTTGACCTGCTCAATAAATCGGTGAAGTTCTTCAAGAACAACGAGAGCTTCGACATGAACGAATTTTCGACGGAAGTCATCGCCCAGCCTGAGGTCATCGAATCATTCAAGCGATTCAAGGATTCATTTCAGCGCGACCAGGACATCGACATGCCCGATACTTTCGACATCTCTGAAACCGCGGTAAAGAAGCAGTCGAGGATCTTCAAAAGCGTGATAAAACTGGATAAAAATTTCCATATCTACATTCACGGAAACCGCGAACTGATCGAACAGGGATCAGATGAAAAAGGGAGGTTCTACAAGTTGTATTTCAAGGAAGAGAACTGATAATGGAAAAGTTCATCTACAAATCAGCCACGGAGTTGGCGCAATTGATCCGTGAAGGAAAAGCAAGCAGTACAGAGATCGTACAGGAACACATTGAAAGGATCAAAAATCTTGACGGCAATCTCAACGCCATTGTCCAGCTTTACGAAGAAGAAGCTCTCAAAACCGCTGCTGAATGCGACAATGAGGCAAAACAGGGCAACTTTCGCGGGCCCCTGCACGGTGTACCGGTAACCATCAAGGAGTGTTTCTGGGTAAAAGGGAAGCCCAGCACTCTGAATTTCAAAATGTTCAGAAACTTCATAGCGCCCAGGGATGCCGTGATTGTCGACAGGATCAGGAAAAGCGGTGCGGTGATCATCGGCAAGACCAACGTTCCCAGGAACCTGACCGACCACCAGGTCAACGGCGACATCTATCCAGAAGGAAAGAATCCTTACAACACTGAATATACCCCCGGGGGAAGCACCGGCGGAGGGGCAGCCGCACTTGCAGCAGGCTTCACCCCGCTTGAAACAGGTAATGATATAGGAGGATCGGTGAGGATTCCGGCTAATTTCTGCGGATTATATGGATTGAAACCCACCGATCGCACAATCCCCCTTGACGGGAACATGCCCAGGCCGAAAAATGCAAAAACCTTCCTGGTTCATATGGCCCAGCCGGGTCCTCTCGCCAGGAACCCCGACGACCTCGAACTTTTATGGAAAGTCATCGTTGGTCCGCATGAAAGTGACAGGAACATTCCAAGGATTGAATGGAAACAGCCTCAGAAGAAAAGCCTTTCGGAATACAGGATCGCATGGGTCTGCGGATGGCCTGGTTACCAGGCAAGCCATCCGGTGGGGGATGAAATTCACACGCTCATCCGCAAATTTGAGTCCCATGGAGGAAAAGCCTTCAACCAATTGCCCGATGAAACCCTGCATGCCGACAGCCTGAAACTATGGATCAGCATCTTCCCTTATGTCATGACCCAGGGAATGCCCTGGTATATGAGGAAGGTGATGAAGTATATGTTTCGATGGACCTTTGCCAGAGAATTCCGGATCTACAACAAAGAAATCAACCGGGCTTTCAGGATGGATGCCAACCATTATGCCGAAGCCATGCTGAACAAGAGCCGTGTTACCGAGCGATGGGAAAAGTTCTTTGGCGGATATGATTTCCTGGTTTGCCCAATGGCTTTCGGACCGGCAATCAAACGCTGCAAAATCGGAACAAAAATCACGTATGATTCACAGGTAATACCCTATTCCCATTACGTCTGGCCTTATGTCGCATGCTTTAACGCATCAGGCCACCCGGCCATCAACATCCCCCTTGGAATCGGCAAAGAAGGCCTGCCCATGGGAGTGCAAATCGTCGGTCCCTACTGGAGCGAGCCTGAACTGATCCATTTTGCAAAACTGTTATCAGCGCTCACTCCGGGCTTTGTGAAACCCAAAGGATACGAAAACAATTGATTAGTTTACGATCTTATATTTTATCAGATTCCAGTCATGAATCAATGAATCGGCGGGCACTGTCATTTTAATGACTCCATCAGTTAAGGTGGTATAAAAAGTCACACTTTTTCCATTGAGCGTGAACGTGCATGATTGTACCTTGTAAAAAGTTTTATTATTAACGATCAATGAATCGATAATAGAATTGTGCGAAGGATAGTATGAAAAATCACGAGCAGTGCTGACCGAAAATAATAGAGGCCCCCAAGCACACGGATAGCCAACATGAGGATTAAACAACATCGCTGTCATTTCTATATGATTTGTATAAGTAGTTGGCAAGTCAGGTATGGTTGAATTAAAAATCATAGAATAAAACTCATACGATTCGACAGTATTTTGACCTTTCTCGACATCATAAAACCCATAATTAACCTTAGAAATATAAGTACAGTCTGTGACGGTTCCGGAATCCCGAGTATAGACCCAATATGACCCGGATTTAAAACATAAGGGTTTAATTTTACTGCTGATATTAGCATAAGAATAATCTAAATTGAGAGTGCTATTTTTTTTGCATGAAACAAACACCGCTCCTATCAAGCATACAAATAAAACAAACCTTAATAAATTCTTTTTCACAATTAATAAATCAATCCTTCCCAACTACAAATATACGATATCTAAATAAACCTACCAACCACAAGGAGGATTTGTCGGTGGTGGTGGAGTCGTCAAACTTGAATACCTTACTGGAGAATACCCACAAGTGTTCTTTTCGCGATATTGAATTGAAACGTAAGTATTAGGATCATATTTCCCAAAATATGCATATCGTTGACCGCTAACAGTTTTGATTGTTGCTTCGGTCCAAGATCCAGTTTGATCATCAAAATATTCACATGATAAGGTTGATGCGGTATAAATCGGATTGTCCAGTTCGTAAAGGCAGCCTGATCCATTAATATGATGTGCCTGAAAATAATTAGGGGGCATTGGTGGTTCTGAAGTCGACAAATAATAATAAATTGTATCATATTCAGAATGATTAAGAATCGTGGTATGCAAAACTATTGGATAAATCTGGTTACCAGTAACATTAGGCTTTACCCACATTTTCACTTTACCATTATGATGCTCAATTAAATGACCCTCTTTCTCAAATGGTTGAAATTCAAATGCTGGTGAAGACCATGTGTAAACCGCATCTGGATAGTAGTTCGCTGACAAAACAGTATTTGAAGATTCAGGGCTGTTGGCGCTCGCGCATATTTGGTTCTTTATTCCTGAGAATATTTTAATCGGAGATGCCTTCTCCCCGTTCTTCTTATAAACTCTTACATACTCTATCTCCATTTTAACCGGCATTGTCCAAGGTTCCACCGGATCAGTATTTCCAGTAGTATTGTTTCCGGTATTAAATCTTAAACAAAATGGGGCTAATGGCGGATAATAAGTAGTAGGCTTTGGATCACCTGAAGCGCACCATCCAGCAGGCTCAGACATCCATAATTCATCTACAAGTTCATTATTAACATACCATTTAATAAACTGTTCATTCCACTCAACGGCAAAGACAGTCCATGAATTTGTATAATCATAATTTTGCAAATGAATAGTATGTGTTTCAAAAACAGGATCAAGAGGTAATGTTGTCTTCCTCCAATGATATGTTATGTTGAATATATCTGTTGAATTCTGATATGTCTCAAAGACATCTATTTCCATATTATCAAAAAGATTTGGATATGTGATCCCAAGATCATCCTTGTCAACCAAACCCCATAGCCACATTGCAGAACCTTGACCTTGTCTTGCAAACAATTTTACTTTGGCCTCAAAGTATCCGGAACCATAAAAATAGTAGCTCTTGAAATTTGGATCTTTTGTACTCATTGTTTTTATTTCAGCCATTGAATAATCGCAGAATTCGTCAGGAACATTAGTGTTCCAGAGTTGGGCTTTACATTTATATTCCTGAGAGGATTCTCCAATACCATTGTCCGTTGAAGAATTTATAGGAATGCAAGGATATGTTACATTGGCCGGCTGTCTCATAAATCCGTGAAAACAATTAGTTTTATCATCACCCCATGAAGATTTATTCCAGTAAAGTTCGGGATTATTAAACTGTGAATTTAAAAGAAGGAAATATCCATTTTTCTGAACTGGGTTTTCTGGACAGGAAGGCACAACCAAATCAAAATGACACTTCTCCGATGGAATATTTTGAGAATTGGAGATAAAATGTGAAGAAAATACAAAAATGATTGATAAAAACAATTTCTTATTCATAATATATTGATTTATTGATATATACGCAAATTATTAAAGAAAGGTGTTCTGAAAATGATTCTAGCTTTTTAATTACTTCTTAACAAATTTCTGGTAGTGTATAGAATTTTTGCACTGAACTCGAATTATATACAACCCTGCATTTAAGTTTGCAACAGGTAATATAAACTGTGTAATTCCATACAAGTCTTTGAAAAATAATATTTTGCCAGAAGCGGAAAGAATTTCGATTTTCGAAATCGGAACGCCGGAATTAACATATAAATCATCATTTGCAGGGTTTGGAAACAATTTGATTTCAGAATCCTCCGAAATCTTTTCAATGCCGGTCGGTATGTCAAAATAACAGGTATGGTTGAAAACATAATTGCTAAAATAGGTGCCTGAAACCGGTGTGACAACAGGTTGTGTAACTATTGCTCCGGTTTGAAGGCTGACACCTCTGTAAGTATTATCATCTGCAAGAAAATAATATATCTGATTGAACGGATCCAGGGTTACAGGCTCAAATAATATGGTATTGGCTATTATACTCTGTGACAAAATTGTAACACCACCACTTGATGGATCAATTTTTGCGAGCTTTCTTCCCACTGTGGCATTGCCTGACAAGCCATAAAGAACAGAATCCCTGCAATTAAATACGATCGGCCCGAACCTCTCACCTGGCGCTAATCCAATTAACGTATCTATAACCTTCAGGCCTGTTTGTAAATCAACCCCGATAAGGTTATTTGGAGGGTTTGCTGAAGTCTCAAAATAAAATATTTCTTTATTCGGATCTAATGCTGTTCCTGTAAGAATACGATAACTATTAGAAACTGAGCTTGTAGAAATTTGTTCAATATATCCCGAATTTTGATTTAACTTAGAAAGAAAGACCTGTTGCCCTGTAACATTTACAGACAGACCATAAATTAAAGTATCACGACAATTATAAATCATCCCATAAAATTGAGTCCCCGGGATGTTAATGATTTGTTTTGAGTATATTAAATTTCCTGAAGCCAACCCAAAACAAAGAAGAACCGAGTCGGGAGTAAAATAGAATTTATGATGTTGGGGATCCAGTGTCCGTCCATAGCTTCCCGATAACCAGGGAACAGAATTTATGGAGATGTTACTTACAGAACCTGAAACAGGATCTATTTTTCCAAGAAATAGTCCTGAACCAGCAGTATTGGCAGAGATTCCATAAATAGTTGAATCAACCTGGGATTTTACCGATAGTGTCACCAACACTAAAAAAACAACAATGGATATATTCTTCATGTGAAAATTATTGAATATGTACAGATATACAAGTTTTAATTATTTTGCAAT
>JBAXLI010000107.1:0-10801 GCA_037134895.1 Bacteroidota bacterium
AAGTGCTGTATCCCGAATTTAAAAGGGCTACTCCAATGGTCATGCCTCAAACCGGTAAAACCATGATCAACCGTGATGCGTGCGGGGCCATGGTCGAAGCAGTCAGGGCAAAAGTGGGAGCACAGGAAAAGGAAAAATGGAATGTTTCAATTGAAGCGTTTGATTTTATGGACGGGCTTGCCTTTGCCGAACTGAATACACCTTCAGGGTTGAGCTATTGCCAGTTGGCCAAGATTGACGGACAGTGGAAGATCATCAATATGCTTAGGAAGACCGCGAAACCTGTTAAATAAACAATGAGGAAACAACTCCTGGTCCTTCTCCTTTGCATCCTGTTTGTTTTACAGGGTGCCAATGCACAAGAGAATGCAATGAAATCCATGAAGATTCCATTCACTCTCGATCACAACCGAATGCTGGTTCAGGGAGAGATCAGGAAAAGCGACGGGAAATGGAGAAAGGTATTATTCTGGGTTGATTCGGGGAACCCGGATTTCATGATCAGCGAGGGCCTGGCAAAGGATCTTGGGATTGACCTGAGTGGTAAGAAAACGGGAGAAAATGGTTATCCCCTGCCACTTGAAGTGAACCCTCCGGAGGGGATAAAGTTAGGCCGGCAGGTACTGGATTTTTCGGGAATCAGGACTAAGGTGATGTTCGAGCCAAGATGGATGTTTGAGACCATGCATATCGATGCAAACATCCCGTCGACACTGCTAAAGAAGTTCGATATTGTGATTGATTATCCGGGGATGCAAATTAGTCTTGCCAGCCCCGGAAGCATCAGTTTTCATGGGGAAAAGCTATCCGCCAGCATTGATAAAAAAACAGGGATTGTGCAACTCGGTGGAATGGCAGGAAGAGACAGCATAAGTGTAGGGCTGGATATTGGGGCCTCGTTCAGTTTTATATCGGAAAGCAAACTGAAGAAGATCACTGATAATAATTCGGGATGGCCAGTTTGTAAAGGTTCTGCAGGATGTGCCAACATCTGGGGCTGGTGGCCTGATGAAGACAAGTGGATTTTTGTGAGGATTCCGGAATTCAGACTGGGGAAAATTATCCTTAAAGATATAGGAATGGGAGGACTCCCCGATTTCTTTTCAGGCGATAAAAGTCTGGGGGAATGGTATTCAAAGAAAACCGCCAAACCCGTTGACGGAATTCTTGGTCCGAATGCATATAAAGACTGCCGTATTGAAATCGATTATGCAAACGATGCAGTTTATCTGACACAAACCGGAAGATCCGATCCCCATGACATGGATGTGGTGGGGCTAACGATTGGCCTTGATCCCGATACCGGGTACCAGGTTGTCGGGGTGGTACAGAAAAACGGGCAGGCTATAGTCAGCGGAATTGAAGCAGGCGATATGCTGCTGCAAATAGGAAATTATGCAACCAGGGGGGAAACTATGGGAAAAGTGGTCGATGCTCTCAGGGGAAAGCCGGGAGAGGTCAAAATACTGACCCTTGAGCGCAAAGGAGTACAATTCCAGGCCAGAGTACAGGTTGAGAGACTTTTGTAACGAATTATAATGTTTAGCGACTAATTAGTTCAGCACTATTAATAATTAAAAAATCACGGAGGACCGTATGAAAAAATCGATTTTATCATTTTTATTACTATGTATGTTCATTCTGCAGTTGCAGGCCCAGGAGGGCATGTGGCTGTTAAACCAGATCAACCAGCTTGATTTGCAGAAAAAAGGATTGCAGATCCCTGTAAGCGAAGTTTACAGCAAAGACAAACCCTCGGTTTCGGATGCCATTGTGCAGCTTGGAGGCGGAACCGCTTCCTTTATTTCAAAAGATGGTTTACTTATTACTAACCATCATGTTGCCTATCAGGCGATACAGCAGGTTTCAAGTGTGAACAGCGATTATCTTATCAACGGATTTTTAGCAAAGACCCGGGGAGAAGAGATCAAGGCACCCGGGTACCAGGCCAGCCTTCTGCTTGAGATGAGAGATGTTACAAAAGAAGTTCTTGAAGCTGCAAAGGGGATCAGTGATCCAACTGAGAAAAACAAGAAGATCAACGAAAAGATAAACACCATTACCGAACCTTATACCAAGGGCAAAACCGATATCGATGCTTCGGTTTCCCAGAATTACAGCGGCCGTCAGTATATTCTCTATGTTCATAAGGTATTCGCTGATATCCGTATCGTTTATGCACCACCGTCATCCATTGGCAACTACGGAGGAGAAGTCGACAACTGGATGTGGCCCAGGCAGACCGGAGATTTCTCATTCATGAGGGTTTACTGTGCACCTGACGGGACAGGGAAGGAATATGCAGCAGACAATGTGCCATATCACCCGAAAGTTTGGCTGAAAGTAGCAAAAGATTTTCTGAAGGACGGGGATTTTAACTTTATCATCGGTTATCCCGGACAGACCACACGTTACCGTTCATCCACCTCGGTGTATTACAATGAACATTATAATTATCCCTTTACGATAAAAAACTACCAGGAGATCATTGATATCTGCGATCAGTATACAAAGAACAACCATGAAGGACAGCTCAAAGTGGCAGGGATTAAAAAAAGCCTTGCCAATGTTATGAAAAACTACCAGGGAAAGGTTGACGGCATGAGGAAAACCCATTTCTATGACAAGAAAGTCGAGTACGAAAAGGAATTTGTAAAATGGGCAAACAGCAAACCTGAAACAAAGGCAAAATATGCAGATATTCTGATTAAAGAAAAAGAAGAATACAAGCTCATCGGAGGAACGAAACAAAGAGACAATGTATTTGGAAATTTGCAGGGACTTTCAGGCACACCATTGAACATTGCACAGAGGATAATTTATGTAGCCCAACAAAGGGACAAGCCTGAAGGAGAAAGGGATCCCGGATTTTCAGATGACATGGTTCAGGGAATACTCGACAGGCTTCCCCGGACGTTTAACAATTATTTTGAGCCGGTCGACAAGGCTTTGCTGTTACATACTTTAAACATGGCCAAAGACCTTCCCCAGGGACAAAGGATCACCGGGTTGGAATATGTGTTTGCAACAGGGAAACCGCTGGATCAGTTTGTTGATGAAGCTTACAAATCGACAAAACTGCTTGACGTCAATTCGATCAAACCACTCTATAATAAGACGACCAAGGAACTCCAGGCCCTCAACGATCCCTTTATCAATATGGCATTAAGTATCGATCCCATGGCAATTGAAATAGGGGAAATCAACACGAAATTCGGGAATAACGTGGGAGAGATCAGGAAAATATATATGGATGGGTTGTATGAGTGGAAAGGTACCACCATGTACCCCGATGCAAACAGTACCAAGAGGTTTACCTGGGGAAAGATCAAAGGTTACAAGCCTGCTGATGCAGTGTGGTATGAACCTTTCACGACCCTGGAAGGAATGGTTGAGAAAAACACGGGGATTGAGCCTTTCAATGCACCTGATGAACTTGTGGCCTTATACAATAAAAGGGATTTTGGAAAATATGAAAATCCTGCGATGAAGGATGTTCCTATTGCTTTTCTGAACCAGTGCGATATAACAGGAGGTAACAGCGGCAGCCCGGTTCTGAATGCAAAAGGCGAGATCTGCGGAGTGGCGTTTGACGGGAATTACGAGTCGATGATCAGCGACTGGCAGTATGATTATAAACTGCAGCGCTGTATCAATGTTGACATACACTATGTGCTTTTCATCACCGAAAAGATAGGCAAGGCAGGGTTTTTGCTTGAAGAGATCTCGAAGGAATAAGTGAAAGTTGAATATCGAATATTGAATAACGAATAACGAATGTCGAATTTTATTGCAGTTCAACATTCAACATTCAATATTCAATATTCGACATTCATATCTTATAGTCCATAGCTATCGATAAGGTACACTAGTCCCGCCATAGCAGCGGCGCCGAGTTCGAGTTCACGCGGATTGACCTTGTCATATGTGTCATTGGCGCAGTGGTGGTAATCAAAATAGCGCTGCGGATCGGTAACGAGGCCAATCAGCGGGGTTCCCTGTGATTTAAGATCGCGGATATCGACCCCGCTGCCGCCTTTTTCGAATGACCACAAATAATAAGGTTTGAAAAGCGTTTTCCAGCTTTTGATCTTTTCGGTGGCGGCTTCGGATGCATCAATTGAAAGGCCCCAGGGAGTTCCGCCTCCGCGGTCGGCCTCGATGGCGCCGATATGTTTTTCGCCTTTCTCTTTCACCTTTTCAGCATATACTGCGGCACCTCTCTGGGCAACTTCCTCGTCCATGAAAGCCACAGCCCTTATCGTATGTTTTGGCTTTATTCCAAGGGCCTTATAAATACGGAGGATATCGATGCTTTGCATAACCCCCGTGCCGTCGTCATGCGCACCTTCGCCAATATCCCAGGAATCGAGATGCCCTCCGAAGACGATAACTTCTTGAGGATGTTCACTGCCCCTGATCTCGCCGATCACGTTGGAGCTCATGGTTTCAGGAAGGTTGACGCAATTCATCACCATGTTCAGTTTCAATGACGGATCATCTTTCAGCCAGGCCGACAAGAGGTCTGCGTCGTTGGTGCTTACACTCATAGCCGGGATGGCCTTTACCGAATCGGCATAATGCTGTACACCGGTATGTGGGAAGTCGGTATGCGAGGGGGTTGCCGAGCGAACAATGACGGCGAGTGCCCCGAATCGGGCCGCCTGCATGGCGCCCCGGGCGCGCTGGTCGACGGCTCCTCCATAGGCTTCGAAAGTGTTGATGCGTGAATCATCGGCGGCCCGGTTGAAAAAGACAATTTTCCCTTCAATGCCCTGCTTCCCGATGGTTTGCAATTCCTTGAAGTTATGTACCTCGACAACTTCGGCCTTGATCCCCTTATCGCCGGTACCAATGGAAGTCCCCAGGGATGCAACATGCAGATCCTTCTTCCCTTTCTTTTTTGAGATTATCGTTGCGGTCTCTTTATCTCCCCTTTCCCAATGCAATACCATCACAGGCTGAAGGTAAACACTGTCGAGCTGCATGCCTTCGAGGACTTTTTTCACATATTGAACCGCTTCCTCAGCCTTCGCCGTACCGCAGATCCTTCCCCCGATCTTTGTACAGAGATAATCGAGGTTTTTATAGCCAACCGGGTTCATCAGGGCCTCGGTATAGATCTTTCGCAAAACAACAGAATCCTGGTTCTCTGCCACGGAAACCTGCGTCAAACCTGTTAACAGCAACAAAAGGGTAAAATATTTCTGCTTGAACATCACGTCTTTTTTGGACGGTAAATTTACAATAATTTGAAGGCGGATGGCGTGCGCCCGTTTCTCATCCGCAGTAGCAAACAATAGAAAACAATAAAAAACATTGACAAACGATTATAAATGTATTATCTTTGTTTGCACATAAACCTGTTAAGAACATGAAATCCTCAGCCGACATCAGGGAAGTTTTCCAGATCTTCCAGAACAAGGAATCATTTTTCGGAGAGATCCAAAAGACAAAATCGAACCGCCTCATCCTTCTTCAGATCCTGATCATCTGTCTCTTTGCTTTCCTCTACGGTGTAGTCATGGGGAGCTATCACAGCTTCACCCAATCTATGGTTGCAGGCGTGAAAGTGATCATCCTGTTTCTTTCGACCATCATCCTTTGCTTTCCCTCTTTTTTTATCATACAGCAGGTTCTCGGCTCAAGGATGAGCTTCAGGCAGATGACGATGATAGTGCTCAGCGGGGTGGTTCTTACAGCTACCATAGCGCTGTCGTTCGCGCCCATTGTAATTGTTTTCCAGGTGACCGGAGGGAATTATCATTTTCTTCAGCTACTGCATGTTGCCATATTCATCTTTGCCGGGATTTTCGGAATGAAACTGATGGTTGATGCACTCAGGTACGCCTGCGACCAAAAAAATATTTATCCTCAGATAGGTGTCACAGTCTTCAGGATATGGGTGATCATCCTGGCTTTTGTTGGCATACAGCTCGCCTGGAACCTCAGGCCTTTTTTGTGTGAAAAGAATGAGGAATTCAAATGGTTCAGAAAATATGAAGGGAATTTTTATACCGCCATCGTTTACTCAGTCGAACAACTTGTTTCACCAAAAGCCCAGGTTGAAAAACCACCCCAACCCGCATATCCGAACGATTCTGTCAACAAAACCCCGGCAGAGACCTTGAAACTGTTAAAACAAAGCGGGAAGTAGCTCATGGAAGAGATCATGACACTGGAGGAAGTGGCTAAATACCTAAAGGTCAAGCCACAAACAATATATACCTGGGCCCAGGACGGCAAGATCCCTGCAGCCAAGCTTGGGAAGGAATGGAGGTTCAGAAAACCTGTCATCGACCGATGGTTCAATGAACATATCGACGACAAATTCTCGAAGTACCTATAGGGATTGGGGGTTTGGGATTGGGGATTATTGCCGGGCCCGGGAGCTTCAGAGCGGAAATATTGGACCGTTTACCGATAATAGCTGTCAGCTGGCGGATTAATGTTTGTCGGAAAGACATTTATCCTTAATTTTATTTTCATAAACAATTCTTAAACCGGGTATATGAAAAATTTGCTTACTATCATCCTGCTTTGTTTTTGCATGTTTTCGTCAAGCCTCAAGGCCCAGGAAAAGACGATGAGCATGGAGGAGGCCAGAAAACATGTTTTCCCGGCTCTTGTGGTTATTGATATACAGAATGAGTTTCTGCCATACATGTCTGAAGCCGACAGGAAAACAGCGATGGATACAATCAATTCAGCTATCGCAATTTTTCATGAGAAAAAACTGCCGGTGATCAGGGTTTATCATCATGATGTGGAACGTGGTCCACATCCCGGTTCTGAAGGATTTGAATTTCCGAAAACCGTCCTGATCAGTGAAAGCGATCCTAAAGTCATTAAGCATTATCCGAATGCCTTTACGAAAACCTGTCTCGACAGCCTGTTGAAAGCTTTGGGTGCGAATACGGTTATACTTTGCGGATTAAGTGCAACGGGATGCGTCCTGGGTACTTATTTTGGGGGGACCGACCATGACTACATCACCCTCATGCTGAAAGACGGGCTTATTAGTCCGAAGTCGGAACAAACTGCTGTTATCCGCGAGATATGTTCAGGTTTGAATTGCAGCGTTGTGAGGACTATGCTCAACAGGAAACCCTGAGCTGGCAGGTAATTGATTTAACAGTTTTATAATCCCATGGTTTCTGCCGAAGGTAGCATTGCATCTATTGCAAGGGCGGCGAATTCTTCGATTGGGATTCCGATCTTTTCACATTCCAGGATATTCTCGCGTTTTACCGAGGCAGCGAACATCCTTTCCTTCATCCGTTTGACGACAGATTTTGGTTTGACGCTGGCCAGTTTCCGGTCGGGATATACATAGGTAGTCGCGAAAATAAGCCCGGTGATGGTTTCTCCTGCAGCGAGAGCGTACTGGAATTCTGTGCTTCTTTCTTTTCCTGATGAATATTCGTTATGCATGCGGATGGCATCGAGGATATCTTCATCAACAGTGTACTCTTTCAACAGGACTTCGGTTTGGGTGCCGTGGATGGCTGCTTCAGCATTGGTGGTTTCAACATCCAGATCGTGCAGAAGTCCGGCCATCGCCCATTTTTCCTCATCCCTGCCCAACCTCCTGGCAAGGCCGCGCATAACCGCTTCAGAAGCCAGGCAATGGGCTATCATTTTCTCATTCTTTACATATTTCTGAAGCAGCACCAGTGCAGTTTCGCGGGTAAGTTCCATATGTTTAAAATTTAGGGTACCACAAAAGTAAACATTAATTTTGCCGGTATGGAAGAGAAGAAGAGTATCTGGACCGACCGTTACCAGGTCAGCTGGTATGATACCGATATCACAAAATCGGCAAGCCTTTCGGCAATATGCAATTACCTCCAGGAAACGGCCTGGCATCATGCCGATCACCTGGATTTCGGCTTGAGAAAAGGTGATGAATTCGAATACATCTGGGCGATAGTACGTCTGCTTATCAAGCTCGATAAGTATCCTTTGTGGACGGATGAGGTTTCGGTAAAAACCTGGCATCGTGGAACAGAAGGCTTATTTGCAATGCGTGATTTCGAACTCCTTGATGCAGCAGGAAACCGTTTCGGATCTGCGACATCCCAGTGGTTCATCCTGGATCCTCAGACAAGGCGTCCGCAACAGGCTGTAGTCGACAGGGAGACCATGAGGCTTACACGACATGAAGCTGTGATGGCGGAGAGTCCTGAAAAAATTCTTATCAGCGGGCCCGTTGAATTCCTTTCCACCGAAAAGGCAAGATTTGCCGAGATCGACATGTATCATCATGTGAACAATACACGCTATGTTGAATGGATACTGAATGCTATAAGCCCTGAAATCCATACCAAATACTATATCAGCAGGTTCACCATAGAATTCCTGCATGAAACCAGGCTGGGGGAGGAAGTCGATATTTTCGGACAGGGACTGATCAAAGAAAATCCCGGGAAACCTGTTACCCAGGGCCCGGGAATTACGCTGTTAAAAGGAGTGAGGCGGGACGATAACCAGATTATCTTTCGCTCGAAACTCAGCTGGGAAGAGCGTTAAAATGGATACAGGATACAGGATGCAGGATTCACATCTTGCATCTTGCATCTTGCATCTTGCATCCCGCATCCCGCATCTATCATGCGTTCTCGTAAGCATCCCTGAATAACAGGGCAAACTCTTCCGCGGTTGTGGGAGTTGTATTAGCGGCAGTACGTTCATGAACACTTAAAGCATTTCCTTCATTCATTGCTTTCACGAATTCTATCATACGGTCGCTAAAGCTTTCACCCATTCCCATCATAACGAATGCCTTTTTTGCATCATCATAAGGGAACTGAATATAGCGCAGATCGGGCTTGCCTATTGCATTTCCATAAATGGAAACGATTTCATTATAGGTATAATCACGGGCTCCCAGGATGTACTCATGTGTTTTCCCTGTAAAATCCAGGGCCAGCAGATGTTTCAGTGCGACTGCTGCGATGTCCTTAGTTGCAACCATTGGGATTTTAAGGTCTCCGCGAACAGGAGTGCCAAGGAGATTCATCATTCTGACCATACCTGCCATTGCAAGTCCGTTTTCAAGAAAATATCCTGCCCGCAGGTACAATATGCTGATCCCTGAGATTGCGTTAAAGATTTCTTCCATTTTCTGAAGTCCCTGCACCACTCCTGCGCCGGAAGGTAAATGGGCTCCTATGCTGCTGAGTGAAACAACATGTTTTATGCTGGAGGTTTTCAATGCTTCGGCCACAGCCGAAACCTGGACTACCTGGCTTGCATAAAAATCTGTTGCCTGCGGATCGATTGCGACAAGTGTGTACAGAGCATCAGCGCCTTCGAAAGCTTTTTTAAGAAAAGAAGCATCGCTTATGCTGCCCTGGAACAAAATCGCACCTTTGTCGGTAAGCTCCTTTGTCTTTGCGGCATTTCTTGCAATAATGCGAACGGTGTGCCCATGCTCAAGGAGCCCGAGGGTGATTGGTTTACCTGTATGGCCGGTAGCGCCTATTACGACATATGTTTTCATGTTATTTACGATTTACGATGTATGATTTACGAATTGACAAAAATATAAATAGATTACGCTTTCAGAAGTTTGAATGCGTGGTACCATTGGTTTTTTGTAAAGCCAGGGATTAACCATAGCATGCACAGAGGCTCGATGGCCCTGGCTGCTTCGGCCATTCCCATATCTTCGGTTTCCCAGCCAAGGAGGTCTACAATGGTTTTCACCTCAGCTTTTGCTTTTTCCGAATTGCCGCAAATGAACATACTGGGTTTTCCGCCGGGAAATGTGGGATTGATCATAACGCCGCTTCCTACGCTGTTGAACGCTTTAACGAAATTCACTTCGGGGAACGTTTTTTGGATTTTCTCAAGAAGCGACTCGCTGAGGTCGGTGAAAAAGGTAAGTACTCCATTAACCGGGGGAACATCGGCAATCGGATTGGATGTGTCTATTACGGTCTTGCCGCTGAGTTTTTCTTTTCCGGCTCTGTTCACAGCATCAATGGCATGGTTCCCTTTTACTGCCAGGACAATAAGTTCGCCGAAAGCGGCTGCATCGGCGAAACTCCCGGCAGATGCATTGGGGCCGGACTTTGATTTCCATTCAGCCAGCTTACTTACGTCGCTGGTACCTATCATCACTTCATACCCGTTTTTCAGTAAGCCACTGGCGAGGGTTTGTCCGACAATCCCGGATCCTAAAATTCCTATTTTTTTCATGTTTTAAATTTCAATTTATTGATTTGATTATTTATTAAGTTCTTTTACGGCAGTGTAGATCACGCCTGTAAGCTTTTCTGCCTGCTCCTCTCCAAGTGTCTCCTTGAATCTCAGGTAAAGGTTCAGCCAGCATTTTTTTATATCTATCGTCAGTGCTTCGCCTTTTGCAGTGATGAACACCCCGGTTGTTTTACCTTCAAATTTCCTCCTTAGAAGTCCTTTTTTTTCCATTTTCTCGATCAGGCGGGTGATGGTCGAAGGTGTGAGTTCAAGTTCTTTGCTGATCTCACCGGGCTGAATGCCGGGTTTTTTAGCAACTGTCATGATCAGGAAAGCATATGAAGGGGAAAGTCCGACCGAAGCGAATTCTTCCTCGGCCATCCTGGTTGTGATCCTGGCCAGGGCATTTGATGCATAATATAAACACTGGCAATATGGAGAGCTTGGCTTTATCATGGTGCCGCAAAGATAATACAAATTTGTTTGTACATACAAATATGTAGTAAAATTTTTATTCGACGTCTGCCTTCCACCATCTGTCATCCTGCATCCCGCATCCCGCATCCTGCATCCCGCATCCTGCATCCTGCATCCC
>JBAXLI010000108.1:0-10375 GCA_037134895.1 Bacteroidota bacterium
TTTTTAGGGGTTTTCGCTGAAAACGGTTTTTTTAAGAAAATGAGTCGTCAGATCAGTCCTTTTTCTGTCAGAACTTTGACAAGCGCCAGATTGTTGCCGACATTATACTGCTTACGTAATCGAACCAATGTTTTCTCAACCTGGTTGGGTTTTAATCCCATCAGTTCTGCAGTGGCTTTTATTGATTTTCCGTCGGTAAGATAGCATAGCATTTTTCTCTGCACTGCATTGAGCTTTTGTTCTGTGGATTCTTCTTCCTGACTTGTCGCTGCTGCAAATTCTTCCGGAGGAAGCATAGGGAACCAGGTTTTTCCGGTAAATACATATTGAATAGCATCCGATATCTCACTCCTGGGCGCTTCTTTGATGAGGTACCCATTTACCCCGGCCTTAGCCATTTTCTTCATCCATACGGGGGATTCCTCAGAAGTGTAAACCAATATAGGCTTGCCTGGAAATTTTTCCTGCAACGCAATCACATTAAGCAATGGGTTCTCATTGGGAATCCAGAGGTCAAGCCAAATAAGGTCGAATGTCGAAGGATCTGCGTCCTCGAGAGCTCTTGCCGTGGATACGCTGGATCCGATAAATGAAATCTGATCCCGGCCTGGTCTGAATAACTGTTTAAGACCCGAAAGGATAATGGTTTCATGATTTTCTATTACCCAGATCCTGATCATTGGCTTTCGTTTTTATTTAGTGGTATGGAGATTGTCCAGCTTGTACCTTTGCCGGGCCGGGTATCCAAACTGGCTGTTCCTCCCATCAATACTGCCCTTTCAGTGATATGCATTAGCCCCAGGCCCTGGCTGACTCTTTCGTCGGATTTGAATCCCGGCCCGTTGTCTCCATAGATCAGAAAAAAACGGTCCATTTCTTCGGCAAAGCTTATTTTCACATCTCCTTTTATTACATACTTCTCAGCATTCATCAGCAGCTCCTGAATAATGAAATAAAACTGACTTTGCGTTTCTCTGTCCAGAGTTGGCATTGCTTCGGGTAATTCGAGGCTTATATTCAGGTCGTCTCCCGAAACAAACTCTTTCACTGAATCCTTAATTAGCTCATTAAAGCTCATTAACTCTCTCTTCTCTGAATTCAAGCGGTGAGATATATTCCTCAGGGCTTTTATGGCATTCATAATTTTGGCTGTGACGCTGTCCCTGAGTTGTTCGTCGGGAAATTTAAGCGTTTTCATGTCATTGATCAGGACCGATCTCAATGGTCTTACCGTATCGTGTAATTGCATGGCCATTCTGTTGTTCTCCTTCTCTTCGATTTTCGCCAGACGACGTGCGGTTTCCATTTCCTGCTCCTTCATCCGCAGATTTTTACGATGAAGTTTCCATAAAAAATACAATACGGCAAGCATAGCAAGCAAAACGATCACAGCAATAGTGAGGAAGGTGAGCTTCAAAGTTTCGTTTTTTTGTTGTATTTCCTCGTTCTTTTCCCTGATCTCCATATCGCGTATCCTCGCCATCAATAAAGCATTTAGGATGCGCGTTTGTGTTGAGGCTAATTGCTTACTGGCCCTGGACCTGCTTTTCGCCGATTCTTTCTGGTACATATACGCATTCCTGAAGTCGCCTTTCTTTTCGAGAAGTTCGGCATAGGATTCCTGAGCGGTCGACAACCAGTCATTGTTACCTGTTTTCTGAGCTTCATAGATGGCATGGTCTCGAAGACAGATTTCAGCAAGCCCGAACTTTCCTTGCTCGATATAAGTGCAGCCGAGATCATTGTATGCTGCAATTTCGAGTTCACTAAGCGAAGCTTTTTTGGCCAGCTCTATGGCCCGATTGTAATACACCACCGCGCTGTCGGGATTCGTCATGTAATTGGCTAAATTCAGCATGACTGAGGTCAGTTCCTCTTTCGCATAAGGGACTTTCGATAATATTCCCGCGGCCTCGCGCAATAAAAGAACCGCTGAATCGGAACTTCCCGCAAGGCCTCCAAGATTACCCAAAATTGCTCCGGTTTGAACATCCATTTTGTTTTGCTTCGCGAGTGTCAATGCTTTTATCAGATCCATTCTGGCTTGCTCTGTATTACCCTGTGCCCGGTCAATATTGCTCATGACCAGCAGGGAATTGACAACTGTTTTAGAATCTTTTCGCTCATCGGCATAACTTATTGCAGTATCCAGTAGTTTGATTGACTGCGGATAGCTGCCTGCCAGATAATTCAGATAGGCCAGATTGTAATAGACAGTCTGCAGAATGCTGTCTTCAATGCTTTGTTTTGCAAGGGCGAGAGCATTGTTCGTAAGCAATAAACTGCTGTCGGGATCACTTTCAAGATATACAGTACCAGCGTATAAACTGGTATATGCCTGTTCCCGAAGGTTTCCCTTTGCCCTTGAAAGTCGTAGCGCTTTTTCCGCAGCCATCCTTGCAGCAGATTGATCTGCAAGCTTCGTCTTCTTCATTTCTTTCCAGTAATATCGCAACGAATCCAGAACGGCTGGTTCAGTTTGATTTGAAACAGAATCCGCATCCCTACGGTTGCAGGCCGTCTGCAAACAAAGAAAAACACAGAGGGAAATTAGTATAAGGATGCGGTGTAAGGACATGATTCGGCAAAAGACCATTTAGAATACGAAGGTAAAGATTTTCTTAAAATGTGTGCTTATAGTAAATCAGGCTTCAGGCTTCGTAATTGAAATCGTAAATCAGGCTTCGGGCTTCGTAAATGAAATCGTAAATCGGGGTTATTCGCAATATTGTTTATTTTAAATGGTGCTCATTACGGCTTCGCCGAACGTAAATCGTAAATGAAATCGTAAATCGGGCTTCGTAAATCGTAAATCTCCTTTTGCTATCTTTGCCATCCATTTCGACACAATCATCAAAACCTCATACACATGGCATTCAATCTCAGAAACAGGAATTTTTTAAAGGAGTTGGATTTTACTCCCCAGGAACTCCGCTTTTTGCTGAACCTGGCGATCGACCTTAAGAAGGCGAAATACACAGGTACAGAACAGCCCACCCTGAAGGGTAAGAATATCGCCCTGATCTTCGAAAAGGCTTCGACCCGCACACGCTGCGCTTTCGAGACCGCTGCTTTCGACCAGGGAGCACGCGTGACTTACCTCGGACCCGAGGGTTCACATATCGGGAAAAAAGAAACGATGAAGGATACTGCCCGCGTTCTCGGTCGTATGTACGATGGCATCGAATACCGTGGCTTCGGACAGAAGATCGTTGAAGAACTGGCCGAATATGCTGGTGTTCCGGTTTGGAACGGGCTTACGAATGAATTTCACCCGACCCAGATCCTGGCCGATTTCATGACGATGATGGAGCATAGCGACAAGCCCCTGCACCAGGTATCGTTCGTGTACTGCGGAGATGCACGTAACAACATGGGAAACTCTCTCATGGTGGGCGCTGCGAAAATGGGGATGGATTTCAGGGCGTTTGCTCCTAAGAAGTTCTGGCCCGAGGAAAGCCTGGTTAAGATTGCGAAAGAGATCGCAAAGTCAACCGGAGCAAAGATCACACTGACTGAAAAGATGAGTGAAGCCGTGAAGGGTGTTGATTTTGTTTACACCGATGTATGGGTTTCTATGGGCGAATCCAAGGAAGCATGGGACGAGCGCATCAAACTGATGCTGCCTTACCAGGTGAATGCAAAGCTGATGAAGGCGACCGGTAACCCCAAGGTGAAGTTCATGCACTGCCTGCCGGCCTTCCATAACAAGGATACTGAAGTAGGTCTCGATATCTTCAAGAAATACAAACTCGACGGACTCGAAGTCACTGAGGAAGTCTTCGAATCAGAAGCATCCATCGTTTTTGACGAAGCCGAAAACCGCCTCCACACCATCAAAGCGGTGATGGTTGCGACCCTGGGTGCATGACACGTGCCACGTGTCACGTGTCACGTGTCACGTGACTTGAGTTTTAGTTTATAACGGATGGCCTGCAATTTGCGGGCCATTTTTTTTGCTTTCCTGTATCACTTTTAGAGACTTGGCGGATTAAGGATTACTTGATTATTTTTTCTTTTTTAATGTTTACATATAACGAAACATTTCGTAATTTTGTAATTCTGAATCAGATGAGAAAGTTGTTTGAAATCATATTTCTTGAGGACGCTCGTGAGTTCCTTAAAGGAATGGAAGCAAAACATTATGAAAAGATCCTGTTCAATATAAGAAAAGCTCAGGTTAAACCAGATAAGGAGCTATTCAGCAAACTAAAAAATGAAATCTGGGAGTTCAGAACATTATATCATAGATTTCATTACCGACTGTTAAGCTTTTGGGGTAGGACTGAAAAAGGTGTTAGATTGGTAGTCACAACTCATGGTTTCATTAAAAAGAGTAGGAAGACACCTGATGCAGAGATCAAAAAAGCAATACATCTAAGAGATAAATATTTAAAAGAAAAGCAATTAGAGAATTATGAAAAAAACTAAAACATATACGCTGGATGAAATTCAGGATGAACTCATCGGTAAAATTGGTACTCCTCGAAGAGATAAATTTGAATATGAATTAAAAATGGAGCTGATCGGAGAGGCGATTAAGAATACCCGCCTTGAGCGCAGATTAACGCAGGAAGAACTGGGGAAGCTGATTGGTGTTCAAAAGGCCCAGATCTCTCGCATTGAAGGTAATGCAAGTAATGTTACAATAGATACGCTTTTAAGGGTCTTTAATGCTTTGCAGGCAAAAGTTAAACTGCAGATCGAACTCTCTAAGTATACTATCAATCTTGGTAATTTGACCGATTAAATCCCCGCTCTTTTACTTCGCCGGCTTCGCGGGAGCCGCAGCCTTGACGGGGGGCTCAGCGCAGGTCTTTTTACCCCCGGGGCAGCAGGCAGTATCAGCCTTCATTCCGCAGTCGTGGCCTTTGCCCATCATTCCCCCGGGACAGCAGTCTTTCCCTTTCTGCATCATTCCCTCAGGACAACAGTCTTTTCCTTTTTCCATCATCCCTTCGGGGCAGCAATCCATTCCTTTTTGCATCATCCCTTCAGGACAGCAATCCATGCCTTTATGCATCATTTCGGGTGGACAGCAACCTGGTCCTCTGTGCATCATTCCAAAGTGGCCGTGACCATGGCCTTTTCCCATCATTTCATAGCGGAAGCCGTGATGTTTGAAACCGTGATGCTTCAGCTTGCATATACCTCCGGCTATAAAGCCTATGAAAAGAAGGAATCCAACGATAATAAAGAAATAGGCAATCCACATCAGGCATTTGCCTTGCATTTCTTTTTTGAATTTTGAAAGCAGCAGGGCGCCCGCCAGGATGGTGAGCAGGGAAATTACTAAGAGTGGCATAATTCGGGTTTTTTAAGGTTCTGTTAATCAATACAAATATAAGGCTGTTTCAGCTTATTACAACTCGTAATTGCTATAATATTCAGTTAAATCAATAAACAAATAGCTGAGTTTACGCAGATTTATTAATAATTTTACCTCAGGGATGGTTTTATGGGATGATGACCTCATCTATGCAATTTGACATGAAGAAACTGCTGTTCTTGTTTGCTTTGCTTATTGCCTGCTCCTCTGCGACTGCCCAGGTCGATTCCCTGACCTACGGAATTACCTCATTGAAGCAGGGTCCCGGACTTTTCCTTTCAAAGATCAACGCATCTGACGGAAATGTCACAAACATCTCGGTAATTGCGGTTCCCCGGGATCCGGGCGCTTTCGGACGAACGATAGATCCCCTTCACCATGTGTTCTACTACCTTAACGGAACGGATCTCCTGGCTTTTAATATTAAAACGGGAGACCTCATCCGCAGTATAACTGTAATCAATTTCAGGAACTCGACTTTCGAAGGGATCGCCTACAACTACAGGGATTCCAGCCTTTATGGTCTCACAGTGGATGCAGCCGCCGCCGATATCCGGCTGGCAAAACTTGATCCTTTCACAGGATCGGTGACTCCTGTTTCTGACAGTTCCCTGGCTAATAGCTGCAGCATCCTCACTGGTACCGCACTGGATCCTGTTCATGGAGTGTACTATTTTCAGTCTATGAATGATACGATAAATCACCTGCTTGCAATCGACATTCACTCGGGCAGGATCATCTCTGATTTTTCCATTGGGGTTAACCCCGGCGAAACCTTCGGCCCCATGGAATACAACTGCAGGGATTCAAGCCTGTACGGGCTCACGGGAAACTTTATCATGGGAAGGAAACTGTCAAAGATCAACCTGAACAATGGTGAACTGACCATCCTCTCGAAATTCCCGCTTGCCGATACTATCCTTAACGAATATGTGACCATAGATTCGTTCAACGGGGTATTTTATTTCGAAGCCATCGACCATACCTCCCGGGGTGTGAACATTACTTCGGGTGACCTTGTTTCGATGATTCCCATCACTGCGCCTGAGGGCTCATTCTTCACAGGCTTCATCTTCAACTACGCCTGCTATGTTCACCCTCCCTCATCCATTGATGAAACCGATGCAGCACCCCGGTTATCCGTATTCCCGAATCCTGTATCCGGCATCCTGAACATCTGCTCCACCGAGCCTTTGATTAAAATCGAGATACTGGATTTCACCGGGAGGCTTGTGTTTGCTCAGGATTGCAGGGGATTGAAGGATTTCAGTGCTGATCTTTCGGGTTTCGGTGAGGGTCTTTATATACTGCGGATGAATACCGTCGGTTCTATTGTTTCACGTGAATTGGTCAAGGTCTCGCCCGGATTTGGGTTGGGAAAATAGATGTTAATCTGAAAATATGTACAGGCTGGTTCTCTTCTTTTTGATACTGCTGCTTGCCTCGGGGCGCATTTATTCCCAGGAAGCAAAGCCGGCAAGCTGCGATATCTATACCGACATCCCTGCCTGTCCGTCAAACCCGGCCGAAAAACAGGGTTACTACATCCTTCTGAACCAGCAATTCCAAAACCCTTCGAAATACTGGAATGTAAGCAAACCCAACGACGATAAGGGCTGCGACTTCAACTTCATGCGCAACCAGGATAATGTCACCTTCACCTCATCCGCAAACCTGGCGAATACAGATGTACCTCTCATGGGTTGCCCGTATTCAATGGGCGAGATTAAAACTATGACTGTCGACACGGCCAACCATACGTTTAAGAGCTATTACTTTTACGGGAGCGGCTATCTTGAAGCAAAGGTGCGCCAGCTCTATTGTTCTCCCGGACAAGGGAGTGCGATGTGGCTGTGGAGCGTGCTGGATTCCGATGATCCCGCCATTCCTCATCCAAATATTCTCGATGATAACGAGATCGATATATTCGAAACCCAGCCAAATGATTCGGCTGATTTTAATATTGCATACCACTGGAGGATAAAGGGAAGCCTGGCCAAAGCCGAGAATTTTTACAGGATACATCCTTCACAGAGTCTGTTTACCAACTGGACTGTTTTTGCAGTGCGCTGGTGCCGCGACAGCATCAACTGGTTTGTGAACAACAAGCTTGTAAAGACCATGAAAATGGACGATCAGCCTGCCGGATGCACCTCGGGGGACCCGAAGTCGTTCATGCCCCCCGATGGCCCGTTTTGCATCAGGTTCAATTCAGGTCCGAATACGGTAGTGACCCACGATTCGGTTATCCCGTCAGCACTGACCGGTCATCTGGAGATAGAATACGTGAGGGTTTATAAACTCAACGGGGAGAAGGCTTCCCCCATCAGGTTCTTTTCGGGAACACCAAACCAGGTCTGCATTTCGGAGAATTCCCCGGAAACCTCGAACAGCATTTTATCGGCCAATTATTATCCGGATGCCACGTATTCCTGGTCATCGCCGGCTTTTGAGATTCAGCCCTTTGGGATTCCAAACCCACAGCCCCAGCACCATAGCGGGAAAGTAAAGATCTGGCTGAAACCTGGGGTTCAGGCGAACCAGGCTTATCCTATCGTCCTTACTACAGTACTCCCCGGGCATATTGAAAAGGATACTGCATGGTACCTGGTGGTTAACGCAGCCCCTCCTTTGCCTCCTGATAACTTCCAGGCTTCCCGTATTGACGGGCCTCTCTGCATCTATGAGATCAGCCATCCAATCGAAAATTTCTCAACATCTTCCTGCGAATTCTTTAATGATGCTACCCAGTCCTGGCAGCATGCACCTTTAAGAATCGTTAATGGTATCAGGTATGCTTTTTTCGGGAGATATATGCCCCAGGCTTTCGTTCCCATTAAATACCGGGAGAAAAATGCCTGCGGGTATTCAGCAACCAGGCAGTCGGGTAAAACAATCCCGGTTCCGCCACCGGGAAGCTGTGGATGGTAGCGCAAAGAAGGGGAATGCTGTTTTACAAAGCCGATCCCTCATCCGCAGTCAGATACTTTTTATATTTGCCCCATGAGAAAATACAGGAACTTACTGCCGGTTTTTTTGCTGGCTCTGCTGATCCCGGCCTTTGCAGGTACGCAGGAAAATGCAATGCATTATCCATCGTCAAAACCGCTTACCCGCTGGTGGTGGTTTGCAAGGATTATCAAGAAGGAGGATGTGAGGGCTAACCTAATCTGGGCGAAACAAAATAATTTTGGTGGGGTCGAAATTGCTTTCGTGTATCCCCTGAACAGGAAGAGGTTTTACAGCGAACCCCTTGATACCAATTACCTCCCGAGGCAGGCCTGGCTGAGTCCCGAATGGTCGGAGATCGTTGCTTTTGCGAAACAGTGTGCCGACAGTCTTGGCCTTAGGTGCGATTTTACGTTCGGCACCGGATGGCCCTTTGGCGATACCCGGGTGAAACGCGAGGATGCCACGCAAACCTGGCACGAAAAGAACGACAGCGCCAAATGGACCTATGAGGTGGTTTCATGGGAGTACCCGAAGAAGGGGTATATCCTGAACCATATGGACAGCGCGGCTTTTCAACGATATTCACTGCGGATGGGCAATGCCCTGAAACCCGCCCTTAAGGGATCGAGATCGGGTTTGTTCTGCGATTCATGGGAAGTTGAAACTTCACGCATCTGGACGAACGGTTTCGGTGAAACTTTTGAGAAGGAGTACGGCTACGATATCAATCCGTTCATGGACAGTATTTATAGCACCAAGTATCCTGATGAGCGCTACGATTATATGAAACTGGTTTCGAAGTACATCATCGCGCAGTTTTACAAACCGTTTGCAGCTGAATGCAAGTCGCTTGGCGCGTTTTCGCGTGTACAATGTGCCGGTGCACCGGTTGACCTGGTTTCGGCATATGCGGCTGCAGATGTCCCTGAAACGGAAGCCATGCTGTATGAGCCTCCTTATTCGCGGATCGTGGCATCGGCAGCCTGCCTGGCTTCGCATAAGGAAGTTACCTCTGAAACCTTTACCTGCGCCTATGGCTTCCCCAAATACAATGCCGAAACAAAGAAGATGGATTTCAAACTCAGGGGAAAAGAACAGGTTGCCGATCTGAAACTGATCGCTGATGCACTTTTTGCCAATGGAGTGAACCAGGTGGTTTGGCATGGTATGCCTTTCAACCCGGTGGGTATCGATACGATCATGTTTTATGCCTCAGTTCATGTTGGCAAAAAAGGTAAGCTCTCGAAGGATATAGCCGGGTTTAACGAATATATGGGCAGGGTCAGCAGGTACATGAAAAAGGGAAGTACGTATTCTGACGTGGCAATATACCTTCCTGTCGAAGACAGTTGGGTGACGTGTAAAATGAAGAATCCCGATCCACAGCAGCCCTGGGCCTGGGGTGAGTACGAAATGAGGCGGACCGTTCCTCCGTCAGAGCTCAAAGGATACAACCCGGTATGGATCAGCGGGGATTTTCTGAAAAACGGCAAAGTGGTCAACAGTAAATTGGTTTGCGGTGACGGGGCATTTTCCCTGCTGTATATCGACGCTGACCATATCGACATCGATGCACTGAAAACCATCGTTTCCCTGGCAAAACAAGGGTTGCCCGTATGCATGAAAAAGATTCCCACCCAGCCGGGGAAGAACAAATCACCGGAATATGCAAAGCTGCTGAAAGAATTGACGCCCCTGAAGAATTTCAGAAGGGAGTTTAAAACTATCTCCCTGCCTGAACCCCTGCTCACAGGAGAAAATCTTCCCGATTTCTGGTGCCGGAAGGAAGGAGGGGATTATTATTTTTTCTTAGCCAATCCGAATGCTCAGGATCTTCACCTGCCTTTGAAATACGGACAATCACTGAGCAACTCGTCAATCAATAAGCAGGTTGTTTTTAATGTCAGCGGGCATATTGTCAGTATGAACCTTGAATTCAGGCCATACCAGTCATTGCTTATAAAGATTGATCAAAACGGCAGCCCTGCCATGATTGATATCAGCTACGATCCACCCGCACCACTAACCAAGTAACCAAGAACCAAGAACCAAGAACCAAGAACCAAGAACCAAGAACCAAGAACCAAGAACCAA
>JBAXLI010000109.1:0-9742 GCA_037134895.1 Bacteroidota bacterium
GATAAAAATTATTCTTCTTTATGTTTTCAACAATATAGCACCCTAAAAAATAATCTTTACCGAGCTGGGAATAACCACCTTGGTTTGGTTATTAACATATGAAAGCTTGTTAATCGCCGGAAGACGGATGGAAGGTTTTTACCGGGAATTCTTAAACCTCCGTTTCGGGCAACAACATATTCGCCCACTTCGTTTTTTCATCATCCTCGAAATTGGCCAGGTAGTTCTGGGTGGTTTGCTTGCTTTTATGGCCGAGTGATTCGCTGATAAACTCAATGGATGCGCCTGAACGCTTTAATACTGTGGCAAAGCTATGCCGGGCCGTGTAGGTTGTAGCCCGGGCGATCTCAAGCTCGCTGCAGATACGTGTCATGTTGTCATTGATATTGCGCACCGTTTGCTGGATTAAGCGGTATTCGTCATTGGGAGTGAGCCCCTTACTTAGAATAGGGAAGATATATTGATCGTTGCTGCCCGGTTTATTGCCGTGAAGGTCGATGATGCGACGGATTTGCCGGGTGATCATAATATCAATCGTTGTTTCCTCCTCGACTGTATCGGCTGTTTTTGCGCGGATGAGAGTAATTTTATCGCCATGGATGTTCTCGTACTTGAGGCGTGCCAGGTCTTTTATATTGATGCCGTTGCAGAGATAACTGAACAGCCAGTAATCGCGGCATTGTTGCTCAAGTGTTCCGGTGGCAGCATTGTATGATGCGATCTTAGCGACATCGGCCTGGGTTAATGCCTTTTTGGTGTTCCTGCCTTTGGGGACTGCATACAAACCGTTCTTCGATTTTCCAAAAGGATATAACACGCCCTTGGGATTTACTTTATTGAATACAGTGCGGACATTACGCAAATACATGCTTACGGTAGTACGGCCGTTTAATTTTGTACGGGATTTGGTCTTACCGGATTTTGTTTTCCATTCAATGGTTCTGGGGGTAAGCATCCACTTTTCATATGCTTTCAGAAATGTGACTGTGACCGATTCAAAAGGGAATTGTTCTTTGCCGGTAAACTCTTTAAGGGATTTGAGGGAACATTCATAGGTAACGGCTGTGCTGATTTTGCCGGCATCACGGAATTGTTTGGCCGTGGCTTCGAGATTAGAAAAGAGATCGTTGGCGTCTTTATGTTTTGAGAAGTATGAGGTTTCGAAGGCTTCGAAGGAAAAAACGCTCGTCTCTTCAATAACCTTCATGGCTTTTTTTTCAATTTCGCCGAGATGGATCTTAAGTGGTTTTAATTTAGTGGACGTTGAAATTCTATTAAAGTCATCAGCGGACATGTATAAAGTCTTTTTATCAAGGCCTTTCAACGTGTAATATTTACGGTTACCTTTATAGGTCACTCTTAATTTGACGGGATGCAATTCATCGGCATTACTTTTACGTGTTTCGAGTATTATACCTGTTACAGGGGTGTTATCTGTTTTCATAATATTTTATTAAAAAGTACACATAAAAGTACACATGAAACAGCTAAAAATTACAAAATTTACAAAAATAATTATCAACAACAAGGCGTGTAAATAATTGATAATGAGTCGAATGATGAACTTTTACAAAAAAGTACAAAAGCCCAATTTTTTGCCTTACAAGCAGAGGGTCACAGGTTCGAATCCTGTTGCTCCCACAAAAGAAAAGTCCGTGACGAAGTCCGGACTTTTTCATTTTGAGCAATCCGGGTTTTACCCGGGATTGCATAAAATGAAAAAGTTTGAGAGCGCAGCGATAAGGACTTTTCTTTTAAGTCCCCTCCATGTTCAGGATCACCAATAGTAATCCTGTTGCTCCCTCTGTAAGAAGATCTGGCCTTGATTCAGGGCGCTTTTTTGTTTCGTTGACTTCTTCCTGCAAGTATTTTTTACAAACCTTGTATTTGACATCACTTTGACTTATATTTGTTTAACAGGTAAAGAGTTAGTTATAATTCACGGTCTATTTAAACCTAGATTGAATGACTCAACCTCGCTGTTATTCAGACGGAAGATTGAGTTTCCATGGTCCAATGGGATATGTATTCCTGTTTGCGTTCGTGGTTTTGTTGCTATTGTGCCCAATCAGCCACGCAATAGCCCAGAAGGAACAACCCGGGCCGCAGAATGCACTCCTGCCCCGTGAGATTAATCCGCTTTGCTATATCAGTCTGCCTTTTCAGAATAATTTCGATGTGAATGTTCCTCCCGGCAATGGGTTCAAGTGGACCATGAACCTGATGCCTATCTTTCCCTTTTCGCTTGGGAAGAAGATTGACCTTATCAACCGGGTGGTTCTACCGGTTATTTCCCAGGTAAGCATTTACGGTAACACCAGCCAGACCGGGCTTGGTGATCTGCTTGTCAATACTTTTATTTCTCCGAAGCCGGGGAAGTTCGTTTGGGGAGTTGGCCCTTCGTTCTATTTTCCAAGTGGTTTTCCAGACTTGCTTTCCGCTAAAAAATGGGCAGCCGGTCCTGGAGGGATTTTCGCTGCCCAAACAAGAAAGTTCCTTGCGGCTTTTTTGGTTTTTCACTTATGGAGCTATGCGGGAAGCAGAGAGAGAAAAGATTTCAGCTATACTTACATTCAGCCTCTTGCGGTAGTTAACTTCAGACATGGATGGGGACTGGGTGTGACCTCTGAGATCGGCTATGAGTGGATTTCGCATGTGACCAATGGTTCGCTCATTATAACAACTCAGTATATGCTGAAAATGGGCAAACAATACCTGAATTTCGTGTTGGGTCCAAAGATTTTTTTTGGAAACTTTAATCAGCCTCAATTTGGTTTCAGAACCACTGTCAATTTACTATTTCCATAATTAAAATGGTGTATTTTTGTATGAACCCTTGTATTTGATCAGAAATGCCTGCTGCAATTATCGATTTACAGACATTAATCTTAATCACTGGGCTGACACATCTGATCCAGATGATTTTTTTTATCGTTCTTCACAGGACGAATAAAGTCTATGCGGGTATAACCTGGTGGCTCGGATGGTGCGTGCTGGAATTCGTTGGATTCAGTTTTCTTTTGCTAAGGCAGATCCCTGAAATCTTCGCGATTGCGGTAATGATGCAGAATCTCAGCCTGGTGGGGGGTGCGGTATGCATTTATTTCGGTATTCGCAGGTTCTTTGGAAAAACCCTGCATCTGAAAAGCATTTTGGCCGCATATACAGTATTTGCGTTCCTGCTGGCATTTTTTCTTTTTATCGATAATGACATCAGGAGCAGGTCGGTAATCCTAAATCTTGCGTTTTTCGTCATTTCCGTTCCGACTGCCATTACGGCTTTCAGGGACCGGCCCTCTTCGATAAAAATTACCTCTGCCTTTATCGGTATTATTACAATCCTTCATGGCATGGTCTTTTTGAGCAGGCTTGTCATAATTTTCTGGGAGAATCTGAGCTTTGCCCCATATGAAATCAGCCTGTACAATCTGCTGGGTTATTTCGACGCTCTTGTAGTAGGGCTACTCTGGACTTATGGTCTTGTGGTCATGGTCACACAGTGGATGAATGCTGACTTGTCGGAGTCAAAAGACAGGTTTGAAACGATTTTCAAAATGAGTCCTGATGCGGTTATTCTCACACGCATCACCGACGGCTTTTTCCTTGAATTCAATGATGCATTTACCTCGCTTATGGGTTTTACCCGGGAAGAAGTCACTGGAAAATCAACGCTTGATGTCAATATCTGGAAACGAACTTCTGACCGGGACCATTTGATCTCAGTTTTAAAAGAAAAAGGTTCGGTAAGTAATTTTGAGGCAGTATTTCAGCGGAAGGACAAAAGTGAACTGCACGGACTGATGTCGGCAAGCTTTTTCAATTATAACGGTGATATCTGTATACTGAGTGTTGCACGTGACATCAGTGATATGAAAAAAGCCGGAGAGGAAATCAGGGCGCGTGAAGGACGTCATCAGCAGTATTCCCGGCTCATGTCGGAACTAATTAGCAGGGAGGGATTTTTCAGGTCAGGTCTGCTTGAAAATCTTCGGATTATTTCTGAAGTTACTTCACGGATCCTCAGTTGTCCCAGAACAAGCATCTGGGTTTTCGGCAATTCATATTCTGAACTGCAATGCCTTGAATTATACAGTTCAGTTCAAAATTCTCATTCTTCAGGGGAGCTTTTGCGTTCATCTGATTTTCCCGGATACATCAATGAACTTAAGAAGGGCAATGTCATTGCAGTTGATAATGTTTTCAATGACCCCATCACGTTGCAGTTGCCAGAAGAATATTTCTCTTCGAATGGAATTATCTCCATGCTCGATGTCCCGATTTGGAAAGAAGGGATGTTGAAAGGTGTGGTTTGCTTTGAGTATACCGGCTCCCCCAGAGCATGGTTGCGCGATGAGCGCGAGTTTGCACTTACAATTGCTTATGTGGTTTCTATGGTTTTTGAAATTGCCGAGAGGAGAAAAACTGAGGAGGACCTGCTTGCAGCAAAAGAAAAGGCCCAGGAAGCTGACCGTCTGAAATCAGCCTTTTTGGCTAATATGTCCCATGAGATCAGGACTCCGATGAATTCCATTGTGGGATTTGCACAGCTTCTTACCGATCCGGATTTCCAGCCTGAAGAGCGTGAGAAATATTCTTCGATCATCCAATCCCGTTCCGATGATCTGATGCATATCATCAACGAACTTCTCGAGATTTCAAGGATTGAATCGGGGAATTCAAAAATTGCAATCAGTAATGTTGACCTTAATCATCTTCTTGGAGAGATTTACCTTCTGACCCGGCAAAAACTTGACAAATTGAGGAAGCAAGAGGTTAACTGTGAATGTATCCTGCCTATGGAATCATCCGAAGCCATCCTCCTCACCGACCCATATATACTCAAACAAGTTTTTACAAATCTGATAGACAATGCAATCAAATTTACAGTAACAGGTAAGATTAGTTTTGGTTATGAGAAAGTCAGGGATGGGATAATACACTTGTTTGTTTCCGATACGGGGATTGGAATTTCAAAGAAGGACCAGGATGTCATTTTCGAGCATTTCAGGCAGGCCGATATTGAACTAGCCCATCAGTATGGAGGTGCCGGTCTGGGGCTTTCAATCTGCAAAGGATTGCTGGCTTTGCTGGGAGGAGACATCAGCGTTGATTCGGCACCCGGTAATGGGAGTATTTTCAGGTTCACCTTGCCTTTCGATCATCCTGAAAAAAATGTTTCTGGTACAATTCTACCTGAACATGGAATGAAACGGGCTGTGTCAGCAAAATGGCCTCTCAAGCGATTGCTTCTGGTTGAGGACGAGCATACCAATGTGGAGTACCTGATCGCAATACTTAGAAAGACCGGGGTGTCCTGTACTTGTGTGTATAATGGCAAACAGCTCAGGGAAAAGTACTCCATGCTTTCACAATTCGATCTTGTCCTGCTTGATGTGAGGCTGCCCGATGCCATAGGCTGGGACCTGGCCAGGGAGATGAAAAACTTGCGGCCGGACTTACCTGTGATTGCCCAAACAGCTTTTGCCATGTCAACCGACCAAATGAAAAGCAGAGATTCGGGTTGTGATGATTATATTTCAAAACCCATTCGCCGGGAAGACCTGCTGCAAATGCTTGATCGCTATCTATCGCCCTGAAATCAACCATTTCAAACAGTGTTAAAACTCCTGCTTGAACTGGCTCCTTTCAATGATAAACTCACCGGATTGATCAGGTTTCCTGAAGTCAGGGATTCGGTCACAATCGGAATCACGCATCCGCCTGAGGGCAGTGTGAAAACAATGGAGGAGGCATCTCCGAAAAAAGCGGAACGGGCAATTGAAGAACCTGCTGTAACGTTCACAGCATTATCTGCTTCTGAGGCATTGGTCAGTTTGCCTTGAATAAGATCCCAGGCCCTGGCATAAAGATCAGGATGATCGTTTGCCGTATCCTGCGGATTCTGCGAATCCAACCAGGTATAGAAAATCTTCTTACCATCAGCTGAGGTAGCAATATTCACCCGGTTGTCCTCCCACAACCCCTGGACCTGGTTGTACCATCCTCTGAAATGCTTTGGCCCTCCGAGCCATCTTGCACACCAGTTTAAACCCTTATCATTGGAATAGACATCAAAGATACCAAAAGCGCTGTCGGCCACTGATATTGTAAATCCTGAACTTCCTGTCAGATGTATCCCTACTCCGATGCGTGGATTACCGCAATGATCAACAGTCAGGTCGCAATCAAAGGCGGTTGAATAAGATATCTCATCACGAGGAGGAGGATTGCAGCCAAACAAACCACCCATACATTCTTGCCGTCATGGTCCGCTGCAATCCGTGGACTCAGAGGAGTATTGCCTAAAGGTTGTAGCAGAGGAAGCAAGGACCATGAATACTCAAAATCCTGAGTAGAGGTATTCAGAGTCCCAACACCCAGTATTAAATTCCCGTTATAAGTCTCTGTTGCAGGATCCACATCAACATCGATTGTAAATGCCGGCCTGGGGATACCTGGCCTGGTCAAGGTAATTCCCTCCTGAATAGAGATTGGATGCATAGATCTGCCAGTTCAGGGTCCAGTCTGAAGCCGATTGTCCCATGTTCACGGCCTTGTCCACCGCAAGATAGCCCGAGAGGTTTGGAGGCGATGAGCCAGGTCCAAGCCGGTGGACCACTACCAGTGTTTTCAGATTGTCATCGACCCAGATATGAGTCCGCTGTCCGCCTGCATACCCCCAGCCCAGTCCGTTAGCCGAACTTCCCGACAATTTTATTTTGCGGGAATCCGTAATCCGCAGTCAGTGAAAAAGCAAGACAAAATATCAGGCCCCGAAGCAAAACTTCTGTGGTCATATCATTTGGATTTGCTATTTCTTGTCAACCAGGTTTCACTTTTCTTTTTCAGGCAGCCACTCAGCTTTTAAAGTGTTCTGCAGGGTATAGAATTTACGGGCGGTCTGAACCAGTTTTTCAGGAGTGATAGCCTGTAGCCGCTGTTCGTAAGTGATGATCCTTTCAGGGTCTGTCCCGTAGAGAAATGCATTTTGCAGACCGGTAAGCCAGTAGTTGTTGGTCTTGATATTGGTCTTGAAATGTTCAAGGGCCGGTTCCCTTACGCGCTCGAGGTCTTTGGCTGTAATGCCCCCGTCGAGTTTGGTATGTTCGATCAGGCCGATGAATGCTGTGTTCACCTTTTCAATGTTGTCGGGACTGCATGGGAACTGGGCCTGTATGACAAACTCCTCCCTGGGGAATTTTTGAATTCCGCCACCGCAACCTCCGCCGTAAATAGCACTCATTTTTTCGCGTATTGTATCAACGATCTGATTATTGATGACGGCGTTAAGCTGTGACAGCAGGAAATTTTCTTCAGGATTATACGTCATTTTCCCGGTGAAGAAACAAGCCAGCATGGCCTGGGGTTCTGAGCCTTTGTTAAGGACAAAATTGTTCCTGCCTTCGAGCGGGATAATGCCGATGTCCTTGAATTTTTTAACAATAGGTGCAGAAGGCAGGGATGCAATGTATTTTTCAATAAGCGGAATGATCTGCTCAACTGTAAAACTTCCGACAAAGGTGTAATACATGCCGTTTGCATTACAAATCCTCTGTTTATAATAATTCACGGCATTGCCTATTTGTACCTGGTTGTATACTGAAGGATTCTCGATCAGGTGTGCTCTTTTGTTTCCCCTGTAAAGCGTATTATAGGCAGAATCCATGAACAGGTACTGGGGATTCTGTTTGATCGATTCAAGCTGCTGTTTCTCGCGGCTGACGAAGGACTTGAAAGCCTGGGAGTCGATGCGGGGTGAAGTGCATTTCAGGTAGATCAGCTGGAACATGGTTTCAAGGTCCTTAATTGTGCTGTTCCCGTCGATATACTCAGTATATATTTCAACAGTTGGCATGACCGAAACCTGCTTCCCCGAAAGGAATTTGGTAAGATCCGAATTTGAGAAATCCCCGTATCCCATTTCCTCAACCAGGTTGTTTGAGAATTGAGCGCTGGGGTAGTCGCTGCCTTCATAAAGACTGTATCCGCCTAAACGTGATGCCTTGCAGATGATTTCATCATTTTTAAAGTCGGTTGGCTTCAGGCATACTGTCACACCATTGCTCAGTGTAAGAGTCGTGGTGCCGAGTTTTTCATTCTTTTCGGTTTTCACAACTGTTCCTGGTTTCGGCTCTGATCTAAGCAAAGAAGCAGCAATGCTTTTTTCTTTGTAAGCCTCTACCGGTTTTTTCAGGGCATTGTCGACCCATGCTTTCAGTTGCGCATCAGAAGGCAGGTTGTCCTGGGTTTTAGCTGTGACATAACAGAAATAAGTATTATCGAATGTGATCTTATTTCTTATACTGTCAAAACTGTTCAGGCTAATGCGGTCAATATTCTGCTTTACAAAATTGCGTTCCCATTCAATGCCAGGGATCGCTTCGTTTTCGTAAAAGTTGGAAGTCAATTCCCATACCAGGTTTCCCGATTCTGTTTTATTCCTTTCGTTATAACGGTTTTCATAGTTTGACAGCATCATCGCTTTGGCGCGTGCCAGCTCATCTTTGGTAAAGCCGAATTTTTTAGCCCGCATGTTTTCGGTGACCAATGCTTCGATAGCCTGCTGCATTTGTTCGTTTCCACATATAGCCATGGCATTGTAACTTTCTGAACCCCTGGCCCAGCCTCCCAGGTATGAATAAGCGAATACGAAAGGAGGCTTGTCAGTGTTTTTCAATTCATCCAACCTCATCGAAAGCATGCTGAAAAACAATTCATTGCACATGCGGTTCAGATAGTCACCCTGGGTTATAACCGGGTGGCTGGGACCTGAGCTTCCGACGATGGATATCTGGGTGGCATTAGCTTCTTTATCGCTTACCATCATGGCCTGGCTGGCTGTAAATGGTTTCACTTCAAAAATAGCCTGGCGGGGACGGGGATTGGCGGGATTTTTAAAAGCACTGAATTTTTCAATGATCATTTTTTCAGCTTTGTCAACCGGCATGTCGCCAACGACAACTACTGCCTCGAGGTTGGGACGGTACCAGTCAGTGTAAAACCTGTGAAGAGAAGCATAGCTGAAATTTTGGATAATTGAGTCAAGGCCAATCGGCAGGCGGGTTGCATATTTTGAGCCGTTCATAAGTGCGGGCAGCCATTTTTTCATCATCCTGTCGTTCGCCCCTTTTCCGATGCGGCTTTCGGCCAGTATGACACCACGTTCCTTGTCAACTTCTTCGTTGGTGAGCAGGGCCGCTCCACTCCAGTCGGAAATGACGGTAAAGGCCTTTTCCAGCTTGTTTGTATCATCACTTGGGATCGGCAGCATATACTGCGTCTGGTCGAAACCGGTGAACGCATTCAGGTCATTGCCGAAAGCAACTCCCACACTCTGAAGGTACTGTACCAGTTCATTGCCTGGGAAATGTTTCAAGCCGTTAAAATTCATATGTTCCATGAAGTGCGCAAGTCCGCGCTGATCATCGTCTTCAAGAATGGCCCCGGCATTCACTGCCAGCCGAAGTTCAACTTTCTTTTCAGGTTTCTGGTTGAACTTGATGTAGTACTTCAACCCGTTTGGAAGTACGCCTGTTTTCACATCCGGAGCAGCAGGAATAACTGCTTTCGGGTTATAGGTTTGTTGCGCATTTACTCCTGTTACTGACAGGATAAAAGACAAAAGGAAAAAGATTGCCAGCTTTTTCATAAGTAAAATGTTAAGGTGTGGATAATTTTTTTAATATATCAAATATACAAGTATATTTGTAACTAATCAGTCCCTTTTGTAATGAGCAATTAC
>JBAXLI010000110.1:0-9480 GCA_037134895.1 Bacteroidota bacterium
GTATTCTGGTTGCCGAAGAGAGTGACTTTCGAACTGGGTTTCGCATCAAGCAGGAACTGTTCGGCTGAGGACCCGTTATTCTCATTGATGATGATGCCAACCCGCCTGGGATATTTGTAAACGGTGTCTTCTTTCACCATGACATCCCTGCCCATCATGGGATGGATCACAAATCCGCCGGGATTCTTTTTCATCTCGGTGAGCAGGCTTGTCGTCCATTTGATGCCTTCCTCCCCGTTCATGGTATTCCCTGTCTTCAGGTCATCCTCATACAGCTTGATATTGTCATCGCATGCATACCATTCCACTCCCTTGCTCATATAGGGCGTGGTGTATATCAGGCTCAACAGCAGCTGGAACTCATCATCCTGTCCACCCCCGTTATTCCTCAGGTCAATGATGAAATTCGGTCGTTTCATAATGTCATCCCAATGCTGGCGTATGGTCTTTTCGATCTGCTCCTTAAACCCGTCAAAACTGTTGACCCGCATGAAAAACGTGCTGTCGCTCAGTATGCCGAAAGTAAAATAAGTGTTGGAACCATTCGGGTAAACTGGAGTGTATGACTTCATCAGGGCCATATCATTGCGGGCAGATGAGGATTTGCGCACAAAAAATCTTACATCGTGAATCTCCAGAATATGCCGGTCAACATGCAGACTGGCCAGTTTTTTCCCGTTTCTCGCCCCTTTCCATGTGGTAAACTCTTTCACCTTGAATAATGTATCGCCTGTCGGCGGATGAGATCCTGCCAAAGCCCCACCGGCCTCCATGGCTGCGAATTCAAACATTACCTGCCCTGGCTTCCAGCCTGAATAGCTCACCGAAACACCCAGATAGTTGTTTGAAGAAGGGTCCCTGATCACGGCGATTTCACCGCAGTATGAGACCCACAGGCCTTCAATTCCGCGTGATCCCTTTGTTTTATTGAACAAGGCGGTTGTGTCAATAAGGATATTCTTTCCAAAGCTTGAAGTATCCATCTGAACCCATTCCCTGTCAGGGCCAGGGGTCCTCCTGACCTTAAGATGATGGTCCCTGAAAAACTCTGCATATTCATCCAGGTAAACCCCGCATGAATCAGGGTAAAGGACTATCCGCCCTCTTAAATACTTCTCAAGCTTAACCAGCTCTTGCGCCTTATCCCCCTTGACCTTATCGGCATATCCGGGGTAACAGCTTTTTATCTTCTTTACCAGGAAATCAAAATCGCTCATGCATGTCGATTGCTGGGAATACGCGACCCTGAAACCAAACAGCAGGATCAAAACGAATAAAAAGGAATTTCTTGCCATAGGAGGGAGTTCTTCTACAAAAATAATAATTAAAAAAACAATATACTCTATCATTTTTGGTATTCAGCTTAATTGTCGTATCAGTGAAACGACAATTTAGCTGAATACCAAAAGAAGCTTATACATATCTTTCCATTAAAAAAAACTGCATCGAAACCCTAAACAAGAGACCGATTTCGTTTCTTAATAAACGGTTTCACCTCCTTGTCATGAAATTGGGCAGTTGTTTCTTCAATCTTTTCAAAGGCTAATTTTGGCACAACTCCTATCGCCAGCGACAATTCAACAAGTTTCGATAAAGTGAAATTAAAATTTCCATTCAGGATTTGCGAGATATAACCTTTTGAAACACCAAGTTGATCTGCAAATTGAGTCTGATTCATTCCATGCTCATGCAGATAGTTGTGAACCTCTCTGAAAAGTTCATTTTGAATGGTTTCAATCCAATATTCTGGTGTCTGAATTAATTCCTTATGCGAAATCATATTCCGTTTCCTTTTAGAATGTATTGACGTTTTATATTTCTGAAATATTTAATCATACTTTTCTGCTTTACCTTCTTGCCACCGCTTACTATTATCCTGCCAGTATTTTTCTCATGAAAAAGATATACCCGAAGATTCCGTGTTTTAATTTCATATTCCTTCACCAGGTCTCCTACCGGGGTAATGTTTTTAAACTTTTGCTCAGGCAGCAATTTTCCTTCAGCCATTTCTGTCAACCGGGCCTGGATGGTTAACAATTCCTTTCCATATGTGGCTTCTCGCGAAATCACCATTTCAAATTCATCATATGGACATCTTCCGTTAATGATAATTTTATATACAGAGATTTTCCTGGAAACTTCAGGAATCTTCCGCAATGCAAATATAGTCATAAATGTTTAGTTTTAACTTAACTTTTGCATATTTCTTTCTTAATCCGGCGAAACCGAAAAAGTGATACATTTTTCTGCAAAATCATTAAACCCTGGTTTACCGGTGAGCAAAAAATATTGCTAACTTTCAGCAAAATCCCATCCCCATGTCGACACGAAAAAAACTCCTGCTCTTTATCGGCCTTCCCGCCCTGATCATTGTGGTTGCATTGGTCCTTATTCAAACCCTGGGCCGTTCACAAAAAGGCCCGCTGATGCGTGTTAATCCTGCGTTCAGGCAGTATGTGCAGGCCTTCACTTCCGGACTGGTCTCAACGCATTCGACTATCAAAATCAGGTTGGCCGATGATTATGTAGATTCATCCTCGGTGAAGATCCCGATACAGGAAGATTTCATGGATATCAATCCTTCGGTCAAAGGGACACTCTGCTGGACCGACAGCCGTACCATAGAATTCAGTCCGGATGAACCTCTCCCCCAGGATAAGGTCTTTACAGTGGAGTTCAGGCTTTCTAAACTCGTGACCGTGCCCGACTCACTGAAAAAGCTGACGTTCCAGTTCCAGACGATGAAGCAGGACTTTGACGTGAGCGTCGACAATCATAAGGCCTACACATCCGCAGATCTTACTAAAGAACATTTAAATGGAATAGTTTACACGGCCGATGTGGCCACTGACAAACAGGTGGAGGAAATGCTTACGATAACCCAGGATGGACGCACACTTCCCGTCACCTGGCAGCATGATTCAAAGAACAACCAGCATACCTTCCAGGCCGACTCGATAATCCGCGGGACCCGGGCCTCGGCGGTCAGCCTGAACATTAACGGTGATCCCATAGGTGCATCGGCCGACAAACAGATAAATGAGGAAATCCCCGCCCTGGGCGATTTCAGATGGATCGAACTGAGAAATATCGCTTCGGGCGAACCCTGTTTCATGCTCAGGTTCACCGATCCTCTCAAACCCGACCAGAACCTCGAAGGGCTTATCCGCATCGGGAAGCTTAACACCATTCGGTATTCCATCGAAGATAACGAGCTGATGATCTATCCGCCTGCCGACCTCGAAGAAAACACCAGGCTCAGCGTAGAAGCCTGCCTGAAAAACTGCGAGGGGAAGGAGCTCAATCAGAAAATAATCCAGAAACTCATTCCCGATGCGTATAAACCCAATATCATTTTCGCCGGCTCAGGGGTCATCATGCCTTCGTCGAACGGCATGCTGCTCCCATTCGACGCGGTCAACCTGAAGGCTGTCGACATCCGGGTCATCCGCATATTCGAAAACAATATCATTCAATTTTTACAGGTCAACGAAATGAACACCAATAATGATCTGTCGAGGGTGGGCAAGGTCGTTCTTAAAAAGACCATCCCTCTTAACGGCGTGGCCGATTACGGAAAGTGGAACCGTTTCACCATTGATCTTTCGACCCTGATGAAGGCTGAACCAGGCGCCATTTACTCCGTGAACATCAACTTCAAAAAACAGTACTCGACTTACCCTTGTACGACTGGCGGCAGCCGGCAGATCCAGGATATGGTGGTGATGTATAATCCCGAACCTGAAAATGAAAAGCAAAGCTGGAACTATTACAACAGTTTTGAATATGACAATTCCGATAACGGCGGATGGAATAACTACCAATGGAGCGAACGGGACGACCCATGCAAGGCTTCCTATTATTTCAACAGAACGGCCAGCCGCAATGTGTTCGCTTCAAACCTCGGGATGATCGCAAAAGCCGGGGCCGATAACAATTACATTGTGTTCGTCACTGACCTGGTCTCTTCTAAACCCCTTTCTGGTGTGAAGGTCGAACTGTTCAGCTACCAGCAGCAGAGCCTTGGTTCCGCCACGACCGACGGGGACGGCATGGTCACGATAAACCCTCCTTCCAGGCCTTTTGTCGTCATTGCTGAAAAGGATAAGGAGAAAGCCTACCTGAAGCTGGCCGAAGGCAATTCCCTTTCTCTTTCAATGTTCGATGTGGGAGGAGAACCGGTTCAGAAAGGGATCAAGGGATTCATCTACGGAGAACGCGGGGTGTGGAGGCCGGGTGATTCTATATACCTGACCTTTGTGCTTGAAGATAAAACTGCGAAGCTGCCTGCCAATCACCCGGTGAATCTTTCCCTGTACAATCCCAGCGGACAGATGGTCTCCAGGACCGTTCTGAACTCCCAGGTCGGCGGCTTTTACAGTTTCAGAACTTCAACACCTTCTTCGGCCCCTACAGGCAACTGGCTTGCAAAGGTCAGGGTGGGAGGAGCAGAATTCCAGAAGACCCTGAAGATAGAGACAGTGAAGCCAAACCGACTTAAGATCCGAATGGATTTCAAAACAGCCTACCTGAAGAAAAACAAGATACCACCTGTGCTCCTTGAAGCAAACTGGCTTACGGGAGCCATCGCGCGCGGGCTAAAGGCCCAGGTGAACCTCACCCTCACCAAATCTGTCACGGCCTTTAAACAATACCCCGGCTATGTGTTCGACAATCCATCGGCCGGATTCGCCGCTGAGAATATCAGCATTTTCGACGGCAAGCTGAACGATGAAGGCAAAGCAACCATCACACCTGTGATCCATGTAAGCAATGTGGCCCCGGGCGTGCTCAATGCAAGTTTCGAAACCAAGGTCTTTGAAGAAGGGGGTGATTTCTCGATCGACCGGTTCAGTATTCCGTATTATCCGTATGTTTCCTTTGCCGGACTTAACGTACCTCTCCCCTCAGCCAGCGAAAGAGTGCTGTATACAGGCAAAGCCTACGACATTAAACTTCTAAATATTGATCCCGATGGGAACCCAATACCTTCAAACCGCCTCAAAGTCGAGGTGTTCAAGCTCGAATGGAGATGGTGGTGGGATAATTCTGAAGGGAACTCGGCCGACTTTGTTTCGACTTCGAACCTTCGTCCGGTCGATTCAGCTACCATCAAAACCTCGGCCGGCAAAGGGACTTATGAATTCCAGGTGGGGACCGAAGAATGGGGAAGGTACCTGATCAGGGTGACCGACAAATCCTCCGGACATATTGCCGGAAAAGTTGTTTATGCCGACTGGCCGGATTACTTCCGCATGCCGGGAGGAGAAAAGCAGGCCGCTTCCATGCTAACGCTTTCGACCGACAAACCGAAATACAGCGTAGGTGAAACATTGAAACTCACCATTCCCACTTCCCCCGAGGGAAGGGCCCTGCTTACCATCGAAAATGCCACGGGTGTCCTGAAATCATTCTGGACCCCTACCAATAAAGGAACCACTGATATCACTGTGAAGATCACCGAAGACATGGCCCCTAACTGCTATGCCTTCGTAACCCTCATCCAGCCTCACGCACAAAGCAAAAACGACCTGCCGATCAGGCTGTACGGGGTGGTCCCTGTATTTGTCGAAAACCCCGAAACCCATCTGAAACCGGTCATCTCCTTAAAAGGGAAACTGGTCCCAATGCAAACGGCTTCCATTACGGTTAAAGAAGCGAAAGGCAAGCCAATGGCATACACCCTTGCAGTGGTTGACGAAGGTTTGCTTGACCTAACCCGTTTCAAAACTCCCGATCCATGGAATGTGTTCTATGCCAGGGAAGCTCTCGGAGTTAAAACCTGGGACCTCTTTGACCAGGTGATGGGGGCCTTCAGCGGGGACCTGCAGAGGATACTCAGCATTGGAGGCGACCAGGACCTCATCCAGAGAGGCAGCCTTAAGGCAAACCGCTTCAAGGCCATGGTGAAATTCTTCGGTCCGTATGAACTGAAAAAAGGCGAATCCCGCACCAGCACCTTCACCATGCCAGAATATATAGGTTCGGTAAGGATCATGGTCGTGGCAGGTTACAAGGGAGCCTACGGTTCGGATGAACTTACAGCCCCTGTGAAAAAGCCTCTGATGGTGCAGGGCACCCTGCCCAGGGTGCTCGGTCCGGGCGAATCGGTGAAACTGCCGGTCAGCGTATTCGCCATGGAAAAAACGGTGAAGAATGTCAAGGTCACTATTGATGTCAACAAATTCTTCCAGGTGAACGGTGGGAATACCCGTGAACTCAGCTTCAGCGATATCGGCGACCAGCTTGTGAATTTTGACCTTACCGTGGGTGATATGACAGGGATCGCAAAAGTGAAGATCATTGCAGTTTGCGGAAATGAAAGAGCTGAGAACAGCATCGAGATCGATATCAGGAACCCCAACCTCCCTGTGACCAATCTATACGAAAAGACCATTCCTGCCGGGGGAAGCTGGAACACCGACTTCAGTTCACCGGGCATTGCAGGCACCAACTCGGGTTCTCTTGAACTTTCATCCATGCCACCCCTGAACCTTGAGAAATGGCTGGGTTACCTTGTCCATTATCCATATGGATGCATTGAACAGACTACCTCTTCGGTCTTTCCCCAGCTGTACCTTAATGATATGGTCGATCTCTCAGCCGAAACCAAGGCAAAGACCGAACAGAATATCAAGTCGGGTATACTGCGGATGAGGACCTTCCAGTTATCCAACGGCGGACTTGCATACTGGCCCGGATCGGCTTATGCCGATGAGTGGGGAACCTGTTATGCCGGGCATTTCATGCTTGAAGCCGAGAAGAAGGGATATGCCCTTCCCCCGGGATTTTTAGCATCCTGGAAAAACTTCCAGCGCGAAAAAGCTGTTTCATGGACCTTCAACGCAAGCTGGTCGAACAACGAGCTGGTGCAGGCATATCGTTTGTATACTCTTGCATTAGCCAGGGCTCCTGAACTGGGAGCTATGAACAAGCTGCTCGAGAAAAAAGACCTCTCGCTTTCAGCCAAATGGAGGCTGGCCGGAGCTTATATGCTTGCAGGAAAATCCGAGGTTGCCCAGCAGCTTACAAACGGCTTAGGTACCAGTATCCCAGCTTACAGGGAACTGGAGTATACCTATGGCACCGAGCTCCGTGACAAAGCCATGATACTCGAGGTTCTCTGCCTTCTTAACATGAAGACCAAAGCCGCTCCCCTGGCCAGGGATATAGCCGCGGAACTTTGCAATGCGGGATGGCTGAGCACGCAAACAAGCGCCTACTGTTTGATTGCGCTCAGCAATTTCTACGGAGCATCTGCAGGGACAGGCATCAAAGCAAGCTACGCTGTTGACCAGGGCCAGTCCACTGAGATCAATACCACAAAATCCGTTTCCGTGACAGCCATAGATCCACTTCCGGGCAAAACACAGAACCTTAAAGTGGGCAATACCGGCAAGAATGTGATCTATGCGAGGCTTGTCCTTCGTGGAATACCGGCTTACGGGGATTCCTCATCCGCCGAAAATAACCTTAAAATTACAGTGAGTTATAAGGGCATCAAAGGGGAAGTACTTAAAGTGGGAAGTCTTGAACAGGGTACGAATTTCATAGCCGAGGTGAAGGTGAGCAATCCCGGACTGAGGGGGGCCTACAAGAACCTTGCGCTGGAACAGGTGTTCCCTTCGGGCTGGGAGATCATGAACGCACGTATGAGCGAGATGGCTGCAGCTGCGACAAAAGCTTCTGAAATCACTTACCAGGATGTACGCGACGACAGGGTGCTCACATATTTCGACCTGGCAGCGGGTGAAACAAAAACTTTTAAGGTCATGCTCATGGCTACCTACCAGGGCCGGTTCTTCCTGCCGCCTGTGCAATGTGAAGCCATGTATGATCATTCGATCAATGCGAGGGTGCCGGGGCTTTGGGTGAATGTCGGGAAGTAAGTTCGTGAGGAAGGTCGTGATGGAAAAGCGTGAATGAAGATCGTGAGGAAAGTCGTGAGGAAGAGGTCGTTGTATTATTGGATTGCTGCGATCGTCGCGCTGTACCTTGTTTTGCTGCTGTTGTGGCCTCGTCACTTGTTCCGTGAACCGACGTCTACTGTGGCTTATGACCGGGAGATGCGGTTGCTGGGGGCTAAAATCGCAGCCGACCAGCAGTGGAGGTTTCCCGAAAGTGAGGCGGTGCCTGAGAAATTCGCGAAAGCCCTGATCTGTTATGAGGACTCATGGTTCAGGTTCCACCCGGGCTTCAATCCGTATGCCCTTGGAAGGGCGGCATACCTGAACCTCAAATACCACAGGACCATCAGCGGGGGTAGTACCATCAGCATGCAGGTGATACGCCTTGCACGTAAGAACCAGGCACGCACTTACTTTGAAAAAGCCATAGAGATCAGCCTGGCCTTTGCAATGGAACTCACGCATTCCAAGAAGGAGATCCTTCGCTTGTACGCATCCCATGCGCCTTTTGGCGGGAATGTAGTCGGACTGGAAGCCGCAGCCTGGAGGTATTTCGGGGTGAGCGCTAAAAACCTTTCCTGGGCCGAAGCTGCAACACTGGCCGTGCTGCCAAACAGTCCGGGCCTTATATACCCCGGGAGGAATCCTGCAAACCTCCTGGCCAAACGCAACCGCCTGCTCGACCGCCTTTGGTATAAAGGGATCATTGACATAGGAACCTGCGAACTGGCAAAAAGCGAGCCCCTGCCCGAAAAACCTTTTGCCCTTCCACGCCTGGCGCCCCACCTGCTCGACCGTCTCGTGAGGGAAGGAAGCAAGGGGGAGAAGGTGCAAACCACGCTGGATGAGGTTTTGCAGGAAAGGGTGAACAATATCCTTGAAATGCACAGCATACAGCTTGCCGCCAATGAAATACACAATGCAGCTGCCATAGTGCTGGATGTAAATACCGGAAATGTGCTTGCGTATGCCGGGAACCTCAGGCGAAGCGGGAAGGAAAACTACGGGAACGATGTCGACGTGATCACTTCGGCCCGCAGCACAGGAAGCATTTTAAAGCCTTTCCTCTATGCCGCCATGCTGAACCATGCGTTGATTCTTCCCAACACCCTGATCCCCGATATTCCTGTACAAATAGGCGGTTTCATACCCGAAAATTATAACCTCACCTACGACGGGGCCGTGCCTGCGAAACGTGCTTTGTCCAGGTCGCTGAACATCCCGGCCGTAAAGATGCTGCAGACTTACGGATACACCCCTTTTTACAGCCTTCTCAAGAACATCGGCATGACCACTCTCACAAAGCAGGCCGATCATTACGGACTGGCAATCATACTTGGAGGGGCTGAAGCAAAATTATGGGACCTGGCAGCGATGTATGCCTCTATGGCAAGGACGCTGAAGAATTTTACACCTGAACACAAGGGGTACAATAAAGGGGATTTTCATCCTCCCGTTCTGCTGGCCGGCGCCGGTAGTCCGGATTTGAAACATGAGGGTGGTTCCTCCTGGTTTGACGCGGCATCAATATGGCTCACCTTCGAAGCCATGATAGAGGTGGCAAGGCCTGATG
>JBAXLI010000111.1:0-9381 GCA_037134895.1 Bacteroidota bacterium
TCATATAAAAATGGATTAAATTTGTAAAAACATGTCGTCATGATGTCATTTGCGAATTGTAAACCAATTACCCTTCTTTTGATATTCCTTGGATCTTTACAGCTTCATCCCTGTCTTGCCCAGGAAAAGTATGGTGACCTGACAATCGGGGATAAAATTCATATCTGGTCCAAAGTGTTGAATGAACAGAAAACCGTAGTGGTCATTCCGCCCTTTAATTACAAGGACTTGCCAGGTGAGAAATTTCCTGTGATCTACGTTCTTGATCCGGGAAACAATATGTTCGGTGCCTTCGGAATTGTGAATTATTACTCAGTCATGATGAAGATCATGCCTAAAGCAATCATTGTCGGGATTATGTCAAAGGACAGGGAACATGATTATCTGCCCTCGCCTCTGAAGGAATATCCTACTGGTGGTGGAGCTGGTGATTTTTTGAAATTCATCAAGTCGGAGTTGGTTCCTTATATTGATTCTGTCTATCCTGCATCCTCTGAACGCTGTATAGTAGGGCATTCGGCGGGCGGACTGTTTGCAGTTTATGCCCTGGTGAATGAACCAAGATTGTTTGATTCCTTTCTCTGCATCGATCCGAGTTTATGGTACGACGACCAATGCTATGTAAAGAAGATGCCCGGTTTTTTCAAAACCAATGAGAACATTGCCAAAACCATGTTCATCTCCTTGTCAAATGAGAAGAATATGGGTGTTTATGGCTTTATTGATGCGCTTGAAAAATACGCGCCCAAGGGTTTGCGCTGGGAGTTTATTCACTATGTGGATGAAACCCACAATTCACTTGGCTTTAAAAGTATGTGCGCAGGATTTGAGATGATTTATAAAAACCGGAAGCCTGTGGAAGTGAAATGAGCTTAATGTCTTGAAGGAAAAGCGGAACATGCTGAAATTTCTATTAATTTTAAGGCACAATGCTGTAATCTCCGTGTTATGAAAATGAAGAAAATTACCCTGGTTTGCCTTTTGCTGCTTGCGGGATTCCTGCTGACATCCTGCAAAAAATCGACTGACGATACTCCGGTCATGTTCCTGAATGTAGGCCTTGTTGGCGGCCCCAGCGGTTTCTCAGATGCGGGTTTCAACCAGGCTATATGGACGGGCTGCTACAATGCAGCGAAGGACTTTCACCTTAACCTGGAGGGCCGGCCCAGCCTTACCCTTGATCAGTATAAGGTCAACATTGATTACTTCGTATCTAAAGGCTGCAACATCATCATCGCGGCCGGATATGATGCCGCCCAAGCCACCCAGGCTGCGGCATTGGCAAATCCGGGGATAAAGTTTGTGATCCTCGACTACTCTGCTGTTTCTCCTCCTGCTAACCTGCTCAGCGTCCTCTTCGATGTGGACCAGGCTTCTTTTCCCTGCGGATTTCTCGCAGCCTGGTGGGAATGCACGCATAATCCCACGAATCCAAGGGTGGGTTTTGTCGGCGGACCCTCAATCCCTTCGATCCGCCAGTTCAGCGTGAGCTACGCAAAGGGGGTTGACTATTTCGACTCCCTGTATCACAAAAATGTGAAAACCCTGGGATATTATGCTACTTCTTTCATCGACTCCCTCCAGGGTGCCAGGCTGGCCGACAGCCTTCTGAAACAGAACGTGAGCACGGTGTTTGCGTTCGGCGGACCGACGGGTAATGGCGCTTTATTCAAAATGAAACAGGCTGGAAAATGGGGGATAGGCGTGGATGTTGACCAGTATTATTCTACTCCGGGGCTTGCCTCTTCCCTGCTGACTTCCTGTACGAAGGAGCTTACCGTTGTTTCATTCGGAATACTGCAGGATTTCTTCTACGGACAGTTCGCAGGGGGCACCACCCTTCACGCAAACCTGGGTAATAAGGGGGTCAGCATGGCGCCTTTCCATAATTTCAATACCATGATCCCCGACAGTGTAAAAAATGCTTTAACTCAGATCAAGACTGGCATCATCAACGGCACGATCAAAACGGGATGGCCTGAGTAAATTGCCAGGATTGCTTATTTTCCCAGCCATTCCTTGAAATCATTCACTCTTTCGCGGCTAACGATTGCATAGTCATCGTGAAGATGGGGAGATGTGATCTTTAACCGGCTGTTAAAATAGGTCCCGGTTTTTTGTATGCTGTTGATGTTGATGATGGTCTTTCGGTTGGTCCTGAAGAATTCAGCAGGGTCAAGCATGGGCTCAAGCTGATCGAGGGTGAAATCCACAGGATACTTGTTGTTCGCAGCAGTTACAAGCAGCACGATCCCATCTTCGAAAATAAAGTGCGCCACATCCGCAGTCTTTACCGAAACAATATTATCTCCGGTCTTGATCATAAAGCGGCTTTTATACTGCCTGTTCATGTTCTGGTAGGTGTGAACGATGTTTTCGAGCAGGCTTGAAACATGGTTCCTGCTGTACTTCCTGAATTTGTTGAGGGCGGATGAGAGGTCGTCGAGGCCTATGGGCTTCAGCAGGTAATCAACGCTGTTAAGTTTGAATGCGCGGATGGCATATTCGTTGTATGCCGTCGTGAATATTATGGGTGTGTCGATCAGGACTTCGTTGAAGATATCGAAACTCAATCCGTCAGCCAGCTGGACATCAAGGAAAATGAGATCCGCAGTCAATCCGTCTTTGAAAGCTTTCACAGTGTTTTTAACGCTGTCAAAATATTCCAGGACCACGATTGATGGATCTGCCTTTTTCAGAAGGTTTGAGAGATGCTCTGCCGAGAGCTTTTCATCTTCAATGATTACGACTTTCATCGGGCCGACAATAAAGGAATTTTTACAGTGAATGATTCTGAATTGCTGATGACTTCGACCTGGGAGTCGGTGAAGAATTTATACCTTGCCCTGATGTTCTGAAGTCCGGTTTGTGAGCCCGCTTCATGCTGCTGCTTAAGCTGAAGGTTGTTCGATACTATCAGTTTCTGGTCTGAGGATGTGATAGTGATGGTCAGCGGATGGTCACCCGAGAGTTCGTTATGCTTGATGGCGTTCTCTATCAGTATCTGCAGGGCCATGGGTGGGATCAGCCGGGAGAGGTCTTCTTTTTTGACATCGGTGGTGAATACCAGGTTACGGTCGAATCGTATCCGCAGTAAAAAAACATAGGAAGTGATGAAACGGAACTCTTCTTCAACCGTGACCAGTTCTGCGTTCTGATTGTCGAGAAGGTAACGGTATACCTTCGATAACTGGCTGATGAATTCAACGGCTTTGTCCTGGTCCTTGTACACCAGGCTCGAAAGCACGCTCAGGTTGTTGAACAGGAAATGAGGATTGATCTGGTTTTTCAGGTTCTGCAGCTGGGCCTGAAGGCTTTCTGACTTGTATTTTTCGATCTCGACCAGGGAGCTTTTCCAGTTTCTGAAGAACTGTGTGCTGATCTCGATGCTAAGCAGAAGGATTGACATCAGGACTAAAACACCCAGTATGATCATGGTGACCCTGATGAAGTCCTTTCCCTCGAAAGGCATTTCATTCGAGAAGCAGTTGAACAGGAAGGCGGCGAAAAAAATCGTTACTGAACTGTAGCCTACGCTCAGGGCCAGGTGCACGAGTATTCGTTTGCCGGGCCTGTGTATCCACTGGTATTTCTGGTTTAACCATTGGTCGATGCGGAGGTTTCCTTCCCATACCAGTATGGTGATCAGTATGGAGATCAGAAAATCATAGTAGTGCAGGATTTTCCAGGATTTTCCGGGTATAAAGATGTTCAGGGCGAGGGTGATGAGGATCCCCAGCAGAAACATATACAGAAACCTGATTTTTTTGAACCGCATGATCTGAGCTTTATCTTTTAAATGCAGTGGGGGCTTTGTCGAGCTTTCCTTTAATGTAAAAGTATGCTTTTTCTTCGTTTTTCATAAACGGAATTTCTTTCCCGTCTTTCAGCTTGAATAAAAATACGGTTTCGGTGAGCAGGCCATCTTCATAATTATAATGCTGGGTGATACGCATGTGATCGTAAGGCACAAAACTGCTCAGTCCATCCACCTTAAATTCAATGGTTTGTTCCCTGAATTCCTTATCGGTGAAGCCTTTTCCTTCTCCCAATGATGAGTTAAGGTTTGAAACGATGGAGTCGTGGCTTAAGCTGAATGCTAATTCGAAATACATGGTCTGGTCGCGGTCGCCTGCTCTGCCGTCATAGTCGGGATGCATGCGGTGAAGCGTTTTTACCGACTTCCAGAGGTTGTTATATCTCTTTTGGAGCACGCTGAACTGGTAATCGTAATTTGCTGCTCTTTCCCAGTTGTCATTCACCCAGCGGTATGCGAGGCTGCTCCCGTTCCAGATGATGGTATAGGTGTCTTCTATGACCACCTCAGTGGTTAGGGGGATGATTACTTTTTTTGATCCGGCACTGACTGAGAGTCCTGTGAGGAAAATTGTTGCGATTAAAAGAATTGTTTTTTTCATGGCTTTTGTTTTTGTGGCAAATTAATGGCGGATTATATTGGCGGGAAACAAGAAGATTGTTGAATTGTAGATTCCGCTGGTTGAACTGTAAAAATCAGAACTGGATCTTGTAAACAAAATTCGGATAGAAGCCGATCTGGTACAAGGTGTTTATCTGTTGTGACGAAGGATTGTACTGGATTGCGAAAACGTTTTTATTGCCTGTCACGTTCTGGATATCGACATAAATGGTCTGGGCAAGTCTTATTTTTTTGCTGTTGTATGTGAATCCTGCTTTCACATCGAGACGGTAGAAATCGGGAAACCTCTGTGAAAAGGCATATGCATCGCCCATGAGGACTTCCTGTCCGGCCGCCCGGGATGCCGCAAGGTCTATCGGAGTATAGTATCTTCCGCCGGCATATGTGAATTTAATGTCGATGCTGAAGGAATTGCGTTTTGCTTTTCCAACCTTGAATTCCTTCCCGGCCAGGAAATTGCCCACGAAATGCCCGTTGAATGCGGTATTACGTTCGATGCCGTCGCTGGGTACATATTTTGCTTCATAAATGGAGCCGGTGAGCAGGCCGTAATATCCTTTCGAAAAGAATTTTTCAAGGGTGAGTTCGAGTCCGTAATTGGTCCCTGTGCCTTTATTTACCAGGTTTCCAACTTCGGTTGGGGCATATGTAGCTCCTTCGTTCAACATCGAAAAGCTGTTTGATGCCTGGGAGATGGGAACGTCATAGAGTCTCTGGAAATAGACTTCGGTTTTCAGCCTCCAGTCCTTGAACGGAAGGACTTCGTAGGAAGCCACAAAGTGCAGGGCATTAGTAAAACCAAGATCCTTGTTGGCTTCGTTATAAGTGCCGTCAGGCTGGATGAAACGGTAGTAATAGACCGAAAGCGACTGCATCTGGCTGTGGTGGCCGAAACCAATTGCTATGGTATTCTTCGGATTGACCTGGTATTTTAAACCAATGCGGGGTTCGAATGAAATAGAATTGTTCAATGTCAGCATCTGGCTTCTCAAACCGGCATCCAGGGTGAGTTTGTCGTTGATGCGGTATTTGGCCTCGGCATATGCTGCTAGCAGGGTGGTGCTTCCACGGTAATCCCAGAGGTATTCCCATTCCTTTGAAAATCGGCGGTCCTGCAGCCTGAGATTAAGTTGCATGAGGTCACATTGTATCCCGGCTTTAAGCATCAGGTGAGAGTTGACCTTGTAATCGAGGAATGAGTTGATCTGGTAACGGATCTCGACGTCCTTTGCATCCCTAACTCTCACAGGATCTGTGCCCTTTGGAATCGTGTCAAGAGAATACCCGTTTTCCGAATAATTGATGCCGACTACGGTTTTCAGGTAAATTTTCCTGCTCAGCCTGATGAAATGTTTTAACCCTATCAGTCCTATCCTGCTGTTTGCGTAGGAATCCTCTCCGGGATTTGCATAAATATCGGTCGAATCGATCTGGGTATGCAGAAAGGCGATATGGCTTGTGCCGCCGATCCCGAAAAATGTGAAGTTCCCCAGGGGTGTTTCACCTGAACAGATTTTGAATGTGAGGTCCTGATAAAACGGAGTGGCTGCTGTCCCTATGGAGATACCGAGATTCCTGGCCAGTGCCGTGAATGAATACCGGTAGGCAATCAGGTATGAAGCCTTGCCGCCTTTCTTAAACGGGCCTTCACTCATGGCTTCAAGGCCGGTCAATGCCCCGAACTGGACCATATGCTCATGCCTGTCGGTATTCCCAGTGCGTAAATGAATATCAAACACGCCTGCATTTGCATTTCCGTAATCCGCAGGGAATGCGGATGTGAAGAAGTCGGAATTCGAAAGTGCGTTGGGGTTCAAGGCGCTTACAGGTCCGCCTGTAGTACCAAGGGTTACAAAATGGTTTGGGTTCAGAACCGTCAGTCCCTCGATCTGCCAAAGTACGCCGGTAGGGGAGTTACCGCGGATCACAATATCGTTCCTGGCATCATTCGGACTGCTCACTCCTGCAAAGTTGGAGACAAGCCTGGAGGGGTCATATCTTCCGCCTGCATACCGGTTAACTTCTTCCATCGAAAAGGACCTTGCACTTACAGGAGCCATCTGGTTGATAGGATCATTCTTTCGGATCCCTGTCACGACGACCTCATTGAGTGCATTTACATTTTCTTCAAGCCCAATGTCAAGAACCGCTTCTTTCCCAAGGGTAAGCACCACATTGGGAATAATAATTGATTTATACCCGAGAAATGTCACCTGTATTTCATACCGGCCGGGGTTGATCCCGCTGATCTTAAATGTACCGTCTGCTGCTGTTGAAGCACCTTTGAGCGGATTGGTATTCAGGATAATCACATTAGCCCCGGGCAGGGTGATCTGTGATTGTTTATCGAACACCGTTCCATGGATGACCTGTGTGGGGCTTTGTGCATACTGCTTCCCTGCTGAGAAGAATATGAATAAAAGTATTGCAATGGAGGCTGTGTTTTTCATTTCGTTATGATTTTCGGGCAAAATACCGTCATAACGAAAGGGTACGAAAGAAGAAACCGGGTGAATTGTCGATTTTGATGGTTGGATTGTCGGCATACCGGGTTACGTTCGGAGGCTCAGCCTTCAGCTGGATTTCCCTGATGCCAATCCGCAGTCATGAGGAAGGAAAAAACTCTTATAAGGTCTTGGAGAACACCAGGATCTCATTCCTGGGCTCGCAGCCGATCTTTTTGTAGAACTCCATGGCTTCGGTATTATCCTTAAGCACCATCATATGGCATTTCGTGACATTGATCGCCTTAAAAGAATCAAAACATCTTTCCATCAGTTCTTTTCCGATGTTTTGCTTCCTGAAGTCTTCGTGAACTGCCAGGTGGTAAATATAACCCCTGCGGCCGTCAAAGCCCCCAAGCACTGTCCCTATCAGTTGATCGCCTGAAGTTGCAATAAAATTGTGTTTGGGGTTCATCTTAACATGATCTGACAGGTCCCGGATATTATCTGAACCGCGGATTGCCAGCCCTTTCATGTCTTTCCAAAGCTCAATGGAAGCAGGGATGTCAGAGGCTTCCATTATTCGTATCTCAACGTTCATCTGATGCCTGGTTTATAAGCACCAAAGATAATAAACCAGCTCAGAACTTTTTCAGGGAGTATTTCGACCTGACCTCGTTTTCCTTGTTTTTGTCCGAGACGTAGATAATGGTCCGCCCATCGTCAAGAATAATGGGATACTTGCCGGTTAAGGAGCCTGTCGCGTTTCTGTGTTTGGGAACTCTTCTGGGATGATTTGAAAGTTCGAAATGGTTATCGAAGATGTCGTTTGCCTGTATATGCTGAGTTGCTTTCATGGCGTTCGGTTTAATTGTCCTTTAGGTTATTTTAACTTTTCATTACCTGTAAAACATCTGAACTGACGAATTATTTTTTCGGCCCTCGTTTCTTAACAAAAATTTAACGCCCCAACGGAACGGCAGCCCCATTTCGGGAGCTGCCACTCATATGCAAACCCCATGCCAATCAATGAAAGAAACGCATCTATGCAGCTTTGAAACCAATTTTTTTCTGCACCGGGATATACTCGGGCTCGCAGGTGTTGTAAATTTCAGCAAGGGTCATGTCGCGGTTGATCATGGTTGCGCAGCCTGATTCCGCGGCGATAAGCCGGGCTTTATGCTGGGCCAGCGGCCTGAATTCGTACTTTGCGATGATGCGGCCTTTACGCAACAAGGCTTTGTCGATACGGGAAATGTCGGTGTTGAATGTGCAGATGATCTGCAGGTGCAGGCAGTCGGAAAGCAGTCCGTCAGAAATGTTCAGCAGGTTTGCCACACTCAGGTTCTCGTCGTTCATCCTGTCCCTGATCACATTCTCGGCATCCTCGATCACCAGGATTGAATTCGGGTTGTCGACCATCAGGGAAAGGAATTCGGGGGAAGCGATCTGTGGGGCGAGATCCGGCGGTATGAAGATCATTTTCTTGCGGATGACTCCCGCGAGATGCCTGATGTAGGTGGTTTTTCCCGTTCCAGGCATCCCGTGAAGCAGGACTATCCCCTTACCATCATCCTCCGACAATTTTGATACTATGGATCGGTGTACAGGAGAGAAGTCGTCATTATAGCTGAGGTCCAGGTCCAACCTGGTTTCCTTCAGGGGGAAATTCTTGACATACAGGCCCATGTGAGGATCAAGAACCAGCAGTCCGAGATTGTTCAGCGAGCGGTTATCGATCCGCTCTCTGAAGAAATCACAGACATCCTCGACCAGGCTGAGGTCGCTGCTGTGCGAATAGTATACCCTCAGCGAGGGATCAGGCGAACTCAGATCGAAGCTGACCATCAGGTTTTTCTGCACCATGAGGATGCCGCGGCGTTTTTTAAACCTGTTCTTGTCTTTAAGGTATTCGAAATCAAGGATGATATTCGGTTCATCGATACCGAACAGGGCAATGAATTCATCGATCACCGCATCGTTGGGAAGAATATTCCGGATCACCCTGTGGGTCGGCACCTGGTCGTTATGGAACATGAACAGCAGCCTGGGGTCAGGCATCCCGTCAAACGGATCAAAACTGTACCTGAAATCCTCACGTCCCACCACATCATGTATCGAGATCCCTGTTTCAGGTTTTTCCACCACATTCATTTTCTTAAGCTGCATAATTCATCGTTTTTAATCTTCATGCAACAAAGTAAATACCCCGCAACGTAAACTATTTACGGTGCAATCTGGGAAGGTCGCATATTTCGGGCGCATTGTTGCAACGCCGCTACGGTCTCAATGAGCTCACCAATTCGGGAGCATTGTTGCAACGCCGCTACGGTTGCTGCGTCGCTCACACATAATTTTCCAGTTTCTAAACATGGAGTTTGTTCGCTCCTTGAATCCTAATGCGGCTTTTGCAAAGTGCTCCCTCATGATATATCCATCATCCTGCATCCTGCATCCCGCATCTTGCATCCTGCATCCCGCATCTTGCATCCTGCATCC
>JBAXLI010000112.1:0-9148 GCA_037134895.1 Bacteroidota bacterium
GCTGCAGCAATAATTTCAGAGGAGTGTTTCGATGCCAAAGAGTTGGCTTCGGCGGATTGCAGTAAAATTCCGAAATCTAATAAATCCAAGGATTTTTTTCCTCATCCTAATGGTGATAGCCTCGTCCTCTTGGTTGTTAAGGGTTCCGGTATGATGGACCTTGTACACGAACTTTACAGGAGGGCTGCGGATGAAGCCTGAACTTAAATCCCAACTGCTTCTTGGCGTCACCAGGTCAAAGGCCAAAATGCTCGAGTATGGTGTTCCGGTAGAGTATCATATTAAACTAACACAAGATCCAGCCAAGTTATTCACCCTGTCGATTGGGTTACTTGGTGACATCGCCGCCGCCATCAACCGGGATGAATCAGATTCAAAAGAGCTTGCAGAATTGAAATCCAATCTGCTATTTTCTGCCCGATTTTTCGACTCCTATCACCAATCAAAGCTGAACGAAGCACTTAATCCTTACCTCATGCTTATTGGCGCTGCCTCCTATTACTTGTGCGACCTTCCAGGAAGTGCGTCGGTGTTGGCAAAACGTATAGATGGTGATTACCCTAATCTTGATTGTGAAGGATTAGAAGACTTACTAATCTTTTTGTTACAGGCCGACCTCGATAAATGTTTCGCTGGATATATCGGACCATATGACGAATTTGTAGATGGAATATCCCTAGGGGTCCATAGGTTTTTCAAGGATGGAACAGGGGAAGACAATCTTCTCGATTTGGCATCGAAACTAAGGAAAGCCATCTATTTATTCGGCACACCAAGACAACTCTTATTTGGCGATGTGATCGTGGCCGTTTTGAGAAAAAAAATAAATAATTCAACCTGGAAGGCTCTGCCATTATATTCTGGACTTTCCCTTGATAAATGGAGAAATGCTCTGCACAAGGAATCGTTTATCAGGGAACTTTGGCCAGCGCAACACCTTTTAGGCAAGGCTGATGTTCTCAAAGGAAAGTCTTCGATAGTTCAAATGCCTACCAGTGCTGGCAAAACGAAGGCAACCGAATTGATTCTTCGAAGCGCCTTTTTGTCAGACCGTATAACTCTCGCAATTATCATTGCTCCTTTCAGGGCACTGTGCCATGAAATCAAGGATAGTCTCGTTGACTCATTTGACAACGAATCAGTTATGGTCGATGAACTATCAGATGCTTTACAAACTGACTTCGAGATTACTGAGCTTCTGGGGCACCAGCAGATCCTGGTAGTAACACCTGAGAAGTTGCTATATGTCCTGCGGCACTCTCCTGAGTTAGCCGCCCACGTTGGGCTATTAGTTCTAGATGAAGGGCATCAGTTCGACAATGGTATACGAGGTATCACCTATGAGTTGCTTCTTACTTCGCTGCGTTCCATGATTCCTGAAGGTGCTCAGAAAGTCTTGATCTCGGCAGTCATCAGCAACGCCGAGGCTCTTGGGGAATGGCTGAATGGTGAGTCTACTGTCGTTGAAGGTACCAACCTGATCCCTACTTTCAGATCTGTCGGCTTTACAAGCTGGTTGGATCAATTAGGAAGGATAGAGTTCGTTGATAACCGTAATGCTGACCTAAACGAATTTTTCGTACCGAGGGTTATTGAAGGATTCAATCTCGGGAAAATAGGCAGAGAGCGAATAGATCGGTATTTTCCTGAGAAACAGGATAGTCAAACTATTGCGCTTTACCTCGGTCTGAAGTTGGTCCCGAATGGCAGTATCGCTATTTTTTGTGGGAAGAAATCAACAGCTGCCAATATTTGCGAAAAAGCTGTTGATGTTTTCGAACGAGGAGCACCACTAGCTTTGCCTTCGGATTTTTCAGATGCTAAGGAAGTTGAGCGCCTAGCATATCTGCACGTTGAGAATCTCGGAGCAAAAGCTCCAGCGTCTCAGAGCGCAGCATATGGTATTTTTTCACATCATGGCAATACCCCGCACGGCATCAGGCTGGCGGTAGAACATGCCGTTCGTGACAACCTTGTAAGGTTTGTAGTTTGCACTTCTACCTTGGCACAGGGCGTGAATCTGCCAATTCGATATCTCATCGTGACCAGTGTATACCAAGGTATGGAGCGTATTAAGGTTCGCGATTTTCACAACCTAATTGGTCGTGCTGGTCGCGCTGGCATGCATACAGAAGGTAGCATCCTATTTGCAGATCCTCTTATCTATGATAAACGGCTGTCTCGTAACGATAAATGGCGCTGGGAGCAGGTGAAAGAACTTTTGGAGCCGCGTAATTCGGAACCATGTATCAGCAATCTCCTTTCGATCTTTGAACCTATCAAGAGCGATAACGAGAAATATAGTATAAAAATGGAGGCTCTTGATTTTGCAAATGCCTATATTAACGATCCAGATGAAGTTGCCAAGCTGGCTGCAGAGATTGCTGAACAACATGGGGATAAAGGATTCTCAAAAGAAGGGGTCGAGAGGCAGGTCAGTTGGAGAATCAGTCTCATCACTGCCGTCGAAAGTTTTTTACTGTCACATTTGGATGAGACTGATAGTGGTCTTTCAATAGCCGATGTTAACAGCCTAGCTGAAGAGACGCTTGCTTTCTTTTTGGCCGATGATCAGAAGAAAGAGCATATCCGCGATTTATTTCAGCTACTTTCAGGTAATATGTATGCCAAAATCACAGACCCAAACCGGCGCAAAACATATGGAAGAACACTTTATGGTGTTCTGGATGCTCAAGCCATTGAGGAGTGGGTTCAAACCAACATTGCTAGTCTGCTTTCCATTGTTGATGAAATAGAATTACTCGAACTTGTATGGCCATTATTCATCAGGCATATTAAAAGTGGCGTATTTACCAAGTTTGATAAACCCGAAGTTCTTAAAGAAATCGTGCATGGATGGATCAGTGGGCTGCCATTTAGAGAATTATTGGGAATCATCCGTCAGCGTGATGCTAAAATGATTTGGGGTACAAAATTGAGGGAGTTCAAGATTGATAATATTGTAGACCTCTTCGAAATGAAGCTCGCTTATGATGGTGGACTATTGATAGGGGCGGTATCTGAATTCGTCGGAACACTTGACCCAGATGAAACCGGAGACATTATCGATCGACTGCAAATTTTTCAAAAGCGCCTTAAATATGGTCTGCCAACAGAAATCTCCATTGCCCTTTATGAGCTTGGATTTTCTGATAGAGTAATCTCACAAGATTTAGCTACAACTTTAAAAATATCAAATAGCAATAAAAAGGAGTTAATCATTTTATTAAGAGGGAATATAGGTAAAGCATCTCATGTAATAGAGAAATATCCTAAATATTTCCGTAATGTACTATCTAAAATTGTCAATTGATGAAAATCAACCTGGTACGAATTGACACCGCTTCCTTTACCTATCCCTGTCTGGTTGACAGACTGACAAATTTCAGGGATTTTATAATTTCCCGAAAAAAGGAATACCACCCCACCGTGAATGTTCGGCATCATTACTCCCCTGTTTGCTGAGCAAAAAGCTACCCGCAGTCAATAATTATTAAGATCATCAGGTATTGCTATGTTCCTGAGTGTGATCCTCTCGGTTTCCATGCTTTCCCGAATTGATTCTTTTCCCGGATACCATTTTGCTGTTGCCGGCAGCATCATCATTTTCTTTATCGGGATCAATGTGGCGCTTCGCGCCGATCCATGATCCCTGATACGTGACTATTTCGGACTATATCCTGCCACTCATTTCGGACCAAAGTCGGCCACTCATTTCGGAGTAAACCCGGCCAGTGATTCCGGAGCAAACCCGGCCAGTATTCAGGTTAAAATTTAACTGACTTCAGAAAAAAATTACATTTGGTCTGAAACCACTGACCTGACATTCCGGCACAAACCCGGCCACTGTATCAAAGGCAATATGGAGTCGTATAAAGGAGAAATCCCTTATACGATGGCAAATAAACCCTTAACCATGTTGCAACTTCGGCGCATTTTACAACTAAAATCACAAGGCAAATCAAATCGTGAGATTGCCATTGAGCTTCATGTATCGCGTGATTCTGTTAATGGCTATGTGAAGCAATTAGGGCTTCTTGATAAACCTATCGAGACTCTTTTAAAGCTCAATGATGATGAGCTTTCATCCCTGTTTTATAAAGAATCAGCCATAGCGGAAACCGACTGGCGTTTTCAGGATTTGCAGAGTCGCATTGCGGAATTTTGTGATGAACTCAAAAAGCCTCATACCACCAGAATGATCCTGTGGGAGGAATATCGCCGGAAGATACCTCATGGCTACGGGTACACACAGTTTTGTGAACATCTGGGACGATTTCTTGAGACTCGTAAAGCCGTGATGATCTTTGACCATGAACCCGCGGCCAGCATGATGTTCGATTTTGCAGGAGATAAAATCCCCTTGACAGATCCAAAGACTGGCGAAGTTACCGGGTGTGTGGTCCTTGTGTGTACTCTTCCGTTCTCGGGCTACACTTACATTGAATCGATGTTGTCTGCTAAAAGGCCACAGCTGTTAAAAGCCTTGAATAATGCGGTAGAATTTTTTAATGGGGTTCCCAGGTCGGCCAAGACCGATAACATGAAACAGATTGTTAAAAAGAGCAACCGATATGAGCCTGCCTTCGAAGAACTGGCCCAGCAATGGTCGTTACATTACGGGACCACCCTGATGGCTTCCAGGGTGGCAAAACCCCGGGATAAAGCTTCGGTTGAAAGCCACGTAAATGCTGTATATAATCGAATATATGCCCCCTTGCGCAACCGCGTCTTTCATAGCCTAGATGAAATAAACCAGGCACTATGGGAAGAATTGGACCGATTCAACAGCCGCAACTTACAACGCCAGGATTACAGCCGTCGTGACCGCTTTACGCTTCATGAAAAAGCATTATTGCTGCCCTTGCCCGCAAGTCCTTTTATTCCTAAAACCAAGGTTGAAGTAAAAGTTCAGCGAAACTCTCATATCACTCTAGGAGAAGACTGGCATCATTACAGTGTTCCTTACCTGCATATCGGCAAAACAGTACAACTCATTTATGACACTGATCATGTTGAAGTTTATTTGAACTCGGTTCGCATTGCCTGTCATCGGCGAAATTATCATCGAAACGGACACAGCACTTTGGAAGAACATATGCCCCCTGATCACAATCATTTTGCCAGGATCAAAGGGTATACACGAGAATACTTTATTGAGCGAAGCACTCAGACCGGCGTTCATACGGCCAGTGCCATTGATAAAATACTCCAGCAGAAGATCTTTATTGAACAGACTTACAACTCATGCCTGGGTGTCTTACGCCTGGGAGAAAAATATGGCCCTGATCGCCTGGAGGCAGCCTGCCGGCGTGCCCTGGTCGGATACAAAGTGACATATATGAGCATTAAGCACATTCTTGAACATAACCTTGACAAAGCCCCTTTACAAACAGATATTTTTATCCAGATCCCGGATCATGAAAACATCAGGGGTGCTGAATCGTATCAATAAACTTAAGTTATCCACCTAAATCTATCATCTATGATCAACACAGACCAAACCCTTGACCAACTGAAACAGTTGAAATTACTTGGAATGGCCCAGTCCTATGGTGCCACCCTGGGATTACCCGCCCACGAATTACCCACCATTCATGAGCTAATGGCTCAACTGGTTGAAGCCGAACAACAAAACCAAGTCCTCAAACGAACTCAACTTTACCTCAAACTCAGTGGTCTTCGTTACGATGCCGTTTTGGAACAAATCAAGTGCTCGCCTGAAAGAAACATTACACGCAATCAAGTCCTTGCCCTCGCTGATTGTTCGTTCATCCCCAGAGCAGAAAACATCCTGATCACCGGCTCGACCGGTTGCGGTTATGTAAACCCAAGGATAATGTAAAGTAAATCGTGATTAATAGCGAGTACTCTACAAAAAATCCAAAATAGGACCAGTATTACTTTACATTATTTATTTGTTTTACTATTGGCACTATTGCCAGACAATCAAATAATCGAAGTAATGGAAAATCAAAGACAAGAAATCGACAGTCTCACCAGTGCGATGTTCGACTATATGAAAGGCATCCATCGCTGTGAAGGAACAATTGCCCGATACCGTCGCAAATGGCAGCAAGTAAAATGTTTTATGCTGCAAAATCAGATCAAATATTACGATTCTGAAGTGGAACAGGCCTACCTTACATCAGCATTAGGTAATTTTGATTACAATAAACTTAATCGCAAGGAGAAGGATTTGGTCAATATAATCGAAGTCCTCTCTGAGTTCCAAAAGACAGGTCGTTTATGGATGGGGCCAAGAAAACATCACCCCAAGGCGTTTACAGGTTCTTTAGGACAAATTATTTTAGATTTTATACAGTATCGGAGCAATGCCTTAACGCTATCGGATAAAACGATCCAATCTTACAATGTTTACTTGTATCCCCTTTACTGTTACACCAACAGCTTAGGTAAACATATAACCGATATTACGGCTTCAGATATCCTATCATTCATTGAAAAGATGGATCCAGGTTTATCTGCTAAAAAACATGTTGCTTTGGGACTGTTCAGACTCTTTTTCCGTCATTTGTACGATCAACAAATTCTACAGGTTGACTACTCGAGGATAATCCCCAGGGATAATTATAAGGACCAGCCGAAACTACCATCTTCATTTACTGATGAAGAAATAGATACCCTTTTAAAGGCTGTGGACAGAGGCAGTCCTAAGGGTAAACGTGACTATGCAATTATACTAATTGCAACAAAATTGGGACTTAGAGCATCTGATATATGTGAACTTAAATTTGAGCACATTATTTGGGAACGCAATATCATTACATTTAATCAGTATAAGACCGGAAAAGCCACAGAACTTCCACTTTTACCCGAGATTGGGAATGCAATAATAAATTATCTCAAGCATGGCCGACCTATTTCCGAGGACAGTCACTGTTTTCTTCACTTGCAGCCGCCATATGAAAGGATCCATACCCATGATATAGGAAATTTAGTCCGCAGAAATATGACTCTGGCAGGAATAAACATCGCCAACAGGAAACACGGTCCCCATTCTCTCAGACATTCCTTTGCCAGCACCCTATTGAAAGAGAACGTTCCATTGCCTGTTATATCAGAAGCATTAGGCCACGGAAAGCTGGAATCATCCATGTACTATTTACGTATCGATTTAAATTCTTTAAGGAAATGCGCCCTTGAGGTACCGCCGGTACCATTATCCTTCTATGAACAGAAAGGAGGATACTATTATGAATAGGCTGTTTTATAGTGTGTTTGGACCTTATATGGATCAATTTATCGATTTAAAAAAAAGTCTGGGTTATAAATACTCTGATGTTGGTCATGCTTTCTCTATGTTTGATAAATTAGCTGTTGCACAAAACCTGTCAGAGATAGCAGTAAACAAGGAATTTGCTGATGAATGGTGTACAAAAAGACCGAATGAATCGGACAAAACCAGGTATAATAGAATACAGCACATTCGCCAATTCTCTCAATTTTTATGTGATCTGGGTTTTAGATCATACCTCCCAAAACTGACCCGTAACAAAAGCACTTTCACCCCGTACATTTTTTCACAGGATGAAATCCAAACGATCTTCGCGATCTGTGACGCATTGAGATATGCTCCCAGGCATTATGATTCGTCCCTAATTGCTATGCCGGTATTGATTAGATTACTCTATGCCACTGGAATAAGAATCAGCGAGGCACTCTACCTTACGTGCAACGATATCAATCTTAAGGAAAGATACCTTGTTTTAAGGCAATGTAAAAACGGCAAGGAGAGAATGGTTCCTTTTTCGGAATCGGTATCAGATGCATGCAATGAGTATATGAACCATAGAAAGCTGATAGTTCCTATCGGGAAAGAGAATAGATTTTTTGTACGATCAAACGGTGCACCTCTTTCAAATTACACTGCTTATAAATGGTTCAGGAGAATAATTTACAAGGCGAATATATCCCATGGTGGCAGAGGTTTTGGCCCTCGCATGCACGATCTCAGGCATACCTTTAGTGTGCATTCGCTTGCAACAATGTCTAAGTCAGGGTTGGACTTGTATTACTCTTTACCGATATTATCTACCTACTTGGGTCACCAGTCTCTTGAAGCAACCGACGGCTATGTTCGGTTAACTTCTGAGATGTATCCGGAACTCATCAAAAAGTCATCGGACATCTGTTCAAGCGTATTCCCGGTTATTGACGCAAATACAGAGAACGATGAAACCAACTGATTTTTCAAAGCAATTGACAGACTATCTGTCTAAGTACCTTCCAGGCGAACGTGGACTGAGCTACAACACGATATCCTCATATAAGTTCACTTTCATTTTATTCATCTCTTTTATGGAGTTACAAAAAAAGATAAAAGTCAGTAAAATGGAACTTCAGGATATCACCAAAGAAAGAGTTGTTGAATTCTTGGATTGGCTTCAATCAGACCGAAAATGTTCTGCTGCGACACGCAATGTCAGACTTGCCGCATTGCATTCTTTCTTTCGTTTTCTTCAATATCAACTTCCGGAGAACCTCAGTGAATGGCAGAGAATACTATCAGTGAAGGAAAAGAAATCTAAAAAAGAGACGATCAATTACCTCTCGGTCGATGGTATTAAACTCCTACTTGAACAGCCAAACACTTCAACTTATAAAGGCAGACGGGACCTTGCCATGTTAGCTCTCATGTACGACTGTGCGGCAAGGGTGCAGGAAATTATTGATCTGAAACCCTCTTCCATTCGCTTGAATAAACCTTTTACAATAAAGATAGTTGGCAAAGGGAACAAAGCCAGGATCGTGCCTTTGATGGACCAGGAAATTGTGCATCTTCAGGGTTATATGAAAGAGAATGACCTTCTTGAGATCCATTCGGGAAATGATCCCTTATTTTACAATAGCCGTAAAGAAAAATTGACCAGGGCAGGTGTCAATAGTATATTGCTAAAGTACGTTTGTATGGCCAGACAAAAGGATATCGGACTTATTCCTGATAAGATTAGTTGTCATTCCTTGAGACATTCAAAAGCGATGCATCTTCTTCAGGCAGGTGTGAATTTGGTGTACATAAGAGATTTCTTAGGCCATGAATCAGTCACGACCACAGAAATATATGCAAGAGTTGATTCTAAACAAAAAAGGGAGGCCATCGAAAAAGCATATGTGGGTATAATAA
>JBAXLI010000113.1:0-8987 GCA_037134895.1 Bacteroidota bacterium
ATTCCTTCATTCCTTCATTCCTTCATTCCTTCATTCCTTCATTCCTTCATTCCTTAGATTATCCAAAATTACTCATAAATTTGGCCTGACAAAGAAACGATGGCAAAGTCAAAATATTACGTTGTCTGGAATGGAAGGAAACCCGGTATTTACGCGGGTTGGGACGCATGCAGGGAGCAGGTGGCCGGCTTCAACGGCTCAAAATACAAGGGGTTCCCAACGTTTGACCTGGCTAAAAGCGCATTTGCCGATGATCCCCGAAAGTATATGGAGAAAAGCCTGCAAGCCCCAAAAAAGATTCGTTGCAGCAATCCGCTTGTGGGTGAACCCATTGCCGACAGTATATGCGTCGACGCAGCCTGCAGCGGAAACCCGGGAGTACTTGAATACCGGGGAGTCGATACGGCCTCAGGGGCAGAATTGTTCAGGGTAGGCCCTTTTCCCCAGGGTACTGTCAACATCGGGGAATTCTTGGCAATCGTTCATGCTCTTGCCTATCTTAAACAGCGTGATTCGAGCTGGCCCATCTATTCTGATTCCCGCACCGCCATTGCCTGGCTCAGGAAAAAGGCGATCAATACCAATCTCGTGGTCTCCGATAAAAACAGGGAACTCTTCAAACTGGTCGAAAGAGCCCTCTTCTGGATCAGGAACAACAGCTGGAAAAACCCTGTCCTGAAATGGGAAACCGAATTCTGGGGCGAGATCCCGGCTGATTTTGGAAGAAAATAATTGGCACCTGGCACTTGGTTTTTGGTTTTTGGTGAATGCTTTACCGTGATCCAATCACCAACAACCAATCACCAATCACCAATCACCAATCACCAACAACCAATCACCAATCACCAATCACCAATCACCAACAGCCAAACACCAATCACAACACCGGATAAAACGCATCGGGAATATGACGGATCTCCGTACCTTTCTCATCCGCAATCACTGAAACAATATCAAACCGTACCTCGCCTTTAAAGCCTTTGTATTTTACAAAAGCATTGGCAGCCCTGATCAGCAGCTTTTGTTTCGCGGGAGTCACCGATTCTTCGGGTTCACCGAAGTACCTGGTGTTGCGGGTTTTTACCTCAACGATCACGAGGATTCCCTTTTCGATGGCCACGATGTCTATTTCGGCCTTACCTGAACGGAAATTCCTTTCCAGGATCGTCAGCCCCTTTGCCGAGAGGAAGTCCGCAGCCATGGCTTCACCCCTTTTTCCAAGATCGTAAGAATCAGACATGTTCACAAGTGTTGAATACTCGAATAATTGAATACTCGAATGAAGAATTTTGAATGGAAAATCCACGTTAATTCTTAATTCAAAACTCGATTATTCGAGTATTCGAGTATTCCATTAATTCTTAAAACCCCAGCTCAACTTCCTCATCCACGATCAGCTTCACCTTCCTCCCGAGCACGAGAGCCACGTTTTCAGGCCCGTGGCCGGAAGGGAAATCGAAGCAGACAGGGTATTTGTATTCCTTCACAGCTGAGGCGACGATCTGCTGGGCGGTTTTCCCAAAGGGAATGGTGTTGTCTTTCATGTCATGCATACTGCCAACGATAAGCCCCCTGATTTCCTTCAGCATCCCTGCTCTTTTCAGGTTCATCATCATCCGGTCGATATGGTACAGATACTCATCAACATCCTCAAGGAACAAAATCTTTCCACTGGTATCGATCTGAGAGCGGGATCCCATGAGGCTGTATAGCATCGAGAGGTTGCCTCCCGTGAGTATTCCTTCGGTGGCACCGCTGCGGTCAAGGATTTCCCTTCTTTTGCAATACATTATCTCCTCTCCGAACAAAACTTTCCTGAGTGATTCAACCGAGGTATTGCCGAGCTGTATCTCGGGCATGTTCAAAGGCATGGTGGCATGCAGGGTCTCGATGCCAAAATGCCTGTGAATATGGGAATGCAGCACGGTAATATCGCTGTAACCCACTATCCATTTAGGGTTGCGGTGGAATTTTGTAAAATCAAGCTTATCTATGATTCTGACCGTTCCATAGCCCCCCCGGGCACATATGATGGCTCTCACCGAAGCATCGTCCATCATCAGCTGGAAATCCTTAGCCCTCTGGATATCGCTCCCCGCAAACTGGTTCTCATGGTTGAACACATAGGAGCCGAGAATAACTTCCAGCCCCCATCTCTGGAAAAGTTTCATGGCAGGATGTACTTCGTCGAAGGCAATACTGCGCGCCGGGGCAAGGATGGCGATCTTGTCGCCTTTCTTCAGAAAAGGGGGCTGAATCATAATGGCAAATGTAAAAAATTGATTTGTATCTTTGTCCATTCGAATACTGATTATGGAAAGACCGGATTATAAACGTTATACCGTCACTTCTGCCCTGCCTTATGCAAACGGGCCGATTCACATCGGGCATCTTGCCGGAGTATATGTTCCTGCAGATATTTTTGTTCGCTTTCTGCGGATGAACGGGGAGGATGTGATCTTTATAGGGGGATCTGATGAGCATGGAGTGCCTATCACTATCAAAGCATTGCAGCAGGGCGTTTCCCCCCAGCAGATCGTTGACAGGTATCACGGCATCATTAAAAAATCCTTCGAGGAATTCGGGATTTCCTTTGATATTTATTCGCGTACATCCAATCCCATCCATCACGAAACTGCATCGGCTTTTTTCAGGAAGATGTACGATGCCGGACAGTTCATCGAAAAAGTCTCCGAACAGTATTACGATGAAGCTACAGGGCATTTCCTGGCCGACAGGTACATCACAGGGACCTGTCCGAATTGCGGGTTTGAAAAGGCTTACGGCGACCAGTGCGAGAAATGCGGTTCCTCCCTGAATGCAACCGACCTGATCAATCCGCGCTCAGTCCTTAGCGGAAATCCCCCGGTAATGAAGGAAACAAGGCACTGGTTCCTGCCGCTCGACCAGTACGAGCCCTGGCTGAGGGAATGGATACTTGAAGGTCATAAGGATGACTGGAAGACCAATGTTTACGGACAGTGTAAGTCATGGATCGAGCAGGGGCTGCAGCCCAGGGCTGTGACCCGTGACCTGGACTGGGGAGTGAAAGTCCCGGTTGAGGGAGCCGAAGGCAAGGTGCTGTATGTATGGTTTGACGCGCCTATCGGCTATATCTCGGCCACCCGCGAACTCAGGCCCGACTGGGAAAAGTACTGGAAAGACAAGGAAACCAAGCTGGTTCATTTTATAGGTAAAGACAACATCGTCTTCCACTGTATCATCTTCCCTGCCATGCTGAAGGCTGAAGGTTCATACATACTGCCCGACAATGTGCCTGCCAATGAGTTTCTGAATCTCGAGAGCGACAAGATCTCAACTTCGAGGAACTGGGCTGTTTGGCTTCATGAATATCTTGAGGAATTTCCCGGCAAACAGGATGTGCTTCGTTACGTTCTCACTTCGAATGCCCCTGAGACCAAAGACAATGATTTTACCTGGAAGGACTTCCAGGCGAAAAACAACAGCGAACTGGTAGCCATTCTCGGGAATTTCGTGAACCGTACTATTGTACTTACCCATAAATATTTCGAAGGGAAAGTCCCCGAGAGGGGAACCCTTGAGCCAATCGACATCGCTGCCCTTGAGGAGATGAGGCAGTTCCCTCCCCGGATTGCTGCAAGCCTTTACGCTTACCGCTTCCGCGAAGCCCTTGCCGAAATGATGAACCTGGCCAGGCTGGGGAACAAATACCTCACCGAAAACGAACCATGGAAGCTCTTCCCTGCAAATAAGGAAAGGGTTGCCACCATACTGAATGTTTCCCTGCAGATCTGCGCCCAGCTTTCGATTATTGCTGAACCTTTCCTGCCATTCTCTGCCGCAAAGATCAGGCACACCCTGAACCTTGGGTCATACGGCTGGGAGGATGCGCTTAAGTGCAACTGGATGGAGACCGGGCAGCAGATCAATCCGCCCTCATTATTATTCGAAAAAATAGAGGATGATATTATACAGAAGCAAGTTAAAAAGCTGATGGACACAAAAGCTGAAAATGAAGCGGCCCAGGCCGTGACAAACCTGAAACCTGCAAAACCGGAGATCGTTTACGAGGACTTCATGAAGATGGACATACGGGTCGGGACGATCGTTGAGGCCGAAAAAGTTCCCAAGACCGACAAGCTTCTGAAGTTGAAGATAGCTACCGGTATTGATGAACGTACCGTCGTCTCGGGGATTGCAGCGTATTTTAAGCCAGAAGAGATCATAGGGAAGAGGGTTAGTATTCTTGTAAACCTTGCCCCCCGCAAGCTCAAGGGGATTGAATCCCAGGGAATGATCCTGATGGCCGAAAACCCTGACGGGACCTTATTTTTTATCAACCCCGGTGAAGGGACTGTTAATGGTGCGGATATCAAATAGGAATATCTATACATTGAGACTTTCCCAAGCTGAGATAATTCTATTCCTCAACGACTGAATTCTCGATATTTTCATTGATTGTTGAAAAGTTTACACGTTTTCTGTATTACCTTTGCACAATTGGCGGATTAATAATAAACACTTAATCCGTAAAAAAATGAAAGCATTTCGAAAATTATTCCTGTTTTTTCTGCTTGCGATGCCTATGATCGGCTGGGCAGAAATAAAAGAGATCCCATTTACTTTAAACGACAGGGACCGGATCATCCGCACTGAACAAAAAGTGGAAGCTCTGGATGCAAAAATTGATTCAAAGGTGGATGGACTCCGTTCGGAGATGAATGCCCGCTTCGACCAGCTCTTCAATTTTCTATGGGCGATAATAGGAATCTTCACCGCGATGATGGTGAGTGTGTTCGGTTTTGCTTTCTGGGATCGGAAACTGTCGCTGGCCCCTGTTAAAAGTGAGAATCTAAAAACCCTCAATGCCCTGCGCGACTATGCTGAACACCAGCCAAAGCTGCGTGAAATTCTTAAAAATGCAGGATTGCTTTAACCGGGCTGCCAATGTCCTGATTGTCTAAAAGCCTTAAGCGCCCAAACTTTCTGTTTCCAAAGATTTTTTATACCTTTGCCGCCCCATTGGCCCCGTAGTTCAATGGATAGAACGGAAGTTTCCTAAACTTTAAATATAGGTTCGATTCCTATCGGGGCTACTGATCTACTTAAAAATGGCTGATAATCAAATGCTTATCAGCCATTTTTATTTGCAAGTGCAACATATTTTTACTTATTGATATTCTGTGCCTTTAATCCTCGAAAAAATTTCCTGAAAGCATGAACTTATTTGATTTGTAGAATGCAATAGGCATAATGATCATCAGACATAACAAACTCCAACGGGGTTACAGTTTTTCCCTGTCCGGCATCCCAGTATGCTGCCTCTTTCACCCACCTTTCAAACCCAACCGTATTGAGAATGTACAATTGCATTCCAGGTTTTGCCAATTTTAGCCAGGTATTCACCACATCAGTCCTGAAGTCAGTGTCCTCATCTTCAAAATAGGCGGCAGTTGAGATCCAGGTTTTTGCAGGTTCATAGTTTAAAGCTTGCCGCCAAACTGTTTTGTCATGGTAATCAGGATGCGGGGATCCCTTTTTCCATTCGGGATATTTCCTTGTGCCATCATAGTCATGAGAACTCCAGGCATACCAATAAATGGCTTCCTTTTTCTTGTCTTTCAGCAAATCATGCTTGGCTTTAAACAAAGCATTCATCATCGATTCATAGGTTTGGCCTTCAGGCAAAAGGGCTCTCAAATCCAACCTTTCAGCAGTGGACTTGATAAAAAATATTCCATTCTGATAGTCGAATTGAGCAGGATTATATTGATCAAATGAAGGACGCCCCCCAACTGACGCTGCAATTGATCCGTACCCGAAAGCTTTAAAATAGGCTGGATCGGGACCGTCATAAGATGATGTAAATGCCACCAACAGAAAAGTGGCCACGATAGAGATTCCTGTTTTTGTCTTTTTCATAGGTTTAGGTTTTAAGATCTCAAATGTGCTTAGAAAATAATGTACTTGAGGAATTGAAATTTATATGAACGGCTTAAAAACCAAGTTTCGGTCAGGAATCTGGATAGATCATTCGGGTTAAGTTCTTTGCATATGTATTTGTTAAGAACCGACGCGTATTGCAAATATATGCAAAGAAAATCCTGAAAGCAAGTGTCGACGTAAAATTGAAATGGACAAGATAGGAAAATGCAAACAACGTCAACACATTGTATTGCTTTGCTTTAAGTGAAACCCAAAGCAAACGTAAGTAATCCGCGGAAGACTGCTTAATCCTATCGGGGTTACTATGAATATCATCAAAAAAGCCGTAAAAACTAATGCTTTCGGCTTTTTTGTTTTCATTTTGGGACAGAATACGGTACAATTTTTTCTCCTTCCCCCCTATAATAATTTATGGTAACCTTTTTCATGGAATGGCTGTATCTGTGTTTTATTGCTCTTGAACACAAAACAAAACCTGAATGGGCTCAACTTCAGAAAAAAAACTAAAAATATTTTTTTCGTAATGACCCCCTTGTCTGAAAATGAGTGCAGTTTCAGACCATCATTGGAGTAAAGGGACAGCAATATGATTGGCTTGCCAGTAAAAAACTTATCTTTGAGGGTATATCCTAATCGTAACAAGTATACGGTTGGATATTTACTGTAAATCACTATAATCAATAATGGTTTAACAAACAGGAAAAGTAATGTTTACCGAGGATATTCTAAAAACAAGAAAAGAAATTAAGAGGTTTTTTATTGTAGGCTTCTGGACTTTGCTGTTGGAAACTCTTTTATGCCTGTATATCGCGTATATTTCAAATTCTGTTATAATTTTTACTTTCATGCTGCAAAACTCCTTATCGCTCATGGTTTATTTTTTCGCGATAATTGCGCTGGATCTTTCCATTAAAGACAATTCTTATAAATTTCCATATGGAACCGGAAGACTGGAAAATTTTATCAGTTTTTTTCAGGCCGGCCTGAGTTTGCCCGGTGCGGGAATTGTCCTTTATTCAATCTGGAAAACTTCGGTAAATGCCCCGCCGGAAATCAGTTTCGGATACACTCAAATTGCTTTTCTTTACATCAATCTCCGCCTGGTTATGCTGAAATGGTGGGCTAATTCGATTATGAAGCGGTCTGACGCTTACTCCCCGATCCTGAAAGCTTACAATGTATATTACACGATCTGCCTTATTGAAACGATATTATCTGCATTTTTACTTCTGGTCGCACTCTATCTTCAGCATTCCGGGTTGGTTCTCCAGGCAAGAGTCATCGACATTTTGCTTTCGGTTGTCTTCGCAACCTATTGGATAGTCAATTCAGTAAAAGTAATGAAAGAAAACTTTAAAGCACTGATCGATCTGCCTCTGAAAGAGGCTGATCAGTTGCTGATTTTGAAAATCCTGGCCGAGCAATTCAATCAGTATGAAGGGATCGGATACATCTATTCCAGAATAAGCGGCAGGCAGAAGATTATCGAGATAGAACTGAATTTTTCGAAAAGCAGAAACTTATCTGAGATAGCCGATCTGCAGGAAGCGATGAAAAATGGCCTCGCACAACATTTCTCCGATGTTAAATTCAATTTAATTCCTGTCATCAAATAAACTTGCAGTATTTACTACTTATGCAAGGGACAGCAGGTTATCCCCGTTTGTAAGGATACCACCAGGGCTTTTCCTGCTGCACAAAATCCCAGTGTACGTGTTTTGTCTCCGTAAATTCCTCCAGGCCCTCAAGCCCAAGTTCGCGTCCCAATCCACTCATCTTCATACCGCCGAACGGCCCGGCGTCGTTGTCGGTCAGGGGGTCGTTGATCCAAATGCTTCCCGCCTTGACCTCCTCGAAGAAAGTCTTTGCTTTTAATGCGTCGCGGGTGAAGAGGACGGCGCCAAGGCCGTATTGAGTCCCCTGTGCGTAGCGGATAGCCTCGTCGAAGTGATTGTAGACCATCACGGGCGCCACCGGTCCGAAGGTTTCTTCACTCATCACTTTCATCGAGTGTGTGACATTAGTCAATACTGTGGGCTCGTAGTAGTATCCCTTCTGAAATTCCGCAGGTCGCTTGCCTCCGGCCAGTACGACAGCCCCCTTCTTCCTTGCCTCCTCAACATGTTCCTCCACTTTGCGCCGGTAGTGGTCGCGCGCCAGCGGCCCTATGTCGGTGGAAGGCTCGATACCTGGACCAAGCCTGAGGGTACCGGTAAAGTTTACCAAAGCTTCCAGAAAGCGATCGGCAACAGAACTCTGTACATAGATTCGCTCGGAAGATGTGCATACCTGGCCTGCATTGAGGTAGGCCGCCCAGGCAACCGCTCTTGCCGCCACGTTAACATCACTGTCTTCGCAGACTACGAAAGGATCCTTGCCTCCCAGTTCCAGCATGACTTTCTTGAAACTTTCGGCACATTGGCGAGCGATCTTTCGTCCGGTCTCAGTGCTGCCCGTAAAAGCCACCACATGAGTATCGGGATGGGCAACCAGCGGATTGCCGATTTCTTCTCCTGAGCCAGTGACAATATTCACTGTTCCCGGCGGCAGCACTTCGAAACACTCGCTTAAGGCCAGAGTGGAAAGCGGTGTAATACTGCTGGGCTTAATTATGACCGTATTGCCGGCGGCCAAAGCCGGCGCGACTTTCCATGCCATCAGTAGCAGCGGATAGTTATAAGGAACGATACATACCGCTACCCCATAAGGTTCCTTCAGCACCATCGACAACTGCGTGGACTCGACGCTGGGAATGATCCGTCCCCGGCTGTTGCGGCCTATCTCTGCGTAGTAGTGAAAACAGGCCACACACCACCCTACTTCGTCGATGTTTTCCTTGAGTGGTTTGCCTCCTTCCAACGTCAGGATACGTGCAATCTCTTCAGTCTGCGCTTTCAGCCGGTCAGCGACTTCGTGCAGGAGTTCGCCGCGAGATACGGCGGTCATACGGTGCCAGATCCCGAAAGCTTTGTTGGCAGCCACAACAGCCGCATCAGCATCCTCATGGCTGCCGTCCAGAACCTGCTCAAAAACCTCCTCGGTGGCAGGATTGATGATGT
>JBAXLI010000114.1:0-8850 GCA_037134895.1 Bacteroidota bacterium
CCGTAATGTTTGGCATTTCAGCTGATTTTCGTCAGCACGAACAGGAAAAATCCTCCAATCACCAACAACCAATCACCAGCAACCAATCCCCAAATTCCTATCTTTGCTCCATGGACACCCGTAAGCTGAACATTAACGAACTCGGCCGCCTGAGCACCGAAGAATTCAGGTCGGTCGAAAAATTCCCTCTGATCGTGATCCTCGATGACATCAGGTCGCAGAACAATACGGGTTCGGTTTTCAGGACCTGCGATGCGTTCAGGGCCGAAACGATCCTGCTTTGCGGGATCACTGCAACACCACCTCATAGGGAGATCCATAAAACAGCGCTCGGGGCTGAAGATTCGGTAAACTGGCAATATTTTGAATCGGCTGAGCAGGCGATCCTTGAAGTGAAAAAAGCAGGATATCTTGTGCTGGCACTCGAACATACCACCTCAAGCCTTCCGATACAGGAGTTCGACCTTAAGCAGAAAAGCAAAATTGCCCTGGTTTTTGGAAATGAAGTCCAGGGTGTTAGTGACAAAGCACTCGCACTTGCCGACGCCTGCATTGAAATACCTCAGTTCGGCACCAAACATTCTATCAACGTATCGGTTGCTGTCGGCATTGCCTTATGGGAAATGCTGAGAAAAGTAAAAAAAATCTGATCACTGTAACCTTTGACTCTACCCTGTCGTACAACATAAAATGAAAAAAAGTTTGTGAAAATCATTTCAATCTTCTAATTTTGACGACAGAAAAGATATCAACGCGCCTAACTTGCTACAAATCAATAAATTCAATAATTAATTAACAAATTAACTTTAAAATGTTAATTTTATAACGCTGTAAATTTGCTATTCATAATCTTATTTTAATATATTTGTAAAATCAGTAAACATAAAAATAGAAATCTAAAATCAAAGTCGTATGAAAAAGTTCTCACCATTACTCTTAAAGACCACAATTTTCCTGCTCGCCTTGCTTATTTCGGCAGCATCCTTTGCCCAGGAGAAAAAGGAAACCACATCAAGGTCTAATGCCGCCCCATCATACAGCTACTGGTCCATCGGTGTTTTTGGTGGCCTTATGCAGTTTAACGGCGATCTTTCCAAAAACCTCTGGGTCAACCTTGGAAAGAATTCAATTGGGTACAATTACGGTTTGGTCGCAACCAAACAGTTTACCCGCGTGATTGGTGTGCGTGCAAGGTTTGCACATGGTAAACTTCAGAGCGAGGTTTACGGTAAGAACGCCTGGGATTACCAGAGCGGAAACGGCAAGCAAGCTTACGTTTCAAAGAAATTCATTGCATATCCGCTCGAGTCTGACCTCCAGGTCACCATCAACTGGCTCAACTGGGCTCTTGGATATAAACCGGAGAGGATTTTTTCTTCCTATTTGATTTTCGGCCTTGGTATTGACCAGACGATTGGTCATCGTACCGACCTCCTGACCAACACAGATGATGCATGGATCGGCAATAAGAATCAAAAAGGCACCGCCGGCTCAGTGGGCAACAACAGCGGTATCAATGGCCAAAACCTGGTTTTCAAGGTTGGTGCTGGTATCGGTTTCGATTTCAATATCGACAAGCATTGGTCAATTCCTGTTGAAGTATACTGGCGCTGGGTTGATCATGATGTTCTTGATATGACTCCGGGCGGATCAAAACAGGTCATCAACGACATGTACTCATCGGCCACTGTTGGAGTTGCTTACAAATTCGGTTATACCGGAGGCAATCTGAAAGAAATGGCAAAACGTTACGGCGAAGTTAAATATGAAACCACCCCCCCGGTTCTCAGCGAAAAGGGAGATTCTGTTACAGTTACGATCAAAGGTACCTTCCCCCCGAAATATTTTGCTAACAAGGCAGCTATGCAGTTCCAGCCGGTTCTTACTTACAACGGCGGACAAACCGAGCTGAAAGCCATTACCCTGAAGGGTGAAAAAGTTACAGGCGACGGAATTCCCATCAAGTATAAAGAAGGAGGTTCATTCACTTATACCACCACCTTCCCTTACAAACCTGAGATGAACACCTCTATGCTCACTGTTGCTCCGGTTATTTATGAAGCAAAAGAAGTGACTTACGCAAAGAAGGGTGAGATCAAGGAAAAAGTAAAATTCATCGAGCTCCCGAGTCGCGACCTTGTTCCCGGTGTTATTTATACCCCGACCCGCATCATCCCCGACCAGACTTCTCTCCTTGCCGACCATGGCTATCAGAAAGAAGTCATCGTCAGCAAAAACGGTGTGGTTTATTTCAAGGTAAATAAATATGACCTGGATCTGAAGTTCGGTCTCAACAAAACAGATGCAGCAAAAGCCGCACTTACCGACATCGACAACTTCGTACACCAGGGATGGAAGATCAAGAGCATCGACATGAACGGCTGGGCATCACCTGAAGGTGAAGAAACCTTCAATGCAGGCCTTTCTGAAAACCGTGCAAAGACCGGCCAGAAATGGATGGTTGACCAGTTCCAGAAATGGGCAAAAGAAGCCAACAAAGACAACAAGGATAAGAAAGCTGTCAAGGCTGCCATTGAAGCCGCTGGTAAAGATGTGAATATTCCTCTTGCAAATCATGGCCCCGACTGGAATGGATTCCTCAAGGCTGTTCAGAGCTCCGACCTGAAAGACAAGGACAAGATCCTCAACGTTGTTAACTCAGCTGCAGATCCCAAGAAAAAGGAACAGGAAATCCGTAACATGATCCTGATTTACCCCCAGATCGAAGAAAAACTGCTGCCTCCCCTCCGTCGTTGCGAAGTTACAGCAAACCTGTATGAGCCCCGTTTCACCGACCAGGAACTCAGCCAGTATGCAGTTTCAGATCCTTCTAAGCTGAAGGTTGAAGAACTTCTCTATGCTGCAACTCTTACTAACGATGCTGCAACAAAACTGAAGATTTATGAAAACGCCGCCGCTCAGTTCCCAGGCAACTGGAAAGCCCTGAACAATGCTGCTTCGGCAAACATTGCAAAAGGTAACTTTGCAAAAGCCAATGATTATCTCGTGAAAGCCCAGGGTATTGCCCCGAACACAGGCATCATCGAAAATAACCTCGGTGTTGTTGCTGCAAGGCAGAATGATCAGAAGAAAGCTGAAGCTCAGTTCAAGAAAGCACAGCAGCTTGGCGAAAACGAAAGCTACAACCTTGGCATGTATGAGATCCCCAGAGGCAACTACCCGAAGGCCCTCAACATGTTAGGAAATGCAAAGTGCAGCTATAACTTAGGCCTTGCACAGCTTGTATCCGGAAACAATTCAGCTGCTGAAGCTACCCTGAGGTGTGCTCCCCAGACCCCGGAAACATTCTACCTGCTTTCTATCGTAGGTGCACGTACAAACAACACCAAGATGCTGTACGAGTTCCTGATGAAAGCCTGCCAGTATCCTAACCTGAAGGCACAGGCCGCTGGCGACCGTGAATTCTATAACTTCGCAAAAACTCCTGAATTCCAGAATATCGTGAAGTAATGTTTACTGATGAAAAAGCCCGGCCGGTTGGCCGGGCTTTTTTTTTGCCCCTTAAGGTCTGATTCGTTTCACCTCGCAGGTATCGGTGCACTCACTGAGCAAGACCGAAACCACTTTTTTATAAACCGGATGTACGAAACCAGGAGCAATCTCATCGAGAGGCACAAGCGTAAAACGCCGCTCATGAAGTCTTGGATGCGGGATCATAAGTTCTTCGGTGAATATTATCCTGGAACCGTAAAACAGGATGTCAATATCGATGGTACGGGGAGCATATGACCCACTCGCACATCCACAGTCTGGTCCGCATGAAGCAACCTCCCTCATCCGCCCCAGGTTCTTCTCGATATCATTGATTCCATCCAAAATCTCCGAAGGAGAAAGGGATGTTTCAACTTCCAGGGCCTGGTTGTAAAAAGAGATGTTGTCTTCAAATCCCCAGGGTTCGGTTTCATAAACCGATGAGATCCTTAGAACCTGGCCTATCACCTGCTGGATCCCGGCACATGCTGCCAGCAAATTCTTTTCCCTGTCGCCCCGGTTACTCCCCAGAAGTAATATTACCGATTGATTCATTTGCCCTGGTCTTATATGGCATGAAGCCTTTTGATTAATGCTGCGATCTTCTGTCCGTAATCCTGGTCTGCCGCCCACTTTCCTGTAAGTTCCGTAACAAGCTTTACATTGCCCCTTTTAACGTTGCTGAAGCGTGGGTCCACCACGGGCGTTCTCAGCGGCTCAAGGCTTGCATAGGCCTTCAGATGCTGAATATGGGCCCTTACTCCTTCTTCCATATTGGCAAACCAGTCTCCGCTGCTGAAGGCATCTACGCAACCCAGTCCGCAGTAATTATTCTGATACCTGCTCACACTTCCCTCAAACTTCAGGAAACCTGTCTCAAGACACATCTGGCAGAATGCAGCTTCATAATTCACTCCTTCACGGTTTGCTTCCGTAATATAGATTTTAACAAGCCTTTTCACAGTGTTGGAGTCAGCTTCCCGGTTGTTCTGAAGTAAAAAAACTTTCATTGAACGGGGAGAAGCCTTACCCTTGTCCATGACCTTCAGACTCGGCTCTTTCTTCGGAACCGGCTTTTTTGTTGAAGAGGATTTCTTTTTGGCTGTTTCATGACCACGTGTATACATAACCGTGCCAAAAAGAAAAAAGAAGATCAGGGTAAGTGTAACCAGCAGCAATCTCACACGTCAGATTTTATATGCAATGATACTTATTTTAGTGTTCTCTATAATTCATTGAGTTTTTTCTTTTGCACAGTATTTTGTTTACATTTACCTTGGTACTTTAAATCGAACTAAACATCAAAATCATATCCTTATGAAACAGTTTTTTAAATTCATGTTTGCCAGCATGCTGGGGACATTCCTTGTAGTAGTCCTTCTTTTCCTTTTAAGTCTCGGGATCATTGCCGGGATCGTTGCAGCGGCTTCAAGTGACGAAGTCGTGATAGAGAAGAATACAATGCTTGTTATCAAGCTTGACAAGACCCTTGCCGACAGGGCCCCGAAAATGCCTGTATTAAACATGTACGGAACAGAGAAGTATGCAGGTCTGAACGAAATTCTGCAGAATCTTAAAAAAGCCAAAAAGGATGATAAAATAGCTGGTATCTGGCTTGATCTGTCGATGATCCCTGCGGGTATGTCAACAATTGAAGAGATCAGGGAAGGCCTGCTTGATTTTAAAAAGTCAGGGAAGTTTATCTGGTCCTACAGTGAAGGTTATGACCAGAAAGCTTACTACCTGGCGTCGGTAGCCGATAAAATCTATCTGACTCCCCAGGGGATCGTTTTCTTTAAAGGACTGGGTGTAAACATGATGTTTTTAAAAGGAACCCTCGAGAAACTTGATATAAAGATGCAGATCGTGAGGCATGGCAAGTTCAAAGCTGCAACAGAACCCCTGTTCCTCGACAAAATGAGTGCTGAGAGCAGAACGCAGACCACCAAACTGATCACCGACCTCTGGGGGCAGATGGTCTCAGGCATAAGTGAGTCGAGGAAAATCAGCGTGGCAGATTTAAATACCATCGCCGACAGCCTGAAGCTTGGAAACCCGAAAGAAGCTCTGAAATATAAATTTATCGACCAGATCGCTTATAAAGATGAGTTTCTGAAAGACCTCAGGTCGAAACTGGGACTTGAAGAAAAAGCTAAGATCAAGACTGTGTCTGTGGATAAATATACCGAAGTGTATGATCCTTCATTAAAAAACAAATCCAAAGACAAGATCGCTGTGATTTATGCCCAGGGATCGATCTCAGGAGGTGAAGGGGATGATCAGAGCATTGGTTCAGACCGCATCTCCAAAGCCATCAGGAAGGCCCGGGAAGATGATAAAGTGAAGGCGATCGTGTTCCGCATCAATTCAGGAGGTGGTGACGGACTTGCTTCAGATATAATCTGGAGGGAAGTGATGCTTGCCGCCAAAGTAAAGCCTGTTGTTGCTTCTTTCGGGGATGTCGCAGCCAGCGGGGGATATTATATTGCTTGTCCGGCCACGAAGATCCTTGCCGAACCAAACACAATCACTGGGTCTATCGGCGTATTTGGAATTATCCCGAATTTCCAGGGACTGATGAAGAACAAGCTGGGCATCACTTTTGATGAGGCAAATACGAACAGGAATTCGGGGTTTATCCCGGTTCAGAGAGCGCTTACTCCTTTTGAATATGCAGTAATACAAAAGGAGATTGAAAATTTTTACGATACCTTTATCACCAAGGTGGCTGATGGCCGTAAGCTCTCAAAAGCGCAGGTCGACAGCATCGGACAGGGAAGGGTATGGAGCGGTGTTGATGCTAAAAAGATTGGTCTGATCGACGATTTCGGAGGTCTCAGCAAAGCCATCGAAGTGGCCGCGGACCTTGCAAAACTGAAAACTTACAAACTTCAGTCCCTCCCCGAACAGAAAGATCCGTTTCAGCAAATCCTCGATCAGATCTTTGATAACAGCCCCGATACGAAGATCCGGGCCATCATGGGAGCAGATTACAAGTATTACGAAACGATCAAAGAAATCCGTTCAATGAAAGGAATCCAGGCGAGATGCCTGTATCAATTCGACATCAACTAAAACATCCTGCATAAAAAAAGGCTGCCCTGATAATGGCAGCCTTTTTTTTATCCTGTATCCTGATTACCTCATTGGATATCTTTTAAAGATCTCTTCGCTCTTCATCAGGATATCGATATATTGAGCACGTTTATAAACAAACGGGTCTTTCAGTTCCTTGCGTGAAAGTTTGCCCTTGAAGCTATCGATGGTGTCGAATTTCTTCCTTCCCATCCATTCCTCGAGTTCAGTGATCATCTTTGTAATCTGGGCAGGGCCGTTTTTATAGATGGTGCTTACCACCTGAACACAATCTGCTCCTGCCAGGATCATCTTCACCACATCTTTCCCGGTAAAAATACCTGTATTGGCACATAATGAGCCCCTGATCTCATGATAGAGCATCCCGATATACCTCAGGGCAAGACGGTTGTCTTCCTCGTTGCTGAGGTTATAGGGAAAATGATGTTCTACCTTTTCGATGTCGATATCAGGCTGGAAAAGACGGTTGAAAAGAACAAAACCATCAACCCCTGCATGATACATTTGCTGGATGATCCCGAGTACGTTAGTATAAAACGGGCTGAGTTTCACACTTACAGGAATTTTCAGGTTCTTCTTCACTTCGGAGATCACGGCAAGCTGCTCATTGATGATTGACTTACCTTCTTTTTTAAAATCAGCCGGAAGTGTATAAAGGTTCATCTCAAGAGCATTTACACCTGTTTGCTCGATGAGTTTCGCATATTCAACCCAGGTATCCTCAAAGAGGCAGTTCAGGCTTGCGATAACCGGGATATTTACTGTATCAACAACTTTTCTCAGATGTGAAAGGTGTTCGCGCGGACCGGCATGGTTGATGTCGGGGAACAGGCTGATCATTTCAGCATGTCTTTCATTGTACTGGTTCAGTTCTTCAGACAGCTGAAGCTTTTCAAGTTCGATCTGTTCCTCGAACAAGGTTTTATATACAATTGCTGCAGCACCGGCTTCTTCCATCCGGAGAATTGTATCAAGATCCTTAACCAGGTTGCTTGCTCCAACAATAACAGGGTTTTTGAGGTTTAACCCCATGTAGTTTGTATTCAGGGTTGGCATACGTTAGCGGATTTAAATATGTTTATAAAACTATCTTACTGAAATTTTATTGCCGGATTACTTTTCAAACTTCATTTCTGAAAGGCGTTTGTAATTATCAAACCTCCAGCGGGCATTTTCCTCCGCTGCAGCGAAAAGTTCAACAGCTTCCTCAGGGAACATGGCTTTGAGTGAAGTATACCTTACTTCGCTGGCCAGAAATTCCTGGAATTTCGCCCAGTCGGGTTCCTTGGAATCGAGGGTGAAGGGGTTCTTTCCGTCGACTGGGTTCATGGGGTTATACCTGTAAAGGTTCCAGTAACCTGCGTTGACGGCGTTATCCATCTCCTCCTGGGCTTTACCCATTCCGTGTTTCAAGCCATGATTTATGCAGGTCGAGTATGCGATGACAAGTGAAGGTCCCTTATAGGCTTCTGCTTCTTTAACAGCCCTGAAAAGCTGGCTGTTGTTGGCACCCATGGCAACCTGTGCGGTATATACATATCCATAGGTCATGGCCATTGCGCCGAGGTCTTTCTTGCGGACTTTCTTTCCCGAGGCAGCAAACTTGGCAACGGCTCCTGCCGGGGTCGACTTCGATGCCTGTCCTCCTGTATTCGAGTACACTTCGGTATCCAATACAAGTATGTTGACGTCTTCACCCGAAGCAATCACATGGTCGAGACCACCATATCCGATATCGTATGCCCATCCGTCTCCGCCGATGATCCATATCGATTTCTTTACAAGGTATTGTTTCAGTTGAAGGATCTCCTTTGCAAGCTGGTCGGTTTCATTTTCCAGTAAAGGCAGAAGTTTCACCGTCGCAGCTTTTGATTTGACTGCGTCGTTCTTGCCTTCTATCCATTCCTGGAAGCATGTAAGAGTTTCAGCACCCATTATATTGACTTTGATGGCTTCTTTCATTTTACGTGCAATACGCTCACGGAGTTTACCAATACCGATAGCCATGCCGTAACCGTACTCGGCGTTATCCTCGAACAGTGAATTTGCCCAGGCCGGACCTTCACCGTTCATGTTGGCACGGTAAGGTGTGAAAGGAGCCGTGCCGCCATAAATGCTGGAGCATCCCGTGGCATTGGCAATCATCATCCTTTCGCCGTAGAGCTGGGTGAGAAGTTTAATATATGGTGTTTCGCCGCATCCTGCACAAGCCCCTGAGAACTCAAAAAGCGGCTGTGCAAACTGGCTGTTTTTAAAGGTCTT
>JBAXLI010000115.1:0-8833 GCA_037134895.1 Bacteroidota bacterium
CTTGCTGTTTATGCTACCTTATGGCGGAAGTTCTATTACCCTAATCCCTCGCCGGGTGGCATTTACACGGGTAATCCCGACACTGAAGGATATGGCATGGGCAATCCCGAAAATTACTATGCCTGGAAATGGGGTGATGCTCTTTTCGTGGTGCTTGATGTATACCGCTATGACAGCGATACCTCGTCTAAGCCCAAGAACTGGGAATGGACCCTGGGCTCCGCTCAGTATACCTGGCTTAAAAACACACTTGAAAACTCCGATGCAAAATTTAAATTCGTATTTGCCCATCATACACGTGGAGAAGGCAGGGGCGGGGTTACGACTGCAAAATATTTCGAATGGGGAGGGTACGAAGCCAACGGCACAAACTGGGGATTCACGGCCAACCGTCCGGGCTGGGACAAACCCATTCACCAGCTGTTAGTCGATAACAAAGTGACCATATATTTCCAGGGCCATGACCACCTGTTCGCCCATGAAGTGCTCGACGGGGTGATTTACCAGGAGGTGCCCATGCCCAGCGACTCAACTTACGAACTCGGTATGCTCGCCAATGCCGGCGCCTATGTTTCTGATACGATCGGTGGTTCCGGACATTTAAAGGTGACCGTTTCTTCATCCTGTGTGAGGGTGGATTTTGTAAGGGCGTATTTGCCGGCCGACACGGTCTCGGGCGTTCATCATAACCGGGAAGTGGGGTTCAGTTACACTCTAGGAGATTGCCCCACAGGCATAGAGATGCGTGATGCAGGATGCGGGATACAGGTTTATCCGAATCCGGCGAAAGACAGGATAAACATTGTTTTTCCTGAGGGACAAGGACCATTGCAGTTCACCCTGTTCAATACCCTGGGGCAAACTCTTCTGCAAACTAACTCCGCTTCAATCGATGTTTCGGGCCTCCCCGAAGGTCTGTGTTTTCTGCGGATGAACAGCCCCGGTTACCAGGAAACCCGTAAAGTCATCATCAAACGGTAACGCCTGTCCGGAATGAGATCTGCCTCGCTGAATGAATTTCAGAATCCACAGGTTAAAACTTCGGTTTCATTGAAAACATTTGTTATCAGCCCTTGTCAGAAATAATTTTGGCAGAATGAATATACTAAACCACAAGCTATGAAAAGAATATTGTTACTTATCGGCATTCTCCTGTGCACCCTGAGAATGCTTTCCCAGGAATCGTTCATGATCAAAACAGAGACCAGGTACTGGGATGATATAAGGACTTATGCAGGGTATACCTTATTTGGCACAAGAGGCCAGACCTACCTGATCGATTTTGAAGGCCATGTAATACATACCTGGCCCCTGGGCACAAACCCTCGTTTCACCGAAGCCGGAACCCTTCTGGATGCCGTGGGCGGCAACCCCAGCAACCAGAATGTGTGGAAAGAACTTGACTGGAACGGGAATACCGTTTGGCAGTATACCGAATCCCGCTCGAGTTATCATGGCCATCATGATTTTGTAAAACTCTTCAACCCGAAACTGGGAGATTCAACGTTCATGTTTATAGCCAACAAGGATCTTACAGCACAGCAGTGTCTTGATGCAGGATGCGATCCCTCCCATAATTATACCGGAGCCCAGATGGATGCAATCGTTGAAGTCAACAGGGCAGGAACGGTGGTCTGGGAATGGTGGTTCTTCAACCATGTGGTACAGGATATCGATCCCACCAAGTCGACTTATGGTGTCATTGCCAATACGCCGGGAAGGATCAACCTGAATCTCCGCGGAAACCCCGTCAAGAGCGACTGGATGCATTGCAATTCCCTCGATTATAACCAGGATCTTGACATGGTTGTGATCAACTCCGTTCACGGGGAATTTTATGTGATCGATCATGGAAATACCTTTCTCCCCAACGACCCTACAGGCAGCACAACCCTTGCAGCTACCACAGCGGGTGATTTCAAATACCGCTTCGGGGATCCGGCAAAATATGACCAGGGAGATCCTCCCCTCGTTCTCGACAACTGGGAAAAAGCAACTGCAGGAAACAAGCAGCTGGGAGGATCCCATGACATTCAGTGGATAAAACCAGGACTGCCCGGTGCAGGCCATTTCCTCGTATTCTGCAATGCTCAGAACCTGTTTGAACTCACTCCTCAGTCATACATCATCGAGATCAATCCATACCTTAACTCATCAGGAACAGTTACTTCAAATTTCGTAAACCCTCCCGATGCAGGATACAATATCGTTTCATCTCCCGACCCCAATCTCATGAAAGAGAACAAGAATGTATCAAAACAGATTGTGTGGAGATATTCGAGCAAGAACAATACTTCGTTTTACAGTACCATTGGTTCGGGAGCCCAGCGTCTGCCCAACGGCAACACCCTGGTGTGTTCAATGAATGATGGCCACTTTTTTGAAGTCGCTCCTATCGACACCTCCATAGTTTGGGAATACACCAACCCCATGACCCGCGACGGCATCAAGAAAATAAAGGTTGACCATTATCCCACATATAACGGGGTGTTCAGGGCCTATCGCTATGCTGCCGACTGTCCGGCACTTATAGGTCACGATCTTACACCCGGAGCCACGATGACCGGCGACCCACCTGCATACTGGACACCAGATGATATCACGGCTGTTCAGGAGCAAAGCGAGGCTCCCTCTGTGAATGATGATCTGAAACAGAATTATCCAAACCCCTTCTCAGCAGGAACCACTATAGGTTTCAATATAGCGCAGTCGGCCGAGGTAAGCCTGCTCATTTATGACCTCCAGGGAAATTACGTAAAAACCCTGATGAAAAAATACTGCAGCAACGGTAACTACTCGATTTACTGGGATGGCACAAATGACGGAGGAACCCGGGTTGCCAGCGGGATGTATTTCTATATCCTGATGGCCGACAATCGCAAGCTCAGCAAAAAAATGATCTATAACAGGTAAAACAGATATGACCGGACTATTCAGAACTGTACTCCTTTTTTCTCTCCTCTGCGGATGGGTGAGCGGGTTTGACCAGAACTTCACCGAAATTCTTGGCCGTCCGACTGCACATTCAGTAACCATAAGCATTCTGTTTGACCTTAAGGCGGATGTTTACTGGGAATACGGAACAGAAAGCGGAGCCTATACGATGAATACACCTACATCTACAACGCTTACCGATACAGCCCTGGAGGCTGTTTTTACCGGGCTTTCTCCTGACACCCGGTATTTCTACAGAACCAGGTACAGGGATGCAGGCACCTCAGGTGCTTTTCTAAGCGGCCCTGAGCACAGCTTTCATACTCAAAGGCCTGTAGGGGCATCATTCACTTTTGCCGTGGAAGCTGATCCTCATCTGGACACAAATTCAATACCTGAAGCTTATGCATTAACCCTTCAGAATATTAAGGATGAAAGCCCCGATTTCATGTTTGACCTTGGAGATACCTTCATGTCGGAGAAACTCCAGGATAAAACCCAGGCGAATATCACTGCCCGCCACCTGATGTACAGGCCATATTTCGGATCTGTATGCCATTCGACACCTCTGTTCCTTGTCAAAGGCAACCATGAGGGAGAGAACGGCTGGGCTACTTCAGGTTCACAGGCCAACCTGAAGATCATGGCGACAAACACAAGGAAACTCTATTATCCAAATCCCGTGCCTGACGGATTTTACAGCGGCGACAGCATACCAGAGCCGAATGTAGGGCTTATGCAAAACTATTATGCATTTGAATGGGGAAATGCATTGTTCATTGTTCTCGATCCATACTGGTACACCACCAGCAAGCCAGACTGGGGATGGACCCTGGGTGAAGTCCAGTACAACTGGTTCAGAAAAGTGATTGAAGGAAGCAAAGCCAGGTTCAAATTCGTATTCTGTCATCAGCTTGTCGGTGGGAACGGGAATGACGGAAGGGGGGGAATTGAATTTGCGAACTTCTTTGAGATGGGCGGATTGAACAAGGATTCGACCCGGGGATGGGAGACAAACAGGCAGGGATGGGAAAAACCTGTTCACCAGCTGATGACCGACAACCATGCCAACATATATTTTCATGGACACGATCATTTTTTCGGCAAGCAGGACCTTGACGGGATCGTTTACCAGGAAGTCCCGCAGCCTTCGTCAAAGAACATCAATAATGCAAACCAGGCATCATCATACGGCTACGTGAACGGAACCATACTTCCTGCCAGGGGTTACCTGCTGGTTACTGTCACAGATTCCACGGCCAAAGTCGATTACATAAGAACCTACCTGCCCTCTGAAGAAAACGCAACGCGAAAAAACAAGGATATTTCATGTTCTTACACACTGCATTCATATCCTGCCGGGATAGCAGAGAACACAGGTATTTACAATGAATTCAGGCTGCTGCAGAATTACCCGAACCCATTCGGAACTGAAACAACCATTGCCTATGAACTACCCTTGTCAGTCCATGTAAGCATCAGGGTTTACGACATGCTCGGTAGGGAGGTCGCAATGCTTTGCGATCAAAACCAACAGGCAGGCAAGTACACGGTAAAATTCAATCCCGGGAAAACATCATCCGCAGGCAGGGTTTATTATTGCAGGGTGACGGCCGGGGATCAATCGAAAACCATTAAAATGATTTGTATACAATAAACTGAAAGGGAGGCATACCATGACAGCCAGGATCCATAAATTTTTCGCAACAGCTTTATTGCTCATTGCAGTTTTCGAGGGCGTGAACGCTCAGAAACTTTTACCGTTCAAACTCCAGGATACGGGCCAGACAGGCAGTTTCACCACTACTGCCGGGGAAGATTCGGACTATCTGATAAATACCCCTTCTTTCACCGATAACGGGGATGGAACAATTACTGATAACAACACCGGGCTGATGTGGCAGAAGATGGACGGGGGAGAAATGACGTTCGAGAATGCAGGCACATATTGCGGGAACCTCAGCCTGGCCGGATATACCGACTGGAGGCTTCCGACCGGCATTGAGCTGTTCAGCATCAACAACTACAATTTTGTTAATCCCGCCCTGAACACTGCTTATTTTACTCAAACACAGGCCCAGTACTGGTGGAGCAGCGAAACCCAGGCCGATGAGCCGGTGAGAGTATGGGTGGTCAATGCCGGGGGAGGCATTGGTGCACATCCGAAGTCTGAGACCCTGAGCGCAGGTGGCAGCAAGCTGTTTCATACCCGGGCTGTGAGAATGGTAGTTTCCGGTACTACTCCCCTGTCACGTTTTACCGACAACCAGGATGGGACCATCACTGATCTGTATACAGGGCTGCACTGGCAAAAAATCCAGTCATCAACTACCATGAGCTGGGAAGAAGCACTTGCATACAGCAAGACAGTTTCACTAAGCGGGAAAACCGACTGGCGACTTCCGAATGTGAAAGAGATCCAGTCACTGAACGATATCAAACTGTTCAAACCATCTTTCGACAAAACCTATTTTCCGAATGTATTTTCGGGCAATTACTGGTCATCGACATCCCTCGTTCAGGCGAGCGAAAAAGCCTGGGATATCAATGTCGACTACGGCATCGTATCGTACAACCTTAAGACCATCAAAGAGAACGTTCTTTTAGTTCGGGGCGGAACCGACAACCTCAGCATGAACATCAACGAGGTCAACATACCGGGTGGCGAATATGAGATGGGCGATCATTTCGGCTTTGTAGATCCCCGTCACCCGAGTGATGAATTGCCAATACATCTTGTGAAGGTTGATTCCTTCAATATGACGAGAACCGAGACCACGAACCAGCAATTCCTGGAGTTTCTGAATGCTTCGAAACTTTCCGGAGCTATTGAAGTGATCAGCAACAAAGTGTACAATACAGGCGACACCAACCTCTTATGCTATACTCATGAATTTCAGCCATGGTACAGCATTTCGTATGACGGTACCGTGTTCTCGATGGCCGATTTCAGAGCCAGCCATCCTATGGTTGGTGTTATGTGGTCCGGAGCTGCTACTTTTTGCAACTGGCTTAGTGCACTCAACGGTTTGCAATCCTGTTACAATCTAAGCACCTGGGATTGCGATTTCACCAAGAACGGCTACAGGCTTCCGACTGAAGCGGAATGGGAATATGCCGGCCGGGGCGGGCATCTGAACCCCTACTACAACTATGAGAACGGAAATACAGTGATCGTTTCTGCCGCCAACCTGCCTAATTCAGGCGACCCGTATGAAACGGGAGATTATCCCCTGTCGACACCTGTCGGATTTTACGACGGCACATTAAAGCATAAGGCCGACTATAACTGGCCGGGCAGTATGACCGAATACCAGACCACCGACGGAGCGAATGGTTTCGGTTTATATGATATGCAGGGAAATGTATGGGAGCTGCTCAACGATTGGTACGGACAGAATTATTACAGCAGTTCTCCTTATGATAATCCGACCGGTCCGACCTCAGGATTTATCATGCCCGACGGTAAGCCTTACCGCGGAATGCGCGGGGGCAACTGGTATAACGGGTACGATACCAATGGAGTCAATGACGGGCATTCGAGGGTCTCGAACCGCAACCCATCGTATTACCGCGGTCCGCAGGACCCGAACCATCCCTGGTACCATGTTGGATTCAGGATGGTGAGGAAATATTCGACGATTATCGGGATCAGAGATGATAAGATGCAGGATGCAGGATACATGATGCTGGATCAGAATTATCCGAATCCTTTCAACAGCTCAACTACCATTAAGTATTACCTTCCATCATCCACACATGTATCCCTTACAGTGAACAACATGCTCGGTCGGCAGGTAGCCATTCTGGCGGATGGCGTGGAGAGTGAGGGTTGGCATACCCTCAGCTGGGACAGCGGCAATGCGGCAAGCGGTATTTATTTCTGCCGGCTGATTGCAGGATCTGATCCGCAGACAATTAAAATGATTTTAATAAAGTAAACATTAACAGATAAATCTCAGGCAATGAAGACAAAACTGATTATTCTGGCGATTATTCTCCTTCCCTTGTCAAGGGTTTCGGGACAAACACGCACCATGGGGCTGTTCATCAACGACAGTACGCAAACCTACATTGGTTATACTATGTTTGCGCCCAAGCAAAACACCATGACCTACCTGATCAATAATGCTGGTCGCAAGATACACGAGTGGAGTGCGAGCACTTTTCCCCCGGGCCAGTCGGTTTATCTTCTCGAGAACAGTAATCTTTTGCGGACCTGTATGACACCCAGCCAACTGGGCACCGGGGGCGGTGAAGGCGGAAGGATTGAGGAATACGACTGGGACGACAATCTGGTTTGGTCTATGGATTATTCAACGGCGACTTATATGCAGCATCATGATATCAAGAAGCTTCCCAACGGGAATATCATCATGCTGGTGGTCGAAAAGAAAACCTATGCCGAAGTACTCGCGGCAGGCTTTGATCCGAGTAAACTTGTACCTGAGATCCAGCAAAAGGGATATATGCTCCCCGACTGCATTATTGAAATTGCTCCTACCTATCCGGTTGGAGGGACTGTGGTTTGGGAATGGCATACGTGGGATCACCTGATACAGGATTTCAGTGCATCCAAGTCGAATTATGGTATTGTGGCTGCGCATCCCGAACTCGTCGATTGCGACGGGGACCACAGGAACCTTCCCCTGTTCTGGAATCATATGAACTCTATAGATTATAATGCCAGCCTTGACCAGATCGCAATGAGCGTGAGAGGGAACAGTGAGGTCTGGATTATTGATCACAGTACTACTACAGCCCAGAGTGCAGGACATAGCGGTGGCGTTCACGGCAAGGGCGGTGACCTTTTGTACCGCTGGGGAAACCCTCTTACTTATGGTGCAGGCACGGTGGCTGACCAGAAATATTTTGAGCAGCATGATGTGGAATGGGTAAAGGCAGGAAATCCCGGGGCCGGGAACCTGACCTGCTACAATAACGGCATCGGCCGCACCCCTCCGTATTCCACCGTTGACGAGATCACAACACCGGTGGATGCAAGCGGGAATTACCCGATCAGCCCGGGATCGGCATTTGCTCCTTCGGTATTTACCTGGGACTATACAGCCTCACCTCCTGAAGCATTGTATTCTGAGAACATTTCGGGTGCCCAACGCCAGCCTAACGGCAATACGATCATTTGCGAGGGCGGTCACGGAGATTTCACCGAAGTGACAACAGCAGGCCAGATCGTTTGGAGATACCTTTGTCCGGTCGATGACCATGGCCCTATGACTCAGGGGGACCCGATTCCTATCAACCCTGTAAGGCCTGGTGAAACCATGAACCAGGTGTTCAGGATTTACCGTTATGCCCCGGATTATCCCGCATTCACAGGCAGGGACATGACCCCGGGTGCCTTTATCGAACTGTATCCTAATGGTACCGGGGATATTTCCTCGCAAAACTCAGGATTGTTCCGCCTTGATCAGAACAGTCCGAATCCCGCAACTTCCGCAACAACGATACGTTTCGAATTGTTTGCATCAGCAACTGTGAGTTTAACTCTCAGGGATATCACGGGAAGATCAGTGGCTGTAATTGCCGAAGGCACGAAGGATGCAGGTTCTTACACTGTTAAACTCGATGCAGGCAGGTTTACAGCCGGTTCATATTTCTATACCCTTACAGCAGGTGGTGTCACCGAAACCAGACGGATGATAGTTTTAAGGTAAATTCCCTATTTGATAAGCCCAAGCCCTTCAAGTGCGCCGGCATCTTTAGGCCGCATGAGAAGGGCTTTGTTAAACAACACCTGTGCCTCGCGCAGCTTGCCCAGCTTGAAATTAGTCCAGGCGTAAAGGATCATCGCATCAAAATCAAACGGATAAAGATTAACGACCTTTTCAAGATATTTTTCGGCTTTGGCATAATCTTTCCTGCCGTAAAAAATCGA
>JBAXLI010000116.1:0-8486 GCA_037134895.1 Bacteroidota bacterium
CGGGCAATGGAGAGTACTTCCTGCATGGTGTCGCGGCGGTGATCGCGTGGGAGTAGTACTGCCGTTGAGATTTCGACCAGGGCCGGGGAAAGCGAGGGATCGGCGCCGGGTGTGTACTGGGCGGTTTCGAGCAGCTGCTGGTTGATCATTGCATATTTGACAAAGAAGGCCAGGCAGGGCTTTATATACGATGTAATCAGAGTCGAGTAATCACCAGGGTTGGCAATGACATCGTCGTAGAGAGCGGCTGTTAATATGGGTTTGACGTATTTCAATTCGGCCGTCTGAATTACTTCATCCTTTATCATAGTAGGGTCGAGCTCGGTGACGTAGGCGAGGGCGATAGTTTCGATGGCAGTGATCAGCGACATAAGTTCGTGAGGAATTACGTGAGGGAAATCGTGAAGAAGAACGTAAGGAAGGTCGCGATAATCATAGTGATTTAGATGTTTAGGGTGTCGGAAGAGGGGTAGATGTTTTTTAATTGCAGTACCAGGAGTTTTTGGATGGGGTCGGTGTTGTCGTAGTCGAGGCCGGTGTCGCGGCGGATTTCCCATACGTATTTCAAGGGGTTGATGCGGGAGATGGGTGGGGTGTTGATGAACTCGAGGTCTTTGAGCAGTAATCCGCATTCGGCCAGGGTGTTTTGCAGGGACTGGATGAAGAGTCCCTGGATGGGTTGGATTACGGTGGCCATGGCTACTTCGTACTCGTTGAGGATGCGGCCTGAGTCGAATCCGGTTTTTTCTTCGGAATAGGGCGTGAGGGAGCGGAACCAGTTGTGGATGGTGATGAGGGAGATTTCGGACTGTTTATGCAGCTCGGTCCAGTTATCTTCCTTTTCGCGGTTGAACGAAATGAATTTGGCTTCCTGGGAACTGATACCGGGACCAAGATCGGCAAGATACTGGATGATGATTTCGTTGGCCTTTGAGCTCAGAGCACCTTTATATTCTTTAAACATGGCATCGAGCTGATCGGCCGCCTCATCAGAATTAACTCCCGGAATCACCAGTAAACCGGGAGTTGCAAAGGAAGATTCAAGCCGGGTCTGATTCCAGATGTTCGTAAGCCCGGAAATAATCACATTACGGATACCGGCAAAATAAGACGGAATGCCGTAATAGGTGAACTCCGGCTCATAGTCTTTAATATGAACCAGGGAGTGAAGCAATCCGTCGTCACCCGAAGAAAACTGAGGAAACAGGCTGATGGATTTGAGATTCTTGTCGTTACTTCCGCGAAACAAATCCCAGCAGCGATGGATCATGGCCTGTTTGCCGTCGATATGCAACCTTACCCTGGAAGCATCCTGGTGATAGACATAGATGAAGGAGCGTTTTTTGTTAGTGACCAGCTCATAGTAGCAGTTGCCAAAAGTGAGGTAATCGAAGCAAAGCTTTTTAAGAGTGGCCGGGAAGAGTTCCTTGCGGTTGTTGGGAGAGGTGAGGAATGAAGCGGTAGCGGGATCGGAAGATTGAATGCCCTGCCCCAGGATGTAGTTGGTTTTGGAGTTGAGGATCGCTCTGTGAACGGGCACTTCACGGGCGAGTTTGATCAATTGGCGGGGCAGGGCATTATCAATCCCGAAGGGAACGAAGAGCTTTAACGTAGAAGGATCCAATATCACGTCGGTATCGACCAGGTCAAGGACGGGAGCGTAAGAGAACTCGTAGAGACGGGGGGAAGGGGACATTGGAGTGACGAATTACGAGTGACGAGTGACGAGTTCAATTACGATTTACGAAGCCAGATTTACGATTTCATTTACGATGTACGAATTACGATTTAGTCGCCAAAGCCTGCGAGGACGAGCAATTCCGAATGCAGGTAGGCGGTTTGGGCTTTATACTGGACGCGGTAGCGGCGCATCTGGAGGTCGGTGTTGTACCAGGATTCGATGTCGTTTGTATCCATCAAGCCGTCGGTGCCGAAGATGAGGTTAGGCTGGGTGGTAAGCATGGCCCGGTGGGGCTGTACGCCGTTCTGGTAGCTTGAGATCCAGGTATCCCAGTCGGGACGCACCAGAACCGGGTAACCTTCGTACGAAGGAACCGGCAATCCGCCGAGCATCATCGTGAGCGGAAGATCACCTGAAGTCTTGGCCTTGATGGTATGCACCAGGTTGCGCCAAAGAGAACGGGTGACCATGAATACCAGTGGAAACTCGAACATTTCGGGACGGGCGGCATCGATCATGGCTTCGAGGGTATCGTCGGCTTCGTCGGTTGCCAATTTCCCCTGTTTGATTGCGGCAACTACCCCTGAAGCTGCCACCGAGCCGCTACCGGTAACGCTGCCAGTGAAAGTAAAGTCCTGGCCCTTGAACCGGCTGACCACCTTGATGGCCCCGGCCGAAGGATTGGTGACAATGACACCACTAAAGGCTCCACCACGGGCTTCGACAGTTGCTTTATGGGTGGTGAGCCAGTTGTTGCAGGTAACCGTGGCACTTGAGGCATAAGCCTGAGAATAAGCCACACCGTTGATGGTAAGCACCAGGGCGGTATCGGTACCGGCAGTATAGGTGAGGATCTTCTCGGCCTTGACAGCAGCCGTTGCCGACGCAACAACCACATGCTGGGCGGATGGTATGGCCCCGGCTAAGACATCCTTGATGAAATGCGTCATGAAGCCGGTATATCCCGAGAAATTGGTATCGATGACCCCGGTTGGGATCCCAGATGAAAGGACTTCCTGCAAGGGATTGCCAAAGAACATCTGACGGATGAGATCCTGCTGCCCGGCCTGGGCAATGATGGGAAGCATGATCTTGTTCCAGACATCGGGCTGTTTCATTTGCTCGATATCGTCTTCACGATATCCGGTAGCTAACAACTGCTCCACGATGGAACCCCAGAAGGCGCGGGCATTCTGCTCGAATTCAAGGGCCATGGGAGCCACGGTGATGCTCTGGGTGGAGAGGGCGAAGGACCCTGTGGGTGTAAAGCCTGCTGATGTTTTAGGCTTTGTAATGAAGGATGGGCGTGAGATCTTGTTTAAAAGCTCGGTGCCCTTGATGTCGGAACGGACCGTGACGGCCCCGCGGATATCTTCGCCCATGAAAAAGGGGGCGATGAAATAGTCGTGAATGGACTGCTTGGTGAAGGCGGGAGAGAGGCTGTGGGAGAAGATGTTTGACATGGCAAATAAGAATTACGAGTTACGAGTTACGAATTACGAATTATGTACGATTTACGATGTACGATTTACGATTTATGGATGCGGGATGCGGGATGCATGATGAATTATTTTTTGAGTTTGTCCTTTAGATATGCGGGCATTTCGCTGAGGAGTTCTTTGCCGAATTTGACTTCGGGGTGGCCGACGGTGATCTGGGGGTCGCCGGAGGTGACTCTGGTTGGGCTGGCGCTGAGCTTGTCGGTAAGTGTGGCGACCTGGGAGGTGAGGTCTGAGATCTGCTGCTGGAACAGGGTGGTTTGGGCCTGTTCGGTGGCGAGCTTTTCGGTAGTTGTTGCAAGCTGCTCCTTAGCGACTGCAAGCTGTTCCCTGGAAGCTTCGAGCTGCCCGGCAGAGGCCTGGAGCTGATCCTTTGATGACTGGAGCTGAGATTCAAACGTGGCGAGCCTTGTTTGAAATGAGGATTCCAGGTTCCGGATTTCTTCCCTGTGATCGGCTTCGAGCAGTTCAACCGCCTGGTCACAGGCTTTGGACTGCTGCAGCTCGTCGGGCAGAGGGGCGAAGAGATTTTTAAACTTTTGAAAGATTTCTGGTTTCATACGGTCGGTTTTAGAAAAGTACTTTAACATGAATTCAATAATGGTATCGGGACGACGGGCTATAAAAGCAGCCATGGCCGGGTTCTCGTCGAGGAACCTGGTTGCCTCCCAGGCAAAGGAGTCCCGGGCAAAAAGCGAGTTCGTAGCCGCAGGGTCATCCACCAGATCTGTCGCCAAAAGCTCCTCAATACGAACCAGAGGAAACTCACCGGGACCTTCGGCCGGCTCAGCCGGGATAAAGGCCATGGACGCACCGAACATATCGGGATTCTTCTTTGCCATGGTGATAATGTAATCGTAGAGGTTACCGACGGGAGATGAGCGGCAAACCGTATCGAGGTGAAGATCACCGAGGACCTTTTCACCCTCAAGCGTGAAGTTCCTGAACCTGCCGATGTAGGTGCCCATGGCCGAGGAACACATGTTGGGATGACCGAAACGGGCCTTTACCCCATTCTCCTTAACGTTTCCGAGAGCCACGATCTGAGAAAGAGTTACGCCATCAATCTCCTCAAAATACGACTTTACCTTGCCCGCCTGGGCCACGACAACCTTTTGAAGTATGCCGGAACCCTCGTTGATCAAGGCCACTGAGAAGGCAACAGGGGGAGTGGAAAAGGATTTCATACGGGTGAAAAAATGGTTCCAACAAAACTACATCCGCCCACAGCCAAAAAGTTCGTAAGAAGTGGCAATATCTCGCTCAAATGCTTGATATTGGCGTGTTTATTAAATAATTTTGTACAAAATGGCAATTCATGAACCCGGAAACTGAAAAAGTAATCGCCGACCTCAAAGAACACTATGGAATCGATGTAGAATTTATCGTTAAAAAAGGATTGTTACCTGCATCGGCTGCAACCAAATGGCTGGTAAGGGAACGCTATTTTGACAAGGCAAAAGATGAAATGAACAAAGCACAAAACGGGAAAACCTATGCCGAAATTAAATACGAATTGAGCGATTGCTACGGAGTGAGTGTGAGTACGATTGAGAAACTGATTTACCGGAGAAGGAGTAAGCACACCGTTAATCAATTAGTTCCATAGTGAAAATGAGCTATATACAGCAAGAAACGGAATGCCATAAAATATAGCGAATTATGGCAAAAGACAGCAGTATGAGATCAAAGGCCAATCAAACATCGTTCAAGCCCGGCCAGGGAGGCCGGAAAATGGGATCATGCAATAAAATAACCACAGATCAAAAAGAACGTATCGAATGGGTGCTTGAATTGCTGGATGAAACCCTCGAAGACAGCATCGGGAAGCTGAAACCAAAAGACCAGGTCGATTTGTGGATGAACCTGCAGGAATACATCAGGCCGAAGCTTCAGAGGATGAATGTTGACCTGGGCCCGGCCGAGGACAAACTCACCAAGATCACCTTTGAAGTAATCCAGACGGCCATGCTTGCCGACGGAACCGTTAAAACCTTACCCCTTGGAAAAGACCATCAAGGTATCGACCGTATTCAGGAAAAACTATGAAGCCGGCACCAAGATCGTCGTAAATCAGGGCGGGAGCCGGTCGGGCAAAACCTTTTCCATTTTACAATTACTCATTCTTGTGAAAGCCTTTGAAGGCACGGACATGGTATTTTCGATCGTAAGGCGGAGTATGCCGGCTCTGAAAGCATCCGCCATGCGGGATTTCTTCGAGATCCTCAGGATGGCGGACCTTTATGATGAACGAAGCCACAATAAAACCGAGAACACCTACCAGCTGAACGGAAACCTGTTCGAGTTCATGAGCCTGGATCAACCCCAGAAGAAACGAGGCGCCAAGCGGGCTTACCTGTTCATCAACGAGGCCAATGAATTAAGCCTGGAGGATTGGGTACAGCTTTCCCTGCGAACCGAAAAACAAATCTTCCTGGACTTCAATCCCTCCATGGACGAACACTGGATCTATGATATCGTAATCCCCCGGAAAGACTGCAGCTTCATCCATTCGACCTACCTAGACAATATTCAGTTTTTACCTCCGGAGCAGGTAAAGGAAATCGAGAACCTGAAACAAGTTGATGAGAATTATTGGAGGATCTATGGACTTGGTGAGATCGGGCAGATCACCGGCCTGATCTTCACAAACTGGCGGACCGTTGATCAGTGGCCGGAATCCTGCAAGTGGATCAGCTACGGAATGGATTTTGGATTTTCCAACGATCCGACCACACTGATCAAGGTGGGATTAAGCGCAGGCGAGCTCTGGATTGATGAGTTGATTTATTCACGGGGCCTGACCAATACAGACATCTGCAAATGGATGAACCAGCTTGGCATCACCAAAGCCGATGAGATCATAGCCGATAACCAGCCGAAATGCATTTATGAGATCCGGCAGGAAGGATTCAACATCAAACCGATGTTCAAGGGTCCGGATTCGATCCTGGCCGGGATTGACATCCTTAAACGATATCCAATGAGGATCACTAAGCGATCGGTCAACCTGATCAGGGAACTGAAAAACTACAAATGGAAGGAAGATGTATCAGGAAAGCCACTGAATGTTCCGGTGGACCGGTTCAATCATGCCATTGATGGAATCCGGTATGCCTGTATGGGCAGGCTTTTCATGGGGAACAGGCTGGTCAAGACTGCGAGGCACCTGAGGTAACCCCCTGGAAATGGTGAAACCGTGACGAATTGTCACGGTTTGAAAATGGAACCCCTATCGGTAAAATGCCATTCACGATCCAATTTTTTTGGTATTACAATACCGGCCTTGTAAATAAAAATTTCGGAGGTAATTTTGAGTATGCTTTGTATTTGATTCTGCGATTGTCAAAAAAAACATTTAAAATCAGATAAGTATGTATCAAGAGACATTATCAACCAGAGTTATTTTAAGTAACATTACCTGTATGAGAACATCCTTAAAATCCCTGTTGAATAAAGGAAAGGGATATGATCGTGTTATTAATTACATTATTGAAAATGAATTAGAATACAATCATTATTTGCCTACACCTCTTAAAAAACTTGCAAACGAGATCGGGATAACATCTGAGGGGTTACGAAAACAGATCCATCAGATATATAAAGATATACTTGATGAGGATACCGAGTTTTATATTGACATTACTGAAGTTCAATATCGATTCACCTTGAGAGGGTATAAAAACACGGCATATTTTACTGTTAAATCATTACCAGTTAAGCCCCAAATAGGTGAAAACATCCACATCCCATATTTTTCAGAGTATGTTGGCAGTGAATATTTTCAAGTGAAAGATGTAAAATATAGGTTTTATAACAACCAGCAAATCATCAGCATAGATACAGAAAAGGCATTTTAAATTGTATAAAAAACAGCGGCCACGTTAAGAAGCCCGAGGGACGAGGGCGAATAAGGTGGCAAGACCGGCTGGCGGATTAATAAAAGTAAACAAACCAAGCGGCGTTTTTCACGCGGCTTGGTTGTGGACTTGGATGGCGAAACTGCTCAAACGAAGCTGAAGAGGCAATGCATTCACCGATGCCGGCAAACGACAAAGGGATAAGATAATAACGCTTTAAAGTACCGATTATGGAGGGTGAGCGGAAGGCACGAAGCTCCTGCATCCGACGACAGGAAGGTGCGGGGCGAGTGCCTGTAGCGAGACCCGGAATAATTCGGTAGCTTTAATGGGTTATAATCGAGGTGAGAATGCGTTGCCGGTACTCGTGGTACTGATAACCGAGTGTTTCGGATCATGCTGGGCCAGGATTCCGGGCCATGCTGGGCCAACTATTTCGGTTCATGTTGGGCCAATGGGAGGCGCACTAATGGCATTGCGAAGGATGAGCATATGCCAAGGGTGCGCAGGTAATTTTGCAAACTGACAAAAGTGAGCAAACCAACTGGCGTTGTTTTCAACGCGAGTTGGTGCGGGAATTGGATGGGATAACCGCCGGAATTACGGAGAATGTCGGCTACGAAGGGTTCTCGTCCGGCTCGTTGAAGCTTGAGGCAGGGCATTTGCCGGTGTTTGAGCCCCAGGGGCTGCTATTTTAAGTGCGTCAAGCAATACCGGTATTGAACGAAAAATGAAGCAGGGACTGAGATGGTTGCACGGCAGCTTTTTTGCTGCGGTGCAAGCTCGAAAGGCCCTGCGGTGGGGGAGTGGAGGGCTTGCATGGAAGCGTAGTGGAGCGTCCAGCGCGAAGCGCTGGGTGTGCAATGGAGCGGACATTGAAGCCCGTAAACGACCGGCTGGTGCCGGCAGGTATTACTTAATGCACCTTTATCGAGGCAAAAATGCGCTGCCGGTATTCTTGTGCTTCGAACTCAAACATGCTCGTAATGCTGGCCGGATTAGCACCCTCCAAATCTTCTCATAACTCTAACGGGGATATTTAACATAATGTGGTTATATGTAAAAGGGGATCAAGATGGGGGAGGGATTGTGGCTGGGTTTTGTGGCTACCTTGACAATTGATTTTATCAGGTGTGACGACCCTTTTCGCATATAACATCATGTTATGTTAATATAGACCCGGACTCGTTGTACTGAGGGAAGGAGAATGCTTGTTTCCTGGGCGGGCTGGCGTGCTATGCAGGCCGGGTAAATGGGCGCGTTGGAATAATCCGTATGACCTTGCGAAAAGGGCTTATTGGAAACTCCTGGCTTGAACAGAGCCTTCAAATAGAAAATTAATACACCGGGTGCGAGGAACGAAGCACCGGGTGTATACAATATTGAAGGGACCGGAGCAACGGCTAAGCCTGAACGAATGAGCGGTGAAGCCGTGAGGAGCTTGCG
>JBAXLI010000117.1:0-8485 GCA_037134895.1 Bacteroidota bacterium
AAATGGTGAAATGGTGAAATGGTGAAATGGTGAAATGGTGAAATGGTGAAATGGACAGTATGGAAATATAAAATTAGTGGATTAATTAAAGCATCCTTAATTCTGAGAGAAATTGTTTTTTCGCTATTTCGCTTTTCGCCATTTCGCCATTTCGCTATTTCGCCATTTTTTATGTAACTTTCCCTCGTCGTTCAACGTCCTACGGTCTCATTTAAAACATATTCCAATGAAAAAGAAGTTGCATGTTTATATACTGATGACTTTATTCCTGGCCATGTCGGCCGGGGTGTTTGCCCAGAAAGAGAGTACGGAAGAATTCGATAAAATTCTTTCGTCTGAGTTCAAGTCCGACGGGCCCGGCTGTGCAGCCCTTGTGGTAAAAGACGGCAAGGTCGTTTACCGCAAAGCATTTGGCAAGGCGAACATAGAACTGAATGTGAACATGGAGTCCGGCATGATCTTCCGCCTGGGTTCAATTACCAAGCAGTTCACGGCAGTGGCAATCCTGAAACTTATGGAAGAAGGAAAACTCTCGCTACAGGATGAAATCACGAAGTTCATACCTGATTATCCGACGCACGGGTACAAGATCACGGTTGAGCATCTGCTCACCCATACCTCCGGAATAAAAAGCTATACCGACATGAAGGAGTGGACTGAGGAAATTCAGAAGAAGGATATGACGCCAAAGGAACTGATTGATCTTTTCAAAGACCAGCCGATGAATTTTGAACCGGGCGCGAAATTCCTGTATAATAATTCGGGCTACATACTGCTTGGTTACATCATCGAAAAAGTCAGCGGGGAGTCTTATGCAGCATATATGGAAAAAAATATTTTCAAGCCACTCGGCCTGGTCCATACCTCATACGATAATCCGTCAGACATTATAAAAACCAGGGTTCCGGGATACAGCAAGGCTGATACGGGATTTGCAAATGCCGCTTACCTGAGCATGACACAACCTTATGCTGCAGGATCGTTATTGTCGACGGTTGATGATCTTTACACCTGGACCAAAGGAGTTCGCTCGGGCAAGCTGATCAGGCCTGAGACTTTTGAAAAAGCAGTGACATCCTGCAAGCTGAACGACGGAACCAAAATCGGTTACGGCTACGGACTCGGCATAGGCGAGATCTCGGGCAGTGTGACAATCAGCCACGGAGGCGGGATCAATGGTTTTCTTACCATCAGCATATACATGCCTAAGGAGGATGTTTTTGTTGGCATACTCTCAAACTGCGACGGATTATCTCCCGAAAATGCCGCCTTTAAAATGGCTGCAATCACATCGGGGAAGCTCCCGGTGGTGAAGGAGATCAGCCTTGACACCCTGACCCTGAAAAAGTATGTTGGAGTATTTGAGAGCGAGAACGGCGAGCAGCGTGTCATCAGCTACAGGTTGGGGAAATTGTATTCCATCCGCACCGGAGGCACTGAATATGAGCTTACACCTTACGATCAGAACAAGTTTTTCTTCAATGATGCCATGGCCTACTATGAATTTGCAAGGGATAAGGACGGCAAGGTATATGCTGTGAATTTCGACAGGATTGGATCGACCAGCAGTGTCTGGAAAAAGACCGAAAAAACTGCGCCTTTGCATACCCAGATTAGTCTTCCGGCCGAACAGCTTCAAAAGTTCACCGGGGTTTATGAATTAGCCCCGACTTTTACCATCACGGTCAGCCTCGAGGACGGGCACCTGATAGCACAGCCTACGGGTCAGCCGAAGTTTGAGATTTTCGCCGAGACCCCAAACAAGTTCTTCCTGAAAGTGGTTGATGCGCAGATAGAGTTTATCGCAGGTCCCGATGGAAGTATTACTAAACTGATACTTCATCAGAATGGGGAGCACGAAGGAAAAAAGGTAAAATAAGTGACGAGTTAGGAGTTACGAATGACGAGTTAATTCGTACTTCGTAACTCGTCATTCGTAATTTGCTGAAAATATCAGAATTTGAATAATGATGATATCGATTCTTTCTTCTTCAATCTGCGGATGACTTCTGCGAAAAGGTCTGAAGTGGTTATCACCTTTATCTTTGGGCTTTCTCTTTTCAGTGGAATTGTATCGGTAACTATCAGTTCAGTCAGGGCAGAAGCTTCAATTTGTTCATAGGCTTTTCCCGACAGAATCGGATGAGTGACCATTGCCCGTACTGAACTGGCGCCATTATCCATGATGATCTGGGCTGCTTTGCAAAGCGTTCCACCGGTATCCACAATGTCGTCAAGGATTATAACATTCCTGCCCTTGACATCGCCAACCAGGGCCATTTTTGCAATTTCATTCGGTTTCGACCTGTGTTTATAGCAAATGACGAAATCGGTATGAAAGAACTTGGCATATGATCCTGCCCTGCGGGTACCACCGGTGTCGGGAGAAGCGAAGGTGAGCTTGTTCAGGTGCAGTGTTTTCAGGTATGGGATAAAGACTGAAGAAGCATACAGGTGGTCAACCGGCACATCAAAGAAACCCTGGATCTGGTCGGCATGCAGGTCGAGAGTGATCACCCGGCTCACCCCGGCTGCAGAAAGCAGGTTAGCAACCAGTTTGGAGGCGATGGAAACACGGGGTTTGTCTTTGCGGTCCTGTCGTGCATATCCGAAATACGGGATTACTGCCACGATCGAACGGGCCGAGGCACGGCGTGCCGCATCGATCATCATCAGCAGTTCCATGATGTTATCTGAAGGAGGATGTGTTGACTGAACAAGGAACACATCGGTACCACGAATGTTTTCTTCGAATGAGGGCTGGAATTCCCCGTCGGCGAAACTAAGGAAAGTGACTTTGCCCAGCTCCATTCCATAACTCTGGGCAATTTTTTCTGAAAGGTATTTTGATACTTGTCCTGAAAAAACCTTGACCTTGGTTGCCATGTTGTGCGCTTTGTTAGTGAACTGCTAAAATAAACCTTTCAGATTTGTGATGCAAGTAAAGATTATCAACAGCGCATATTAAAGGTAACTTACAGTGCGAATACCACGGATCACCGAATATCTTTTTTTATTGCCACTTTACTCTTTATGTTTATATTGATAAAACCATGTATGAGAAGGACCGCCTTTATTATCGGTGTTTTAGCAATTACCACCATGGCTTTTTCCCAGGACCTTACATACAGGCAGAGGTTATTTTACAGCTGCAAGGTTTGGGGGTTGATAAAATATTATCACAGCCGGGTTTCTGTTTGCCAGGTGAACTGGGACAGTGTGCTCCTCAGGACCCTGCCGGCCATCAAAACTGCGATGGACAGGGAATCATTCAATGATGTTCTGGATTCAATGCTTGTTGCGGCGGGCCCTATACTTACACCAACTACTCCGCCACCAGCCACCTTACCTCCTGAGCTGAGGAGAAACCTTGAATTCTCATGGATAGAAGACCCGGTATTCAGGCAAAGCGTGAAATCATTCCTCGATTCGGTGACAAGGAATTTCAGGCCTCATGATATTTGCTGGGTTGGAATGGGATTTGGCCAAAGTTTCCTCGTTTTTCCTTACGATGATCCCATGATCAGTAAAAATACCTACCTGGATTACCCGGATGAACCGGCAAGATTGCTGATGCTGTTCAAGTACTGGAACATCATGAGGTATTTTAATCCAAACAATTATATCGAGGACCATGACTGGGACAGCACCTTGTTGTGGAATGTATTGAATTTTGCAGAAGCAGATAATTACAGCAGCCTATTCAGAGCCACGAAGCAGTTGACCTCAGCCTGTGATGATGCGCACACGGAAGCCTTCACCAAAAGCACGGCAACTTCATTGTTCAATGACTACCTGCCGCGGGTGCTGCTGAAGTACAGCAGGGGAAAGTATGTTGTTGTCAAATCATTAATCAGCGGAATCAGCAAAGGGGATGTGATAGATTCCGTTGAGGGGAAAACTCCGGAGCAGTGGGAAGACAGTCTCCGCCCGTATATCTCGGCGGGTAATCCTTCGGTGTTCAGGCGGATGATGTGCATGTATATGCTCACCGGACCCTACAGTTCTCAGGTCAGGATAGTTAGCATAGACAGCGCGGGGATAAGGCATGGGAAAACGTATAGCAGGATGTCTCCCTTCGATAGCTGGTTTGCCTATTACAGTGCCTGCGACTCCCTTGCGACCGTGAAATTCAGGCGGTGGTCCTGCAACACAGGGTATGTAAACATGGGCAAGCTTATCGGCACTGATGTTAGTCTAATGTATGAAAGCCTGAAAAGCACCTCAGCAATTATTTTTGACATCAGGAATTATCCTAACGGCACAGCCTGGCAAATAGCAAGCCTTATGTACCCGTTTTCGACCACTTTTGCAAAATTCACCGTGCCTGATACCAACTATCCCGGTACATTCTCCTGGGTCTACAACAGCCTGGGTTACACAAACCCCGATAGTTATAAGGGGAAAGTGATCCTTTTATGCAACCAGGAAACCCAGAGTCAGGCTGAATTCACCTGCATGATGTTTAAGGCCATGCAGGGCTCGGTGGTCATCGGAAGCCAGACCGCAGGGGCCGATGGGAATGTGGTGTATCTCAAACTCAGCAAAGACATAAGTTCGGCGTATTCGGGGATGGGAGTATTTTATCCTAATGGTGACAGCACACAGAGGATAGGAATAGTTCCTGACAGCCTGGTATATATCACAGCCGAAGGTACCAGGCAGGGGAGGGATGAATTGCTGGAGAAGGCTCTTCAGGTTGCCGGCTGTCTTGAACCTATGCTCTCGGTAAGCCCGTTGCAGCTTGATGTACAGCCTGAAGCCGGGGAAGCAGCTTTCACAATTACATGCAATACGAACTGGTCGGCACAAAGCGATGCAGCCTGGTGCAGGGTCACTGCTTCGGGAAGCGGGAACAGCTGTCTTATCGTGGAATATGAAGAAAATTCCCAGCATCAGCCGCGTACTGCCAGCATATTGGTGACAGTTCCCTCGCTGCCCGGTCGAACTGTGAAACTAATTCAGTCAAGATCTTCAATCGGACTGAGGGAAGCCTGCCCTGATGAGTTTGTCGTCAGCCCCAACCCCGGAAGCGGAGAATTCAGGGTTTCAGGTCTGAGAAGCGGAACCGAAGGAAATTTTACTGTTGTTAATGTGTACGGAAAAGCTTTGCTAAACGGGAATTTCAAAACATCTGAGAGGTTCAGGTTCGACCTTTCATCCTTCCCCTGCGGAATATATTACCTGCTCATTGAAGCTGAAGGGAAAACAACAGTGCGTAAATTATCGCTGGTCAGGTAGCAACAGTGTGCTGCTCCATGCCAGGTGTGGATTAAGTATTGTAAGCTTATATCAGTTGAAAAGCAGTTTTTGATGATACACACCAGATCCGGACTCTATCTGTATTATCCCAACTCCCTTATATCCTGAAAGCTGACCGGCCTGCGCACAATCGATGAGAATGTCGTGTTTACCCGCTCCCAAATCCGCAGTAAGTTGTGAATATAAAAGCCTCCCCGTAAGATCGCTTACCGAGATCTTCACATCCGTTCGCTGTAATAGATTGAATGAAACGGTGAAATAATCCCGGCATGGATTGGGATAAACCTTTACTTTCGAATCCAGGATCCAGGATCCGGGATCCAGGATGCCGGTCGTCGTTGTATCATATCCGCCAGAAAGACAGAACACCTGCCCCTCCCGGCATCCAACCATCAGTTCCATGCTTTTGTCTCCGACGATATCGGGGATGGAAGATAGGGCATCCACCGGGCCGGGAGCCGGGTTTGATTCAAAGATATCCCCGTTCTTCCCGTTCATGAAATAGGACTGGTTGTCATTGTAGAGCGTACCGATTCCTGCATCGTTGACCCCGTCCCAGTTGACGTCGCCCATATTGGTCACGTTCCAGGACTGGTCGGCGAGAATCTTTTGCCACAAGAAAGTGCCAAGGAACCCGTTCACCATGATCCCTTCGGGCCCGCTGTGTGCGACAAGGAAATCGGGATGGCCGTCGGCATTCACATCGCCCATATCCTGAAATCGCAGGATGATATCATTCCCAACGTTAAGGCTTTTCACCTGTGCACCGGTGACGGCATTATGAAAATAGATATGGCCGCTGAAATCGCCGGAAGCCACGTCTTTGATTCCGTCTCCCGTCACATCGTCGATCTGGAGCAGGGCCCAGGTTGAAGAGCCGTTAGGATAGAAGGTCCATTTGATGCTGCCGTCGGCGCCATCCAGTCCGAACACCCTGCCGTTAGTCTGATTGGCACTGGTAGCTCCAGCAACCGCATCGGGTTGTCCGTCGCCGGTGAAGTCCTCAACGCCGATCACCGAAAAGCATGCGCCTTCGGTTGACCTGCTCCAGATGGTAATTCCCGTTTTCCCATTTAAGCAATAAGCCCTGTGCGGACCTGTATTGTTGCCATCGTCACCTGCTGCGGCCATTACATCGGGGAATCCGTCGTTATTATAGTCGTACTTCGCATCAACCTGGTAAATCCAGCCCCCGCCTCCATATTCATGGGTGTTGTGGATCCAAAGCTGGGCGCCTGTTTTGCCCGAAAGCGCGATGACAGAGCAGCTTCCGCCGGTGGTACCCACAATGACATCCGCATACCCGTCATTGTCGATATCGCCTGTAACAGCAATGGTTTTCTGAGAGTACACCGGACCGGAAGGGATAAGCGTTGCCCAAAGAACATCCCCGGTAACCGAGGCATTTCCATTGAAACAACGGATATAATAATCCTCGGAACCGATAACCAGTTCGGGAACCGAATCGCCTGTGATATCAGGCACGGAACAGATCGCTTTGGGGCTGTTGTCGAAACCTGCAGAGATCGTGAACGTCCATAGCGAGATGCCCATTGGATACACAGTATCTATGCCGGTTCCCGAAAGGCTGATGTTGAAAGGGCTCTGTGTGGGGTCATTTGAGATGATCCCGAGGGTCCCTGCAAATGACCCTGCGCCTGAAGGATGGAACCAGATGCCAATCATGGCGGTCTGCAAAGGCTGGATGGTGATTGGCAGACTGGTGTTCTGGTCAATAATGAAGTGAGGATCCGATATATTGAGGGCGGATATCACCACGGGCTGGTCTCCGTTGTTGCCCACGCTGAGGATCCAGCGGGAGTATGCATTCTTGCGTCTTTCCTGCCAGTCGTGGGATGTCGTTGTGATGTTGATGTGCGGACCGGCGATCACGGCATTCCCGGTGAGGATGACATTTACTGTTGGATGGATTGGGTCGTTGGAGTTGATGCTGACCTGTGTGTTGAGCGTGCCGTTGGTTGTCGGGGCATAGGTAAGCGGAATGCTGGCCGAGCCGCCGGGGGTGATCGTCGCGGGAGTTGTGAATGTAGTTGAGACCGGGATACCTCCCGGTATTCCAACGCTGTTGATGACAAGGTTTGCCGAGCCTGTGTTCTGCACCTGGCAGTTCCAGGTCGAGGAGCCGCCAACGGTTACGGTTCCGTAGTTATGCGAGGTGACGGGCACAGTAATGGCCGGAGTGCCTGAGCCGTTGAGGTCGACTTTGTACAGGGTGCTACTGCCGCCGAGGGCACCGTCGCAGTACCAGAGGTAAGTCCCGTCGAACACCACTCCCGAAGGAGCAGTGCCTTGTGAGGCGTGGCTTTCCAGCAGACTTCCGCTGCTTGTGACCTTGTAGAGCATGTTGCCGTAATAATCGGCAATCCAGAGATCGCTGCCCTGCAGGCAGATATCCCAGGGTTGGGTGTTGGGCGGTGTGAACTGGGAGAGCACTGCGCCCGAGGCATCGATATGATACACTTTTCCCGGGTCGGGGTAATAGGTGCAAACCCAGTAGCCACTGCCGTCGAAGGCCACTCCCGACATATAATGATCGGGCAGGGTGACGGTCGAAACAGTCGTGCCCGACATATTGAATTCATTGATCTGGGCAGGCTGGGCAGAGCTTGAAGGCTGAAGGATATTGGCCAGGTTGGGGGCTTTATAAGTAAGGCCGAAGGATTCGCTGAACGTGCCAGTGCACTGCAGTGAGGAAGTGCCTGTTGAAGGATCGAATTTATACACCTGGTTCCCGTTCGACCAATACATGCCGAAATAGATGTAGGTGCCGTCCCATGCGAGCCCCGAAGCTTTACCCGGGATGGTATATGAGGCTACAATCGACCATGACGAAGGTAATTTGGGGGCGGATGAGGACTGGGCGGAGGCGGGCCGGGTTGCCGTTATGGCGCAAAAAGCTATCAGGATGCAGGATGCAAGATGCAGGATGCGGGATCCGGGATGCAGGATGCGGGATGCAGTATAAGTCAGAGGGTTTTTCATAAGAACAGAATATTATCTGCAATGTGCTTATAAAGATAAGATTATTTTCGGCAGAAACTCGTTTTACCGGAAATCTTACTGGGTTACTGGGTTACTGGGTTACTGGGTTACTGAATGACCGGGTTCGGAAATTTTGTATATTTGCAGCCCGTTTCACCACCAATCATGCCCGGATGGCGGAATAGGTAGACGCGTTGGTCTCAAAAACCAATGAGGTTAC
>JBAXLI010000118.1:0-8218 GCA_037134895.1 Bacteroidota bacterium
ACCAAGAACCAAGAACCAAGAACCAAGAACCAAGAACCAAGAACCAAGAACCAAGTTACCTTATTGCCTGATGAGTTTTGCACTCATGATTTCTTTACCATTGCTGAACCTGATGATATAGATCCCGCTGCTAAGGCTGCTGAGGCTGAGTTTTGAGTTTGTGCTGATCGCCGTTTGCTCCAGTTTCAGCCGCCCGTGAATATCGTAAATACTAAATATTCCGTTTTTCAGGCTGATGTTTTCAGGCAGAACCACGTTGACTATATCCTTGGCAGGAACGGGATAAACGCTCATTTTACCGGGATTGGCCCCTGGTCCGGAAATACCGGTCCCTCCGTTCGTGGTTTTCATGATGGTCCCGCCGTAACCGGATACATACCCTGTATTTGCATCTGTGAAACAGGTAGCGTTGAGCATGGTTACATTCGGCGGATTAACATAGCGCCAGCTTGCTCCCCCGTCGGTGGTTTTGGAGATAATTCCACCGGTTACAGGGTCACCGCCGGTGACATAGCCCAGGTTCTTATCCGTGAAAAAAACAGAAGTGAGCATGCCCGTTGTAATGCCGGTGAGGGCAGACCAGGTTTCGCCTCCATCGTTGGTTTTAAATATCACACCATGAACGCCTGTTGCATACCCGGTAAGGGAATCTGGGAAATACACCGACCTCAGGCTATCCAGGGTTCCCGTTGTGCGGCTTGACCAGGTAATCCCCATATCGTTCGACTTCAGGATCGTACCTAAATCTCCGACACATATAACTTCAAGAAGGCTGATGAAAAACACCGATCTGAGATCTTTTGTCGTGCCCGATTCAATGGTATGCCATACCACACCCCCGTCAAGGGTCCTGATAATGGTTCCTTTTGCGCCTACGGCGACACCTCTCAGATCCTCTCCGTATTTGGCAAAACTGACCGAATTCAGCTCATTGCCGGTGCCTGAGTATTGCTTATGCCAGGTGGTCCCCCCATCGGTCGTCATGATGACGGTTCCGCTGTCGCCGACGGCATACCCGGTGATCACGCCGCTTGAAACCCAGAAGCATGTTGATTGCAGCCATTTGTTTGTGCCGGTATTCAGGAGTTCCCAGTTGTTTCCCCCGTTGCTGGTCTTTAATACCGTACCGCCTTCACCAGCGATAAATCCTGTTTCTTTTTCCGGAAAGCTTATCGACATCAGCCAGTTCTCATTGCCTTTTATAAACCTTGTCCAGGTAGCTGCCCCGTCGTTTGTTTTCATGATTATACCTTCACTTGCAGCGAGATAACCGGTATTGTTGTCTCCCTGCCTGATGAAAAATACCGAATTCAGAGTCTGGATAATGGGGTTGGTCAGTTTAACCCAGTGCACCCCTCCGTCGGTGGTTTTAAATAATGTGCCCACTTCCCCAGAGGCATACCCGGTATTGACATCGGTGAAGAAGATATTCAGAAGGACGAAATTTGACGGCCCCATCTTTGTCTGAAGCGTCCAGGTCTCGCCTCCGTCGGTGGTCTTGTAGATATAGCTTGTATCGGCCGGCGGACCCTGGTCCTTCTTGTAATAAAATATATGTCCGACTGCAAAACCGGTGTTCTGGTCGGGGAAACAAACGGAGGTGAGTTCCACATCTGAAGCGGTGTTTTTATGTGACCATGTTAACCCTGTATCGGTGGTTTTCAGGATTGTGCCATCCATGCCCACGGCAAAGCCTGTGTTCGCACTTGTGAAACAGATTGAGCTAAGGGTCTTGGTGAAGCCTGAATTCAGAGCATTCCATTCAGTTCCCCCATCGGTGGTTTTCAGAATCGTCCCGTACCATCCGGCCACATAACCTGTGAGGGGGCTTGTAAAAAAGACCGAGTTAAGCTGATTTTCTGTACCTGAGTTTACCAGGGTCCAGTTACCGCCACCGTTATCGGTTTTCAGGATCACCCCGTCAAAGCCCGCTGCGCAGCCTGACTGCATAGATGAGAAATATACCGAAGTGAGCTTTTTACCGGTTCCCGATACCTGCCCGGTCCAGTTGGCTCCTGCATCAGTTGTTGCAAGGATAGTCCCGAAGTCACCTACGACGAAGCCGTGATCAGCGTCGGGGAAATGCATTCCTGTGAGCTCCCATGAGGGAGGAAAAGGATTCTGGCACTGCCAGTCCTGGCCCTTTGCAGTTGCGAAGGAGACCAGGGCAAACATAAAAAGTAATGATCTTTTCATAACCATGGGTTTGATATAATTTCACAATTGCCTGCTCAGCAGGGAATAAGACTGTATAAAATTAACGAAATTTGATGAAATCCAGCAACCCTGTCACCCCGGAAGACTGGTAACCGGCAGGACTTTTCCGCCTTCGCACTGCAGCATTCGTGCAGGATATTTATCGATCAGTCCGTAATTATGCGTGGCAACCACTACCGCACGGCCGGTTCTGCTTATATCTGTAAGTAAACTGATAATACCTTCAGAGCTTTCAGGGTCGAGGTTCCCGGTAGGCTCATCCGCCAGTATAATCTCAGGGTCATTCACCAGTGCGCGGGCTATGGCGACTCTCTGCTGTTCCCCTCCGCTGAGCTGATGGGGCATTTTGCTTCCTTTGTTGCCAAGGCTTGATTTCGCAAGCACCTCCATCAGCCTTTTCTGCATCTGCCGCTTGTCTTTCCAGCCCGTAGCCCTCATCACGAAGAGCAGGTTCTCATTCACGCTGCGGTCGGTGAGCAGCTGGAAATCCTGGAAAACGATCCCGAGTTTCCTTCTCAGGAAAGGGACTTCGCTGTATGTGATCCGCCGAAGATCATAACCTACAACATGGGCCGTGCCGTTTCGCAATGGCAGCTCAGCGTAGATGGTCTTGAGCAGGCTGCTCTTGCCGCTGCCGGTCTTTCCGATCAGGTAAACAAACTCGCCTTTGCTTACCGAGAGACTTACATTGGCAAGTACAAGGTTTTCGTTCTGGTAGATCGAAACCCTGTCTAATTCTATGGTACGTTCTGAAAATGGCTGGTTCATGCGTTCTTTGGTTAATGCACCGGGAGTACAACCCCTTCAATCTTCCGGTAATCTGCGTCTTCTTTCATTGAAAGATATTCAACTTTCATATCATCTATGAATAAGGGCAGGTATTTATCTGGATTGAAGAAATATATCTTCGCTATACCTTCTGCAGGAAGGTCGGGAGGAACATAAAATGCAACCTGCACCTTCACCCATTCATTGGGTTTCACGAAGGTCTTCAGGTAGTAAGGATTATAGCTGAATCCTTTGCCTGCCGTGGAAAAGTCGGCTACAATCGTGGCCTCGGGCCTTTCTTTGGGTGAAAATACCATAGCTGTAACCCTGATGAGACGATTCCTGGTAGTGAACATCGTGTCGGACTTCACTTCCATACCGGTACTGTAGGGAAGCGTTGTGTCGACCTTCGAAGACCAGCTCCCGCTGTATGAAATGAGGTTTGTGCGGCTTTTATTATTCATCCAGGCCAGTTCTTTCTCAAGATCGTTCTGATACAGGCGAACCGCCGAGATGCCATCCGCAGGCACATACACTTTGGCAGTTTTTTCGGTGCTTAAAAACGAATCCCAGAAGATATCCGAAGTAATCACGTATGGAGGATAGATCCATTTTGTATGCTGGTTGTACTGGAAGATGTTGAGTGCAACCAGGGCCACCAGAAGGGCCGTGATCGAACGTTTTATCGCGGCGGAACTGAAGTTCCCGTAAAGGAATACCAGCAGCAGCGCAGGTGCGAAAAGAATGTCGATAAATACCCGCTGACCGCATTTTGAGGCATAATACCACACCCACCAGCTTGAAGCTACATAGGTGAAAATGACCAGGAAAATAAGTAAAACCAAGGCATGGAACCAGCTTCTACGGTAAAGGCCGATAAACCCGAACATGGAGACAAAGGCTACGGGAGTGTAGATAAACCAGCCCCTGTTGTAACTGCCGAGAATACTTGCGAAATACGGGTTAAGGAAGTCGAATCCCTCGTTCCCGTAAGAGTATACTATCCATTTGCCGCATTGCAGCTTCCATAGCAGGAAGGGGATGAACATCAGCAGTAAGAAAATAATTATTCCTTTGATGGCGGATGACTTAGCGGCCCTGAGCCTGGCTATTGTCGCACTTAAACGTTCCCGGTTCCCGGTAACGAATGGGACCATAAGCAACACCAGGGCATTTGTGGGACGTATCAGTATTATCAGTGCCAGGACGAACATGGATATCCCGAACCATTTTGTTTTTTCAGTATGCGTGAAGTTATATACACTAAGCAGGAAGCATGTGATCAATGCAAAGGAATACACATGGGTCATCGAGCCTTCGGTGATGGTGTAATACACCAGGTTTGTCCCAAGCGCAGTCACTGCAGAAATAAAGGCGGCATTCTTCGCAGAGGCCCCGAATTTCATCAGCAGTTTCATCAGGGTTTTTATTCCCAGCCATAAGAAAAACAAGGAAGCCAGTGCAATCATATACTGGTATGGAGCCGAGTATCCGTCACGAGGGAAGAGCTCCAGGTAGGCAATGAAATGTGCGGCAAGAAAGAACGGGGTCCATACAACTGCCATACCGGGATAAGTCTTGTTAACAACCCCGTTTCCGGCTTTCATCCTGAATTCCTTGAATGCAGCCTTATTGTGAGGGTAATACACCCATTCGTAATCTTCAACAAATTTGTACTGCAGGTCCCCGTGGATGAAAATCGCCGGAAGATATGCGTAATAAGCTTTTCCATCGCTGTTGATGATCCTGTCCCAGGGTTTTTCGGGGCTTTTGAACCCGAAAAAAAGGCCGATGTATATCAGCAGGATGATCTCGGGAGTATAGCGGTAGATATATTTCATGCTTACATGCTTCTTGGCCACAAAGTTCACATTTTCTGCCGATATAACCGAGAACCTGGTGTTAAAATGACCGGTTTTTTTCTGACCCGCCCGATTTAATTTGATTCATGCTGCAGGTATTCTTATTTTTGAACAGGAAATTTAAGATCAGGTCAGCATCTGTTCAATCCAAACTTTGAATATGAATCCAGGTATCCGTATTTTCATACTATTCAGCATCTTTTATATGCCCCTGGTTCTGTTTCCGCAGGGTAAAGATTCGACGGCCGCTGCCCGTCTTCCGCAGTATAAAAACACCATAAAGTTTAATCCCACACCGATGATTTTGTGGAACCTGAGTAATATCACATTCAGTTACGAACGGGTGCTCACTCCCGGTCAGAGTATTTCGGTCGAACTGGGTTATCTTGTCTTTCCGAAGCTTGTCGAAGACACACTGGTCAACCTTATAGATATCACAACGCATTCAAAGTGGGGCATCAATGCGACTGTCGAATACCGGTTCTATCTCACGAAGCTCAACACCCGACCTGTCCCGGCAGGTATTTATATTGGTCCTTATCTGACGTATTATGGGTATCATTTCAGGAATAATTTTGACATCCTGCATGCCGCCGGGGATTCAGCCGGAACAATCAAGGGGGATTACTGGTCATTCAACCTGGGAGCAGAGCTTGGATACCAGTTCGTATTCTGGAAACACTGGACCCTTGATCTTGTGCTGATAGGGCCCTCGATAAGTTATTACGGCGGCAAGACAGAGATTTCCGGAAATCTTAACCCGGAACAGATACAGGAGATCAACGAAGCACTGTATGAAAAGCTCAAAGACAGGTTTCCAATGGCAACAGGAGCTGTTGGAGTAGACAAGACGTTTAAACAGACCGGGAAACTGGATGTGTTCAGGATGGGTTTCCGCTACCTGGTTCAGATCGGCTTCCATTTCTGAGGATCAGGCTCAGTCCTGTCTCCTTTGTCGCACTGTTTCATAAAGAAGAACCCCTGCAGCCACTGAAACGTTCAGTGAGGAAATATCGCCCAGTATGGGGATGCTCACCTGCTCGTCGGCAAATTTAAGGTACTCACCCGAGATTCCTTTATCTTCTGATCCCATGATGATTGCAACAGGCCCGGTGAGCTTCGCTTCGGTATAATTTTTCCCGGCCTTTTCGGTGGCAGCGACAATGGAAAGCCCGCTTTCCTTCAGGAACTTCAGACTGTCTTTGAGGTTTGCCGACCGTACTACCGGCAATGTATACAAGGCCCCTGCGGATGTCTTTACGGCGTCGGAATTGAGCTGGGCCGAACCATACATGGAGATCACCATGGCGTCGGCTCCCGCGCAGGCCGCAGTTCGGGCAATCGCCCCTGCATTGCGCACATCGGTAACCTGGTCGAGGACGAGAATCAGGGGGGTGCGCCCCTTCTCATAAACAAAGGGGATAATATCCTCGAGTCTCTGGTATACGATCTCGGTAAGGTAAGCGATCACCCCCTGGTGGTTCTGCTTCGACTGCCGGTTCAGCTTTTCTACCGGAACGAACTGGTAAGGGATCTCAACCTCCTTCACCAGGGCAAAAAGTTCATGAAATCCGGGCCCTTTGAGACCATTCTGTATCAGCAGTTTGTCGACTTGCTTCCCCGCCCTGATCGCTTCGATAGCGGGACGGATTCCGTAGATGTATTGTTCCTTGGCCATTGTTGGTTGTTAGTTGTTGGTGTTTGGTGTTTGGTGATTGATGATTGGTGATTGGTGATCGGTGATTGGTTGTTGGTGATCATCTGCCAATTTCCAATTGCCAAGAGCCAATTTCCAATTACCCTTCGTCTGATTTGTCCAATAACGTTTTTGGCAATTCCTTCGTGGGTTTCGCTCCCAGTTCTTTAATTTTTTCGGTTCGGCGGATGAGGTTTCCCTTTCCTGTTGCGAGCTTGTTCATCGAAGCATCGTAACTCAGCCTGGTCGAGTCGAGTTTACGCCCGACATCTTCCAGATCTTCAACGAAACCAACAAATTTATCAAGCAGATCAGCGCTCTGCCTGGCGATCTCGATTGCGTTCTTGTTTTGGTATTCCACCCTCCAGAGGTTTGCGATCATACGCAATGCCGCAATGAGGTTGGTGGGGGAGATCAGCAGTATCCTCCTCTCATATGCCCATGACCAGAGGTCGCTCTGTGCCTGCATCGCAACAAGATAAGCAGGCTCAACCGGCATGAACAGGATCACGAAATCAAGGGTCTTGAGCTGGTAAAGGTCCTGGTAATTTTTTGCGCTTAATTCGGTGATATGCTGACGCACCGAGATCAGGTGCTCAGCTAATGCCTTTTCCTGTTCATCCTTTGTGTCGGCCGATGCAAATCGCTCGTAAGCGAGCAGGGAGACCTTCGAATCGATGACAAGGCTCCTTTCACCGGGATACACAACCACCACATCGGGCTGCATCCGCTTGCCGTGTTCATTGGTATAACTCTGCTGGACAAAATACTCCCTGTCTTTCGAAAGTCCCGACTTTTCGAGTATGGTCTCGAGAATGGTCTCACCCCAGTTCCCCTGGGTTTTGCTTTGTCCCTTGAGTGCACTTGTAAGGTTGCTGGCCTCCTTGCTGATCTGCTGGTTCAGTTCGGCCAGGTTCTTTATTTCTTTTTCAAGGGAAAACCTTTGCTTGGATTCCTTGTCATAAGTGTCTTCAACCTTCTTCTCAAAATCCCTGATCTTTTCCCCCAGGGGCTTCAGTATTTCCTCAAGCTTTGTCCTGTTCTGTTCGGTGAATTTCTTCGTTTTCTCTTCGAGGATGTCGTTTGCAAGGTTCCTGAACTCATTCCTGAAATTCTCCTGTAATCCCTCGATATCCTTCTTCAGGGTAAGCAGCTTTTCGTTCAGGCCCTCATTCTCGGTGGTCTTGCGCGACAACAGGGAATTGAGCTCATTGATCAGGGCTTCTTTTTCTTTTACCTGCTGGCGGATCTCATTGTTCTGCTGCTCAAGCAGCCTGCCTTTTTCTTCTGCTGCACTTTTAGCCGAAGAAAGATCCCCGGCCTGCTTTCTCAGGGGCTCAACTTCAGCAGCCTTTGCTCTCAGCATCTCCATCTCGGGCAGGACAGCATCGTTTGACCTGGCCCTGAGCCGGTACAACAGGATGCCGCTACCGCCAACAGATATGAGTATTAAGATGACTAAGAGGAGGACCTGCACAAATTACGAATTACGAATTACGAGTTACGAATGTATTTTCAATTTACGAAGATATTTAAGATTTAGTGATTTTTTTACGAATTGTTAATATTAATCCTAATTCATCACTCATCACTCGTCACTCGTCACTCGTCACTCGTAATTCGTCACTCGTAATTCGTCACTCGTAATTCGTCACTCGTAATTCGTCACTCGTAA
>JBAXLI010000119.1:0-8190 GCA_037134895.1 Bacteroidota bacterium
AGAGGGATTCGAACCCCCGGAGGCTTGCACCTCAACGGTTTTCAAGACCGCCGCAATCGACCACTCTGCCATCTCTCCGGGGGCAAAATTACAATAATTTTCTAATCCGGCAATATGCCCGATTTACATTCTGCATTACAGCCTTTACCCTTCATAATCGCCACTTTGCAGAATTTTCTTGCCATCACGGCGAATTTGAAGTAAATTTGTGCTGATTGTAAATACCCGAACAGAATTAGCATTTTTATACGTTATCATACCATCCAAAATTATAACACTATGAAAAAAATTACAATCCTGATGATGTTTGCCGCACTTCTTCTCGGAGGAAGCCAGCTTTCGGCAAAGAATCTGTGGGCCTATCTTACATATGCCACTTTCAACTCCCCTGAAGGGCCTTATGTTGAAACATACCTGAGCATTGCTGGAAACAGCGTGAAATGGGTCAAACAAGAAAACGGCAAATTCAAAGCTACCGTTAACGTGCTCATGATGTTCAAAGACAAAAAAGACATCAAGGCATATAAAAAGTATGAACTCAACAGCAACGAAGTGGCTGATACCGCCGACCTGAATTTCCAGTTCATCGACCAGCAAAGATTCCCGCTGGCAAATGGCAGTTATGACCTGGAAATCCAGCTTTCCGACAAGAACAAAACCGTTGCAGCCGCTCCCTACACACAACCGATAATAGTCGATTTCCCTGCCGGTAAACCTTCGATGTCAGGTGTTGAGATGATTAAGAGCTATGCCAAATCGGGTGAAAAACCTAACACACTCTCAAAAAGCGGGTACGACCTTATCCCAAACATCTACAACTTTTATAACGGGCCTGAAGCCCGCCTCGGATTTTACACAGAACTTTATGGCCTCGATAAAGCCATACCTGCAGGTGAAATGTTCCTTCTCTCTTACTATATCGAGTGTTTTGAAAATAGCCAGAAGCTGAATGATTTTGCAAAGGCAAAGAAGGAAACTCCCAAAGCCGTGAATGTAGTTCTTGCCGACATCAACGTGAAAGACCTTGCCACAGGTAACTACAACCTCGTTATTGAAGCCAGAAATGCCAGCAACGAACCAATCTTATCAAAAAAAGTGTTTTTCCAGAGAACGAATCCCAATGCCACCTACAATTTGACGCAAATCGCTACAACCGATATCCAGGGCACCTTTGCCGAAAAGATCAACAGCATTGATTCCCTGAAAGAGTTCATCAACTGCACCTATCCGGTATCCACGGGTTTCGAGAAAGATTTCATCCGCTTTCAGTTGAAAAAAGTTGACCTGCCTACCATGCAGAAGTATTTTTATTCTTTCTGGCAACAGCGTGATCCAAAAGATCCGGAAAAGGCCTGGACAGGATACAAAAACCAGGTCAATATCGTCGAAGCCAACTTTAAAACCAAGATCAAAAGGGGATACCAGACCGACCGCGGCCGGGTTTTCCTGCAATACGGTCCGCCAAACGCAAGGGAAGGACACTATACCGAACCCAACACTTACCCTTACGAGATCTGGCAATACTATACACTGAATCAAACACAGAGGAATAAAAAATTCGTGTTTTACTCCCCTGATATGGTAACTGCTGATTTCATCCTGCTGCATTCCGACGCTATTGGTGAACAGTACGACCCAAGATGGAAAGTCGATCTTCGCAGCAAGATGGTCTCTCCTCTCGACATCAGTGATACACAGGTCGTCAGTGTCTGGGGCGACTATTCAGAAGATGCCTGGAACTTCCCTACAAGCAATCTCTGATCAATAGAGATATTGCCTCAATTCTTTCATCCGAATAGGATTTATTGTTACATTTGATCCTTTAACAATATCCTTATCTCTCTTCAAAATAGTGCGAGTCGCAGTAGTTATACTTAACTGGAACGGAAAGAAATTTCTTGAACAATTCCTTCCGGCATTAATACAGCATACAGAACCCGAAACAGGGATCATCGTTGCTGATAATGCTTCAACCGACGACTCCGTCGAATACCTGGAAAAAAACTTTCCGCAGATCAGAATTATACTTAATCCTGATAACGGCGGATTTGCAAGAGGGTATAACCTGGCCCTTGAGAAAGTCGATGCCGAATATTATGTTCTGCTGAATTCAGACATTGAAGTGACCGAAAACTGGATCAGGCCGGTCATCGAGATGATGGATAAGGACCCGATGGTTGGTGCCTGCCAGCCCAAAATCAGGTCCTACCATGAACCGAAAAAATTTGAGTATGCAGGCGCCGCCGGGGGGTTTATCGACAAATACGGCTACCCCTTCTGCCGCGGAAGGATGTTCCTGCAGATCGAAGAGGACCACGGACAGTATGATGATCCCTATGAAATTTTCTGGGCATCCGGGGCCTGTTTATTTGTCAGGTCGAAACTTTACCATGAACTTGGCGGGTTTGATGAGGACTTTTTCGCTCATATGGAAGAGATCGACTTCTGCTGGAGGATGAATAATGCCGGGTACAGGATCATGTATTGTCCCGATTCAACGGTATTTCACATCGGCGGAGGAACCCTTCCCAAAATCTCCTGGCGCAAAACCTACCTGAATTTCAGAAACAATTTCATCCTCCTGTATAAAAACCTGCCCGACTCATGGCTCATCAGGGTTTTTGCCATGAGGCTGCTGCTCGACGGCATTGCCGCTATGAAATTTTTGATACAGGCGGGTTTCAAGGATTTCTGGGCTGTAGCCCGCGCCCACTTCAGCTTTTACAGGACCCTGCCCAAATCAAGACAGAAACGGAAATCAATGAAACAGGGCTCGGTCAGAAACATCTATAAAGGAAGCCTTGTTTTCGATTATTTCATACTCAGAAAAAAGAAATTCTCCCAGCTGAAACCATCCAGGTTCAAACATTAAACGTAAAGCAGGCTTTCAATTGCAAGCCTGTACGAATCCAATCCAAATCCCGAGATCACTCCTTTTGCCGAAGCGGCGATGTATGATACATGCCTGAATGGCTCCCTTGCAAATACATTTGAAATATGCACTTCTATTACCGGTATGCGGATGGCTTTTACGGCGTCGCCTATCGCGACCGAGGTATGGGTGTACCCGCCGGCATTCAGTACAATCCCAATGTATTTCCCGTCGGCTTTCTGGATCACGTCGATAAGCTCTCCTTCAATATTGCTCTGAAAATATGTTAAGCCTGTTCCCGGGTATACATTTTTCAGGGTCTTAAGGTAGTCTTCGAATTTTTGACTGCCGTAAACCGAAGTCTCACGCTTCCCAAGCATGTTGAGGTTCGGGCCGTTGATGATCAGGATCTTTTTCATAACGGCAAAGTTAAAAATTCATAAGAGATTAAATCATTGATTTTATCCCGGACCTGGTTGATTTTGCCGTTTTATTATCCTAATTTTGCTGAAGCAGGAATGATTCTGAAAAAAAACGAAATGAAAAAATTTCAGGGAATTATTTTTATTGTTGCTGTGATATCGACGATTTCATGCAACCGACAGGAAAAATCAATTGAGACCGGAGCTGCTCCTCTTACCTCAAACTGTTGTCCTCAGGATACAGTCCTCAGGCATATCCATAGCCTTGTCTCAGTTCCCGACAGCGGACTTGCCGAGCTGAAAGACGGCAACAGGCGCTATACTGAGGATAAGATGACCGCATGTAACAGGTACGAAATAACCCGGAAAAAGTCGGCCGAAAAACAAACTCCGTTTGCCATTATTGTTTCATGTTCAGATTCACGGGTACCTCCTGAAATTGTTTTCGACCAGGCTATCGGAGACCTGTTCGTGATCAGGGTTGCCGGACAGGCCCTCGATGTAAATGAACTAGGGACCATTGAATATGCTGTTGAACACCTGGGGGTAAAGCTGATCGTGGTTCTTGGGCATGAACGTTGCGGGGCAGTCACCGCTGCAGTCGAGGAAGGGAAAGTTCCTGGTCATATCGGGAATATTGTGAATTGTATAAAACCCGCTGCTGATAAAGCCAAAAAAATGCCTGGCGACCCTGTCCAGAATGCTGTCATAGAAAACGTTAAAATGATTGTGCAGAAACTTACTGCCTGCGAACCCATCCTGAAGGAGGCCGTGCACAAACACGAGTTAAAAATCGTCGGCGCCTGCTACGATCTCGACGATGGCTGTGTCACCTTTCTGTAATTAGGGATTAGGGATTAGGGATTAGGGATTAGGGATTGGGTATTCTTTATCGATATTCAATATTCAATATTCAATATTTGATATTCATAAATGAAATGTAAAGTCGTCCTTCGTAAATCGTAAATACTAAATTTTCCTACCTTTGCCTCAACTTTCCAATAGGGGTGCCTTAAGACACGGGCTGAGATCATACCCTCTGAACCTGATCCGGATAATGCCGGCGTAGGAACAAGAGTATCACTTTACAGCATGCCTCTGTTGTAGGTTATCAGTTTAAATCCTAAACGTATAACTTATGATGACGCAAAAAAACAGAACAAAATCCGCCCTCAGGATAATCTCAGGTGCGGCAGCCGTAATTTTGCTGAGTATTACATCTTACTCGCAATGTAAAATCAACGGAACAATCAGAGACAAACTGGATGGCAAAACCCTAATCGGAGCCAACCTTGTCCTCGAAAAAAGCGGTAAATACGCCGTAAGCGACGAAACCGGCAGGTTTAAAATCAACAACATCAAGCCTTCAAAATACATTCTGAAGGCCTCTTACATTGGCTATGCAACCCTCAGGATCGAACTGAAGCTCAGGGGAGACACATCTGTAAATATTGTGATGGAGCCGGCTGCCATCCTTGGCGAGGAAGTCAATGTAACGGCAACCCGGGCCCAGTCCAAATACCCGATCGCCTACACAAACATCTCCTCCAAAGAGCTACAGAGCGCCAACCTGGGTAAGGACATGCCATACCTGATCCAGAACACTCCATCCACTGTAGTAACATCCGATGCGGGTACAGGCATTGGGTATACGGGCATAAACATCCGCGGTACAGACCTTACAAGAATAAATGTCACCATCAACGGAATACCCCAGAATGACCCTGAATCCCAAGGGGTATGGTTCGTCGACCTCCCCGACATCGCTTCATCTTCAGACAACATCCAGATACAGCGGGGCGTGGGTACATCAACCAACGGGGCCGGGGCTTTCGGAGCTTCAATCAACATACAGACAACAAAGCTAAAACCAGATCCTTACGGCGAGCTTGATGTTTCGGCTGGTTCGTACAAAACGATCAAATCGACACTTAGTTTTGGCACCGGCTTGCTGTCGAACCACCTGAGCGTTGATGGTCGTTTTTCGTACATTCATTCAAACGGCTATATCGACCGGGCGTTCTCAAACCTGCGTTCATGGTACCTTTCGGCAGGATATTACGGTCAGAAAACTACCCTCCGTCTCATAGCGTTTTCTGGTACCGAAAAGACTTACCAGGCCTGGGGTGGCGTTCCTTATGATTCTCTTTCGACCAACCGCAGGTTCAATCCGATGGGCCTGTATTACGACCAGAACGGGCAGATACAATATTACAAGAATGAGACCGACAACTATGTGCAGACGCATATCCAGGCAATCTTTTCCCAGAAATTATTGCCTCACTGGGATCTGAACCTTGCAGTGTATTTTACAAAAGGCAAAGGCTATTACGAGAGTTATTACCAGGATGATCCATTTTCGGCTTACGGACTTCCCGATGTGATTATAGGGGGTGATACGATCACTAAAACAAACCTGGTCAACCGTAAAATGCTTGACAATGGGTTATGGGGATTTACATTCTCCAGTAATTTCAAGCCAAACGACAATCTCAACCTGATCGTGGGGGGGGCGGGAAGTCTTTACTCGGGCAATTCTTTTGGCAAGATCATCTGGGCGCACTATGCCTCGACCAGCAACAATGAATGGAACTGGTATGACGGGAACGGACTGAAAAAGGATTTCAGCGTTTACGGCAAGATAAATTACACCTTATGGAGCAAACTCAGTCTTTTCGCCGACCTGCAGTACCGTTATGTAAATTATAAACTGAGCGGCACCATTGAGGACCTGAGGACCCTCGACCAGAAACATGTATTCAATTTCTTCAATCCGAAGCTCGGACTGAGCTTTTCTTTCAACACTCACCACCAGGTGTATGGTTCGTTTGCCATAGGCAACAGAGAACCCAACCGTGACAATTACAAGGATGCCGACACGAACAGAATGCCGGTCCCGGAGCGGCTTTACGATTATGAACTTGGGTACACTGCCAAATACAATTGGTTTACAGCCAATGCTAACCTGTTTTATATGGATTACCGGAACCAGCTTGTGCTTACAGGGGAGATCAATTCGGTTGGGGAAGCAATTATGGTGAATGTGCCTCACTCCTACCGCCTCGGGATAGAAATATCAGCCGGTCTCGATATCAGTAAACAGTTGCATTTCGATATGGCTGTAACAATTAGTCAAAACAAGATTAAAGACTTCACACAATATACCGATATGTATGATTCAGCCTGGAATTTCATGGGTCAGCAGTCGGTTTATCTTGGGAAAACCAACCTATCATTCTCCCCTGATATAACCTGTAATGGCATCCTGACTTACAAGCCGGTAAAAAATCTTTCAATCTCATGGAATGCAAGATACATAGGCAAACAATACATTGACAATACTTCGAGCAACGCCCGTTCGCTTCATGATTACTTTGTCAACGGATTAGGTGCATCCTGGGCCATTCATCCCCGCTGGATGAAAGAGATCGCCTTCAACTTCACGCTTAATAATATCTTCAGCGCATTGTATGAATCCAATGCATGGGTGTATCCATATCTTCTCGGCGGCAGTTACCACGAGATGAATGGGTATTTCCCCCAGGCACCGGTGAACTGGCTGTTCGGGGTAGCTCTGATAATCTGATGCAGGATGAGGCGCTTCGCGCCGATGCAGGATACAGGATAAGAAACTCTTGCATCCTGCATCTTGCATGCCCAATCCCCCACAACCAATCCCCAACAACCAACCCCCAATCCCCAACCCCTAATCCCCAATCCCTAATCCCTAATTTCGTACCTTTGCAGCCTGAGCCATGGAGAAAACCATCAACATACGAAACAAAAGGGCGTCATTCGAGTATTTCCTGCTGCAGGAATTCACTGCCGGGATAATGCTGACCGGCACGGAAATCAAATCGATCCGCGAAGGAAAAGCCTCCATTGCCGATGCCTTCTGCAGTTTCAAGGGTGAAGAACTCTTTGTGATGAACATGCATATCGCCGAATATACTCTTGGCACCATATACAACCATGAGCCGAAAAGGGAACGCAAGCTTTTACTTAACAAACGGGAACTGCATAAACTCCATGTGAAGGTGAAGGAAAAAGGGCTGACTATTATTCCCACACTTCTTTTTATCAATGAAAAAGGCCTGGCAAAACTTACTATTGCGCTGGCCAAAGGAAAACACTCCTACGACAAGCGAGATACCCTGAAGCAGAAAGACATGAAGCGGGAGATCGATCGTGCAAGGGACTAACATTTGAATACATGAGAAATTTCATCCGGCAGTATATATTTATTGCTATTATCATCCTTCCGGGGACGATTTTTTCCCAGGAAAAAAAGGAACAGAAAAGCATCATCGAATGGCACAGCTTTGTTGATGCTTATAAGATGAACAAGAAGAAACCCAGGAAGATGTTCGTTGATGTTTACACCGACTGGTGTGGCTGGTGCAAGAAGATGGACAAGGAAACCTTTATGGATCCTGATATTGCAAAATACATGCAGAAGAATTTTTACTGTGTGAAGCTGGATGCAGAGACCAAGGATACCATTGTGATCGACACCGTGAAATTCACAAACAAAAATCCCAAAGGCAGGGGCGGGAACAACCAGCTTGCAGTTGAACTTCTGAGAGGCAAAATGTCCTACCCTTCATATGTGTTTTTAAACGAGCAGAGCCAGGTTCTTTCTGTGGTTCCAGGCTTTATGACCTCCGAAAATTTCGCTCCCGTGATCCATTATTTCGGAGAGGATGCATATAAAAATGTTAAGTGGGAAGAGTATCGCGACAGCTATAACAAACCTGACAAAAAGAAATAAAGGAAGCCCCTGGTAATCGTAAAAAAGCCGTCAGCAAGGGACGGCTTTTTTTGATGGGTGGAAGATGGGGCTCGAACCCACGACCTTCAGATCCACAATCTGACGCTCTAACCTGCTGAGCTACG
>JBAXLI010000120.1:0-7949 GCA_037134895.1 Bacteroidota bacterium
TCACTCTTATATTACTCAGTTATATTATGCAGAGTTTGTTCGCTCCTTGAATCCTGATGCGGCTTATGCAAAATGCTCCCAAGTCGCAATGCAGCATCGGGATGCGCGAGATTATTTCTTGTCAATGTCTTTCCAGCGAAAGGTAGAGATCATATGCTGAATGTCATCCTTGAGAAAATCGATGACCGGCTGCAGGGAGTCGTTATTGGGAACGAGGTTGAAGTACAATGCTCCGCGCACGAACTTCGCGACACTGTCGGTAAGATAAAACTGGTAGGTTGAAGCTGCATCAGATCCGCGGATGTCAAAAACCAATCCGTAAACTTTATTGTCCTTATCGATATACTCCCTCTGCTGTATGGCATTTGCCTTGGGGATATGCTTGTTTACAAGAGTACGCGAATCTTCCAGGTACTGTTTGAGGTTGTCGTGGATCACCTTGTAGCTGAAATGAAGCTGGGCATTGAAAGGTTTGTATACAATGTTGATCCAGTATGGTTCCCCCATCAGGGAGCTGTCGCGTTTGATGCTTGCATACACAGGGTATTCGAAGGTGTAAGGGAAAGTCGTATCGAACTTCTGGTATACCTTCTTTGGCAGGTCAATGCGGATATACCCCCTGGGCTTCGGGGTGAAGTCGGAGTTGCAGCCTGCGGCAAACGCGAGGAGAAGTATGAAAAGCAGGTGTTTCATCAGTCAAAAAGCGAAATAGCGAAAAGCGAAATGGCGAAATCGAAATAGCGAAAAGCGAAGTAATTTCGCCTTTCGCCATTTCGCCTTTCGCTTTTAAAATGGAAGATCATCTTCGGGAGTCGGTGGTGAAAACGATTCTTCTTTCTCTGCTGTTGCGGGAGCAGCGCCTTCTTCGCGCCGGCCGCCACCTCCGCCGAGCATCTGAAGCACATCGCCCATGATCTCGTAGATGAACTTTTTCACACCGTCTTTGTCTTCATACTCCCGTTTGCGGATACGGCCTTCCACATAAACGGTGTTCCCTTTTTTCAGGTAGTTCTCGGCAACTTCAGCGAGTCCTCTCCACAACACGATATTATGCCACTCGGTATGGGACGCCTTTTCGCCGTCCTTACCCTTGTACTGTTCCGTGGTTGCGAGAGAAAAACTTGCCTTTTTCACTCCATTGTCGAACCTCTGCACCTCAGGATCCCTCCCGAGATTTCCTACCAAAATCACTTTGTTGATTCCAGCTGCCATGTTTGTAAATTTTTTAGGTGAAACAAAAGTACTCTTTTTCTACTTAATCCGCCGAGAGTCGAAAAGTGATAGGGTAGGAGGGAATTTTTTTTCCGATCTTTGCAAAAAGAATTGAACAAAGAGACAACTTTTCTTACCAAAACCAAGTCTTATATCCTGCATCCTGCATCCTGCATCCTGCATCCTGCATCCCGCATCCAAAATCAATGACCATGAAACACTATCTGAACATCCTCATCCTCCTGCTCTTTCCAGCTATCATGCATGCGCAGACATTCCAGGAAGTGAAAATCCATGCGGCTCCTGAAAGCATTCGAACCATCGCCGGGCTCGGCATTGCGGTTGATGACGGGATCTACCGCAACGGCATCTGGGAAACTATTCTCTCGGTGGGAGAGGTAGCAAAAGTGAGGAATGCCGGGTTTACAGTAGATATCATCCGCGAGGATTATTCGAAATATATTGCCGAACGCAATAAGGCTGCAGAACAGGATGTAAAAGAGATAAACAGGCAGATCCGCACGAAAAGTATTCAAACAACCCAGTACCCTGTGCCCAAGCATTTCGAACTGGGGTCTATGGGAGGTTATTATACCCCCGACGAGGTGCTGAATGAGCTCGACAGCATGTACTTTTTCTACCCTAACCTTATCATCCAGAAGACACCCCTTACAAACCGGCTTACGGTTGAAGGCCGTAACCAGTACTACGTAAGGATCTCCAACACCCCGACCCAGAATACGAATAAACCAAAGATCGTGTACAACTCCCTCACTCATGCAAGGGAACCTATGGGTATGCAGCAGCTCATGTATTTCATGTGGTACCTGCTCGAAAATTACAATACTAGTGCCGAAGTGAAATACCTGGTCGACAACCTTGAACTGTATTTTATTCCTGTGGTTAATCCCGATGGGTATGCCTATAATTTTTTCACCGATCCGGGTGGTGGCGGGTTGTGGCGTAAGAACCGCAAGGATAATGGAGGCGGTGTTTTCGGCGTTGACCTGAACCGTAACTTTGGGTATATGTGGGCGTACGACGACCAGGGCTCTTCACCGAATCCATGGGATGAAACCTATCGTGGCCCTATGGCATTTTCAGAAAACGAAACCCAGAATATCAGGGATTTTTTCGCTGTGAAAAATTTCAAGATGGCTTACAACTATCATACCTATGCTGATCAGACTATGTATCCCTGGTGCTACAAGACGATGCTTACGCCCGACAGTCTGACCAATATGGCTTTCACCGATCATATGACCGCTCAGAACGGTTATGTTACCGGCACTCCGGGAGCTATTTTGTATAATACCAACGGAGATGTCATGGACTGGGAATACGGTGATGTAGTCACCAAGCCGAGGATCATCTGTTTTACCACCGAGACCGGAAACGGCAACGACGGGTTCTGGCCTTTGCCTTACCGCATCATTCCTCTTGCGCAGGAAAATATGTATGCCAACCTCCAGGCCGCGCATCTGACTTTGCCCTACGCTGAAATTATGGATATAGGACCTGTGATCAACCCCATACGCAACGGGTATTTTCATTTCCAGTTCGAACGCCTGGGGCTGACCGACAGCGTGGATTATTCGATTACAGTGAAACCCCTCGATTCACTTCTGTTCGCAAGTGTGGGCCCGGCGAAAATCATTCATTATCCCGGCAAACAGGTCATTTTCAGGGATTCCATCGCCTACTCATTGCTGCAGGGGATACAGATCGGACAGGCTTACCGGTTCATCTGGCAGATCAATAACGGACTTACCATCCTTACCGATACCGTGACCAAATACTACGGCTGGCCGCAGGTTCTGATGATGGACAGCCTCAACAACAACGAAAACTGGATTTCCCCAAAATGGAATATCAGCTCCAAAACTTCTCATTCAGCCCCTTCGTCAATGGCAGATTCGCCTGCCGGTCCGTATAACAATAATGCAAACTATACAGTCACACTCAGGAACAGTGTTACAGTTGGACAGTCTCCCGTCGCAGTACTTGAGTTCTGGGTGCGGTACGATGCTGAAAAGAGCATGGATTACTGCCAGTTCTATACCTCGCTCAACAACGGGGTCAACTACGTAAAGCAATCCACAAGATATACAACCAACGGATCCATCGGGCAGGATTACCCGAATCCCATTTATGATGGGTTCCGCAACTGGTCCGAAGACAGGGTCGTGCTTGCGGGTGCATCCAATGCGGATTTGATGGTGAAGTTCACCATACGTTCCGACGGGAACGGAGTAACAAAAGACGGGATGTATTTCGATGACTTCAAGGTGAGCGCGATAGATATGACCTATAATGGAATTGATCCAACCGGACAACTGCTTGGGTTTATCTCATCACCCATCCCCAATCCCGCAAATACCCTGGTTGCATTTGACTACCAGTTGCCGGGAAACAATTCAACTTCAGGCAGTTTCCAGCTGTTCGATACAAGAGGCATTGTTGTAAAGGAAGTTCCTGTCACAACGGCTTCAGGCCACATCAGGTTTTCGGCCGAATCACTCCCGGCCGGGATTTATCTTTACAGGATTAGCGGAAGTTTCGGAACCACGGCAGTTAAAAAGCTGGTGGTTGCTCATTAGAACGTGACTTTTTCTTTTTGATGATCATTTCGGGGGTACGAAGCAAAAGATCCTTCATGTTCTCATACGCATCTATGTGCAGAGATCTCCTTCGTTTCCAGGTTGCCGACCGTGTTTGCCCGAGTTGATCAGCGATTTCTTTATAATCCCAGAATGTAAGAAACTGCGACACCATTTTACTTTCCTTCGGCGTCCATGAATCCCAGATGAATTGATAAAACAGCAACAGCCTTGTAAAATATTCCGATTCAGTTCGTTCGAGTGTGTCAATGTAGAAACGCTGCGAAGGCCTCAGCCTCAAACGATCCATCCTGGCCTCAGCTCTTGAAATCCCATGGCCAACAATACCGTAAAACATATGCTTGCGTTTCGGGACTTCGATTTCTCCAAACGTAATAATATACCTAAGCGTGAACGGTTTTTCTTTCGACAAGATCGCCTCCTCCATTGCGAAGATGAGTTCAATCGCCTCCTTTAACCCCGCAACCGCACATTGAAATTCCTTATTCAGGTTGAACATCGATTTGGAATACAACAGATTAAGCTTTTTTGGAATTATGCTCTCTATAAAATTGATGAATTGCTTGATCTCCTCCGGATCGAGGTGGCGGCTCTGCTCCCTCATGATCTCTGTCGCAAGAACATATGCTTCCATGGTGCTGTATTAATTGTATTTTCTGACTGCGGATAAGACTCTCGCTTCGTTAACACTCGTGTGGTGTTTCACCCCCTTCACTGTCATCCTCACCGGGCGCTGAATGAGCTAACTCACTCAGCGATCCGCTCCAAGTGTTAAATGATACACCTCCTCCTCAACATCCGCCCCAAATGTTAAATCATACACCTCCCTCCTCAACATCCGCCCCAAATGTTAAATCAACCCCCCCCCGACATTCTCCCCTGGTATTGTGTTTTTTCGAAATAAAAGTGTTTCCAAAAATCGGAAATAATCTTTGTTTTTCCAAATAATGGAAATAATAGGGGTTGTTTCCAAATTTTGGAAACAAAAAAAACATGAAAAAGTGATATACCGGGGGGGGAATTGGATTTCAATTCCGGGGAGGGGCTTTCTCAGTAGGGCGATTCATGACATCGACCTGTTTCTGTATGGTTTCGTCATGGATGGCTTCTAGCAGTTTCATGACGAAATCCTTGTTCAGGCCGCGGCGGATGCCGTTGTCGAGGCGGTCGCGGATGATCTTGTTCCAGCGCTTCAGCTGAAGAATGGTAATGCGGTTTTCTTTCTTATAGACCCCGATCTCTTCGACCACTTTCATCCGCCTTGCCAGGATATCAAGAAGTTCTTCATCCAGCTTATCGATCTCTGAACGGAGCTCTTCGAGTTTACCCCTGAATGCCGGGGATCCGGTTTCCTTACGGATGACCAGGGACTTAAGCATCTTTGCCAGTTGACCAGGAGTGATCTGCTGTTTTTTATCGGTAAGTGCTTCCTCGGGACGGTAATGGGTTTCGATCATCAATCCAGTCATCTCAAGATCCATCGCCTTCTGTGCAGTTGGAAGAAGCAACTCGCGGTTCCCGCTGATATGGCTGGGGTCGTTGAAAATGGGCATCTTCGGGTACATGCACATAAGTTCAATGGGGATCTCCCACATGGGTGCGTTACGATACGGACTGCGTGTGAAAAATGAAAATCCACGGTGGATGGCTGCAAGCTTCGTCAGCCCCATCTGGTTGAATCGTTCGATAGCGCCGGTCCAGGTGAGAAGATCGGGGTTCAGGGGATTTTTGATCATCAAGGGGATGTCGTGACCCTGCAGGGCTTCACCAATTTCCTGTATCGAAAACGGGTTGACCACGGTTCTCGCGCCAATCCACAAAATATCAATATCATGTTCAAGTGCTTCACGCACATGCAAGGGGGAAGCAACTTCAACAGTTGTGAGCAAACCTGTTTCTTTCCTGACCTTTTGCAGCCATTTCAGGCCTTTGGTTCCAACGCCCTCAAAAGAAGACGGACGGGTACGTGGCTTCCAGATACCTGCCCTGAACACCTTCACCTGGGGAATCTTCGCAAGGGCTTCGGCGGTAAGCATTACCTGCTTTTCGCTTTCTGCGCTGCACGGACCCGAAACCACCAACGGGCGGGCGTCGAAAGGGAGCCAGGACTTGAGGGGTTTTATATGTAAGGGAGGGGTCATTGAATGCAAAGGTAAAGAAAAGCGTGAAGGTATTACGTGAGGAAAAACGTAAGGAAGAACGTGAGGGGAAAACGTGAGGAAGAACGTGAGAAAACGTGATGAAAATCGTAATTCTTCACGAATTACCGTCACGTATTACTGTCACGAATTACCCTCACGAACTACCTTCACGTTTTACTCAAACAGCTTCTTATGGCATTCGGTGCAGAAGTAAGTTTTCCAGTTGTTCTTTACATCAACCGGATGCTGGAAGGGCAGGGATTTGTCGAATTGTGCATAAGCCACATTTCCCGTTGGGCCCTGGGCCACGATGTTGTGACAAAGGTCGCAGTCCTTTGAGATCACCTTTCCGCTGGTCGACTTATGCTTGTCGGAATGGCAGCGGAAACAGCCGTTCGATTCGAGGTGGCCGATATGGTTGAGGTAGGATGAAGATTCAACCTTCATCGAAGGGAATGCATTGTTGTTGTAGGCTTCCTGTATTGCGGCAATAGCTTTGTCTATATCCTTGCGGCGGCTTGAAAGGATGTCCTTCAGTGAGTCGGAATAAAATGCAAGTATGGTCGACTTGATCGTCATCATTGCAGTATCCTCGTTAGTGAAAGGATATTTGAGGGCTTCCATCGCGGCTTTTTTGATATAGGGTATATCCTTCGGAATTGCACCTGAAACCATGGCATTATCCACATAGAACGGGGCAGAGCGGTAAAGATGGGAAGGACGGTTATGGCAATCCATGCAGTCCATCGTACGAATCTTCAGGGTATCGAGAGCTTTCTTGTCTAGTTTGTTCTCCTCGTCCTCGTAAACCCTGACCTCGCCGGTCTTCAGGTTGGTATACCTTACCCAGGGAATCGATTCGCGATCCCTGGTATTTGCAACATATTCGATCTTGAAGTTCTGGTTGATATGCCAGTGGATACCCTCGGTGAGGCCAAGTGCACTCTGCTGGGGGCCGATCTTCATGACCATCGAGATGTTCCATTCGGTATTGGGTTTGTTTGCAAGGTAACCCTGCTGAATACGGAGGGTCCGTGAATAAAATTTCTGGGGCCAGTGGCAGCGTTCGCAGGTTTCCCTTGCAGGACGCAGGTTTGCAATGGGTGTTGCAATCGGCCTGGGGTATTTATTAAATAGGACAGAATACACCTGGTACAATCCCGAAAGCTTCGACTTCACATACCAGCTTGCACCTTGTCCGACGTGACATTCAACACAGGTGACACGTGCATGAGGTGAATGCAGGTATGTGGTATACTCCGGGCTCATGACTTTGTGGCAAAGTTGTCCGCAGAAAGAAATAGATTCGGTATAATGGAACGCCTGGTAACTTCCGACGGCAGAAACCATAAGGATCACGAAGGTGATAATGGAAATTTTCACTACTCCGTTGCGCTGTTTGCGGATGTTCAGGTTCAGAATCGGCCAGCGTAGCGTGGGGTCTATTTCTTCGTATTTACGGCGGAAGGCAACGAGCATTCCGATAGGGATGAGGATGAGACCCAGGACGAGGAATGCAGGAAGCACGATATACAGGAAGACGCCGAGGTAGGTGTTCGAATCCTGCTTCGAGAGGAATGAGAAGATCAGGACGATCATCATGAGCAGGAGGCTGTTGATGACGAGAATTATACCTGTGATACTCAGCCAATTATAAATAGATTTAGGTATCTTCATAGGTCGGAGGTTTGATTTTGTTTGAAGACCTCAAAGGTAAAAACAATTCTGATTTCTGCTAATAATTTCACAGGAGAATTTTATGGTAGCTAGATGCAGGATGATGGCGCTTCGCGCCGATGCAAGATGATGGCGCTTCGCGCCGATGCAAGATGATGGCGCTTTGCGCCGATGCAAGATGATGGCGCTTCGCGCCGATGCAAGATGATGGCGCTTCGCGCCGATGCAAGATGATGGCGCTTTGCGCCGATGCAAGATGATGGCGCTTCGCGCCGATGCAAGATGATGGCGCTTCGCG
>JBAXLI010000121.1:0-7771 GCA_037134895.1 Bacteroidota bacterium
GCAAGATGTTGGCGCTTCGCGCCGATGCAGGATGCTGGCGCTTCGCGCCGATGCAAGATGTTGGCGCTTCGCGCCGATGCAGGATGCTGGCGCTTCGCGCCGATGCAGGATGCTGGCGCTTCGCGCCGATGCAAGATGCAAGATGTTTGCGCTTCGCGCCGATGCAAGATGCAAGATATCTTTTATCCTGCATCCCGTATCCCGTATCCTGCATCCCGTATCCCGTATCCTGCATCCCGCATCCCGCATCTTTTCTTCAGCTTTCCGATTTCTCCTCGGGAAAAACCGCCCGTGCTGAGAAAGTGAACAACGCCCTGAGTTTATCCCAGAAATCACCTCCCAGCACAAAAAGACTTGAAAGGAACAGGAGGTCGTTGAAGATGTTTATATAAACCCTCCAGGCGGCGAATTCAGGAAGCAAGTGGGGTGCATAGGCCATTGCGTAAGAAGGGACAAAAGGCACAGTGAACATAATGAGCCCGACATAATATCGGGTCCGGCTTACCGGTTTGGGTTTTAAAATAGTCTTATAATGGATCTTCAGATGTTCAACTATGTAATAATATGAAACCTTACCCATAACTGAAATCCCGATGATCTTCCAAAGAGGGCCATTGATCCAGAAAAAGCCCAGGATGATTGCTTTCATCGCGTGGGTATGAATAAAATGCGTTACAAAAAGACCGGTCGGCACCATGAAAAACGAAGCAATGATGATAGCCGCTCCAAGGTATAACCTGAATCCGGGATTATGCTGGTATTCTTCTGCCGGTGGTTTTGTTGCCATAATGATGCCATTTACAAAAAGAAAATTGCTACACCAATTACTGCCAGGATTGCACCTGCTATTTCCTTAAGCCGAACCTTCTCCTTATAAAGGATGATTGAAGGGGGGATGATGAGCACAGGCACTATGGCCATGATCGTTGATGCTATGCCGGTACTGGCATATTTTATAGCGATCAGCGAAAATGAGACACCAAGGAAAGGGCCGAAAAATGCGCCAACCGAAAGCAGAGCCATTGATTTTGCCTGTATCACACCCCGCATCACATCCTTCCACTTTCCCATAAAGGAATAGATCACAATAAAACCTGCTGTACCGGCCATTACCCTGATCTGGGTCGACGCAAACGTATCGTAATCATGCATGCCCACCTTGCTCAGGACCAGTCCGAGAGCCTGCCCCACCGCCCCGCCAAAAGCCAGTACTAACCCCCATACAGGGTATGAAAGCCGCAGGCTGTTGAAGATCCCGGTTTTCTCGCTGTTCCCGTTTGAGCGCAGGACCACGAGAGCGATGCCAGTCATGGTCACAGCCATGCCAATCCAGCTTTGCAGGCTCAGTTTTTCTCCCAGAACGAAATAGGCAATGAATGCGGTCATCGGAGGAGCCAGCGCCATGATGAGCATGGAGACCCTCGCGCCTATCAGTACAAAAGACTGGAAAAGGCAAAGGTCACCGAAGGTAAACCCAATGAGTCCTGAAAGAGAAAGCCAGAGCCAGTTCTGAAGGCTGGCATCAGCGGGAAAAAGATATCCGCGGTAAAAAAATGCAAAAACCGAAAGAAACACAAAGCCTATAATCAGCCTGAGGATATTAACGACCATTGAGCCGATCTTGCGGCTGGCAGCCTCAAATGTGACTGCAGTGATCGTCCAGAAGAAAGCGGTAAGAAGAGCGGCAAGTTCACCTGTATGGTTCATTTTCTGCGGATGTTTACCTGCCGGCTAGCCAGTTTTCGGGGTTCTGAATCATTTTTCCTTTCCAGAGTTCAAAATGCAGTTCGGTCTTCTGTTCTTCTGCATTGTAATGCACTTTACCGATCACCTGCTTTGTTGTCACATCCTGTCCTTCCCTCACATTTACGGCTTCAAGGTTCGAATATACGGTAAGATATTCACCATGCCTTACAATCACCACATTGTTCAGGTTCGGGAATGACATAATTTTGCTGACCTTCCCGTTAAAGACTGCTTTCACCTGTGAATTCGGTTCCGTTGTGATATCCACACCGTTATTTTTGATCTTGACCCGTTCAAGAACAGGATGCGGATGTTCACCGAAAGTCCCCGAGATAAAGCCCTTCTCGCAGGGCCATGGCAGCCTCCCGCGATTCGAGGCAAATGAACTTGAAAGTTCCTTTTCCCTGGGGGTCATCTCATACGTCGCAGGGCCGGAGACAATCTTTCCCCCGGTTCTTTTATCCTTTCCTTCGGTTTTATGCATCCTTTCTTCGGAAGCGCTGATCTCCGAAGCGATAAGTTTTTCTATCTCATACTGGAGCCTTGCAGCAGCCTGTTGTTTGGTCCTGAGTGTGGAAACCAGCTGTTTTTCCTTGCTTGACAGCTCCTTAATGGTTTTTGCCTTTTCCTGCTTCTCCATGTCCAGCTTGACTTTCTCCTTTTGCTGGGTCTCAAACAATGTGAGTTTCTCCTGCTTTTTGGCTTCAAGGTCCTGCCTCTGGTCGCTGATCACATGAGTAGTCTTTTCGATCCGTTCGGCCTGCCTGCGCCTGTATTCGGAATACTGCTGGTAATATTTGATACGCTGCCAGGCCTGGTTGAAATCCCTGGCCGAAAAAATGAACATCAGCTTGTTCCTCCCGTTCATGGTGCGGTAGGCATGATAGATCATCCTGGCATAATCTGACTTCAGTGCCTTGAGCTGTTTCGACATCCTGTCGAGCTCGACATTCTCAACCTGGATGTTCATGTCGATCTGAGAGAGTTCCCGGTTGATCGTTGTAATCAGGGCTTCACGGCTGCGGATCCTCTGGTTGAGTATTTTAAGCCTCTCCATTGAGACCTGCTTCGACTGCTTCGTTTTTTCAAGCAGTTCAGTAGTATAGCGGATCTCATCTTCAAGCTGTTTTTTGGTCTTTTGAAGCTTCTCTTTATCCGCCTGCCCAAATGCAAGCGATGTAACAAAAAGCATCAGAACCAGTTGCAAACCGATAATTAATATGTTGCGGCAGGTAGTTTCGATCTTCATCCCGCTTGAATCAAATGCTTATTTAACCTGGGTATATCCGTTTGGCACCTTGAATGGGAATTGCAGAGGAACATCAACAGTGATCTTTGAAAACGAGGCTTTGAGCTTTATCGTATTATCGGCCCAAATGGTTACATTCAGGGCTTTGGGGAAAAGTTGTCCGCCGATATTTTCAAAATCCCCGTACATGGCTTCAAGTTTGATCTTCTCATTCGATATCTCCTTTACGTCGGCTTCGGTGATCTTGAAGGTCTCAGAATCCAGCCAGATATTCTGAATAAAGGCCCTGCCATTTTCCTGGTTATTCCTGACGTACTTCTTAAGTTTCATCCTGGCAGCCGTCGAAAGCTTGTAACAGTCCTTTTCAATTGTAGCCCTGAACTTCCCATCCTCATAAAACTGAAGGTCATTTCCCAGGAGGTAGGCCTGGAGTATATCGAAATCGATGTTTGTGTTCAGGAACTTGTTCACCGCTTCATAATCGCCTATATAATACGTATTGTTGAGTTTATTTATCATTTTAACCGAATCCTGGGTGATTATCAGGCGCAGGGCCTCTATACCCAGCCCGGGTGTGAGCGAAAGCCAGATCACGCTGTCTTTCTTTATCCTGATCTGGCCGTTGAAGGAAGTGGATTTTTTCCGGTTCTTGTATTCGGCCGAAAACTTACCCGTGAAATAAGTATACTTCAGTTCATGTTCCTTTAGTTTCTTGAACAGGTAATCAGCTCCTTCTTCCTTGATGGGAGCTTTGATCGCTTTCCTTGCCGGACTGCATGAAGCAGCAAATAAAATTACAAGGGCCGTAAGCCCGTACAGATACCATTTTCCAGGCCTGAGTTGATGTACCATCCTATTCAACGAGTTTTTTTTCAGTTATTTTCCTGTTCAGCAGTTCCGAGCCTTCGCCTTTTGCTTTTGCCTTATTCCAGTAATCAACGGCTTTCTCGTGTTGCCCTAGTTTATACAGTATATCTCCATAATGTTCCAGCACATCGGTACTCACCCCATCCTTATCCTGCATCGCCATTTCGACCCATACCTTAGCTTCTGCAGTTTTCCCCAGTTTGAATAATACCCAGCCATAGGTATCCTGGAAAGAAGAATTTGCCGTATCGAGTTCGGTGGCTTTTTTAGCCATCTTTTCGGCACGGTCGAGATCCTTTCCTCTTAACGAAAGATAATAGGCGTAGTTGTTCAGCACAAACGGATTATTATCCTTTGCTTTGAGTGATTTTTCGTAATCCTTGTCAGACTCTTCGAAGTTTTTCAGGGAATGCCAGCAATCACCCATGTACATGTAAAACTGGGCCAGAAGGTCATCGTTATTAACTACCAGGCGTACACCCAGGTCAAACGCTTTTATTGCCTCCTCATAGTTTTTCAGCTGCATTGCGCCAAGCCCGGTAAAAAGATAAAGCAGGCTCTGTTCGGGAAAAAGCTCTATGGCTTTTTTCCCGTGAACGAAAAGATCCTGGTACTGGTTCAGCTGGAGTTCAATACGAAGGAGTTCCTCCCATACCACGTATTTGCTGGAGTCAAAACTGAGGACTTTCAAAAAGGCATTCTTTGCATCTTCGTACCGTTTGTCCTGTGACAGCAAGTCCCCGTAGATCGACCATGCTTTCGGGTTGTCGGGATGGGTCTGGATGAGGATCCTAGAAAGTTCAAAGGCCTGTTCCTTCAGCTGGTCATAGATCTGGTTGATGGTATAGAATGAAAGCAGGATGGTGACTTTGGTGTCGACATCGAGGTTGGGATTGGCAAACCCAAGTTTCAGCTCTTCAAATGCCTTTTCCTTGTTCCCGATCTTGCGGTAGTAGTCGGCAAGCGACATATGGATATACGGATTTCCGGGATCGATCTCAGCCACCTTTTTGTAGACATCGAGGGCTTTGGCCTGCTGGTTGTTCCCCATGTAAAACTCAGCCAGCATCGAGAGATAACGGGGGTCGTCGGGGAAAGCGCTTACCAGGCTTTTCAGTTCTTTTTCGGCGTTCTGAAGGTCGCCCAGGTGGAGGTAGATCTTTTCTTTCTGAAGTGCAATATCCTCATTGACCCCTGCTTTTTCTTCTATGACATCATAGGTTTCAGCTGCCTTTTTTTCCTCTCCGACCATCAGGTACAGAGCCGCCAGCTGGAAATAATAATCCAGTTCCGAAGGGTATTTCTTTATCAGGTATTCATAGACTGTCGCGGCTTCTTTTTCTTTCTTTCCAAGCTGGCAGACTTCGGCATAAAATATCCTGTAGTATTTATTATTGGGATCAAGGCGGATGGCATCCTGCATCAGCACATACGCATCGTCGAATTTCTCACGGGAAGCGAGCAGCCTGGCCAGCTCAAATTTCCCGGCCGGGTCATCGGGGAAACGGTCGGCATAATAGGTAAACATCTGTAAGGCTTTATCGGTATTCCCGATCAGGGCTTCTTTTTTAGCCTCAAGCAGCATGGCCGTGTTCTCGGTCGGAGGCTTTGGTTTATCGTCATCCTTATTCTTTTTCCCGTGCTTGACTGAGCTTGAATCCGGACTGTCAACAGGAAGCAGGTATGCCCCCGAACTACAAAAAGCGCTCAACCCAGTCAGCAGAAAAATAAGGATTAATATTTTAATTTTCATGAATCTTCATTTTAGAAGGTGCTTTCCCCACCTCTCACTTCTCATTCGTAATTCGTAACTCGTAATTCGTAATTCGTCACTAATCTCAACTATGTCCCGTCGATCCAAAACCTCCCGCTCCTCTTTCGGTCGACTCCAGTTCATCAACTTTCACCCATTCGGCCTGTTCATGCGAGGCAATGATCATCTGTGCTATCCGGTCACCATCCTTCACAACGAAATCCTCGTTCGATAAATTAACCAGAATTACTTTGATCTCTCCGCGATAATCTGCATCTATGGTACCCGGAGTATTCAAAACGGTAACGCCTTTTTTAATCGCCAGTCCGCTCCTCGGCCTGACCTGGGCCTCAAAACCCAGGGGGAGTTCTATGAATAATCCGGTAGGGATCAAAGCTCTTTGAAGTGGTTTCAGTACGATATCGTCCGCAATAAATGCTCTCAGATCCATCCCTGCCGAAGCAGGTGTTTCATAGGCAGGCAAAGGGTGATGGGAATTGTTTACTATCCTGATTTGCATAGGGAAATTTGATGTGCAAAGGTAATAAAATTCTCAATGGGAGGTCTTTGCACGGCCGGGCTTTTCGAAGAAGTAAGCGGTAAGCAGGAACACGATAAGCAATCCGGTATGGAAAAGGATGCGGGATGCAGGATGCAGGATGGGAAGGTTCTCGCTGATCAGATAAATTACAAGCGCAAACAATATATAACCCGTCGCTTTCCATATCCTGTAGGGAATGGGATAGTATTTCTGTCCAAGCAGGTACGCCACCACCATCATGCTTCCGTAACAGATGAATGTCGCCCAGGCTGAACCTATGTATCCATAGATGAGATGTTCAGGACCCAGGGGGATCCACCAGAAATTAAGTGAAAGGGTGATTACTGCTCCCATGAGTGAAAGCCACGCACCCCAGATCGTTTTCCCGGTCAGCTTGTACCATATCGACAGGTTGTAATAGATACCCAGGAAAATGTTGGCAAACATCAGAACCGGGATAACACCCCTGCCTTCCCTGAAACTTTTTCCTATCATGAGCCTGAGGATCACATCGTCGAGATATAGCATGGTAAAGAGAAAAACCGCGCAGAGAAAAATGACGAAATAATCCATGATTCGGGCATACAAAAGCCTGGAATCCTTCTCTTTTGCATGGGCGAAAAAAAAGGGCTCAGCTGCAAACCGGTATGCCTGCACAAACAGGGTGATCAAGATGGAAATTTTATAACAGGCGCTGTAGATTCCGACCTGGGCTTCGGCAAGTTCCTTCGGCATTGGGAGAAGGTACCTCAGCAGCAGCCTGTCGAAGGTTTCATTCACCATCCCCGCAAGTCCGGCAAACATGAGTGGCAGGGCGTATACCAGCATTTGTTTCCAAAGCTCATTGTGCATTTTCCATTTCATGCGGATGATCACAGGAAGTACCAGCAGGAGGGTGATCGCACTGGCGGCAAGGTTTGCAATGAAAACATAAGCTATCCCCCAGGCCGGGTTATATATCAGATGAAGAATGCCCTGATACGAAGGATGGTTTTTCCAGAGGTAGGGGCAAAGAAGTACAAAAAAGAGTGTCAGGAAAATATTGGTGAAGATGTTGATCATTTTATAAGCGGCAAAACGACCTGCCTTGTTCTGCGAACGAAGCCTGGCAAAAGGGATTGCAACAAGAGCGTCAAGCCCAAGGATCCACGCAAACCAGGTCACGTATTCAGGATGCGAGGCATACCCTATCCAGCCAGCGATGCTGCCCGATAAGAGACTGCCCAGGAAAATAAAAGAACCCGAGCTGATCAGCAGGGAGATCATTCCTGTACTGAAAACACTGTCTTTGTCCTCTTCTTTCTCACTGAAGCGGAAAAAGGTGGTTTCCATTCCATAGCTAAGCACCACCATGAGGAAGGAAGCATACGCGAAGAACACGCTGATGGTCCCGTACTCCGCCGGGGAGAAGATCCTCGTGAGGACGATCACCAGGGCGTACTGCAGGAATCGGCCCAAAATGGTTGGGATGCCGTAAACTGCGGTCTGGCTTGCCAGGCGTTTGATAGATGCCATGTTCCTGGGGGTTGGGGATTAGGGATTGGGGATTGGGGGTTGATTATTGGTTGTTGGTGATTGGTTGTTGGTGATTGGTTGTTGGTGATTGGTTGTTGGT
>JBAXLI010000122.1:0-7646 GCA_037134895.1 Bacteroidota bacterium
TTGACCCGATTAGGCAAATTCATTCGCAGGTTCAGGACAGTCCTTATGGGCCTGGCCCTGCTTGTCATTGCCATTTACATTACACATAAGATTTACTACAGGGAGGAAGAAAAAAAGGATGCCATAAGGCGTATCCGCGAAAGAGGATACCTTCTTGCCCTCACTGATAAAAACACCCTCAACTATTTCATTTACAGGGGAGAACCTGTGGGCTTCCAACTTGACCTGCTCGAGTCTTTTGCGGGCTATCTCGGGGTTCCGCTTAAGATCCTTGCATCTGAAGACATTTCTAAGCTGTATTATTATCTTGATTATAACGTGGCGGATGTGATCGCCCTGAACCTCCCGATATCCTCCGAAGGCAAGAACCTCGTTCATTACACAAAAATCATGGGGGAAACCAGGCTGATACTTTTGCAGCGTAAAACGAAAAGCCCCAAAATCATTAATACCCTTGAAGATTTTGTACAAGGTGACACAGTGCATGCCCGCAGGAATGAATTTATGTCGCCCTATTACCGCTCCTTCCTTAAACAGACCGGCAAACGCCCGACCCTGGTAGAAGATCCCGATATTTCCCAGGAAGGACTTATTAAGGAAGTCTCTGAAGGAAGGATCAATTACCTGCTGTGTCCTGAAAACACCGCCAGGGTGTATAAACAATACTACCAGAACCTTGATGCTTCGGTGGTTGTGTTTCCGCTTTATGCATATGCCTGGGGGGTTAATCATAATTCCGATACCCTGCTGATGAAACTCAATGAATGGCTGGCAGAATCCATAAATTCAGGGGAACTGAAAAAGACCTACCTTGAATACTTTGCCAGTCAGAAGATCGCCGCGAATATGAAAAGTGATTATGTTACCCTGAGGGGCAATCAGATCTCTCCTTATGATAATGAAATCAGGGAATTAAGTTTAAAAATACATTGGGACTGGCGCCTCCTTGCCTCACTTGTGTATGAAGAATCGAATTTCAGGCTGGGCCTGGTCTCCTCCCGTTCTGCTTCGGGTCTCATGCAGCTGATGCCGGAGACCGCGGTCAAGATGGGTATGGACAGCATCTCGACTCCTTCCCAGCAGCTGGCTGCAGGGGTGCGCTATCTCAGTCATCTTGATGATCAGCTCCCTGATGAAATCACCAATCCTAAAGACCGTATTAAATTTATCCTCGCCGCTTACAATGTTGGTATCGGGAGAGTGCTGCTTGCACGTGAGAAAGCCGAAAAATTTGGCAAGAACCCGAACCGCTGGGACGGAAACGTTGAATATTATCTCCTGAGAAGGTCAAAAAAAGATCCATTTGCGAAGAACGATACTATCAGCGACAATCCCTCGGATTTTACGACCGAAGGCTTTGTCGACGACATCCTCAGCAGGTACTACCATTATAAGAATAATATACCCCAGTAATAGTGACGAGTGACGAATGACGAGTGACGAATGACGAGTGAATAATTACCAGCATATTGAAATTCGTAACTCGTAACTCACTTCCCATGGTCTTTCAGGAATATTTCGCAGGTTTCTTTAATTGATTGTTCAACCGGTTTGAATTCAAACCCTATGGCTTTTTTTATCTTTTCATTGGAATAGGTATAAATCTGGGCGGTTGTTGTTGCCATTTCTTTGGTGACTTCGGGTTTGGTGCGCATGATGAAGCTTCTCACCGCTTCGACCCTCCATGCGATGTCGGTGAGGGCCGGGTGCACATTGATCTTCGGAGCCGGTTTACCCAGGTACTTCGCCATATATTCAAACACCTGCTGATACGAACAATTCTCTGAAGACACAATGAAGCGTTCCCCCGAAATATCGCTTTCCATAAGCATTCTCATTGCTCGTGAAAGATCATGTACATCGATATACCCATTGATTCCCCGGGTATAATACTTCAGCCCTTTCCATACGAGGGAGAATAATCCCGAATTACCTCCGTCCCAGAAGCCCGGACCAAGAATGACCGAAGGATTTACAATATAAGCGTTTAAACCTTCCTCCATCCCTCTCCAGATTTCACGCTCGGCACCGAATTTACTTTGTCCGTATACCGAATTCTTTTTCGAAGGCTGCCACCAGGTTGTTTCATCAGAAATGCATGTATTCACGGCCCTTCCCAAAACGGCAACCGAACTAACGTAACAGAACTTCCTGATTTTCCTTGCAATGCACAGGTTCACCAGGTTTGCGGTCCCTTCGATATTGGTTCGGAGCATCTCCTTATGATCCTTCGGGTAAAAGGAAACCACCGCCCCGGCATGATACACGTATTCTATCCCTTCAAGAGCGTCATCAACGGAAGCGAAATCCATGATATCCCCGTCAACCCATTGAATGCATGCGAAAAGCTTATCCACATCCGCCGAATAATAAGAAAATATTTTCCTGACCATTTCGATATTGCTGGATTTGCGTTTGAGTGCCCTTACCTGTTTCCCGGAACTGGCCAGGTCAAAAAGCAAATGGGACCCCAGAAGTCCGGTCCCTCCTGTTACTAAAATCATAGTATGTCTTCGTTTGTTGATGATTTAATAAATGAATCTCCTAATAATGCCAGTGAAATAAAAACGATCAGCTGAACCATGATAGTTGTAATGAAAAGGTGGCGTTCGACTTCAAGGGCATCTGCGTTATAAGAAATAAATACGTTGACAAGAAAAGCCAGTGAAAGCAAAACAGGGAAAAGCAGTTTAAATTCTCCTTTCCTGAAATACTGAAGTAACAGCAACAGGCAGGAAACAAGAACCCACCATGCGCTGAACAAAGGGAACAATGTCTTTACCCATTTGCTGTAACCTGCAACTTCCCCTGAATACCAAAGATCAGATGCAAAGATCCTTTGCCTTTGCTCTTTTGACTCTTTAAGCAAAAGGGGGTATTCAGGATGAGTGAACATAAAAGTAATGTATTCAGACCTCCCTTTCTTATGTATCCATTCCCAGAGGTTCTCATAATTTGGGTTATAATAAAGGTTCCAGATCTTATGGCGGTCGGCGTCAAGATTCGCATCAATCTTTCTGTAGTTCTTCTGCAGGCTGTCAGAACAAGGCATCCCATGGTTGCGGAACCAGGCTGTATAATTATCATTTCCGGTTATCCTGACCGCAAGTGTGTTGAGCATTGGAAGCCTGTATCTCCTGCCGGTTTTTGATGTATTCTGCTGTATAAAAAACAGCACAACCGTTAATGAAAATAAAAGAATGGCAGGCAGGAAAAGCGATCTTTGGGCAAAGAAAGTAAGTATGGTCAATGCTGCGTAAAAGAAAAGCAAAATATAGGGCCAACTGTCACGGGTAAAAGAAAATAGCACCACGATAAGTATATGTATCAGCCAGTAATACCATCTCTTTCGTTGCCAGGCTGTGATAAAAGATGCTATCCAGCAAAACATGAGGGAAAGTGAAAGGGACTCCGACAGGATCTGGTTGGTCCAGCCTGCAATCGTCCACCAAGACATCAGCAGGTAAATACAAAACATCAGCATATACCTCAGGTATGCCTGGTTAATAAGAATGAGAAGTGAAAACACCAGGAACCATGCAGAAAGACAATGTATTAACTTTTGCATCACCACAATCTGTAAAGGTTCGCCATCAACAAGCTTGTAAAATAAGGGAACTGTAAACGGTCGCGGATAGAAAGTTCCGGACTGGTGCGGAGCCCAAAATTCCCTTGTGCTGATCGGGATCTTCGATTGCTTAATATAGTCTTCCGTATCGCTGAATTCTTTCCATTTACGGCTATCCCAGGGAGTGATAAGGGTGGCGAACAGCATCAGTAAGAACAGAACAGTATTGATGCGATGGATCATGATCCAAAGTTCGTCAAGATTTTGATTTCTGCCAAATAATACGGACCTTTGTGATCTAAATTAACCCGTAAACGTATGATAAAGAAACTCTTCCTGCTAACGATTCCATGTATTTTCCTGCTAGCATCCTGTAACCAGGGGACCAAAGTTGCTGAAACAAAAAAGGCCGATACAGCAACGCTTGCTGTGAAAACCTTTATCGATTCTGCCGAAAAATTCGTAGAAAAACCTATTCGTATCGAAGGCACAGTTTTACATACCTGCAAACATGGCGGCAAACGCATGTTCCTGGTCGACGGTACCGACAGCATCAGGGTTGAAGTTACTACAGGGAATAATATCCCGAAGTTCGATGAAAGCCTTATCGGAAGCCGCGTCAAAGTACTTGGAGTGCTTAAGGAAGAACGCGTCGATGCCAAATACCTGAATGAATGGGAAGCAGAAGTTAAAAAACCTGCTGAAAATCATAGTACTGGGATCCATTCGGGAGCCAAAGGGCACGAAGACATGGGGATTCAGGATAAACTGGATGAGATCAGCGCCCTGCGTGCTGATCTTAAGAAGAGCGGGAAAGACCATCTCTCTTTCTTTTCCGTTGAAGCCATATCCTACACAGTAGCGAAATAATATGCAGCGCAAGACCTTAAGGCGGTGGAACAATGCGGTCCACCGCGATCTCGGGTATTTTTTTTTCGGGATGACCCTTATATATGCCATGTCGGGGATCATCATGAACCATTTCAAGTCAGGCGATTTTGCCCATCCCGATTACAGTAAAAGGTACGAACAGCTTAGCGTTGAACTTCCCGCAAACGGCGTGGCAGATAAAACCTATGCCCTCAAAGTCCTGGAAAAGGTTCATGAGGCGAAGAACTTTAAAAGTTTTGTCTCAGGTACCGGTTATGTACAGGTCTTTTTCACAAACGGCAGCCTCTATGTTGACCTGCTGACAGGGAAAGCAGAGCTTGAAGAGAAGACCCCAAGATATATTCTGAAGGAATTTAATCTCCTGCATTACAATAACATAAAGCGCTGGTTCACCTGGTTTTCCGATGCCTATGCCGTTGGGCTGATCCTATTGGCGATCACGGGTTTATTTGTTTTAAGAGGGAAAAACGGGATCAGATGGAGGGGTGCCATACTCGCTATGATCGGGGTTATAATCCCTGCGATCATCATCCTTGTTTACGCCTGATCATTTACTTTTTGGCAATCCTGCTCCATTGTATTTCCTGAACAGCATGGGCCTCGACATGGGGTCGGTGTTGAAATAGACCTTAAGAAAAACCTTCTGTTTATCTACGTTGTCCTGGGCCACGTCAATGGCAAGCTGCAGCTGGTCAGTGCTTTGCTTCATATCCGGATCTCCGGCAATTACCTGGTTCAGGCTTTTCCTGCAGGTATCGAGATAATTATAACAAAGGTTCAGCATCCCTACTATCTCTGGTTCTGATTTAGGCGGATTGAATCCCACGTTAAAGTAATCAGCATACTGGTTAAAAGCGTAAATGCAGTTATTATAATTTGCAACAGCGTCGTTGAACTGTTTCACGTATTTGTTCCTTACCACGGCAACTGTGTTTTGCTTCTCATTTGAAATGCAGTCTCTCAGGTACTTTGCCCAGTCGACCTGCATGTTGTTTACGATACCCGATGCTTCTATCCTCCTGAGTGCTGCCTGGCACTGGTCCTTCGGGGCGAGCGACTGGTAAAGGCTGATGCTGTCGGCGTAGGAGAAAAACTGAGTCCCGGGGGTTGCAGTTGTGATCCCGTTACTGAAATAAACGCTGCTTACAGGATAGTTGAGACATTCCCACATCGGGTCGAAAGGCATGTGGTCGCTAATCAGGTCTGAGGGCCTGATCATGAAGAACTGCTCATTGAATTGCCTGATATAACTGCCGTTGCTGAGAGCACCGCTGGCCCAGGTAGGGTCAAACCCGTAATACGTTGTGTCGATCAGGGCAACGACCCATGCATGGCTGATGTCGTTGGTATGACCGTTCTGACGGGTGTAGCCGTTCACAACATACGCTTTTATTCCGCATTCGTCGCAAAGTGCTTTGAAAACCGAAGCATATCCCTGGCATATGGCCGAACGGGACTGCATGGTTTTCTCAACCAGTTCGCCGAAGGGTGTTGCAGCATTCACTTTCCCCTGGTTTGTGAAGTCATAGGATATCTTCATGGCAGTCCAGGCATAGATTGCCCTGGCTCTGAATACAGGCTTTTTGAAAGCTGAGGAAAAGTACTTGCCGAGAGCGACAACCGTGGTCTCGCAGGAATCCGGAGCATGCAGGGCGATCACGTCGGCTGCCCTGAACTCATTGTTCACCTGGGCATATAAAGGAACGAAAAAAAAAGCAAGTAAAGCAACTGTCAGGGTTCTCATAAACTGGATTATCGCATAAAAATAAACGATACAATCGGGATAAACATATGTTTTCAACAATAAATCCTTTAAAAAAAATAAATTTCTTTGCTAATAATTTAACAATAGTTCATATTTTAGCTTGACTAACATATAATTAATTCATCCTTCAAACCTATTTCTATGAAAAAGACATTGCTTCTTATCCCGGTTATGCTGCTCGCATTGTCGGTTGTGGCGCAGGAGTCACAGGTTCAAAAACAGGAAAAAACCAAAAGACAAAAGTTTTATGTTAGTATCGGACTGGGCGGAGGTGTAAGTACAGCCTCGTCCTTTGACATGCTTTACAAATACAAAGGTAACACTACCAGCGGTACCGTAAGTGTTGTTCCCGTGGGCCTCGGCAACGGATTTAACGGCTCCGTTTCATTCGGGTATTGGTTTAATAAATATGTTGGAGCTGAAATTGCCATATCTGAATTCATGGGTTTGTCCACTAAAGGAGATTCTGTAATCAACCTCGTCGGGGCAGGACATGCAACAGTAAAAGTGAAGGGTGGAATGCTCAGCATCATTCCTGCAGTCGTTATTTCGGCCGGACTTGAGAAGGTTAATCCATATGCCCGGTTCGGATTGCAGGTTGGAGTTCTGCCAACCATGCTTACAAAGTATAATGAGGAAAACGCAAGCACCAACCCTCCGATGACCAGGGAATTATATAATTCCTATTACGGAGGTATTGCCCTTGGGTATACTGCAGCAGGGGGAGTAAATTTCAATTTTACTAAACTCCTCACCTTCTGGGTCGAGCTTCAGTTTGCCCATTCAACCTGGTCACCAAGTTACAGCCAGGTTATTAAATACAATGTCAACGGTGAAGATAAACTTTCGACCCTCACCACCTGGCAGAAAGAAACCAATTTTGTCTGGGAAAAGAACACCAACGGTGTAGTTGATGAATCCCAACCCCGACAGGAACTCCGCAAGACTTATCCATTCAGCACAGCAAGCTTCAACCTTGGGATCAAGTTCAGGTTTTAACAGCCGATAAAAACTTTTCCAAAAAAGCCGGAATCTCTCACAGGGTTCCGGCTTTTTTCGTGACACTTGACACGCGGAACGCAAGCCGAGAGCCGTTCTGCCGGTTGCTGCCTGACTGCACCCTTGCCCTTGCTGCTACGGTCTAAATGAGCTCACCATTTCTCTTCCCTTAATCATAACCCAAGTCTTAGTTCGCTCACTTAGCCCTGATGCAGCTCTGGCAAGGAGCAGCCAAGTCACCCAGCCATCCTGCATCCTGCATCTTGCATCCTGCATCTTGCATCCTGCATCCTTCATTCTGCATCCAAAAAAATAAATATTGTAAAAAACTTGACAAAGGGGTTCTGAATTTAGTATTATTGTAAAATTATTTTAATATTATTTTGATATCATGGAAAAAGAAATGAAATCGATTGTATCAGG
>JBAXLI010000123.1:0-7499 GCA_037134895.1 Bacteroidota bacterium
ATTTTTGAATTCAACTCAGCCATAAAGCCTAACGGATAAGTAAAAAGTAAATGGGTATGATGATGAAGCCTAAAGGAACGATGATGGAATAAACCATGCCGAACCTTTCGATGCATTTGGTGTACTTGTTGAAATTTAGTCCGAGGCTCTGAAAAGCGGCCTGGAATGCATGGTTCAGGTGAACGCCAAGGACAATGATCAGGACAATGTAGAAAAGGGAATATGCCGGGATGCTGAACAGGTCAACCGCTTTTTTGTAAAAGTCAGGCTCCCCGTCGGCCAGCCTCGGACCACCGACCCAGCCGAGTTTCATAGCCCAGAAATTCACGAGGTGAATAGCGAGGAAGATGAAAATGATCCCGCCGGTCCAGATCATATATTTCGAAAGGAAAGGCGTTGCCGATTTGTTGTTAACAGCATACCTCACCGGTCGCGACATCCAGTTCTGCACCTGCAGGAGGATCCCCAGCAGGACGTGAAAGATGAAGCCGGCAAACAGCACGATCTCAAAGGTCTTCACGACGTAATTCGTACCCATGAACCGGGCTGCATCGTTGAACCAGGTAGGGTCGCTCTTCAGCAGGCAGAGGTTTATACTCAGATGTACCACGAGGAAGATCATCAGAAAAATTCCAAGCAATGCCATCCAGATTTTTTTGGTAATGGATGAGAAACGAAATAATGATGCGCTCATAACCCGGACTTAAAAATGTTTGTCAATTAGAAGAAGTAACAAGAATTTACCGTTAATTTGTTGGAGTAATCAACAGGAATTAACAAAAATAGAAGATAATTTTTTGAAAAAGGAATAAACAGATAGATTTTTTATTAATTCAAAACCAGTCTAAATTATGTTTCCCCCCTCAATTTACACAGATAGAAGAAAAAAGCTCCGCAGCGAGCTTTCCAGCGGCATCATCCTGTTTTTAGGCAATACGGATGTTGCATTCAATTATCCTTCAAACCAGTATACATTCAGACAGGACAGCAATTTTTCATATTTCTTCGGGCTGGATCATCCCGACCTGGCAGGTTTGCTTGATCTTGATGAAGGCAAGGATATTATTTTCGGAAATGACCTGGATATTGACGATATCATATGGATGGGCAAACAACCCTCGATTGCCGAACAGGCTGCGAAAGCAGGGGTGACGGTGTCTTTTCCTCTCATTGACCTGACTGAATACATAGGTATGGCAGTCGCAAAAGGCCGCAAGGTGCATTTCCTTCCAACCTACCGGGCCGAAACACGGGTCCAGCTTGCAGCACTCCTTGCAAATGATCATAACAAGGTTCACGACAAGGTTTCGGCCGAACTGATCCGTGCCGTGGTGAAACTGCGCATGGTCAAGGATGAGATCGAGGTTAAAGAGATCGAGAAAGTGATTGATGTTGCATATATCATGCATACCACCGCCATGAAAATGGCCAAACCCGGTGTGATAGAGCAGCAGATCGCAGGAACCATCGAAGGCATCGCACTTACTCATGGCGGACCGGTTTCATTCCCTGTGATCCTGACGGTGAACGGACAAACCCTGCATAATCATAACCATGGGAATGTTTTAAGTGAAGGGCGGATGATGGTGATTGACGCAGGATGCGAAAATGAAATGCATTATGCTTCGGATATCACCCGCACTGTCCCGGTAGGCGGAAAGTTCTCTCAGCGTCAGAGGGAGATTTACGAGATCGTGCTGAAGGCGAATACAGAAACCATTAAAGCCGTGAAGCCCGGTGTTCCGTTCAAGGAGATCCACCTGCTCGCAGCAACGGTCATAGCCGAAGGACTTACCGCCCTCGGCATCATGAAAGGCGACCCGAAAGAAGCTGTTGAAAAAGGCGCACACACACTGTTCTTCCCTCACGGACTCGGCCATCCGCTTGGGCTCGACGTTCACGACCTGGAAGGAATGGGCGAAAATTTTGTAGGTTACGACAACGAAGTACAGCGCTCAAAAGAATTTGGCCTTGCATACCTTCGTTTCGGCCGCAAACTGCAGCCGGGTTTCGTAATGACTATCGAGCCGGGAATCTATTTCATCCCCGACCTTATCGAGCTCTGGAAAAATGAAAACAAGAATGCCGAATTCATCAACTATGATAAGGTGGTGACCTACCTCGACTTCGGAGGCATACGGATTGAAGATGATGTTCTCGTGACTGCGGATGGTGTGAGGGTGCTTGGCAGGCCGATTCCGAAGACGGTGGAAGAGATTGAGGAAATTATGAAATAGCGAAATAGCGAAAAGCGAAATGGCGAAATAGCGAAATGGCGAAAAGCGAAATCATGATTTTTAGGTGACAGATCTTGTGAATTCAAAATCTTTTAAAATTATTTCATAATTGAGAAGTATTATTGCGAAGCCAATTGAAGCAAATTTCGCTTTTCGCCATTTCGCTTTTCGCTTTTTAAGATGAACAGAACCTATCGCTACTACGACCTCATCATGGCAGCCTTTGTCACCGTGCTGCTTTGCTCGAACCTGATAGGCGCCGAAAAAATCATCACAGTAGGGCCGATCACCTGCGGGGCGGGGATACTGTTTTTTCCGATCTCGTATTTTTTCAATGACATTCTTACTGAAGTATATGGCTATGCCCGTTCCCGAAAGGTCGTATGGGCAGGATTTGCGGGCCTTTTATTTGCATCGGTGATGGCCTCTGTCGTTGTCGGACTGCCTCCTGCCCAGGGCTGGGTTCACCAGAAATCGTTTGAAATAGTATTCGGACAAACCCCGCGCATTGTAATTGCCTCACTCACTGCATTTTTCTGCGGAGAGCTTACCAATTCCTATGTCCTGGCTAAGATGAAGATATGGACCAACGGGAAATATCTCTGGACCAGGACTATCGGATCAACTATAGCCGGAGAAGGAGTGGATTCCCTGATCTTTTATCCTATGGCATTCCTGGGTTTCTGGCCTACCAACCTTCTCCTGACTGTGCTGGTTTCAAACTACGTTCTTAAAGTTCTCTGGGAAACATTCTCAACACCTGTCACCTACAAGATCGTCAAATACCTGAAGAAAAAGGAGAACGAAGACTATTATGATCGGGATACGAATTTTACTCCGTTCTCTCTGAAATAGGGATTAGGGGTTGGGGGTTAGGGGTTAGGGGTTGGGGTTTCTCCTAGTCCCTAATCCCCAATCCCTAACCCCTGGAGTAGAAATTCATTTCTACGATGTACTTCCACACCTTCTCAGGCATGAAATACCTCATATTCTTCCCTTCTGTAATTCCTTTGCGGATGAAGGAGGAAGAGACAGTAATAAGCGGGGCGTCGATTTTGACTAATGAAGGGTGATCGTCGAACTGGCTGGGTTGGGTTCCGGGCCTGGGGTAAACATATAAAGTATATTGTGAAAGCAGGGCTTCCCAGTTCTTCCATTTATGAAAGCCTGGAAGATTGTCAGATCCAAGGATGGGGATGAACTGCTTGCCCGGATATTTCTCTGAAAGACGGGTGAGGGTGTCGATGGTGTAGGAAGGACGGGGAAGTTTGAACTCGATGTTCGACGATTTGAACCGGTTGTCGTCTTCAATTGCCAGGTTCACCATGGCAAGCCGGTGATGGTCGGCAAGCAGGCTGGCTTTCTCTTTAAGCGGGTTATGAGGTGATACGATGAACCACACTTGTGAGAGCCCTGCATATTCAAGCATGTATGAAGCGATCATCATATGCCCGCTATGGATTGGGTTGAAAGAGCCGAAAAAGAGTCCGGTTTTATTGTCTTTTTTCATGCCTGGTCCAGGAATTGTGAAATTGAGTCAACCGAATCGGCACATGCTGTTTCGAGGGATTCGTTGATGATTGCATGGTCGAAGTTATTGGCAAAACCAAGTTCAAATTCAGCACGTTCAAGTCTTTTTCTCAGAGTTTCTTCAGTTTCAGTTCCGCGATTCTTCAGCCTGAGTTCAAGAGCGGCGATTGACGGGGGTTTAATATAAATAGCCAGGGCATTCGATCCGAAATAGGTTTTAAGGCTGATCCCGCCTTTCACATCCACATCGAAAATGGGTACGCGGTTTTCGGCCCAGATACGTTCCAGTTCCGACTTCAGGGTGCCATAATAGCTCCCCTGGTAAACTTCTTCCCATTCCACAAAAGCACCTTCCCGGATCTTTTCGCGAAACTCATCCGCAGTCAGAAAATAATAATCTTTTCCATCGATTTCGTTTTCGCGTTTCGGGCGGCTGCATGCTGAGACTGAGAAGGAGAGCCGGGGCATCGTTTCAAGGAGATGCTTTACGATGCTGGTCTTTCCGGCGCCTGAAGGTGCGCAAACTATGATTGCCTTGCCTTTCACAGGATGTTCATCAATTGTTCCTTGATCTTTTCAAGTTCATCTTTCATCTGAACGACAAGCTTCTGTATATCGGCCTGGTTGGCTTTGGATCCCAGAGTGTTGATCTCACGCCCAATCTCCTGGGTGATGAAGCCAAGCTTTTTGCCCTGTGCTACCCCTTCGTTCATTGTATCGAGAAAATAGTCGCAATGCTTTTTGAGCCTGATCTTTTCCTCAGTGATGTCGAGGCGCTCGAGATAATAGATCATCTCCTGTTCAAACCGGTTCTGGTCAGGGGCCGAGCCGTTGAAATCGGATTTATAAGCTGAGAAATCACGCAGCATCTTGTCGCGCAAATCATTCATCCGCTGTTTTTCAAAAGGCTCAACTTCAGTAAGATACCCGAGGATGAGCTGTATGCGCTGCTGCACGTCTTCCCCCAGGATATTGCCTTCTCCAATGCGGAATTCATCAACAAGGGCAAGGGCATTTTCAATCCCGGCTTTCACTTTCAGCCAGTCATCCTCGCTGAGTTCTTCCCGGGCCGACTGTATCACGTCGGGGAACTTGAGAATTATAGGCAGCAGCCCTTCGTGACATTCTTCCTTAAGTTCAAGCTGAAGCGACCTAAGTTCGGTATGATACTTCTTTGCCAAGTCGTGGTTGATGGAGATTCCTGGTGTTTCGCCCGAAGTTTCGGAGCTGATGAAAAGATCGACTTTACCCCGTTCAAGTTTTTGTGATAAAAGGGCTCTGACTTCGGCCTCTTTTTCACGGAACATCCCGGGAAGTTTTAGCTGCAGGTCGAGTTGCTTGCTGTTCAGGCTTTTTATTTCTATGCTGAACCGGCGGTCACTGAATTCAGCAGCAGCCTTGCCATAGCCTGTCATGGATTTGATCATGGTGGTTGGATTATTGGATCGTAAAGATAGGAAATATTGGGATGCGGGATGCGGGATATCGGGATGCGGGATGCGGGATATCGGGATGCGGGATGCAGGATGCAGGATGCAGGATGCAGGATTCAGGATTCGGGATCCTGGATAGCTGGTAAAATAGATTTTCATCTTGCATCTTGCATCTTGCATCCTGTGACTTGCATCTTGTATCCTGTATCTTGTATCTTTGTATCATGCAGTACCGGATCATCGACGATACATTCCAGCTATACAACCTCATGCTCGGCGATATTGCCCAGGCAAAGGAGTATATCCTGCTTGAAACGTATAAGTTTGCCAATGATCATATGGGGATCCGCTTCCGTGACGCTCTTACGAAAAAAGCGAAGGAAGGGGTTAACGTGAAGATCCTGATAGATTCCTGGGGAAGAGGGCCTGTTAGCGAGGACTTTTTTACTGATTTTTTAAAGCATAAAGGGGAATTGAAATTTTTCGAGAAGATCAAGATCAACTCCGACCTGTTTACCCGGGGCCACCGCCGTGACCACCGCAAGATCCTGGTGATCGACGATACTATCTCCTACCTGGGATCGGCAAATATCACGGGATATAACCTGAACTGGAGGGAACTTTCATTGCGTACCGAAGGCGACCTGGCTCTTGCGCTGAAAAAGGTATTCATGGAAACGTATGAGGCATTTAATCCATATATAATTTCAAATAAGCTTACGTTTACACGGACGATCTATCATGGAGATTTCGAGATCATGAGGGATGTTCCATCACTTCCACTGCAGAAGATCCGCAAGAAGTATGCCCAGATGATTAAACATGCGAAGACTTCGATAGTCATCGAAACACCTTATTTCCTGCCCGGTTATAACCTTAGAAAGGCCCTCGTGGATGCTGCAAAGCGCAAGGTCGATGTAAAGATCATCATGCCCAAGAATTCCGATGTAAGGATGATCGATATTCTGAGGAATAAGTACCTGGGATTTCTTTCCAGGAACAATGTGCAGATCTTTTTTTACGGTCCTTATAACCTGCATGCCAAGATGCTGATGACCGACGATTCAATGTTCTCAATTTCATCGGCGAACTTCGATTACAGGAGTTTCCGGTTTCAGTATGAAGTTGCCCTTATTGGATATGAGCCCGCCATTGTTGAGCAACTCCGGACTCATGTGGAAGAGACCCTGAAATCCTCGGAGGCCTTTAATTATGAGATCTGGGAAAAGAGATCGTATATTGAAAAATTCTTCGAGTGGCTTCTAACTCCCTTCCGTCACCTTCTCTGATACTTCTTTCTTTGAGCCGGAATTGACCAGTGCAACTCCCATGAAGATGAGGACGGCTGCAAGGATCTTGCTCCAGGTTATGCTGCCCGTGCCAACTGTCACTGATGCAGCTGCGGCTATGAAGGGCTGCAGGTAGGTGTAGTAGCTCACGATGCTTGGCATTACCCTTTCAAGGGCATAGTTCACAAGAAAATAGGCGATGAATGTATTCATGACAATCACGTAAAGGACCAGCAGCCAGGTGCCTGTTGAAATTGCCGCGAAGTTGATCTGAAGAGCAGGTTTGATCGAGAACGGGATAATGAAAATGAACCCGAAGAGAGAGACCCATTTCAATATGGTGGCTGTTTTGTATTTTCCTGTTAATGGTTTTATGAGGACGAGGTAAAGCGCGTAAAAGACCATGTTGAGAATGATCATCAAATTGCCGAAGGCATGGTTCCCGCTGAAACTCAGTCCGCTTGAATAAAAGATGAGAAGAAGAGCCCCTGAACTTCCGAGGAGGATGCCGCCAGTTTTTCTGAAGGTAACTCTTTCGCCTATGATCAGGCTTGAAAAAATGAGAACCAGGATAGGATTGATGACATGAAGGATAGACGCATCTACCGGCGAAGTAAAGGCCAGCCCTTCGTAAAACAACGTCTGGTTCAGTCCGAAGCCGATGACACCCAGTAAGGCAAGCATGATAAGGTCTTTGCGTGCAACCTTTTCGTGCACGAACATTTTCTGAAAAATGTAAAAGCAAAGTGTGCCTCCTGCGAGTCGCAGGAAGATCAGCTGGAGAGGGGTGAAAATACCGGTAAGCAGGTATTTCGAGATGGTATAGTTAAGCCCCCAGATAAAGGCAGTTGCAAGTAATGCCAGGTGGGCGCGCTGATTCTGGGTGGGAGCGTTCATGGGGGTGCAAAGGTACGAAATTAGGGATTGGGGATTAGGGGTTGGGGATTGGTTGTTAGTGATTGGTTGTTGGTGATTGGTTGTTGGTGATTGGTGATTGGTTGTTGGTGATT
>JBAXLI010000124.1:0-7455 GCA_037134895.1 Bacteroidota bacterium
AGCGAAATAGCGAAATAGCGAAATAGCGAAATAGCGAAATAGCGAAATAGCGAAAAGCGAAAAGCGAAATAGCGAAAAGTTGAAAATATAGAATTCATCCTATGAAAAAATTTTCATTTACGATTAACGGGAACAATTACGAGGTTGATATTCTCGGATTTGAAGAAAACACTGCCCAGGTTGAAGTTAACGGAACCATTTATAATGTCGAGGTCCAGCGTGAACTGAAAATGACAAAAACCCCGACCCTGGTCCGTGCTGAGCCTCCCAAGCCATCACCCAAAGAATCGAGGATCCCGAAATCCCAATCCCAGACCAGCAATGTCGCCATCAAAGCCCCATTGCCGGGTACCATTATAACGGTACTGGTGAAACCCGGTGATAAAGTCACGATGGGACAGAAACTGCTGACGATGGAAGCCATGAAGATGGAGAACAATGTGCTTTCAGAAAAAGACGGTACAGTGAGGGTTGTCAATGTCAAGCCCGGTATGACCGTGGCACAGAATGAAGTTTTAGTGGAAATCGAATAAAGGCCTGCTGCTATGAAACTCCTGCTCATAACCGATCTGCTGCAGAAAATCTGGGAAGATACCGGGTTTTCGAACCTGCATTGGGATAACGGAATCATGATCCTGTTCGGGCTTGTCCTGATCGTGCTGGCTATCAAGTTCAGCCTGAAACCCATACTCCTGATCCCCCTGGCTATTGGGATCGTGATCGGCAACATCCCGTTCATGCACAGCGCTCCATATCCACTGGGTATTTACAATGAAGGAAGCATTTTGCATTACCTTTTTTTCGGGGTGCTTAAGGGCATCTATCCAGCACTTATTTTCCTTGGCCTTGGAGCCATGGTCGACCTTTCTCCCATGATCGCCAACCCCAAGCTGATCATACTTGGAGCTGCCGCACAGGTGGGGATCCTTATCACCTTTCTCGGAGCCATTATCTTTGGCTTCCCAATCGCAGAAGCTGCTTGCATCGGCATTATCGGCGGGGCGGATGGCAATACCGCGATTTTCCTGACATCACAGATGGCAGCAGGCCTGAAAAACATGCCCGATGCCGCCCATGTACAGGGACTGATCGGTCCGGTAGCCATCGCTGCTTATTTGTACATGGCCCTGGTACCGGTGATCCAGCCACCCATCATGAAACTCCTTACAACCAGAAAGGAAAGGCTCATCAGGATGAAACCACAGCGTACTGTAAGCCGTAATGAAAAGATCGCGTTCCCACTGATTTTTCTTCTTCTTACAGCCTTTGTCGCCCCCGCATCACTGCCCCTGCTCGGAATGTTCTTCTTCGGTAACATCCTTAAGGAATCAGGGCTTACAAAGCAACTTGCTGGCACCGTCTCCACTGTCATGATCGATATTCTTGTCATCCTGATCGGCATCACTGTGGGAGCTTCCACACAGGCTGATATTTTTCTCAAATGGGAATCGATTCTGATCTTCGTCCTCGGAGCCATTTCGTTTATGGTCGCCACCGCCGGTGGGATCATTTTTGCCAAAGTGATGAACATCTTCCTGAAAAAAGAGAACCAGATCAACCCACTGATCGGAGCAGCCGGTGTTGCTGCTGTACCCGATTCGGCCCGAATCGCCCATGAAATGGGACAGAAGGAAGATTCAACCAACCACCTCATCAGCCATGCCATGGCACCGAATATTGCAGGGATCATCGGCAGCGCCGTATCCGCAGGACTTCTGCTTGCTTTTATACTCTGACATCCGCAAAAAAGCCTTGATTTTCAAAAAGCCGGTATACCCCCAGGGCAGAGCTCCGGACCCGGGTTCCACTCCATCGGGAGGGGAATCTACTTTGAGAGATTGAAGGATTTCTTATTTTTGTAAGAAAACCATGATCTTTCTAAGCACAAACGAAAGCAAGACCTGGAGAGGCCTGGCCGACAAGGTTCTTGATTCAGGGGGAGAGTTGCTGCAGACCGAAAGCCTTATCAGGCCCGGACTAGTCCCGGCCTTTCACTATTACATAGGGACATTTCTTTTATCAAAGGGACTTGATGTCCCCGGGGCAAAGTGGCTTTCGGCCGGACTTGCCGGGGAACAGGGAGGGCTTTTTTCGAACGCATTTCTTTTGAGCTATCTGGGCCGGAATAACGGTAAGCTGGTCATACCCGAGACCATCTTCGCAGACCCCGCACCCTATGTGCATTTCGCAGGAACACCTGTACTTCTCGATTCCAGGGTGAGTTTCAGGACCCAGTGCTTACATACCCTGCCAGCGTATAAAAAGCCTTTGAAGATCATGGATATAGGCTGCGGACACGGCATGGTGCTGGTCGACCTGCTCCTTGACCTCCGCAAAGCCGGACTGGTCAGCGACATTGAGGAGATCCTGCTCATCGATCCATCGGAAGGTATGCTGAACCTGGCAAAGGAGAATGTTGAAAAGTCATTCCCCGGGGTCAGGGTCAGGCTTTCACAGGCAAGGATAGAGTCTTTGTCGGATAAAATAGACGGGTATTATGACATCGCACTGGCATCCCTGGCGTATCACCATATGCCTTATGAAACCAAGCTGTTCCATCTAAAAAAGCTGAGAGACAGGTTAGGATGTTTCATCCTGTTTGAGCTGGATGCCAATAACGACACACCCGATCTGCATTCCCCCGACCTTGCCCTATCGGTTTACCAGTCTTACGGCGCCATGATGGATTTTGTATTTGCTTACGAGGCCCCTGTCGGGCTTGCATTATCAAGCATCGATAGATTCCTGATGTCTGAAGCCATCTATTTCTTTACCGAGCCCAGGGGAAAACGCACCGACTACCATATGCTGCGCTCACAATGGCACCAAGTGTTCAGGGATGGCCTGGGAGAGGATTTCAGCTGCCTTTGCGACTCAATCTGTTATGCGGATGAGAATATGGGGCTGTTCACGATGATCTATGCCAGGGATTAGGGGTTGGGGATTGGGGATTGGTGATTGGGGATTGGTGATTGGGGGTAGGGATTAGGGACGATTTCATGTACGATGTACGACCAAGTAACCCGATATCCCGCATCCTGCATCCTGCATCCTGCATCCCGCATCGTACATTGTTATTCTCATCCGCTAAAAGTGATATTATTTCCGCAAAACCATTTTAAAGGAATTAACCGGCAGAATACGGAGGTTTGATCCTCTCTTACCGAATATTCTGGATATCAGAATTCAGGAGTGATATCTTTGGTCACAGATGCAAAGTCAGTTGATCAAAACCTTCATCCTATGAAAACAATTATTCCGGCCATATTCATTTTTATCTTTATGTGTGTGAGCGGCATGAGCCAGAATCCGCAGTTCACTGGAAAATATTTATACCAGAGCCTCGCTTCAAGAGTTTTTGCCGTTTCAAGCGGGGATATTAACAATGACGGGAAGACGGATATCGTTTTCACCGAACCCGACAACAACCTGCTTCAATGGCTGAAAAACGAGGGCAATGATCAGTTCACACTGAAGCAGGCCGGTGCCTTCCAGGCAATAGGCATCAAGACCCTTGATTTCAATGCCGACGGGCATACCGATATTCTTGCATGTTCCTACAACCTGAACCAGGTCGTGCTGTTTGAAAATGACGGGAATGAAAATTTCACCATGCATGTTCTCTCAAACGCCGCCACTCATCCGCTTGTGATTTCGGCAGGCGACATTAATGGAGACGGCGACATAGATATAGCTGTGGCCACCCAGGATGCAGGCACGGGAGTCGTACTCCTTGTAAACAATGGGAATTACAATTTCACGTTTATGCAGCTTGACGCAAACGCATACAGTAGTACCTGGACCGAAATGGTGGACCTGGACAGGGACGGGGACATGGATGTGGTTGGTGCCGATTTTACTGCAACCGGCGGACTGGTATGGTATGAACAAACAACGCCCCTGGTCTTTACAAGGCATTTTATCTCGTACCCCTCCACACACGGAGGCGCAGTGGGAGATATAGACGGGGACGGCGACCTGGATCTCGCAGCAGCAGCCTGCGGCTCGGGTATTGCATGGTTTGAAAACGATGGGAGTAATAATTTCATCCCTCACCCCGTTTTCGGCTCTTACAACTGTGCTGTTTCGATAGGGATCAGCGATTTCGATAACGATTCGGTGAATGATATAGCAGCCGTTGCCTATGGCTCCAACCGTGTTGACTGGTGGAAGAACGACGGCAGCCAGGTCTTCACGAGAAATAAGGTCTGCGACAGCCTGGTCCACCCCAGTGACCTTTGTATAGCCGACATTAACGGGGATGGTTACAGCGACATCCTCACAGGTTCTTATGCGAAAAAGCTTGCATATTTCAGGAACACCGGGCATATGACAGGAGACATCCGCATAAAAAAAAAGGAAGCATTCCTCCTGGGAAATGACTTCTCAAGCAAGTGTGTAACCGTTTACTGGGATAATACCGGCGAAGGGAAAAGGACTTTAGAACTCTATGATTTGAACGGGGCCATGCTATCATCGGTTGAAGTAGCGGCGAATGCAGGCACCACAACCATCTCGATCCCATCAGCCGGGCTTTTCATCCTTAAAATCCATATGGATACAGGGGATTATTTCAGAAAAATCGTTCAACCCTGAATTGCAAACTTTAATAACTGACATTTTATGATAAAACTAATTCCCGGATTTCTCCTGCCGTGTTTCCTGCTAATTTGCCATTATCACTCATTCGGACAAAGTTCAACACAGTCGGGCTTCTTCACTGTAACAAGAGACAATAACAAAATCATATTTACTTCGAGCGGACCCGGAGATACCATGAAAGGAAGGGTCTGTTTTAAGCAGATGAATAAAGCATTACTTGATGCGAAAACACTCAGGTTTAATTGTTACCAGGTCCAGGAATCAAATATGGATGGAAAAAATTGGAAACATGAGATAAACTATGCTGTTTGGCTTAAAAAGGGAAACCGTGCAAGAGTTGAAATCAGGGATGTCATATTTCCCGATGACGGTTCCGATATAATTTATGACGGGAAAAGCCTCTGGGCTTATTATGTCGGGACAAACTCCACGGTTGCACTGGATGAAAATACCATCCTCGGGAAGGTCAAGAACAGGTATTTGACCAAAGATATCTCTCAGGGCTCGTCCCTTTCACATGACATGATGAATTACGGATCTTCGGTAAGCATGCCTGTACTGTACCTGAGCAAGTTCTTTGGGTATCAGTCTGCATTGGAGGACAAAGATATGACTGTAAGCTATATAGGGGAGGATACGGTAAGTGGAGTCATGACGCATCATATCAAGGTCCAAATGTTGGGAGGACAACGCATTGCGGACTACTGGATTTCGTTAACCGATAACTTTCCCCGAAAAATGGAAGAAGTCCTGGTCATGAATGCTTCAGCCAATTCAAAGAGAACCGAGCGTTGGAGCAATGTTTCGTTTAACGTGGATATGCCCGATAGTTTATTTTGCTGGAAACCACCTGATAACTGGATTGAATACTCCCATCCTACACAGAAAGCTTTGGAAGATTCACAAAATGACAAGAAGAAAAACCTTAACGGAACCTTTGTTAACCTTGATCTGATTGGTGGAGGAAAGTTTAACCTCAGGGATTACAGCGGGAAAATAGTACTGCTTGTATTCTGGAGGCTTGGATGTCCTCCCTGCCGGAGTGAGATGCCATGGCTTCAGAAAATTTATGAAAAATATAAGGAAAAGGGATTTACTGTCGTAGGGTTTAATCATGTAGATAATAAAGCTCTTGTTAAAGAATATCTTGATAAAAAAGGGATCAGCTACCCGAATATCCTTGATTCATCTGCCCGGGCAAAAAAAATCTATACCGATTTCAAAACAAATACTGTTCCCCTCAGCTGCCTGATCGACCGAAAGGGGAACCTGATCGCCCTGTGGTATGGTTTCGATGCAGATGAAGATGCATTTGGAAAGAAACTTGATCCCCTGCTTTAAATCGAAAAACCAGGCAAACTGACAGTCTTTTGATGATATTGCGAGATGATCTCAGAACGGATGCACTATCCAAAGGATCCCGATACAGATCGCGAGAAACCCGCCGGTGAGGGTGAACCATTTCAGGAACATCTTTCTTTCCTCGGCAAACGCTTTGTACGCAACCACTCCAAGTATAAAGGCAAACAAAACCATCGTCAGTATGGTCCCGGCGGCGAAGGCCGAAACGTAGATCACTGAATCGGTTATGGTGGGAAGAGCCAGGGAAGGCAGCAGGGCGAACAGGTGGCTGAACCCCGCAAATCCATGGATGATCCCGATCAGCAGGGCAGTCAGGGCATTCCTCCTTACTGTTCCTGTATGCGGATGTTCGTGCTCCGGTGATCCTTCGTGATTGTGCTTATGGATATGGGCATACAGGAAGGGTTTTGTATGAAAATGCGAATGAGGCCTGTTCCCGTGGGAATGACGGATATAAGTACGAACGACAGCCCAGCTGCCGATCCCTATAAGCATCAATCCTATAATCTTATCGCTGTATTTCGCAATGGCATCAATCGGAAGGTATGCCTTCAACAAAATGAAGAGAGCCCCAATAAAAAGCATTCCAAAGGTATGTCCCAAACCCCAGGAGAAACCAATCATCCAGGACTTTTTCCGGCTGTCGATAGCCAGGGGGGTGACCGCGGCAAGATGATCAGGCCCGGTGACCACGTGTGCGATGCTTGCGGCAAATCCTGTGAGAAAGATCAGCATGAATGAAATTTTCGTAAAAAAGTATAAATATATATAATTTTACATTTCTGAATATGTTTGATCACGATGGCGGTTGAAACTTTGCAAGTAATTGTCAGCGGACTGATACAAGGTGTCGGTTTCCGCCCGTTCGTTTACCGCATTGCTCTCAGGCACGGGCTTAGCGGATGGGTTCAGAACACCAATGAGAACGTGAGGATCAGGGTGAGCGGAAAGCCGGCCGATATCTCAGACTTTCTTGTTGCCCTTGAAAAAGAGGCTCCCTCGGCGGCAAGCATAGAAACAATAGTCACCTCAGATCTGCCTTCCGAATCCTTCACAGGTTTCAGCATCCTTAAAAGTCATGATATTTCGGATGATGTGACCGAAATCAGTCCCGACATAGGCGTTTGCAGCGAATGCCTGGATGATATAAAGAAGGGCAAACGCAGGGAAGGGTATTCCTTCGTTAACTGCACCAATTGCGGTCCGCGGTTTACCATCATCGAAGACCTCCCCTACGACAGGCCGAAGACGACGATGAAACAGTTTGAACTTTGTGATGCCTGCCGGGCCGAATATGAAGACATTCTCGACCGCAGGTTCCATGCACAGCCAGTGGCCTGCGCCGAATGTGGTCCGAGGTATGAAATGGATGCGGGATGCGGGATGCAGGATGAAGGGGACAAGATGCAGGATGCAGGATGCAAGATGCAGGATGAAGGATGCGGGATGCAGGATGCAGGATGCGGGATGCAGGATGCGGGATGCGGGATG
>JBAXLI010000125.1:0-7377 GCA_037134895.1 Bacteroidota bacterium
TCGGCGAGGCTGCGATGTTTACGGCACAGATCGTGAACGGACAAATGAAAGTCGGGTTTAACTCCGATGACGCACCCCAGAATGTCCAGTTTATCCTCAACCTGTTGCACTGGCTGGATAAGGAGAAAAAATAAAAAAAAGTTTGCAGGAAAAGAAAATCAATTTATTTTTGTCCGGTTGTTTTAACTATCCGTTTAATCGGTTTGGTTAAACTAATTTCCAAAACCCGGTCATGGAGAAAGACAAACGAACGGAGGACAGGATTTTCGAGGTGGCTACTGAAGTTTTCCTCGAAAAGGGAATGGATGGCACAACCATGCAGGATATCGCCGACCGCGCCGGGATCAACAAGTCACTGCTGAATTATTATTTTCGTTCGAAGGAGCGTTTGTTCAATGCCGTATTTGAACTGTTAGCCGGCAAAATGATGGAAAAACTTGCGCCCGTTCTCGATGAATCCCTGTCCCTCGAAGACAAGCTGCAGTTCTTTTTCAACGAACATATTTCTTTTCTGCAGAAGAATCCACGCCTCCCCTTTTTCCTTCTTAATGAAATCAACAGGAATCCCGAAAGGCTGAGAGTCTTCCTGCGCGGACTTGATGTTGAAAAGCTCTTTAAGGTTTTATATTCCAGAGGTTACCCGGGAGCTAAAATGAAGAATCTTACCAGGGAAACAACTATTCAACTGATCACTACCATCATCTCGATGAGCATTTTTCCTTTCGTGTCAAAAGGCGTTTTCGATGTATTGTTCGAAAAGTTTGGGATGAGTTTCACTGAATATATTGAAGTGCGTAAGCAATTTGCGGCAAATTTTGTCATAACTTCACTTGATAATATGAAACTGAAATAGTTTGAAACAGAAATACCGGATACAATGATTTTAAAAGAGTTTGTTTCAAGGATGACAGAAAGGATATGGAGGCTGGTAATACCCGGCATCGCGGTTGTCATTTCTTCTTCCGCCTACCCGCAGTCCGCCTCTGTCATATGTCTTGACAGTTGTTATTCGATGGCTGCCAGGAATTATCCACTGATCAGGCAATATGAGCTGGTCGAAAAGTCAAAGGATTTCACCATTTCCAATGCAAACAAAGCCTACCTTCCGCAGGTAAGCATTACCGGTATTGGCGCATATATTATCAGCGGGCTGCCTTCCATCAGCCTGCCGAACATGCCGGCTGCGGCGAAACAGGATGTGCAGTTTATCGGTATTGCACAGATCAGCCAGTTGATCTGGGACGGAGGAGCAACGCATACACAGAAAGAGGTGGCCAAGGCAGGCGCAGGGGTTGACAAAGCCTCGCTCGATGTTTCCATGTATGAAATACGGGACAGGGTAAATCAGCTCTATTTCGGCATCCTGCTGATCGATGAACAGTTGAAGATACTGTCAATTCTGGATGAGAACCTGGCGAGAAGTCTCAGGAATGTAACACTGTCAAAAGATAACGGGCTCGCATACCAGACTGATGTGGACCAGGTGAAAACCGAACAGCTGAGCGTGTCACAGCGGAGAATTGAATTCACTTATGCCAGACAGGGATATGTTGACATGCTTGTGTTTATGTGCGGGTCGAACCTTCCGGGCACTTCCAGACTGGAAAGTCCGGTTTCACTGGAATCCTATTCCTCCCTCGCAAACATGCGCCCTGAGCTGAACCTGTATGAGAACCAGCAAAAGGCCATCCAGGCGGCAGCAGCATTTGACCTGGTCAGTGTGATGCCTAAATTTGCTGTGCTGGGCGCCGGAATTCTTATCGAACCCGGCATCAGCTTTGCAACCTCATCAATAAACACACTGGCTATTGCCGGTGTAAGCATGTCGTGGAGTACCGAAGGACTGTACAAACTGGGAACGAATAAAAAACTGAACCAGTTAAAACTTGACAGGATCAGCAATCAGAAGGAGACATTTCTGTTCAATACCAATATTCAGCTTAAACAGATCTCAAGCGAGATCGGAAAGCAGAAGTCCATCCTGGGCAATGACGATGAAATCGTGGCCCTGAGGAAAAAAATAAAAAATTCCTACCAGGTTAAATACGACAACGGCTTCTGTTCCATCAACGATCTGATCAATGCGATCAATAAGGAAAGTGAAGCGATAAGTACACGTTCCCTTCATCAGATCCAGATGCTCATGAGCATTTATAATTATAAGACAAAGACCGGTCATTAATCCAAACCCATAAAACAATGATTATGAAATTAAGGTTTACGCTATTCGCTCTCGCCTGCTTCTCCCTTTTTGCATGCAATGACAGCAAGCATGTTTTGGACGCCTCGGGAAACTTTGAAGCGGTTGAGACCACGGTTTCGGCTGAAGCGAACGGGAAAATCCTGGCCCTTGACATAACCGAAGGCCAGGTTTTAAAGCAAAATCAACTGGTCGGCTATATCGACAGCACCCAGCTTTACCTGACCCGCCTGCAACTGGCACAGAACCGCAGAGCTATCCTTTCTGGCAAGCCCGATATCGGCATTCAGCTCGAAGCCCTGCAGAAAGAACTTGAAAACGCGGTTTCCGACAGGAACCGAATCTCAAACCTTGTGAAAGGCGAAGTTGCATCCCAGAAACAGCTCGACGATGCAAATACAAGAGTTGCGGTGATCCAGTCGAAAATTGATGCCCAGAAGAGCGTCCTGAACACCAGTACGAACACTCTGAACGAGCAAAGCAGCACAGTGGATATACAGGCGGCACAGGTAGAGGATCAGCTTCGCAAGTGCAGGATCATCAACCCTGTGAACGGCACCGTTTTGGCAAAATACGCCGAACCGTTTGAAATGACGGCCCAGGGAAGGCCTTTATACAAAATTGCCGATCTCGATAATCTGATCATCCGCGTTTATGTAAGTGAAACCCAGCTTTCACAGATCAAAATCGGACAAAAAGCCGATGTGTTTATCGACAGCAGCAAAAAGGACTATAAAAAATATGAAGGCAGCATTGACTGGATTTCTTCTACCGCCGAGTTCACTCCGAAAATTGTTTTGACAAAAGAAGACCGGGTGACCCTGGTTTACGCTGTAAAAATACTGGTGAAGAATGACGGATTTCTGAAGATCGGTATGCCCGGGGAAGTGACTTTCGTAAAATAATACCATGTCGCAGGACCCTATCATTTCGGCAAAGCATGTTTCCAAATCCTTCGGCTCCGTAAAGGCTCTGAAGGATATCTCGTTTGATGTTTCCAAAGGGGAGATCTTTGGCTTTATAGGCCCCGACGGCGCGGGAAAAACCACACTCTTCAGGATCATTACCACCCTTCTGATCCCGGATGAGGGAGTGACAACCGTTCTGGGCCTCGACAGCGTAAAAGATTTTAAGGAACTTCGCAAAAAGATAGGCTATATGCCCGGAAGGTTCAGTTTGTACATGGACCTTACCGTGCAGGAAAACCTGGAGTTCTACGCTACCGTTTTCGGCACCACAGTGAAGGAGAACTATGATCTGATATCCGGAATCTATTCCCAGATAGAACCCTTTAAAAACAGACGCGCCGGAAAACTTTCAGGCGGGATGAAACAAAAGCTTGCACTCTCCTGTGCACTGATCCATAAACCTGCCCTGCTGGTATTAGACGAACCCACCACAGGCGTTGATGCCGTTTCCAGGGCCGAATTCTGGGAAATGCTCAGGAACCTGCGTGAACACAATATCACGATACTGGCTTCGACTCCATACATGGACGAGGCTATGAGATGCAACAGGGTGGCCCTGATCCAGAATGGAAATATTCTTTCGGTTGACAAGCCCGAAAATATAATTGCAGGATTTACCAGAAATCTTTACAGTGTCAAATCAGCTGATAAATACAGGCTTATCAAAGCCCTGAGGGATTATCCCGATACGTTTACCGCTTATCCCTTCGGCGAATCGGTCCATGTAACTTTTAAAACAGATCGTTTTAACGACGCGGTTTACGATTACCTGAAGGGAGCGGGTCTGACTGATATAATTATAAGCGAAACCGTACCGGGGATCGAAGACCGTTTCCTCGAACTAATGGAGAAACAGGAACAGGGCTGATCAGAAGTAATGAATAAATGGTTTAAGAAATAATGAGCGAGAAGGTAATTTCGGTTCGGAACTTAGTCAAGAGATTCGGAAATTTCATTGCCAACGACAATCTCAGTTTTGAGGTTTACAAGGGAGAAATTTTCGGATTCCTTGGAGCAAACGGAGCAGGAAAGACAACGGCGATCAGGATCTTGTCGGGGCTCTCCAGTCCGACCTCGGGGGAGGTTATGGTTGCCGGATTCGATGCCGGAAAGGAACCCGAAAAGATCAAGAAAAACATAGGTTATATGTGCCAGAAGTTTTCTCTCTACGATGATCTCACCGTAAGGGAAAACATCACTCTTTACGGCGGCATCTACTTAATGAAAAAGAAGCTGATCAGGGAACGGATGGATGGCTTGCTGGAAAGGTTGAAATTTGAGGAGTTCGGAAATAAACTGATCTCGGAACTCCCTCTGGGATTGAAGCAAAAGCTGGCATTTTCTGTTGCCGTTCTGCATGAACCCAGGATCGTTTTTCTCGATGAACCAACCGGAGGGGTCGACCCTATTACCCGCCGGCAGTTCTGGGAAATGATCTACGAAACTGCCGCCCGCGGCATCACGGTTTTTGTTACCACACACTATATGGATGAGGCTGAATACTGCGACAGGATCTCCATCATGAACGAGGGAAGGATTGTGGCCCTGGACACACCTGCAGGACTCAAGCAACAGTATAATGTTTCATCGGTCGAAGAAGTTTTCATAAAAATAACACGCCCCGGAAAAAACAACGCATGAAACGACTTCTGGTATTCGTTAAAAAAGAATTTCTGCATATTTTCAGGGATGTCCGTACCATGATCATCCTCTTCCTGATCCCTGCAGCTCTTTTGCTGCTTTTCGGATTTGTCGTAAGCACCGACCTGAAGAACGCCGGTATCTCTTTTCTCGATTTTTCCAACGATGAAGTTACCCAGCAGCTTACCAACAAAATTTGTTCCTCGGGTTTTTTTCATAAAGAAGAAAGTCTGCACAGCTATGCCGACATCGACAGGGTGTTGAAAGGCAGCAAGACAAAAGCGGTCATTATTTTTGAAAAGGACTTCGCCAGAAAACTGGTCAGCGAAGGCAGGGCTGCAGTCCATATCATTGCCGACGGATCTGAACCCAATATGGCGACCATGTCGACCAACTTTATCACAGGGATCATTACAGATTTCAACCGTCAGCTGAAAGGCATGCCAAAATCAGGCATTTTCCTTGTACAACCCGAAGTGCGGATGTTTTACAACCCTGCCCTGAGACCTCAGCATATGTTCGTTCCTGGTGTCATCACCATGATCATGATTCTGATCTGCGCTCTTATGACTTCGATTACCATTACCCGGGAAAAGGAATTCGGAACCATGGAAGCCTTGCTGGTATCGCCTTTGAAACCAATTCAGATCATCCTTGGGAAAATCGTTCCGTATTTCATCCTGTCATTCATCGATGTGATACTGATACTGATCCTCTCATGGTATGTGTTTGAACTGCCTGTCAAAGGAAACCTGTTCCTCCTTCTTGCCGAATCCATGCTGTATATCCTGATGAGCCTGTCTATCGGCATTCTGATCTCAACTGTGTCAAAGACCATGCAACAGGCTATTTTCATCTCACTGGTGGGAATGATGCTTCCGACAGTACTGCTTTCAGGATTCATTTATCCCATCGAAAACATGCCTGCGGTTTATGACTGGATCAGCGCAATCCTTCCCCCGAGGTATTTTGTCACGATCATGAAGAATGTAATGATCAAAGGCGCCGGATTCACCTATGTATGGAAGGAAACACTGATCCTTTCATTATTTACTGCTGTTGCCATCATCATCAGCATGAAAAAGTTCAAGATCAGACTTCAATAAGCGCCTCAGAACAATGAGAACAATACTATACCTGTTAAGAAAAGAGTTTCTCCAGATCTTCCGCGATAAGTTCATCGGCAAGGCGATCTTTGCCATTCCCATTGTGCAGATGCTGATCCTGGTCCCTGCCGTAACTTTTGAGATCAAGGAGGTAAAGCTGTGCATCATCGACAAGGATATGTCAACCGAATCCAGGGGACTCGTCAATAAACTGGAGGGATCCACCTTCTTCAAAGTGAAATACTCCACCTTCTCCGAAGAGGAAGCCAACCAATTGATGCACGCGAATAAATGCGACCTGATCGTTCAGATTCCTACAGGATTCGGGGACAATATCGGCCAGGGCATTCCCGGCAAACTGATGGTCTCGGCCAATGCCATCAACGCAACGAATGCCCAGCTTTCATGGGCCTATCTGAACGGAGTGATCGCCGATTACAATATGAGTCTCCTTGCTGACCATCCCGGGTCCCGGGGCTCTATTGCCATTCCGCAGATCATGATCACAAACAGGTTCTGGTATAACGAATTGCTCAATTACAATTTTTATATGCTGCCGGGCGTGTTAGGGATTCTGATTTTAGCCATAGGGTTTTTGCTGGCCGGACTTAACCTGGTCAAGGAAAAGGAAAGCGGTACCATCGAACAGATGAATGTCACCCCTGTGAAGAAATACCAGTTCATCCTTTCCAAAATAATCCCGTTCCTGATCATCGGGCTTATTGACCTTGCATTGGGACTGGCCATTGGGAAACTGGTGTTCGGTATCCCGTTCCAGGGCAGTATCGGCCTGCTGTTCCTTTGTTCGACCGTGTTTATGATCTCGGTACTCGGATTAGCCCTTCTTATCTCAACCGTTTCAGCTACCCAGCAGCAATATATGTTCACCGGCTTTTTTTTCATGATCATTTTCATTCTGATGAGCGGCATTTTCACCCCGATGGAAAGCATGCCAGTCTGGGCCCAGAAGATCGATATGATAAACCCTGTAGTCTATATCATGCAGATAAACCGAATGATAATGCTGAAAGGATCTGGCTTTCAGGATATCAGCAGCCAGTTTTACTCCCTGCTTATCATTGCTCTTGTATCAACTTCACTGGCCATCAACCGCTACCGTAAAACAGCATAGAGATACTGATCGAGTTATATGCAATGGAACTGAAGTTCCCGCCTGGCGGCTATTTTGGCGCTTCCAGCCAGTCCTTTACAAACTCAACCCAGATATCCTGCTTGTCGAGCAGCTGTTCGGTGGCGGGATAAGGGATCATAACATCCGGACTAATACCCACGTTGTCGATGGGATTGTCGGGAAGGCGGCGTGAACGGGTCATGGGATACCTCATATAATACTTGCCCGAAGGGAGATCGACCTCCACGGCGTTTGAATAGTCAAGCACACCCGCCGTATTCTGGTTGCCGAAGAGAGTGACTTTCGAACTGGGTTTCGCATCAAGCAGGA
>JBAXLI010000126.1:0-7192 GCA_037134895.1 Bacteroidota bacterium
GGAGGTTTTCTTTTTTTTTTTCCAGTTTTTTTTTTTCCTTGTGGTAGGGGTTGGGGGTTAGGGGTTGGGGGTTGGGGGTTGGGGGTTGGGGGTTAGAGGTTAGGGTCTAGGAATTCGGTAAGATACTTTTACTTTTCAATCCCCAATCTCTAATCCCTAATCCCTAATCCCTAATCCCTAATCCCCAATCCCTATAACAATTCTTTTCTCAAATGCATCCCAGTGAAACTCGAGTCATACCGCGCCACTTCCTCAGGTGTGCCCTGGCATACAATACTGCCTCCACGTTCTCCTCCCTCCGGCCCGAGGTCGATGATGTGATCGGCAACCTTGACCACTTCCATATTGTGTTCGATCACCAGTACCGAGTTCCCTTTGGCCACCAGTTTATTAAGAACGCAAAGCAGTACTTTCACATCCTCGAAATGTAGTCCGGTTGTGGGTTCATCAAGAATATACAGAGTGTTCCCCGTATCGGTCTTGCTGAGTTCTGAAGCTAGTTTTACTCTCTGGGCTTCACCTCCCGAAAGGGTGGTCGATTGCTGCCCCAGTGTGATATAGCCGAGCCCGACTTCATTCAGGGTACGGATTTTATTGAGGATCATCGGGATGTTCTCGAAGAATTCAACGGCTTGCTCTATGGTCATATTCAGGACATCATTGATCGATTTTCCCTTGAAACGCACCTCCAGGGTTTCACGGTTATACCTATGCCCCCGGCAGGTCTCACAAAGCACGTAAACATCAGGCAGAAAGTTCATCTCTATTACCTTTAGTCCTCCCCCCCTGCAGGTTTCACAACGCCCGCCTTTTACATTGAACGAAAACCTTCCGGGGAGGTAGCCCCTGATCTTGGATTCGGGAAGGGAGGCAAACAGCTTCCTGATCTCATCAAATACCTTTGTATATGTTGCCGGGTTGGATCGTGGTGTACGGCCAATGGGAGACTGGTCGATTTCAATGACTTTATCGATGTTTTTGATCCCTTCGAAACTTTCGTAGGCAAGGGGCTTAAGATCAGACTTATAAAAATGCCTGCTAAGTATAGGATAGAGGGTTTCATTGATAAGACTGGATTTTCCGCTGCCCGACAAACCTGTGATGCAGATGAACTTCCCAAGAGGTATCTGCAGGTTGACATGCTTGAGGTTATTGCCGGTAGCTCCTTTCAGATAAAGATATTTCCCGTTGCCCTGTCTCCTGGTTCCAGGAACAGCGATTTTCTTCTTACCGCTGAGGTACATCCCTGTGAGATGTTCATTCAGCATGATCTCCCCTGGCGTTCCCTGGGCTACGATGCGGCCTCCGTGCACCCCGGCTCCCGGGCCGATATCGATTACATAATCGGAAGCAAGTATGGTTTCCTTGTCATGTTCAACAACGATGACCGAATTTCCGGCATCCCTGAGGTTTTGAAGCGCCCTGATCAGTTTCAGGTTATCATGCTGATGCAGGCCGATGCTGGGCTCGTCGAGTATATACAATACTCCGACAAGCTGGGAGCCGATCTGGGTGGCCAGGCGGATTCTCTGGCTTTCACCTCCCGACAGCGACCTCGCCGGACGGTTGAGGGAAAGATAACCTATACCGACATCCAGCAGAAAATTGATACGGTTCTGAATCTCCCTGATGATCTCATATACGATGAGCTTCTTTCTTTCGTCAAGGTGCTCATTGATACTGCCCATCCATGACTGAAGATTCAGCATATCCATCCCGGCGAGTTCAGAAATATTTTTCCCTTCAATGAGGAAATGCAATGATTCCTTTTTTAGTCTTGATCCCAGGCATTCCGGACAAAGCATTTTATTCATAAAGCTGCTCACCCACTTCATGATGCCGGCCGGGGCCGTTTCGGCTGTTTGTGAGTTGATAAAACTAACAATGCCTTCAAAATTCAGGGAATAGGATGAAGTGATGCCCAGGTAATCATTTTTAACCCTTATCACCTCGTCAGATCCGTATAGAATTATATTTACAGCCTGTTCGGGGATATCGGAGATGGGGGTGTTCAGGTCAAAACCGTATTTTTCGCCTATTGCTTCTATCTGCTTGAAGATCCAGGTATTTTTGTATTCGCCTAGTGGAACAATCCCGCCTTTTTTAATGCTTTTGCCCGTGTCGGGCATGATCTTTTGTATATCAATCTCTGAAATCGTGCCCAGTCCGTTGCAACGCTGGCAAGCCCCGTAAGGTGAATTGAACGAAAATGTATTGGGTTCGGGTTCATCGTAAGAGATGCCGGAAGTCGGGCACATCAGCAGGCGGCTGAAATGCCTGACCTTGTCGGTTTCAATATCGAGAACGGCCAGGGTGTCCTTGCCCTGTTTCATTGCTGTGTTAACCGACCCGGCCAGCCTTCTTAACGAATCAGTTGTGATCTGAATATGATCGATGACAATCTCGATGTCGTGGATCTTGTAGCGGTCGAGCTGCAGTCCGTGTGAAATTTCACGAACATTCCCGTCAATCCGTACATTCAGGAATCCCTGCTTCCTCACTTGTTCGAAAAGTTCCCTGTAATGGCCTTTGCGGCCTTTTACAACGGGAGAAAGTATCATTACATCCTTGCGGGTATAATTTGAGATAATAAGGTCAACGATCTGCTGCTCTGAATACCTTACCATCTTTTCATCAGTGATGTAAGAATATGCATCGGCCACCCTGGCATAAAGAAGCCTGAGGAAATCGTAAATCTCTGTGATGGTCCCGACTGTTGACCGGGGGTTCCGGCTGGCTGTCTTCTGCTCGATAGAGATGACAGGATTGAGGCCGGTAATCCTGTCTACATCAGGTCTTTCAAGGCTTCCGATGAATTGCCTGGCATAAGCAGAAAAAGTTTCCATATACCTGCGCTGGCCTTCGGCGTATATTGTGTCGAATGCCAGCGAGGACTTACCGCTCCCGCTGAGGCCGGTGAAAACCACGAGTTTATTCCGGGGAATGCTCAGGTCGATATTCCTGAGGTTATGTACCCTGGCTCCGGATATTTCCAGTCTGTCGTCCAAAATCAGGAAAAAGCTTAATGGATCTCGTTAATAATCAGTGTGTCATGGAAGTAAGTGTCGGAAGGAGGAAGTCCTTTCTGGAGCAGATCGGAATTCATTGCACCTTCCCTGGGCAGAAGGATCTGGTATGTTTTCCTGAGTTTATTGGGCAGGTTGTATCTCCTGAGCCATGGGTTCAGGTCTCTTAGAATCCTGTAGCTGACCTTGTTTTTCAAAGCAAAGGCAGGAAGATTTTCTACGGGTGTGTCGATTTCGATGGTACTGACCGGGATCACTGGATAAAAGTCTGAAGCCCGCAAATACAAACCGTATCTTACAGGGTTTCGGTAGACTTCTTTCAGTGCGACGATCCTGTAAATGTAACGGGAGGTTTCGTCATTCAGGTAAAGATCATAAAATGTCTTTGCCTGCTGGTCCCTGAGTGCATCACTTATACCATCGGGCCCCCTGTTGTATGAAGCAGCAGAAAGCGTCCAATTGCCATACTGAGCGTAGGACTCAAGGAAATACTTGCAGGCAGCTTCTGTGGCCTTGACAACATTATACCGTTCATCGACTTCCTCATTGACTTCAAGTCCGTAATGTACGGCGGTAGCCTTGAGAAATTGCCAGAACCCTTCGGCCCTTGATGGGGAAACCGCGTTATACAGGTTGCTTTCGGCCAGCGCAAGGAATTTGAAATCATCAGGCACCTTATTTTTTCTGAGGATGGGCTCGATGACCGGGAACCAGCGGCTGGCGCGTTTAAACATCATGATGGTGGAGGCATGCATGAACGTGTTGATCATGATCTCCCTGTCAAGGCTTTCTTTTACATAGGTAAGTTCCAGGGGCATCCTTTCCCCGGCGAAGTCAGCTTTTGCCGGACAATCCGGGGAGAATATACGGTAAGAACGCTGCGCCACCTCGCGGTAGTCACGGTCGGAATTTTTCTGGTAAATAACCGCGTAGATAAGGATACCGGAGAAAAGGATAACCACCAGCGAGATCAGGACATATTTAAGGCTCTGTTTCATGCTCAGAAAGGACTGTTAAAATCTTTGAAATTCGGCGAAAGCTTGTCTTTGTCAGAAATTAATGGATTCTCCATTCCCCATTGGATGCCGAGGTCGGGATCGTTCCAGAAAATGCTGCCTTCCGAAGCTTTGTTGAAGCCCTTGGTACATTTATAGAAGAAGATGGTATCATCTTCAAGAGTGGCAAAACCATGTGCAAAACCTTCTGGAATCCAGTACATCCATTTGTTCTGTCCTGAAAGCACTATTGATTCCCACTTTCCGTAAGTTGGTGAGTTTTTGCGGATGTCGACAGCAACATCAAGAACCGAACCCCTCATGACCCTCACAAGTTTTCCCTGGGCAAAAGGAGGCGACTGAAAATGCAGGCCTCTCAGAACATTTCTTCTGGACTTGGATTCATTGTCCTGGAGGAACTTAAGGTCAAGGCCCAGGTTAAGGAATTTTTCATAGTTGAATGATTCGAAGAAATATCCTCTTTCATCTTCAAAAACATCGGGCTTTATAATAAGCAGGCCTTCGAGGGGAGTCTTTATTATTTCCATGGTAATTGGTGATTGGTTGATGGTTGTTGGTGATTGGTTGTTGGAAATCGTAAATCGTACATCGTACATTCTTAAAGATGCACGCATTCCCCGTAAGCCTGGGCAACAGCTTCCATTATTGCTTCGCTCATCGTAGGATGCGGATGAACAGCTTCGATGATCTCCCTGCCGGTAGTTTCAAGTTTCCTTGCAGTGACCACCCCGGCAATAAGTTCAGTCACATTCTCGCCTATCATATGAGCGCCCAGCCATTCCCCGTATTTTGCATCAAAGATGACCTTGATAAAACCTTCCCTGGCCCCTGATGCTGTAGCCTTGCCTGATGCTGTGAACGGGAACTTCCCGACCAGTATCTCGTATCCTGCTTCTTTGGCAGCTTTTTCTGTCATGCCAACCGATGCGATCTCGGGATGGGTGTAGGTGCAGCCCGGTATATTGCCATAATCGAGAGGTTCAACATGTTTGCCTGCAATTTTTTCAACACAGATAATTCCTTCGTGGGAAGCGACATGTGCAAGAGCAGGTCCCTTCACGATGTCACCGATAGCATAATAACCTGCCACATTCGTGCAGTAGAAGTCGTCGACAACAACCTTTCCTTTCTCAGTGGATATACCTGTCTCTTCGAGTCCGATTCCTTCAATATTTGTTGCAACGCCTACGGCTGATAACACTATGTCGCATTCAATGATCTCGTCGCCTTTTTTGGTTTTTACAGTGACCCTGCATCCTTCACCCTTCGTATCGACCGACTCAACAGACACACCTGTAAGAACTTTCATGCCGGCTTTTTTAAAAGAGCGTTCCAGGGTTTTCGAGACCTCTTCATCCTCGATGGGAACAATGTTAGGAAGCACTTCGATAAGTGTGACCTTTGTGCCAATCGAATGATAGAAGTATGCAAATTCCGAGCCGATAGCTCCAGAACCCACTACTACCATGCTTTTAGGTTGTTCAGCCAGGGTCATGGCTTCACGGTAACCAATGATCTTCTTGCCGTCCTGCTTCAGGTTGGGAAGTTCCCTCGAACGTGCGCCGGTAGCTAGAATAACATGGTTTGCCTGATATTCCGAAGCTTTGCCGGTTTCATCGGTGACTTCGACGATCTTTCCGGGCTTTACCTTTCCGAAACCTTTAAGATGTTCAACTTTGTTTTTCTTCAGGAGGAACTGTATCCCCTTGCTCATGGTATCTGCAACTTCGCGGCTGCGTTTGATGATAGCAGGGAAATCGGCTTTTACATCCGAAGCCGAAAGCCCGTAATCCGCTGCATGCTGAAAATACTGGAAGACGGAAGCGCTTTTTAAAAGTGCCTTGGTCGGGATACATCCCCAGTTAAGACAAATACCGCCAAGTTCTGCTCTTTCAACAACAGCAACCTTCATGCCAAGCTGAGCGGCGCGGATTGCGGCAACATACCCCCCGGGGCCGCTGCCTATGACAATGAGATCAAAGTTCATGCTACTGGGTTTTTGAATCGGCGAAATTACTAAAAATCGAACTGTTAAGCAAGATAAGCATTTCGCAAAATTTAATGCTGAAATCCGTTATAAATTGCCCATTGTCGGATATTTTTTTATTTTTGTTTATTGCTCATTATTGCTGACTGCTCATTATCAACCAAAAACCGAAAATCATGTCAAAACAAGGATTCAGTACCAAAGCTATTCACGCCGGGAATGTTGAATTCACACCCGGTTCGATGATCACTCCTCTTTACCAGTCTGTTGCTTATCCCTATGCTGATGCAAAAGAAGCTGCAGCAATATTTACAGGTGAGAAACCTGGATACACATACGGACGCTGGGACAATCCGACGGTTGACCTCTTTGAGCGAAGAATGGCGGCGCTTGAAGGGACCGACGGGGCGATCGCAACTTCATCTGGAATGGCGGCTATTTTCCTTTTATCGCACCATTGGTTGTCTCCCGGGGATGAGGTAGTTTCGTCGAACAGAGTTTACGGAGGTACTTTCGGGTTGTTTGAGACCGGTTTGAAGAAAATGGGCACCAGGGTCAACTGGGTCACCAATCCTGAAGACATCAATGCATGGAAAGATGCAATCACACCTAAAACGAAATTCCTGTTTGTCGAAACACCCAGCAATCCGGCCTTGTTCATCGCCGATATACCGGCTCTTGCAAAACTGGCGAAATCGAAAAAACTTCCTCTGGTGGTCGACAATACTATCGCAACGCCTGCTCTTCAGCAACCTATTGCTTTGGGTGCCGACGTTACTGTTCATTCAACAACAAAGTATGTTTGCGGTAACGGCACAAGTCTGGGCGGAATCATTTGCGGACCTAAGGAACTCATCGACGGTATCAGGCAGAGCTGCATACGTTACCTGGGACCATCGATGGCCCCCTTCAATGCATGGCTTAACCTGCTTGGCCTTGAGACTCTGTCGCTCAGGATGGAGAAACATTGTTCAAATGCCATGGCAGTTGCAACTTTCCTTGAAAAACATCCCAGGGTAAAAGCCGTGAATTATCCCGGTCTGAAGTCGAATCCCTATCATAAGATGATCGAACCCCAGATGAGAGGCTGCAGTTCCCTGCTCTCTTTTGAACTTGACGGGAACTACAAGGATGCTACAAAGTTTATAGATTCCCTTAAGATC
>JBAXLI010000127.1:0-7152 GCA_037134895.1 Bacteroidota bacterium
TAAACAGTTGGCTCTGTTCTAGATACCTCGCTGCTCTGCGGCGAGGTCGTTCATTGAAATCGTAACTCGGGCTTCGGGCTTCGTAAATGTAATTGTAACTCGGGCTTCGGGCTTCGTAAATTACTTTACTATCTCCCCCGCAAACCGGGCTATGTCCATCCCATCGTAATCCCCGCTGCTCATCAGCAGCAATACTGAGTTATGCCAGTCCATGTTTAGCAGGTTTTCCTGCAAGGCTTTTGAATCAGTGAAAACGCTCAGGCCACTGTTACCGAATCCTTCTTTTACCTGTTCAGGGCTAAGGGGCGGAAGGCGTTTCAGTTGAATTGCATGGGGATTGAAATAAACAAGCTGCACATCGGCCTCGTCGAGGCTGTGGAGGTAATGGGAGAGGAATTCTTTGCTCAGGCTGCTGTAGGTGTGCAGCTCAAGACAGGCAACAACGTTTTTGCCGGGGTATTGTTCTCTTACTGCATGCAAAGTTGCCTTGACTTTAGAAGGTGCGTGGGCGAAATCCTTATACACCGAAACCGAGCTGTTACCCGCAACAAATTCCAGTCTTTTTGAAGCCCCTTTGAACGACTGAATGGCCGAAAGAAAAGTCTCATCAGTGATCCCCAGCTCCCGGCAGATCCATCTTGCGCCATTCATGTTCATCAGGTTATGCCGCCCGAAGACCATCAGCGGATAAGCTTTCCCATTGTCGATAAGCCGACTTACGCCATCCGCAATAAAATATTCAGGAACAGAATAGGGGATGCGTTTTATGTCATCCCTTGAATCGGGGGATATCTGCCTCAGGGTTTCATCATCAGCACAGTAAATGAGTGTTCCGCCTGTTGATATGAGGCGGATGAATTCCCTGAACTGCTCAACGTAATTGTCGAAGGTGGGAAATACATTAATATGGTCCCAGGCCACCCCGCTGAGCAGGGCGATATCGGGTTTGTACAGGTGGAACTTAGGCCTTCTGTCGATAGGAGAAGTGAGATACTCATCCCCCTCGAAAATCATGATCTCTGCCTCTTCGCTGAGCTTTACCATCACATCGAAGCCTTCGAGCTGGGCCCCGACCATATAATCGCAGTCAAGACCGGCTTTCTGCAAAACATGAAGTATCATGGCTGTGATGGTTGTCTTTCCATGACTTCCGCCAATAACGACCCGTTTTTTATTTTTCGACTGTTCGTAAAGGTATTCAGGGTAAGAGAAAATTTTCAGCCCCATCTCCTTAGCCTTTAATAGCTCGGGGTTATCGGCTTTGGCATGCATCCCGAGGATTACGGCGTCGAGCGACGTGGAGATTCGCGAAACATCCCAGCCTACAGTTTCAGGGAGTAGTCCGAGTTTTTTCAACCGGCCTTTGGAAGGTTCAAAAATTTCATCATCTGAGCCGCTGACTATATAGCCTTTATTATGTAAAGCGATTGCAAGGTTGTGCATCGCACTTCCGCCGATAGCAATGAAATGGACTCTCATCTTTCATTTTTTTTCAAAAATACAGTTTATTATTATCTCAAAACATTGATTTTACCTCCGGAATTTTATAATTTCACATTCTCAAATACCTGTTATACATAATTGATGAAGAACGATATCGATAAATATAACAAGGAACTGGGATCAGTTGATCCTTTCAGGGCAATTGGCTACTTTAATTCGCTTTTTCCGGGGCTCTGTGTTTTTTCTACAAGCCTGGGAGCCGAAGACCAGTTCCTCACTGAGATCATCGCCACCTCTTTTCCATCCATCCGTATTATAACTCTTGATACCGGCAGGCTGTTCCAGGAGTCATACGATCTCATCAGCATAACACATCAGAAATACAATAAGCCGATCGAAATTTTTTTCCCCGACCACAGGTCTGTTGAAAAGATGGTTAATGAAAAAGGCATCAACCTGTTTTACGACAGTGTTGAAAACCGTAAGGAATGCTGCAATGTGCGGAAGATCGAACCTCTGCGGCGGGCGCTTCAGGGTATGAAGGTCTGGATCACCGGACTGCGCAGGGAGCAGTCGGCTGACAGGTCGGGGATGCAGATGGTTGAATGGGAGGACAGGCATTCCATCATAAAACTGAATCCCCTTATTAATTTTTCGGCGGATGATATCTGGTCGGGAATCAGGGCGAAGAAGATTCCATACAACAGTTTGCACGACAAAGGTTTCCCCAGTATAGGATGCCTGCCCTGCACCAGGGCCGTACTCCCCGATGAGGATCTGAGGGCCGGGAGGTGGTGGTGGGAGAGTGGTTCGAAGAAAGAATGCGGACTTCATAACAACGAAAAATGATTTACCATGAGCAATACGATCAATCTTACTGAATTAAGCCGCAACACAGATCTCAGGTTTGAGCAGCCGACTCCTCTTTACGAGAATGAGCATCATGCAGTGTACTGGCTTGGAACCCCCGAAGATTCAGCCTTCCGCTGCAATACGTACCTGGTCACCGATGGAGATGAAGCCATTATTGTAGACCCGGGAGGTGCCGAAGTGTTTGATTTTGTAAGGCGGAGGGTTGAACAGATCATTGAGCCCTCGCACGTTTCGGCTCAAATCCTCTGCCACCAGGATCCTGATGTAGCAGGCTCCATGGTGAGATGGCTTGATGTGAATCCCGGCATGAAAGTAATCACAAGTACCCGCACCAATATCCTGATCTCCCATTATGGAAGAGATAATTACGAGTTCTTCAATATTTCTGAGTTCTCGTCCTTCACATTCTCTTCCGGCCGGGTGCTGAAGTTTATTGAAGCTCCTTTTCTGCATTTTCCGGGGGCCTTTGCTACTTACGATGTGACATCGGGATTTTTGTTTTCGGGCGACATCTGGGCTGCCATCGATATGGACTGGAAACTGGTGATCAGCGATTTTCGGCGGCATGAGTTTAAAATGAATCTTTTCCACCTCGATTATATGGCAGGGAATGTCGCTGCCCGGGGCTTTATTGACCGTCTCAAGGGGATAAAGGTCATAGCAATCCTTCCCCAGCATGGTTCGGTCATACCCGAAGCCTTCGTGCCTGACGCCTTCCGCTACCTGTCAAACCTGAGATGCGGACTGGATATTCTTTATCCCGATAAAAACAGAAGATAATTATCCTTGCAAACGAAACCGGCTATGTCAGAAGATCTTATTCATAAAATTAAGGTGCTGGAAACCGAGCTTAAAGTTGTGAAGCTTGCCTCCATGCAATGGGAAGAGATTCAAAGAACTTACCAGAAATCAAACGACCGCCTGCAGCAGGTTTATAATGAACTTAGCCTTGCGAACGACAGGTTCAGCCTGGCCTTTGATGCAAGCCAGATGGCCTGGTGGGACTGGGACTGCAAAACAGGAAGGATCGAATGCAGCTCAAATATGGCTTCTCTGATTGGCCTTCTGCCTGGTTCAGTTCCGGCTTCAATTTCGGGATTCATGGAATTGATACATCCCGGGGATGCTGCTGAAGTGAAAGACAAACTTGAGAAGCATCTGCACTCTCAAACCCCTTATTATGAGGCTGAGTACAGGAGTATTACCGAAAAGGATGGATGCAAATGGGTGTTCGACAAAGGAAAGGTCGTCGAAACAGACATTGTTGGCAAACCCTCGAGGATGATTGGGGTAAAGATGGATGTTGAAAGGAAAAAGGTGCATGAGACGAAACTGCTGGCCGAATTTGAGAAAGCCGATGAGGCAAATAAAGCCAAGAGTCTGTTCCTGGCCAATATGTCGCATGAGATCTATACCCCGCTTTCTGGTGTCGTAGGGATGGCCGAAATACTCAGGCAATCTGAACTTTCGCCCGAACAAAAGGAATATCTTGGTATTATTGAAGATTCCGCAACTAACCTGCTTTCGGTGTTTAACGCAATAATGGACTTTCTGAAAATCGAAGCAGGACAGATTGAGCTTAATAACACAGTCTTCAGTGTGTATGATGTAATTGAAGATGTAATCTCGGATGTCCTGCCTGAGGCAAGGGAAAAGGAACTAGAGATCCTTTCATTCGTCGATGCAAATATCCCCATGAAGTTAAAGGGAGATCCTTCACGCCTGAAACAGGTGCTTAGGGTTTTCGCCGATAACGGTATCAAATTCACCGAAAGTGGAGAAATTTCGATCTCGGCTTATTTCCTTTCATGGGATGAAGATACTGTAAGCCTTCAATTCAAGGTTTCAGATACGGGGATAGGAATCTCTGAGGAAGCACAGAAAAAGATCTTTACCTCCTTCACAAGGATTATCCCTTCAACCGGGAAATACGGAGGAAGCGGACTCGGGCTTGCTATCGCAAGGCATCTTATTTCCCGGATGAAGGGTGAGATCAATGTCGAAAGCCTTGCAGGTAAAGGTTCAACATTCACTTTCACTGTTCAGCTTGAGAAAGTACCTGGCTCTGAGGCTCCTGCCGTCAACCCCGGGACCTCCCAGCTTAATGTCCTGATTATAGATCCTTACCCAGTCAGGGCAAGGATCCTGATCGATTTTATGAACCGTTTCGACTGCGAATCCCAGCATTTGCTTACTTTGACCGACGGACTGCAGGAGATTTCACACAGACATAAGATCAGGCGGCCTTTCGATTTTGTTGTGGTTGAACTGGAAGCCGCAAAGCTGGCCCTGGGAGCCTTTAAACCCGACCCTGCCTGGAACGAATTGCATAAACTCCTGGTTGCTTACCACGGACAGGAAATCCCAAAGAATCTGGCCGGAATGGCTTTCGGCATCGTCCTTTACAGGCCTTTCCTACCGATGGAATTGTCAGCTGCAATGGAGAAAGTCATCTCAAAAAGCACTCCCGAATCAACGGTGAAGGAACGCTCGAGGCCGCAGCCTAAACCTGAATCAAGGAACCTGAAGATACTGCTGGCCGAAGATAACCTTATCAATCAGAAAGTTGCTGTGGTAACCCTGAGCAAACTCGGGCATCAGATCGATGTTGCAGAGAACGGCCGCCAGGCAGTCGAATTGTTTAAAAAGAATAAATACGACCTGATCCTGATGGATATTTTTATGCCCGAACAGGACGGGCTTGAAGCAACAAAGGAAATCAGAGGCCTCGAGTCAGCCTCCCACAGTATACCTCCTATCCACATCTGTGCCATTACCGCAAATGCCGATAAAGATGACAAGGAAAAATGCCTGCAGTCCGGCGTCGATAGCTATATTACAAAACCATTCAAAATGGAAGAGCTGTTTGAGATCCTGAACAGCCTCCGCTGACCCTCTGTATTCTGAATAACCGTGAAATTCAAGACATGTCTTTATAAAATATTAATGCAGCCCGACTTTCAGGAACAATTTTTTTAGTAATTTTGTGTTCCTTTTAATAAACCATTCAAATTATTATACCATGCGTAAACTTTTGCTTTCAGTACTGTTTATAATGTTTGCTGCATTTGCAGTTAATGCACAGGATGCAGCCCAGCAGCCGCCGGTAAACCCAAATGCTCCTGAGATTTCTTTCGATAAACTGGTGCATGACTACGGAACAATCTTCCAGGGCGCCGATGGTAACTGCGAATTCAAATTTACAAATACAGGGAAAGAGCCCCTTATCCTTTCGAAACCCATCACTTCATGCGGATGTACTACTTCTTCATGGCCACAGGAACCTGTTCTTCCCGGGAAAAGCGATGTGATCAAGGTTAATTACAACACCAACAACATTGGCCCTGTGAATAAAACCATCACAGTCAATTCCAATGGCAAGTCTTCAAGCATCAGGCTGACTATCAAGGGAACAGTAGTTGCCAAACCGGCTACAACAACACCTGAGAAACAAAATGAACAGGGTGCAACTCCTGTCAGTAAATAGAAATTCAAATTCATCGTTTTTCAGCAGCCAGCCCAAAGCTGGCTTTGCTGCTTTATCTAAAACCCAAACTCTATGCCAGCTGTATCAAACCGTGGACAGGCCTGTCCTCCCTCCCCGATCCGCAAACTAGTCCCTTTTTCAGATGAAGCCAAGAAAAAAGGCATTAAAGTATACCATCTGAATATCGGCCAGCCTGATATCCCCACACCCGAAAATGTGATGGATAAAATCAGGAATACCGATATCCGTGTCATTGAATACAGCCATTCGGCCGGTATTCCTTCCTACAGGAAGAAACTGGCAGAATATTATAAAAGCTGCAATATCGAAGTAAGCCCCGAGGAAATGATCGTTACCACCGGGGGAAGCGAAGCCATTATGTTTGCCATGTTCTCATGCATGAATCCGGGCGACGAGATCATCATCCCTGAGCCTTTTTATGCAAATTATAACGGGTTCTCGGTTGCTGCAGGTGTAATAGTAAAGCCCATCGATTCCTATATTGAGAATGGTTTTGCACTGCCCCCTATGTCGGCTTTTGAAAAGGCGATCACGCCGAAAACCAAGGCTATCATGGTTTGCAACCCGAATAATCCTACCGGTTACCTGTATTCGAGGGAAGAACTTGAACTTCTCAAGGAGATCGTTCTTAAACATGATCTTTATTTGTTTGCGGATGAGGTTTACCGTGAATTCGTATATGACGGAAAAGAACATTTTTCGGTGATGAACCTGAAGGGGATTGAACAGAATGTTGTGCTTCTTGATTCAATTTCAAAACGCTACAGCGCCTGCGGGGCTCGTATAGGTGTTATGATATCCCATAATAAGTTGGTGATGTCCACCGCAATGAAATTCGCACAGGCCAGGTTGAGTCCGCCTACTTTCGGACAAATAGCCGGGGAAGAAGCCATCAACACGCCCCATTCATATATAGAAGGTGTACTGGCCGAATACCTTCTCCGAAGGAATGTGGTTGTGGAATCCATCAATAAAATGGATGGCTGCTTCTGCCCGAACCCGGGAGGCGCCTTTTATGCCATGGCAAAATTGCCTATCGATGATTCTGACCGGTTCTGCCAGTGGCTTCTTGAGAATTTCAATCTCGAAGGAAAGACTGTGATGCTTGCACCCGGAACTGGTTTTTATTCAACCAAAGGCCGTGGAATAGACGAGGTTCGTATCAGCTATGTGCTGAATGTGAACGATCTCAGTGAATCCATGAAGTGCCTCGACGCAGCGTTGAAGGTCTATCCGGGAAGGAAGTAGCTGGATATTGGTTGTTGGTGATTGGTTGTTGGTTATTCAATATTCAATATTCAATATTCGATATTCGATATTCGGGCTTT
>JBAXLI010000128.1:0-6722 GCA_037134895.1 Bacteroidota bacterium
GATTTGCAAATACCTTTGATGCATCTTCACGAACTTCATCCGGGCTTACCCGGTATATCTCCTGGATGGCCTCGCTGGCGTATGGGAAACAGGAACTTCCATCGGCGTGCAGGCGGTACTGGTATATGACACCGGGCACCATGCTGGCAATTTTTTGGAGCCGCTCTGATGCCATCTGATGAAATTCAGCCAGCTCTGCCTTATGGGCATTTGCAAGGTTTAAGGCTTTTTGAAGGGCAATCTCATTGTTTGCAAGGATTAACTCTGCTTCCTGTTTTATTTTTTCCGCGTTATGAAATGCAAGTTTTTTGTAGGCAATTACTAATTCGGCAGTCTGTTTTTCTTTCATTTCGTTTTGAAAGACGAGTTCTTCATTCTTAATGATTAATTTTTGCTCCGTTGCCTTCAGCTTGGAAATGTCATGGGATACACCGATCACACCAATAATTTCACCGAGGGGATTGCACAAAGGCAGTTTGCTTGTGTTCAGCCATATTACCTGACCTTCGGTTTGATGCTGCGTTTCGGCTATGTGTAACCTTCCTTTTCCGCTTTCAATGACATCCAAATCGTCTTTAAGGTAATTAATGGCTTCTGTTGACGCCCAGGGCATTTCAAGGTCGGTTTTTCCGACAATCTCAGCCGGACTTTCTAATCCTGCTCCGCTTGCAAAAGACTGATTACAACCCAAATAAACCGACTTTCTGTCTTTCCAGAATACCAAACCAGGGAAATTATCCAGGATAGTTTGAAGCATTTGTTCATTATTTGTCAAAGCCTCCTCTTTCTGTTTCCGCTCGGTAATGTCTTCATGTATGAAAACAAATCTTTCAATAATGCCCTCCTGGTCTGCTAAAGGAAAAAGAACAGCACGTATCCATACCGGTTTATCAGGCAACTCGGTAAAAGCATCATGCACATTATAGTAAATATCGGGGAAATGAGCCACTTCGCCATTTTTGGCAAGAAGAATATATTCTCCAAATCCTTTATTCCGGAGATCGGTAAATATTGAAAAGTCCGGAGGAGGAGAAGGGCCAAAAAGCAGGAGGTGCGCAGGATTTACTTTAAGAGTGAAACCGTCCTTATCCATGATTTGAATCGACATTGGATTTTTTTCGATGAGGTCGCTTAATTCTTTCTCTGCCTGTTTGCGCTCAGTGATATCGGTTATTATGCCCATTACTCCAATGATCTCTCCCTGCTTATCTTTTATAGCATCTGCACGCTCATGTGCTAAAAAGACCCGCCCGCTTTTATTTACCATTTCTAAATCACCTGACCAGGGTATTCCACTCAGGATATTCGCAAACATTTCTCTGGCAATCTCAGGATCTTTTACAGCAGCTTTCCCTCCTCCAGCTGCTTCTGTTTCCTCGGCAGTTTTGTATCCGAATAAAGCGGAATAGGCTGTGTTCTGATAAATACGATGTCCCTGTTTGTCGGAAATTCCAATGGCATCACTTGTGGAATCAACTGCTCTACTGATTATAAGGAAGTTCTCCTCAGCTTTTTTCTTATCCGTGATATCATAAACAAAGCCGCTAACCATCAGCGGCTTCCCATCGGGATCTTGTTTTACAACCGAACCATAGTCACAAAACCATTTATATTCTCCTGATTTAGACAGAATCCTGTATTCAACTTCATAGTGGTCATATACACCATCGAAATGTCCTCGCATCGCGTTCATGATCCTCTCATGGTCTTGAGGATGAACTAAATTTGTAAAATCACTGTAATGTGTGAAGTTCTCGGGTGGATAACCCAGCATTTCAACATTATGTTTGTCGAACGTCACATGGCCGGTTGGTACATCCATTTCCCACCAGGCCATATTTCCGCCCTGCATAGCAAGTGTTAAGTTAAGCTTGGTTTCAAGCATCTCATTACACGAGTCTTTGCGCATGGAACATTCATTTTCATATAATTCCTTAAAGGAATTACATTCTATCCGTAATTCCCGTAACTCTTGTTGGAGCTGTTCGTTGGTTTTGTCCTGAATGTCCATTGAAAAGTTTGTTATAATGATGAAATTCCTGTTAGTATGACTTTTTTAGCACTGGCTATGACGTCCTGCCGGCTCGATGGAAATGAAATAAATCCAGGTAATATTTACTGAGAATCCCAACTTTGAATAATGATTAAAGATACGCCTTTAACAACTCCATGAAATATATATTCAATTAAAAGTGTATTTTTAAACCTTGATATCCTAAGATCATAATTATAACCCTGAAACCTTAATATTTTCGCGTGATTCAATCTACCATGAAAAAACAAAACACAGGAAAACTGGCAATCAGGGTGCTTATCGGGGCGCTGGCAGGTGTCCTGGTCGGGATAACTGTTGGAGAATATGCAACCTATCTGGGTTTTTTAGGAAAAGCTTATGTCCAATTGCTTGCGATGTGCGTATATCCCTATCTTATTGCCTCTCTTCTGCACGGACTTGGTAAGCTCGATACAAAAACAGCAAAACACCTGGTGGGCAGAAGCTGGTATATCTTCCTGTTCGCATGGTTCATTGTCCTTGCAGCCATGATGTTTTTATCACTGGTCTTTCCGCAATCTGCATTACCCACAGAGATCGTTGCCAACAGCCAATCGGGCCATATGGATTTTCTTTCGCTGATCGTCCCTGAAAACTTTTTTGGCGATATTTCAAAAAATTATGTACCTGCCGTAGTGGTTTTTACCATTTTTTATGGCGTAGCGATGCAACGGATTCCGCATAAAGCAACATTTCTGGAGATCATGGAACAGATAAAGGCATCAAGCCTTACGATCTGGAACTGGGTAGTAATTGTTGCCCCTGTGGGAGTATTTGCCTTATTTGCAAGCGCAGCAGGAAGCATGTCCATCAAGGAGATCGAAGGAATGCTATTGTATATCATCGTTTTTCTGTCGGGCGCTGCGTTGTTTGCTTTCTGGATTCTTCCCATGCTTATCTCCGCATTTGCTCCGGTAAAATATAAAGACCTTATGAAGGAGCTCAACGGCGCATTTATACTCTCGCTTGTTACCACGCTTTCAGTTGTTTCTTTGCCAATCATTGCCCAGGCAATTGAGAAGTTCATCAAAGATCAATCAATTAAAGATGAAAAAATGCAGGATATAATAGGCACAAATATCTCCCTTGCCTATCCTTTCGCGCAGTTAGGGAACCTGAAAGTGTTGTTGTTCTTTTATTTTTGCAGTTTTTATTTTCAGATAAATTATTCGGCAATAGAGTCATTGATGCTCCCGCCTCTTACTTTACTGTCAACCATCGGAACCCCGAGCGGTACGGTAAATGCAGTCAATTTTCTTTGTGGCGTTTACCACATGCCGCCTACCACTGAAGATCTCTATGTAACCACTACCACCTTTACCCGTTACGGGCAGGTAGCGTTGAGTGTAATGGGATTTGCTTTCACGGCGTTGCTTTCCACCTTCTCCTTTTATGGAAAACTGAAACTGAACATAAGGAAATTGCTCGTAGGGCTGGGCAGTGGATTGGCGATAGTGCTGGTATTTACGTGGGCTTTACGTCTGTCGGGCCCGGCGCTTTTCAAAGCTCCTAAACTTCCCTATCTGAACTACTCGGTGGGTGAGGCGTTGAAGAAAAATGTGGTTTCGACGGTGTATCTTCCAGGACAAAAAATTCCTCCATCAGACTATGATTCAACCGAAAATTCATTGAACGATCATATTCGAAGAACAGCCTCGTTGCAGGTTGGATATAACCCGGGAATCATTCCTTTTTGCTATTTCAACGAAACCGGAGAACTTGTTGGATTCGATGTAGCTTTCATGTACAAATTGGCGAAAGATATGAATGTAAAACTGCAATTCATTCCCTTTACATGGACCGAGCTTGAAAACGACCTGATTACCCATAAATTCGATTTGGCAATCGGAGGAATTTACGTTACATCGGAGCGGCTACAACTTCTTACCGCAACCAAACCCTATTACGAAAGCCCAATTGCGATCCTTGCCAGGGGAAATATTTCGGAACGCCTTACCACCCGCGAGAATGCAATAGCCCAAACTTCACTGAGCATCGGTATGTTTGACAGCCCGGTACTCCAAAAGCTAACCGCTTCAATGTTCCCCGACAATCCAAAAGTACTTGTAAACAACTATTTTGAAATGACAAAACGACCTGAAATTGATATGGCGCTATGGACCTTTGTTCAGGCAAGAGCTTATGCCCGGTCTCGTCCGGGGTACACTGCAGTGTTACCTTCCGACTTCGGAAGCCCGTTTTTATTTGCCTATTTTATGCCACCTGGAGCCGGGCAGATCGCACGCTACCTCGACTATTGGCTTGATCTCAAGAAAGCGGAAGGTTTTTCTTCAGAGCAGGAAAAACAATGGATGGATGGAATCCAGCCAGGAGCAACAATTCACCGGTGGAGTTTAATAAAGGATGTATTTCATTGGGGAAAATCCAATTGATCAATTAATACTGATCCACAATACAAGGATAAGCTAATTGGTTTTTAAACCCTCTAACAAAAAAATGTTATATACGTTTGCCTGAAGGGATATTCAACTGGACAGGCCAAATAAAACGATGCTGCCCATGAACTTCAGCCGGATGCTGGAAAATATCTACTGGATCGCCTTCACTTTCCATAAAAAGGTGCTCCTTTTACTACTTCGGACATGCCCCGCATGGGGGCTTCCGATGCGGGTGTCTGGTTCTGTAATCAGTCTTCGGTTCATGTTTTTAGGACACAGGGACTGGGCGTCCATCCGGTGGTTTGCCAGACATCTGGGCCTGCCGGAAAAAGGATGGCGGTTCGTCAGGAGGCACTACAGGGAAATCTACCGGAACACACTGTTTTCGCATCTGATGGCCGAAAATCCAGGGCAGATGATCACACCGGACCTCACCAGCGAACTCGACAAGGTGCTGTCGGCAGAAGGACGTGAAAAAGGAATCCTGTTTCTATGCGCACATATCGGTCCGCAGTATGTCATGAGTTACATCCTCTCATCACGTGGCCTCCCGCTCCGGCCATACATCGCCCCGACGCATCTTGAAGCAGTCAGGAAGCAGAATACCTATGGATCGCCTGGCTGCCAGGGCAAACTTATCCGTTTCCTCGGTGAACTGGACTACCTTCCCGTGGGATCCGAACTGGCCCTTGTGCGGCACCTCAAACAGGGAGGGATCGTCACCTTCGCCAACGACATGCCTCTCGGACCTGGTAACAGGGGCTGTAAACGTTCCTTCCTGGGGCGCCAGGTTTTGTTCTCCCTCTTTCCCTTCCGGATCGCTTGTGACCTGGGTATTCCGGTCTGGTATTTTACCGTTAAAAAGAAGCCTGCCGCCGGGTTCTTTATGGAAATTAATAAATTGCAATTCGAAACCCCCGCGGAGGGATTATCGGGATATGTTAAATTGGCTGAAGCGGATATTTTAGCTGCGCCGGCTGCCTGGCATTTCGTGCCGGGATTCAGAAACTGGCCTTATGAACCTACACCCTGCACTTGACATGGCGAACATGAACAGAGATCCCCGAAATCTATACCGTGAGATGGTAATGCGCTCGGCCCGGCGGCTGGAACGGCTGAACAGGGCGCGACCGCTGAAAACCGGGAAGGTGCGTGAAATGATCCTCGATGTAACAATGGAATGCGACCAGGGATGCAACTCATGCTATGCCCGGAGATCAGGGAGCACCATGGACCGGCAATTGCTCTCCCGGCTTGTCGATTATGTGGGAACCAACATGCTCACCGGCATTTTCGTGGGCGGAGAACCCCTCAAATGCCTGGAAATGATCGTTGAACTGACAAGGGAAAATCAGGATGTTCATTTCGTGATCGTGTCCAATGGCGAAACCCTGGATGCCGGAAAGGTGAAAACGATCAGGGATGCCGGGAACCTTTATATGATTCTCAGCCTCGATGGAATTGACGGGATCAATGATTACTCCCGAAGCCCCGGATCCTTCCGCAGAATCATGAACAGCATCGCCCTGCTGCAGGAATACAGGGTTCCCTTTGGGATCAACACTGTCGCCACAAGCTACAATCTCAACCAGATCCTCTCAGGCGAGCTGGCCGCTTTCGTCGACCAGGCAGGCGCCTGTACCTGGGAGATCTTCAGGTATTACCCGTTGGGTTCGGCTTCCGGTCATTATGCACGGTTAATGTTGTCAGGACCCGGGCATATTCTTCTGAAGCATTACAGGCAGGGGTTGGCTGAAAACAATCCGTATGGCTTCATGTACTCGTTCCCCGAGAACGATAAACGGCGTTGTCAACGGGCTTTTAAGGTGAATGTCGATGGAACTGTCACATATTGTCCCTTTTCAGCCTGGTGGCTTACCAGGATTGATCCTTCCGATACTGATGATGAGATCACCGGGAAATTCCTTTCCAGGCAGACCCAATGGACCGAAATGAGCAGATCGGCAAAAGGATTCTGTCCGCTGTTCACAAATACAAGTGGATATATCGGGTTCTTTGAAAAGTACGGCCACCAGGCCTTCAGCCCGATGGGGATACTCGATCCACAGTCGCCGGTTCACGAACAGTTCACCAACTTTAACTTGGAGTGATCCCGTAGTCAGGTAAAAAACACTCAATTTGGCCAGCCTTCGCCCGCGAATATGAATAAATGAAAAAATCCAACTATTAAAATTCAATTAGTTGGATCTTATAAAGTACCCCGGGCGGGACTAACCATTATGATATCGAATAACATCAATATGACATTT
>JBAXLI010000129.1:0-6624 GCA_037134895.1 Bacteroidota bacterium
AGTAACAGAGTAACAGAGTAACAGAGTAACAGAGTAACAGAGTAACAGAGTAACAAAGAAATATTATACAACAGATGATGAAAAGAGTGTTGATTTATATAGCGCTGTTGGCGCTTGTTCTGCCTGGGTTTGCGCAGAAAGGGGAGATCACTTCAAAGGATCTGAAGGATTATGTTTATTTTCTTGCTTCGGATTCTCTGAAAGGCAGGAAACCGGGTACGCCCGAGATCAATGTTGCTGCTAAATACATCCTTGACCATTTTAAAGCCGCCGGACTGAAACCTATGGCCGACAATGGATTCCAGAATTTTGACATTGTCATTGATGTGGTTCTGGGACCCGGGAACAAACTGTCGGTCGGTGGTTACGATGCAGCATTTAAAAAGGATTTTATTCCCCTGGCATATTCTTCCGACGGCAATATTGACGCTGCTGTTGTGTTTGCCGGATATGGTTTCGACCTGGACCTCGACAGCCTGAAATGGAGCGATTACGCAGGCATTGACGTGAAAGGCAAGTGGGTGATGATCTTCAGGGCCGATCCCGAACTGGATAAGACTGACAGCAGGTTTATCCCATTCAGCGATACCCGCAGCAAAGTGCTTACGGCCAAGGACAAGGGGGCCGCAGGAGTCCTTCTGGTAACTCCCAAAGGGCTGGACAAGGACGATAAGCTGATGGCCGTTGTGGTCGAGAATAATGAAGTAACCAGCGGCATCCCTGTTGTCAATATCAGGCATGATATTGCCGACAGGATACTTGCGGCTAGAGGCATTTCGGCCGACAGCCTCGAACACCTGATCGCCTTCACGAAGAAACCCAACAGCTTTGAAACCGGGACTAAACTTAAGGGCCAGATCGATGTGATTCAGAAACATGCCAAAACAGCAAACGTAGTTGCCCTGCTTGAAGGCAGCGACAACACCCTTAAAGATGAGTACCTGGTTATAGGTGCACATTATGACCACCTGGGTTTTGGCGGTCCCAATTCAGGATCCCGTACACCCGATACCAATGCGGTTCATAACGGGGCCGACGACAATGCATCGGGAACAGCCATGGTCATGGCGCTTGCAAAGAAACTTGCTTCCCAGAAGGGCAAGCTGAAACGAAGCATCATCTTCGTTGCTTTTTCAGGCGAGGAAATGGGCCTGCTGGGATCGAAATATTTCGTGAATAATCCGCTTGTTGATGTTAAAAAGATCAAAGCCATGTTCAACTTCGATATGGTGGGGCGTTTTGATAAGGAAAAGAATTCCATTTCGATCAGCGGTACAGGCACATCCGCCGAAGGCGACAGCATCTTAAGAGTCTTTGAGAAGGGCCTCCCTTTCAGTGTTACACATTCTCCGGATGGGTACGGGCCTTCTGACCATGCAGCCTTTTATGCATCGGGAATACCTGTTTTCTTTTTTACAACAGGGGTTCACATGGATTACCATACTCCCCTTGATGATGCCGATAAACTCGATTATAATGCTGAGAAGAAGATTGCGGATTTCGGAGCGGCGGTTGTCATGGATGTTGACAATCTGAATAAAGATCTCAGCTTCAGGGAATCAGGAAAGAAGGAAAGTGCCGGAAGAAGCGGCCGCAGGCTGAAGGTTACACTTGGGATTATGCCTGATTTTGCAGGTTCCGAGAAGAAAGGCCTAAGGGTCGATGGTGTCACAAAGGATGGTCCTGCCTATAAAGGAGGGATGCTGAAAGGCGATATAATTATTTCGGTGCATGGAATGAAAGTTGAAAGTATCTATGATTATATGGCCCGCCTGAACAAACTGAAATCAGGGATGACCGTGAATGTGGAAGTCCTGAGGAATGGAAAAGTGGAGATATTGATAATACAATTATAGGGATTAGGGGTTGGGGATTAGGGATTAGGGATGCCCCAACCCCCAGCCCCCCAACCCCCAACCCCCAACCCCCAATGACCTACGACCAGATCATTAACAACGCCTTCGTCCTGAAATTCATCAAATTCTGTATGGTGGGTTTCTCGGGTGTGTTTGTTGATTTCGGAATAACCTTCATTTGCAAGGAGTTCCTGAAAATCCAGAAATACATCTCAAATGCAATAGGTTTTGCCATGGCGGCAACAACCAATTATATGCTCAACCGAGCCTGGACATTTCACAGCCATAATCCGCATATAGGGCTTGAATTCACAAGATTTTTCCTGATCGCCCTGATTGGCCTGGGAATTAACCTGCTGATCATATGGACTATGACAGGTAAGTTCAAGGTAAATTTTTATGTTTCCAAACTGATGGCAACTGTCCTGGTAACCGTATGGAACTTTCTTATCAATGCGTATTTTACTTTCGCATGACGATGCCTGGTCTGGTGAACTTAGATTGAAAGGTCTGTAGAGGAAAAACGTTAGGTTTTATTGTTTTTTCACTGTATCTGCGGATGGCTTGGCGGCGGGAGGCGGCATTGACTCAGTGGCATAGGTTTTAGTCATATCCTCCGGGATTACAATAATGAAATCAGCTTTTCCTTCGTTCGTTTTTTCGAGGTCGCCCAGATCTTTTTGTTCGATGCAGGTTATTGTCATCATAGCAGGGGAGAGATTTCCTTTTTTCAGGTACTGCTGAACCATCCAAACGATTCCTTCATAATTTTCGCTGTGGTATGAGCCGTTGAAATGCAGGAAAATGCTGCTGTCGGTCGGGTTGTTTTTCAGGATGAACGAGGCCATGGTTGCATCTTTCAGCGCCTGGGCCTTGGCAATGTTCATCCCCGTATGAGGAGCTCCTTCCATGGCTGCACCGATATTTTTATAACAGTTCAGAGTGGAATCCCAGGGGATGGGGAGGGCGGCCATCAGTCCGCGCTCATTGGCCATGATCTGGTCAAGACCTTCAAAGCCCTTCTGGTTCACAATAGCTGCAAACCTTCTCGGCACGCAGGTGGCAATGAATTTCACCTTGTTCTCCTTTGCAAATTCAAGGAGAGGGGCATAATCGGTTTTATAATTCGGCCATAGTTTGGCTTCGGCCAGGAAGTCTTTTTTCCTGATAATCTGTCTTGTAACATATTCATTGACAAGGAGCTGGTTGTCGGTTTCGAACATTTCGGCTCCCATCATCAGGTTCTTCCCCTTAATGTTGACGAGTTCCCTGGCAAGCTGAAGTTCAAGCCAGTGACAGATGGGGTTGTCGTGGAGTTCCCCGAAAAATATAATGTCCGACGATTTTGCCGCTTTTACCATGTCGCTGAAATCGGCCGACTTTCCCTTTGAAGTAAATATCCTGTAAGCAGGTTTGTCGGAACTGAAGCCCTCGAAAACGAAGCCCGTAAGGATAAGGCAGATAATAATAAATATTCTTCTCATAGATGTATAAAAGTATATTACTGACCGTCTTTTAATAATTGCTCTTCTTCAACTGAACCAGGAAGGCTGTTGTCGGGCTGTGAAAATTTCCCTGAAAGAATAGCAGAATATTTTTCTGTATCCTTTATTAATGCAAGTCCTTCATTCAGGACGGGATCGGTCTTTAATGAACCGATGATCTTTCCTTTCTGGTAATAATACCTCGACAGAATGTCCATTTTAAGGAGCTCGCGTATCTGATCCCGGTATTTGTTGAGGTCTTCTTTTTTATCATTGTCCATGCTTGTCTGGAGCATGTCAAGTTCGCCTTTAATAGCTGTATAATATTGTTCTTTCTCGGCTTCTTTGCGAAGTTTTGCAAGAGCGAGTTCACTTCTTGTGGTGTACTTGTAATCCTTGTCTTTCAGGAACTCAAGGAAATCATTGTAAATACTGTCGTTGATCTGGAACTCCCCGGGAGGAAGAATTGAAGGATGGGATCTTTCGAACCGGGTTCCATAATCGAAGATCAGAAAACGGTTATACAAAGTGAGTGCGATGTTGCTGATCTTTCGGTCACTGGCTTTGACATCGGGGCTGATGCCTCCTCCGTCATAGACTTTGCGGCCATGTTTGGTTTTAAACTCCCTGATCAGGGAGTCGGGGATTTTATCAAATGCACCTTGTTTATTCTTATGTGAATAATCGATTGCCTGTATGCATCTTCCGCTTGGGATATAATATTTCGCAACGGTGATCTTCATCTGGGCATTATAACTGAGAGGCACTACATTCTGAACCAGTCCTTTCCCGAATGTGCGTTGTCCAAGTACCACGCCCCGGTCGAGATCCTGGATGGCGCCGGCAAGGATCTCCGAGGCAGAAGCGCTCTGGCTGTCGACGAGGACCACAACAGGGATGTCGACATCTATCGGTGCCGAAGATGTAAGGTGAACCTGGTTCTTGTCGGCTTTCTGCCCTTTGGTTGAAACTATTTCCAGTCCTTTGTCAACAAACAAATTGGCAATGTCCACAGCCTCGTTGAGCAAACCTCCGCCGTTTCCCCTGATATCTATAATAAGCCCCTTTAGGGTATTGGCTTCCCTGAGTTTTACAAACGCCTGCCTGAATTCTTTTGTGGCATTTTGTGTAAAGCCTGTCAGTTTGATGTACCCGATGCCCTCAGAAAGTATTCCTGAATAAGGAACATTATCTATTTTAATATTTTCACGTGTAATATTTTTAAGAATGGTATCGCCAGGATCTTTACGTTCAACTACCAGGTTAATCTGCGTTCCTGCCTGCCCTTTCAGTACTGCGCTTACATCGTCGTATGACTTGTTAACAGCCGCCTGTCCGTTGATCCTGATGATCTTATCCCCGGCCTTCAGCCCGAATTTCTGAGCCGGCGATCCTTCATAAGGCTCGGATATTACAACATATTTTCCTTGTTGGTGGATGAGAGCCCCTATGCCTCCGTACTGACCGGTAGTAATGAAACGATAATCCTCAACCTGGTTCTCGGGGATGAAATTTGTATAGGGGTCAAGTGACTCAAGCATTGCATCAATGCCAGTTTCTGTAAGCTGGCCCGGATTAATAACATCAACATAATCAGTGCTCAGTTCCTTTATCATACTGGAATAGATATCCAGGTTCTTCAGAAGCTCAAACCCGATATTGGAATTCTTGTCCTGGTTCCCCGTCTTTTCCTGGGCATATGCAGTAACCGAAATCACCAGAAATATAAGTATGAATGTCTTCTTCAATATGCTCATGTTCATCTTTTTACTTTTTATAAAGGGAAATATTGTTCTTCCCTAATCCCTAATCCCTAATCCCTAATCCCTAATCCCCATCACGGCACCGGGTCATATCCCTGTCCTCCCCAGGGATGGCATCTTCCCAGCCTCCTGAGTGTAAGCCAGCCACCCCTGAACGGCCCGTGCTTTCGAATAGCTTCAATTCCATATTCTGAGCAGCTTGGCGTAAAACGGCAGGAAGGCATTAGGTAAGGTGAGATTGCACCCTGGTAAAACCTTATCAGAAGAATGAAAAACCCGCTAATTACCTTTTTCACTCTCTTCTTTTAAACGACGCAAAAGTAAGATTATTTTATCTTGTATTGCGCTGAACGACAGTATTTCTTTCGATGTGTAGATGAGGCAGAAAACCAGTTTCCGGTCTCCTTGATTGCCTGCTTCATCCAGGATGGATTTATTCAGGCGGTATGCCTCCCTGAGCCTTCGTTTTATCATATTCCTGGAGGTCGACCTGGCATGGAGGGCTTTCGGAACGCTGACCATCACTTTATGACAAGGGTCTGTGTTGTCGGTGCTCTTCAGCCATGTGACTCTGAAAGGAGGAATGGAGAATACCTTTCCGGCCGAGAAAACGTGGCGGATCAGTGAGAATTCATGCAGGCGCTCCTGTTTAGAAAATGTAAAAGACATTGAAAGAGAATTTTCCATAAGGAAATGGAGGCAGCCGGGCAATTTCCGGACTATTTTTTCTTTGCTTCCTTTGTAAGGAACTGTTCTATTGCACTGGTGATGGAAGGTGCTTCCCTTGTCGGTGCTTCAATATCGAGCCTCAGTTCAGCATCTTTCACAGCTTTGGCAACGCTGGGTCCAAGTGCGGCAATGACCATTTCGCCCTGTTTGAATTCAGGGTAATTTTTGAACAGGGATTTTATTCCTGACGGACTGAAGAAGACGATCATGTCGAATTTCGAGATGTCAGTATCAGACATGTCCCTGGCAAGGGTACGGTATATGATCGCTTTTTTATAAACTACTTTGTTTTCTTCAAGCATTTTAGGGACATCCTGTTTATGGACATCAGAGCATGGGAGAAGGAATTTTTCGTTTTTATGCTTTTTGACCAATTCAACAAGCAATGAGAAATTTTCCTTGCTGTGGAATATTTTTCTCTTGCGGAACTGCACATACTTCTGAAGGTAATACGCGGTTGATTCTGAAATACTGAAATACTTCATGGTTTCAGGTACCTCAACACGCATTTCCTTGCAAATCCTGAAAAAATGGTCAACTGCATTTTTGGATGTGAAGATGATCGCAGTATAGTCAAGGATATTGATACGGTCTTTTCGGAAGTCTTTAGCCGGGACTCCTTCTATCCTGATCAGTTGTTTAAATGTAAAGTTGACGCAGAATTTCCGGGCAATCTCCGCATATGGAGATTTTTCAAAATCGGACGGCTGGGGCTGGGATACGAGAATGTTCCTGATCTTCAATTTCAAAGGCGTGTTTAGTCAAACAATCTATGAAATCAAAAGCCCTTGC
>JBAXLI010000130.1:0-6373 GCA_037134895.1 Bacteroidota bacterium
AAACAATCAAACTTGGAGCCGACAATCCCGACAATTACTATTTCAATGCCCAGATCAGCGGGGAGTATGAATACAGGCTCACAGGAAAAAGGAATACAGTCCATTATTTCGGGCTGTTCACTCAGAATGGCAATTACGGGACTACCGGCGGCATGGCCCCTTGCGCAGTCCTTGAACATAATGAAATACTATATGAGGCGGATGGAAGTTTTGAAGTCATCCTAAGCAAAGAAAAGAAAGGAAAAAACTGGCTCAAAATAGAAGAAACAAGCAGTATGCTGATGGTGAGGCAGACCTTTAACAACCGCTTTACCGAGACCCCTGCCGAATTAACAATCGAGAATCTCGATGGCCGCAAGGCTCCCGGAAATATCACGCCGGCGATGGTTGACCAGGGACTGAACACCGCATCCATGTTTGTTGGCGGTGCAGCCATGCTGTTTTCACGATGGGCCAAAGGTTTTCAGCAGCATACCAATAAGCTTCCCCTCTTCGATCCTGTGAAATCCAATGATGCAGGAGGTGATGCATCCATTATTTATTACCACAGCTACTGGAAGCTGACAGCCGATGAGGCTTTGATAATAGAGGTCATGCCCCCCGACTGTGACTCCTGGAATTTCCAGCTGAACAATTACTGGATGGAATCACTCGATTACAGGTATTTCACAATCTGCATCAATAAAGCATCGGCTCAGTACGAAAAAGACGGTTCTGTAAGAGTCGTGGTGGCGCATTCTGACCCCGGGCTGCCAAACTGGATCAATACCTGCAACCATTCTGAAGGAACCATGCTCTGGAGGTGGTACAGGCTGTCACCTTTGCAGACAGCTCAGGAACCCCGCTGCCGTGTCGTCAAACTTAACAGCAAATTATGAAAAATAATGTAAAACAACTTTGGAAGTTTTCTGTTTTTGCAATAATCGTCTTGCTTCTAACTTTCACTATTGAAAATATCAACGGGCGGTTTTGGCTCAACGATTTCAAGGTCTATTACATGGCGGCAAAAGCCTTACTGGCCGGGCAACAGGTATATGGCATTCCGTTCGGGGAAAGTTCAGGATTGTACAAGTACTCACCATTCACCCTGTTTGTCGTTTTTCCTTATTTGCCGTTCTCCTTTGAAAAAGCCTGCATTATTCATTTTGTTATTCTCAGCCTGGTCATTGTTTCTTTGTTTTATGTGATCCTGAACATTTTCATGAATTATTTTAACAGGGAGAAGCCTAAGAATCTGAACCTTCTGCTTTCATTGGCATTTGTTTGCGTACTGATCCATTTTGTCAAAGAACTCCACCTGGGGAACATCAATGTGGTGCTTTTACTTTTACTCAGCCTTTCACTCCAGGCACTTTTAAAATCAAAGCAGGTTCTCTCAGGTTTCCTGTTTGCACTGGTTGTACTCACCAAGCCATTTTTCCTGATCCTGCTGCTGCCCCTGCTGTTTCGGAAAAAATGGAAAGCCCTTGCCAGCCTGGGAGGTACATTGATCCTGGGATTTCTGATCCCTGTGATCTTTTTTGGCTTCTCCGAAAGCGTTTTTCTTTACAAAGAGTGGATCAGCAATGTGTTTGCCCATAACGCAAATTATCCAGGACATAATTCGATCCAGTATCTGCTTCACTACTATATAAACCCCGGTATCCCGAATGAATTTCAATATGTCATCATTGCAGGCGGGGGTATGCTGTTTCTCATCATGCATTATTTCAACAGGAAATTTGAGATACTACATGATGGATCACTTCCGGCCCAAAATGCCGGACTGATCATGGAATGGTTTGTCCTGATTGCCATCCTACCGAACCTGGTGAAGACAGATTCAGAACATTTTCTTTGTACCCTCCCGCTCATCATCCTCATTGTCTTTTATTTGGCATCGAAAAAGCAAATTCTCCCGATAATACTGTTCATCATCCTCATTTTCTTTTACGGTGGTAATTCCAATGATGCACTTGGCTCCGCACTATCGGACCGCCTCTTCAGTATGGGGCTGATCGGTATTAGCAATCTTTTCATAATTGCTATGGCCTTGATCATTTTTTATGCTCCTGCCGGAAGGGAAAATCTTTATCACACCAGGGATATTTAAATGTTCAAGAGCATCGTTGCGATTTTTTCATCCTGCATCTTCCACCCCCTATCCTCATCCGCCATCAGTAAATAATATAAAAAATTGTGGTAATTGTATAAGGGTTCTGCTTTCACAGGATGTATTTTTGTTGGTTGAATATAAGTCTCGGGATATTATTTAACATCAATTTGCAGGGATGAAGGCATATATAAAAAATATGGTATGTGTGCGGTGTAAGCTTGTAGTAAAAGCCGAGCTGGAAAAGCATAATTATACTGATGTAATGCTGCATGAAGAAGAACTCGCAATAAGTGAAAATATAGCTGAGGAAAGGCTGGAAAAGCTCAAAATCCTGATGCGTGAACTGGGGTTTGAATTAATTAATGATAACGAACATATCCTTATTGAGAAGATCAAAAAAGCAATAAATGACCTCGTCTATATTAACGAGGATTCACTGAAGTCAAATTTCTCTGATTATATCAGTGAAAAGCTGGGTTACAGTTACCATTACCTCAGTAATCTTTTTTCTGCTGTGCACGGGAATTCCATTGAGAAGTATTTTATACACCAGAAAATTGACAGGGTGAAGGAGATCCTTATCAATGAAGATCTTTCTTTCAGTGAAGTTGCCTTTAAAGCACATTACTGCAGCACTTCACATTTATCGGCTCAGTTCAAGAAAGAAACCGGCCTCACACTCACTGAGTTCCGGAATGTTCACCGCAGGCAAAAACAAATCATCGGTAAATAGTATATAACTTCCTGAAAATTTTATAACACTCCGGCTTGTTGATGGCTGTAATTTTGGATTGAGTTTTTTAACCAATAACCAAATTCCAAATTATGAAAGCAACAAGCAGAACGGTCTTCAGTTTTTTATTGATTGCCGTTATCTCAATACTCCTCCAGGCAAATGTTCTTTATGCAGGAAACCTTAAAAGAGTGCTGGCTCCAATGAAAGATGCACTTGCCCTGTTCTCTCCTAATTCCCTTGCGCCAGAAATGCCCAGGGAAGCAACGTTTGAAGATGAGGTGAATTCAATCGATGAACAGACCCTGATCAATCTTTATCCTTCGGTTCCTTCAGAGGCCGATTTCAATGACGAAGTCCTGGCCCCAGACTTAAATACCAATACTTATATTCACTCAAAACCATTGCCGGCTATAAATGCTGACTCTAAAAAATCCCCGGAAACAAAGACCTTGCACAAGATCCTGAGATCTCTGCTGGTTGCCCCGGATTTTACTCTTAACGACAAGGAAGACAATGTTGAGTTTTACGTGACCTTTATACTGTCAAGCGACGGAAAAATAACCATTAAAGATATCAACGCACCGTCGAAAAGGCTTGAAGATTATGTAAAAGGTAAGCTTTCTGCCTTTGTTGTCGATGATCCCGCGAACATCCATACCCAAACATATAAAGTTAAAATTTGTTTTGTGAATAGTTAATACCCTGTTCTTTTTCGTGGAAACTGCAGCCAGAGTACCGGTTGCAGTTTTTTTATTTTCGGCGGATATGGTTTCGGTTCTGAGCCGATTAATTTACTACAGCCGGGTATTCTTAAGGATCATTACCTATTTTTGCAGCCTGGAAATGGTTTTTGGCAACCTGGTAATTGGTTATTTTGATGAGTAATGAAAATTTCACTTCCCGTCCTGTTCTGTTCAGGGGGATTAATATGGCCTGGAAAGGCGGATATCCCCTGGGCTTGAAGATAAAGCTTGATAAAGACGATCTGATCAGCAGGTCAAAAAAAATCACAGGCCTGGATGAGCTGGGGAAAGATTTCTGGGATGAACCCGTCGACCGCATGCTTGCTTCAATCAATGAAGAAGCGAATCTTCATCCGATCGGAAGGTTTATCACGAGGGAAAGACTGGTGAGTCTGATCAGCATTAGACTGAGGGCGGAATATTTTTTCAAAAAGCATCCGGAGATCCTCGAACAGGAACTTTACCCGGCCTGGATCATTGTCGGATTACAGAGGACAGGCACTACCAAGTTGCAGAGGATGCTGGCTGTTGATGCCAACCACAGAGTCATTCCAAGCTGGGAGGTGATCAATCCTATGCCCTTCAACCTCAATTTCAAGCCCTCAGATGTCTATCCTGATCCCAGACGTATCAAAGTCGCCCGTACCTCGGTCAAAGCAGTAGAACTCATGTCTCCAGGCTTTTTCGCAATACATCCGATCGACGCCATGCAGCCCGAGGAAGACATACTTATGCTGGATGTGAGTTTTCTCAGCACGACCACCGAGGCCATGATGAATGTGCCTTCCTATGCTTCTTGGCTGGAGCGCATCGACCAGTCGCCTGCTTATGAATATGCAGTGAAGCTCCTGAAATTCCTGCAGTGGGTTAAACCTGCAAAACGCTGGGTGCTTAAAACTCCCCACCATCTTGAGTTTCCCCATCTTATAACAAAGCATTTCAACGATGTGAAGTTTATCTGGCCCCACAGAAATATCTATGAGTCGGTTCCCTCTTACCTGAGCATGCTTACCTATAATTACATGATGTTCAGCGACGATGTGGATGAGAAGAAGATTGCATCTCACTGGGTGAGAAAGACCGGGTACATGCTTGAACAGGCCCTGGACTACAGGCTGAAAGGCGATAACGACAAGCAGTTCATGGATATCTATTATAAGGACCTGGTAGGTGATTCCCTTAAGGAACTTGGACGCATTTATACCATGGACGGCGGACTGACTCCCTCCCTGGCAGAGAGTTTCCTGAGGCATGAGGAGGAGCACCCACACCGCAAACACGGGGTGCACCAGTACTCCCTCGGGGATTTCGGGCTTACCGAAGCCGATATTGACAAAAATACACGGCATTACCAGGATTTTATTAAAGAACACTATGGAAGAAAATAAGCAGGAAAAATACAAGGATCCCTTCAGGGCTACTCTCACCGGCATAATGGACCTATTTAAAAAGCAGGTTCCTGTTGGAACATTAAGCGAAACTGACAGGCTTGACAATAAAACGGTAGTTGTTGACGGGGCCAGTTCGGGACTTGGTTTTGCCATTGCCACCGAAGTCGCCAAATTGGGAGCCAGAACGGTCATGGTTTGTCGCAGCGGGATACCCGGGAAAGGGGAGGAAGTCAAAAAACTCAGTGGGAACAGCGATGTGCATATGCTGCATTCCGATTTCAGCGATGTGAAAAGCATAGAAAAGGTAGTTGCCGAACTCAGGGAAAAGTTTTCACCCATAGATATCCTTATCAGCAATGCCGGAGTAGTTCCGAATAAATCCCGAAAAACCCCACAAGGCTTCGAGGAAATGTTCATGGTTAACTATTTCTCCAAGTTTCTCTATGTGATCAAACTCATCGAAAACAGAAGCTTTCGCAACCTTCAACCCTTCAGTCCTTCAATCCTTCATTCCTTCGACCCTTCAACCCTTCAACCCTTCAATCCTTCAATCCTTCCTTCCTCCATCCCCCGCATCATCTTCGTCTCCTCCGAATCACACCGGAACCCTGCTGCCATCAACTGGAATGACTTCGGGAAATTTACTCCATACAGCATGAAGCAATCGATGGAGCATTACGGACATAATAAACTTTTGCTTACGACTTTCGCAGTCGAGCTTTCAAGGAGGCTGAACCCTAATGGCAACACCAACTGTTCTGTGTTTGCATTATGTCCGGGCCCGGTGAATTCAAACATTGCCCGTGAATCCCCCAAGGTATTTCAGCCCCTGCTGAAACTTGTTTTCAGGATGTTCTTCAGGTCGCCCAAAGATGCTTCGGCCCCGGTGATGTATTTCTCCGCTTCGAAAGATGTGGAATCCAAGGCCTTCGACTATCTTTTTCTTATGAACCGTAAAAATGTGGATTCCAAAGCGATGGATACCGAAAACGGAAAATTATTATGGGAAAAGTCATCCGCCCTCATGAAAACTTTGTAACTTTGCACTATTATTAAAATATTTTCGTTTAGTAAGTGTTGAATCATAAAATAGAACGTACAATGAAAAAAGTCACATTATTTGTTGGAATGCTTGCGATGGCAGCATTCTTATCAACTTCAGTTTTAGCCCAGGATAAAACCACGGCTAAACCTGCAGATACCAAAACAACAACAACAACCAAAACAACCACTCCCGCTGCCACCGATAAAAAAGATGCCAGCAAGGAAGGTTGCAAACCCGGTTGCACTATGCATAAGGATAAATGCTGCGATAAAGACAAGAAAGCAGCTCCTGCAGCAACTCCTGATAAAAAGTAATTTTACCTGTAGTGAAGAAAGCCCTGGCCATTTGCCGGGGTTTTTTTTT
>JBAXLI010000131.1:0-6314 GCA_037134895.1 Bacteroidota bacterium
TAAGGACACTACCCCCTCAAAGTAGCGTGTCTACCAATTTCACCACCTGGGCATTAACCCTGAAAACCTTGAGGATTTAATCAACATTTCCAGGTATATTATTAAGAACAAGACTTCAAAACCGGGCGCAAAGGTATAAAAAAAGTTACGATTTACGAGTTACGAATTACGAATTAATAAAAAAAAGTTGGCGGATGAGGTTAGTGGGCGATCAGAGAGACGATAAAGGCGACAAGGATCCCGAAACAGACAGTAAGAAATTTTTGCAGGTTATACCTGTGATGTTCTTCGGTCTCAAAGAGAATGGATGTGGAGACGTGCAGGAAAATTCCGATCACGACAGCCATGCAGTATGTAAAAAACAAGTCGAGAGAGACCGTAATATAATTTTCGATCGCAAGTCCGAGCAGGGAACCCAGTGGAGTCATTAATGAAAAAATCCCCAGAAACACAAAGGCCTTTGCAGGTTTCAGTCCGTAATGCATAAAAAGCCCCATCAGTGTCAGTGAGATCGGGATGTTATGAACCACAATCCCCAGCACCAGTGAGTGCTGTACCTCCCTTGCAAAATGGCTGACCAGGGGCATCCCCTCAAGGAAGGCATGCATGCACAAGCCGATCAGCAGAAGCCAGGGAGCAACTTTCTCCCCATCGGCATGCTCGTGTATATGACCGTGTTCAGCACCCTCGGTGATCAGCTCCAGCGCCAGCTGGATAATAAAGCCCATGAGCACAAACAGTCCTGCAAAAGGTGCAGGCTTTGAAAACACTTCAGGGACAAGAATAAGAAAGCATATCCCGATAAGGAAGGAACCCGAAAATGCCAGTAAAAGCTTAAGCAGCTTCTGGTTATCCCGTTTGATCAGGAATACCAGCGACCCACTGGCAATGACGGTGGATATAAGGACTATGTAGATAATTAAGTTCACTTGTTGGTTTTTGATTATTCGTTGGTAATTTACTGGCTAACAGCACCCTTGCCACGGCTGCTACGGTCTAAGTGACCTCACCATTTTTACACCCATAAATGTTTCCCAAATCTCTGTTCGCTCACTTAGCCCTGATGCATCCATGACAAGGTGCTGTGCAGCCTTCCCTAATCCCTAATCACCAATCACCAATCACTAATCACCAATCATTCCACATCAATTATCCTGAACTTCGTACTTACCGGGACTCCTTTGAAATTTTCAAGAAATCTCTCCGAAATATTTCCAAGGCAACCGGTGTTGTCAGGCAGACCCAGCTGTTTCATGTCCTTACGTACCTTAGCAAGAAACTTTTCGCTGAGCACAATCCGGTTTTCAAGGCATTTCGTCATCAGCCGGGCTGTGAGGTCGACATCGGAGCCATAATAATCATTCGTACCTTCAAAAAAAGTCACGTTATACACCTCCGTACAATAATGAATAGCCACCTTACAGGGCAGAAACGTATCGGCAACAGGGTAATGACGTATATTATACAGAGTTGCATAGATTTCTTCGAGCAGCATGAAATAACTGTTGATGCCGGGCTTTTTCTTCAGAACATCATCAGGTATGAAAAGCATGATTTCATCCCCTATTCCCTTCACGATGTTGTCGGGAAAATCATTAAGCAATGAAAGAAAATTGAAAGTATTGTTGAGCTTTCGTCCCCAATCAGTCAGTCCGCCCTCGTATTTCATATCTGTTGAGCGGTTGATATCCATAAAAAAGCATGTTCCCGGACATTTCGGTATGGAGGAAAGGAAATTCAGCATCTCCTCCGAATTGGGATCCTTAAAATGGATATACTCTACCATCAGAAAACCAGCAGGGCTTCTTCCTCATTAGGACAAATCTCAAAAATTGTGGTGAATCCCGAAATTTCAAAAATCTCGCGGATGTTTTCCTGCAGGCTGCAAAGCACGAACTTCCCTTTGACCATGGTTATTCTTTTCAAAGCCATCAGCAATATCCTCAGGCCTGAGCTGCTCACATAATCCATCTGTGAACAATTAACCAGTATCCTTGTAACATTCTGATCAAGGAGTTCCATCAGGCGTTTTTCTAGTATACTATAGTTAATCGTATCCAGCCTGCCTTTAATTCCAATAATCATGCATTTCTCAGTATTCTTCTCAATCAGTTCCATAAACAGATATTTGTATTTGCGTTAATAATTGCGCATTAAAATTACGATATTTTTTCCATCACGGCGTTCATAGCTAAGCTCATCAACAAGCTTCTTTACAAAATGGATCCCCAATCCACCGATCTGTCTTTCCTCAATTGGATGGTTCACTGTGTCGCTGGTATCTTTTTCCAACAGGTTAAACTCCTTTCCATCATCCTCAAGAACGATCTTTACAGAGTTCAGACCCGGCCTGCTGAAGGTGATAAGGATCTCGTGGTCCCGTCCGTCGTCAAAAGCATAGAAAACAACATTTGTAAAGAGTTCCTCTAGTATGAGATTCAATTCCATGGTTACTTTGGGAGGAATCTCCCACTCTTCTGAAACCTGTTCCAGGATTGCAACGAGGCGGTTCAGTTCGGCAAGGTTGTTAAGCAGTTTGATCTGCCTGGTATCTGAGCAAGTACCTTCATTCCCGTTTTGTTGTTTCGATTTCAATATCAGCAGTGTTATATCATCAGCCTGGTCAACCCCAGTCATGAATTCAAGGACATCCTGTTCGAGCAGCCGGATCAGTTCCGACGGACAAAGTTCATGATTCTTCCTCACTAAATCAAGCATCGGGCGTTCACCGTAAAACGTATCAGCCTTGCTCAGAGCCTCGGTGACCCCATCGGTATACAGGACCAGGGAATCACCCGGCGAAAACAAAATGCTGCCTGAAGAATATGTCGCATGCTCAAATATACCCAGGGGGATACCGTGAACATCGCCAAGCTTTTCGATTTTCGCATTATGCCTCTGAATGAAAGGCGGATTATGCCCGGCATTGCAATACGTCATGCAGCCGTTCTTCAGATCCACAATACCACCAATAAAGGTGATGAACATCTGGTTGGGGTTCTCTTTGCAAATTTCCTTGTTGATCTCATAGACGCTTTGGTTGAGCGGCACCCTGAGGCTTACCCTTGAACGGAAAAGAGCGCGTGCGCTTACCATTAAAAGCGAAGCAGGAACTCCCTTGCCTGCTACATCACCGATAGCAATAAACAAATGATCATCATCCAGAAAATAGAAATCATACAGGTCGCCTCCCACGGCACGGGCAGGATCGAGGATGGCTGCAAGGTCCCAATCGTCCCTCACCGGAAAGTTTTTAGGCAGAAGGCCCATCTGGATATCATGCGCCACTTTGAGCTCACCTTCGATCTTTTCCCTGGCTGCTGTTGCATCCTGAAGGTTGCTGATGTAATGCACCAGTTCCTCTTTCATCGAAGAAAATGCATTCGTAAGTTGAGAAATCTCATCCGTCGATGTAATGACCGGTAAAACAGTTTTGAAATCCCCCTGGCCTATGCGCTGGGTAGCATCAACCAGCCTCCTGATCGGCCTGATGAACTTCCGTGTGATCAGTATTGTAATGATCGTCATTGCCAGCAGGCTCACAAGGAATATCGCTATAAGCTTCACAACAAAATCATTGAGCCCCGAATACAGCTCCTGGGTCGGGAAGGTAAGGGCAAAGATCCACTTCGTGTTGGGAACGGGTGCCGAATATATCCAGCTGGGCACCTTTAATTGTTCAGGGTCAACTACCTTTTCGAACATCCTGTCACCCTTAAGCATTTTCAGGATTATGTCATCATTTTTTGAATGCTCGCCTTTCAGCAGAAGTTTCCTGATATCGGTATTCACATTTCTTTTATCGTTGGCCACGATCAGCATGCCATTACGCGAAAGAAGAAAGCTTGCACCGGTTTGTGAGGCTTTGGCAGTGTTGAGAATATGCTGGAACGTGCTGAGTGAGATATCCATTGTAATTACACCCGCGAAAATCCGCTTATGATCGACCCAGCGATAAAACGGCACCGAATAGGTACACATCAGTGTGTCACCCCCGCCCTCATCATAATAAGGCTCAGACCACACGGCCTTCCCTGACATTTTGGGAATCCTGTACCAGTCCTTGCTGAAATAATCGTATTCTGCGGATGAGAGGTCCCGTTCTATCAGACTGTGTCTTGTCTCGAATACATAAGGACAGTAACGGTAATGCCTGGAGTCATGCATATAGGGTTCAAAGGCAATTGCGCTGCCAAAGGCCACTGTGTCATCAAGTACAAATTCCCTGGCCAGGTCATGTATCATTTCGTAATCGGGGTTTTCGGCTTCCAGTGCGGTAGAAAGGGTATATGGAACCTGTTCAACGGGCCTTATCACATTCCTGATCTCCGAAATAGTGAGATCCGTAATATCCGAAGCTTTTTGGGCGGCGTCATCTTCAAGTATCGTCCGCGTATTCGTAAACGTATAATAAAAAGCTATACTGAAAACAATCAGGAAAGCAATGATGAAGAAACGGGCATACCGAATAGCAAGTCCGCCTTTCCTTAGCCAATGCATACCTGTTGCATTCCCTTTCGTTTTAATCTGTTCGTTCTCCATATGCAGTGTGTTCAGATCAAAGCATACCAGCCGGTATGACTCATATGCATTGCGGAAGTAAAGGTAAAAAAGAATACATTTGCATACCTATAAATTATTAACTATGGAAAATGTACTCAACCACCTGAAACCTGAACGTCTATGGTACTATTTTGCAGAAATCTGCAAAGTACCACGGCCTTCGAAAAAAGAAGATAAGATTGCCTCCTGGCTGATCGATTTCGCAAAGAAACTTAATCTGGAATGTATAAAAGATGAATGCGGCAATATCCTGATCCGCAAAAACGCTTTTCCGGGCTATGAGAACCGGAAAACAGTCATACTTCAGTCACATCTTGATATGGTATGTGAAAAGAATTCCGATACTGTTCACGATTTTGACAATGACCCTATCATACCCCGGATAGAAGGAGAATGGGTAAAAGCAACAGGTACGACCCTCGGCGCAGATGATGGTATCGGGATTGCTGTGCAGCTGGCTATACTTGAAGCAAAAGATATACCGCATGGTCCGATAGAAGCCTTATTTACCATTGATGAGGAAACCGGGCTTACCGGTGCTTTCGGACTCAAGCCCGGACTTTTAAAGGGCAGGGTGCTCATCAACCTCGATTCGGAGGATGAAGGACAGGTATTCATAGGATGTGCCGGTGGTAAGGATACTGTTGCAACGCTTCCACTGAGCCTCGAAAAAACTCCGGAAGGGTTTGTTGGCTATAAAGTCAGCATGACCGGGCTCAAGGGAGGGCATTCGGGTGATGATATCAATAAAGGGCTGGGCAATGCGACAAAACTGCTGAACCGTTTCCTCTGGAATGCAGGGCAGGAATTCGGAGCCCGCATTGAATCATTTACAGCTGGCAACCTCAGGAATGCTCTTGCCAGGGAAGGTTTTGCGGATGTTGCGCTGCCACCGGCCCAGGTTAAAGCTTTTGAGCAGGCCGCCATTGAATTTCATAATGATCTGGTTGGTGAACTTAATGTGACCGAACCGGATCTTCAGTTCTCGGTAATCCCGTCTGAAGTTCTTCCAAATGTATGGACCGCTAACCAGCAATCCGCAGTCTTAAATGCATTATATGCCTGTCCGCACGGCGTTCTTGCCATGTCGAGGGAGATCCCAAACTTTGTTGAGACTTCGACCAACCTGGCTTCAATTAAGCAGAAAGACGGGATGATCTATATGACGACCAGCCAGAGAAGCTCTGTTGAATCTTCGAAGAAAGATGCAGGAGACATGGTAGCAAGTGTGTTTATGCTGGTGGGGGCAGAGATTGAACAATCAGCAGGCTATCCCGGCTGGAAACCAAATCCCGACTCGGATCTGCTCAAACTTACCGTGAAGTCTTATAAAAAGCTGTTCGGTAATGCGCCGGAAGTCCTGGCGATCCATGCCGGATTGGAGTGCGGACTGGTTGGAGCCATTTATCCCGGAATGGATATGGTGTCTTTCGGTCCAACGATCAAAGGTGCTCATTCTCCAGATGAAAGGCTTGACATAGCAACGGTTACCAAATTCTGGAACCTGACGCTCGAGATTCTGAAAGAGATTTGATTGGGGATTGGGGGTTGGGGATTAGGGATTGGGGGTTGAAATCATAAATCGGCCTTCGGGCTTCGTAAATGAAATCGTAAATCGGCCTTCGTAAATCGTACATCGTGCATACATTCATCCATCCTGCATCTTGTATCCCGCATCCTGCATCCCACATCCCGCATCCTGCATCCTGCATCCCGCCTCCTGCATCCTGCATCCCGCATCCTTCATCCTG
>JBAXLI010000132.1:0-6095 GCA_037134895.1 Bacteroidota bacterium
TGACTGCCTGTGTTTTTGCCGGTCAAAACCGGGTTGCTGATGGAAATGTTGTTGGCGTTGAGGATGCCAGTAATTGCCATCAGAAGGAAAATCAAAGCCAGGCTCAAATAGATATATTTTCTCATACTGCAAGTGTTTTTGCTAATTCATTGACTACAGGGGAAATTTTTTCGAAATCATCAACCTTTGAAAAAAAGTAATCGGCGCCGTATTGCATGGCCAGCTTACGGTAATTATCGGATGAATAAAAAGTAAGAATCATGAACTTAAGCCGGGAGTCTTCTTTCCTGATCTCATGAAGTACTTCCAGCCCGCTTAATCCGGGCATTTTAATATCGACAATGGCCAGGTCGGGCTTGAGCCTTTTCAGGGCCTCGAGTGTTTTTATCCCGTCTTTAAACGATCCGGCAATCTCAACCTGCGGATTGAGTCTGAGCATTTGCTGCAAACGCTCGAGGATCAGATCAGAATCATCCGCCAAAAGAACCCTTACCATAAAATGTTTTTTCAACATAGTAAATATATCATTCCGAAAGCGAATGAGTTGTAGGCGAAGGAACAATTGATTGTAAGGGAATACTCAGATTAATGTAGGACAAACCCTACAAGGACAGATGCAGGACAGGTTCCTGCCTAGATTAATTTGTTTTCGATGCAGTACCTTGTAAGTTCTGTATTTTTAGTGAATTCCATTTTTTGCATGATCCTGCTCCTGTAGGTACTTACGGTTTTGCCTGAAATGAAAAGCTCGCTTCCTATTTCGAGGAGTGACATTCCGTTCACCAGCCTGATCATAATCTCAAATTCCCTGGATGAAAGTATTTCATGTTTGGGGCGGATGTGATCTTTCCCAAGATGCTGCGCGAGGTCTTCGGCAAGGGATTGCGAAATATACTTCCTGCCTTCCGACACATTTTTGACAGCGAGCATCAGCTCTTCAGAGGCAGTATCTTTTGTAAGGTATCCCGATGCTCCAAGTGTTAAAGCGCGAATGGCATATTGCTCCTGGGGATGCATGCTTAACATCAGAACGTTGGTCGACGGCCATTTTTCCTTCACTATCTGAAGAACTTCGAGTCCGTTGCGATCAGGAAGAGAAACATCGAGCAATACAATATTAAAAGCTTCAGTCTTTAACAGGCTGAGCGCCTCATTTCCGTTTCCTGCTTCTCCGATCAGGGAGACTTCTATCATCTGCGACAATATCTGCTTCAGGCCTTCCCTGACGATCTTATGATCATCACAAATAAGAATTCTCATGTTGGCTGATTTTTAAACGGGATCAGTAGCTTTATCACGGTTCCGCTCCCCTTTTTGCTGCTGACATCAAATTTAGCCTGGAGAGAGGCCGCGCGTTCATTCATACTCAGGATACCAAACGAATTTTTTGCGTTTCTCTGGCTGTCGGTTATTCCGATCCCGTTGTCGGAGATACAGAAAATAACATTATCACCCTCCCTGCATAGTTTTATATCAACCTTTGAAGCCCGGGAATGGCGGGCAATATTTGTAAGCGACTCCTGCATGATCCTGAAAAGGGTAAGAGAATCTTCTGAAGAAAATGATATTGCCGGATCCAGCTCAAGAGAAACAACCTTACCGTAACGTTCGGCATATTCTTTGGTGTACCATTCAAGGGCCGTTTCAAGCCCCAGGTCATAGATAATATCGGGTCTCAGGTTGGATGTGATGCGTTGTACCGTTTTAATTGTGTCGCTGACAAGAGCGCTAACTTTATTGATTTGCGAAACCACTCCCTGGTTAGAACTGTTGTTCCTGATTATTCCAAGGTCAATCTTAACCGCGGTAAGCGCCTGCCCCAGGTCATCATGAAGCTCCCTTGAAATTGCAGCCCGTTCAGTTTCCCTGGCTTTCTCGGTATATTGGTTTAATTGCTGCAATTGCTCCAGTTCCGTTCTTTCTTTTTCGGAAATCTTCCTTTCCGTAATATCCTGAACCGTGCCTATGCTTGTAACAGGCATGCCTGAGCGGTCAAACTCTGTTCTGACCTCTGCATACAGGTCGTGAACACTTCCATCGCTATGGATCACCCTGTATTCAAAAGGGGATGCTTTGGCGCGAGACAAACTGGCATTTATGTTGTTTTGGAATCGCTCAACATCATCGGGGTGAATAACTTTATCCAGGGATTTGAATTTCCCGTCGAAGGTCTCAGGACTGATCCCGTAAACATTGTACATTTCCTTCGAAAACCTGATCGTGTCGGACAGGATATCCCATTTCCAGCTCCCGATATGCGCGATCCTCTGAGATTCGGCAATGGTTTCTTCACTCTCCCTCAGGGCCAGTTCTGCTGTCTTCCTCTTCGTAATATTTGTGCGTGTACCCGACATGATAAGGGGTTTGCCCTCATCGGTGCGGGTAATCACCCTGGCACGGTCATTCACCCACAACCATTGGCCGTCCTTATCTTTTATCCGCAGTTCATTATCATAATAAGGTAATTCACCTGAAAAATGGAGTTCCAGCTTTTCAAGCGTTTTCAGTTTTTCATCGGGGTGTGAAAATAATTCATCCGGGGCCCATCCGCTTGATATGCCCATAACATCCTCCAGCTCTGAATGCGCATACCCGAGGATCTTTGCGAACTCTTCATTGAACAGTGTTTCCCCTGACTGTACATTCCATTCCATGGCGCCAACATTGGCCCCCTTGATGATCCTCCCCATCTGAAGGTCTGTATCCCAAAGCGCTTCAATAACGCGTTTATAGTCGGGAATATCCTTCGTAAAGTATAGAAAGCGGTTTTTAGAAAGGACCACTGCATCCAAGGTCCACCAGCGCCTTGAACCATTCTTATGCCTGAACTGCAGTTCGGCTTTTACCTGCCCCGATTTGAGGTCCTTTACAAATTTCGCCAGGCCTTTACCAAAAGACTCTTCCGGAAGAAGTTCCGGGAGTGACATCTTTAACAGTGTATCCTTCGAAAATCCGGTTATCCTGCACAAGGCTTTGTTCAGTTCAAGGAATCTCCCCGTATCATCCGTAATAAAAACTCCGTCGGGTGCATTGTTCACATAGCTTTTATATCGTTCATCGCTTTTTTTGAGCGCAGCGATGACCCTGCTCATTTTGTCAGCAGATTTTTTCAGCAGGGCTGCATCCTTTAGTATGGTGACATTCTGTTGAAACAGGTCAAGAAAGACCCGTATCTTACTTCTCAGAACCTGCGGATTAACAGGCTTAAAAATATAATCCACAGCACCTGAAACATATCCCTTGTCTATTTCAATGTCATCAGAGAAGTTGGCAGTCAGAAAAATTATGGGAACTTTTTCAGCCGGTCTTTCCGAATTCAGTTTCCCGGCCAGTTCATACCCGTTCATTTCAGGCATCCTTACATCAATGATGGCCAGTGCGAGCTTTATCCTTTTGGTTTTCAGCAGAGCTTCGGGCCCTGACAATGCCCGAATCACCTTTACTTTGAGCTTACCGATAATGCTGTCGAGGAAATCAAGGTTTTCCTCATTATCGTCGACAATAAGAATGTTTGGCAGATATCTTTCAGGCATAATGATGATTTCTTCAGACCCAGGCATATTCTTTTGGACATTGTGAATTTTGCAACGACCTATCCTAATGCTGGAATAAATGTACAAAATAAATTAAAAACACTTATTTTTAAACCGTTGTCCGCAAGTTCCCGGGCTGAATGGCATCAAATAGTTAAACAGGATGTAGTGTCTGAAGATTTCTTCATAAAGAGACTGATGAGTGGTGAGCAGGCTGCTTACCAGGAACTGCTGAGCCTTTATGCCGATAAGGTATTCAATACAGCTCTTGGACTTATGCAGAACCGTGAAGATGCGGAGGATATCGCCCAGGATGTCTTTACGGAAGTGTTCCAGTCAATCCAAAAATTCAGGGGGCAATCTAAACTTTCGACCTGGATTTACCGTATCGTGGTAACCAAATCCCTTGAAGAGATCCGGGCCAGGGAAAAGGGAAAAAGAAAGGGGATTCTTATCAGCCTGTTCGGAAAAGAAGACCTGATCCCGGCATCAGGCAATGAACCCTTCTACCATCCGGGCGTCAGTCTTGAAAACAAGGAAATGTCGGCGATGCTGTTCGCGGCCATCCGCAAACTACCCGTAAACCAGAGAACGGCCTTCACCCTGAACAAACTCGAAAACCTGAATTACAGCGAGCTGGCTGAGGTCATGAATGTTTCGGTCTCTTCCGTCGAATCCCTGCTTTTCAGGGCCAAGCAAAACCTCAGGCAAATCCTGGGTGAATACTATGAACAAAATTTCAAATGAGCGCAAGTTTTAATGTGATTAAACATCAAACTGATATGAATGCAAAGGAAAAATTTACCGATGATGTGATGGGGAGCCTTGATGGCACCCGTCGGGCCACGTTAAGTCATGACGCGAGGGAGAAGATTCTGAAGGGGATGCAGGATGCGGGATGCGGGATGCGGGATGCGGGATACGGGACGGTCAGGATCGGGATGATATGGAAGATTGCGGCGGTGATTCTGCTGCTGGTCAGCCTCAATGTGTTCACGATGGTGTACTTCAATAAGTCATCCGCCAGTACAGCAAAAAAGACCAACCCGGTTGCGAGCGAATACTTTTCATACATGGGTACAATTAATCTCTGAAGCCATGAAAAATACAACTATTTATAAGGTTGTCATCATCCTGCTGATCGCATTGAACCTCGCCACACTGGCGTTCATGTGGTTCAACCGGCCGGGAAGGGAAAGGCAGGGCGCTAAAGACCAGGCTGCAAACTTCCTGATCAGGGAACTTGGAATGAACCAGGACCAGCAGGCCCAGTACCAGAAGCTGAGGCAGGAACACAGGGCCAAACTGAACGTGCTCAACGAACGCGATAAAGTGCTTCATAAACACTTTTTTGATCTCCTTTTACAAGGGACTGCGGATAGCGTTTCCCTTGAAGCCATGGCCTCGGCTATCGCTGCGAACCGCAAAGAAATGGAACTTGTAACCTACGAGCACTTCGATCTCATAAAAAAGATCCTGACTCCTGTTCAGCAACAAAAATTCGACAGCATCTTCCAGGATGTCCTCCGGATGGTGCTGCCACCACCTTCGCTCCCGCCGCCACCGCCGCCACCGGCAGCTCTTCCTCCACCACCTCCGCCACCACCACCGGCGCCGTAACTCTTAAACAAAACATTTAATGATGATTTACCTTTTCTGAAAACAACAATCTATTAACAACAAACAGTATGAAAACCTTAGTCCGCATAGTAAACACGATGAGCGCAGTCCTGGTATTCACTGCGATCTCACTCACAGCACAAGCGCAGAACAAACCAGTGGATGGCAATGCTAATTCCGGAGTAAACGGGCATGATATGTCTGTTCCAATGCCACCGCCACCACCACCTTACTCTGCCGGGTTGCCAGCACCTCCGCCTCCTCCCCCACCACCTCCTCCCCCACCTTCGGATGAAGGTATGGACCAGGGCCACCAGGGGCTTGATCTGCCCGACCTGACTCCCGATCAGTTAGCTAAAATCAAAAAAACAGATCTTAAGAATATGGCGGAAATGACTCCCCTCAGGAACCAGGTTCGCGAGAAAAGAGCAAGGCTTGCTACGATCATGGCTACCATTCCTGTTGAGCTCAAGCAGGCTGATATTTTGGCGGATGAGATCGGGAAAACCGCCTCAGCAATACTAAAACTCCAGATCCGCCATGACCAGGAACTCAGAGCCATCCTCACACCCGACCAACAGGTGCTGTTCGATGCCCGGCCCAAGCCGTGGCTGAGAAGACCATGACACGTGTTACCTTGTCACTTTGTTACCCTGTTACCCTGTTACCTTGTTACCTTGTTACCTTGTTACCTTGTCACCCTTTTACCCTTTTCCAAACAGCTTATTCACAGGTCGGATAGGCTGTTTCGCTTATATACGTTCCCCGTTCATTGATCTTTATTGCTTTTCACCCCTGCCTGGTTTTACTTTTGTTGAAATTCCTTTTATGCGGATTTCACTAAAAACAAAAGACCATGAAACAATCCTACTCTGAATTACTGTAAAAAATGATGTTTCATCTTTTAAAACCAAAGTCATGAAAGCAATTGAAAAGAATCTC
>JBAXLI010000133.1:0-6090 GCA_037134895.1 Bacteroidota bacterium
TTGACCAGTTGGGCCAGGTTTTCAAAGTACTCAACATGCCGGCAACGGCTAATGAGATGACATGGGATACAAGTAAAGTACAATCAGGTGTATATTACTTCTTTTATTATGTTGCTAATATTAAAAGGATTGGGAAGATTGTTGTTATTTAGTCATAAAGATTTTTTAAGGTTGTGAAGTTCATTATAAACCAATTATCGACCATTTCGATGAGAAACATTTTATTAATTATCCTGGTTTTTATCCTGCTTAAGGGACAATTCCTGAAAGCACAAGTCTATATTCCTTTCCCCGATTCAAATGCCATGTGGACAGACAGGATTTATGATCCTTCGTGCAACCTTGTGGGCGAATGTTCAATAAACCAGTATAGAATCACAGATGATACATTGATTAATGGAAAGATTTATAAAAAGCTAATAAAATCAGGATATCTGATAGATCAGAATTTTCATTATACTTTTTATTCAGAGTATGCAGGCGCGTTCAGGCAGGAAGTTAATAATAAGAAAGTATTTTATTTCCCACCTTATGGTTATACACAGGCAGACACTCTTCTGTACGATTTTAACCTGAATGTTGGCGACTCTTTACCTTTATCCTATATTTACTCGTTTAATTTCTGTGATGCAGTCATTGATAACATTGATTCCGTTGCGGTTGGTAATTTATACCATAAGAGATTTCACATTTCAACTGTTGGCACTCCACCATGGGGTCAAACCTGGTTAATTGAGGGAATAGGTTGTACTCATGGTTTGTTTGGAGGAATTTGTGTCATTTGGGAAGGATCGCAGGACTTAACCTGTTTCACTCAGGGCGATACGCTTAATTATCCGGGATATAGCTCAGATTGCAATATTATTACTTCAGTACCGAATTTGACGAATAATCCTGACGCTATTATACCTTCTCCAAATCCTGCTAATAACATATTGTCTCTATCATTTCCTGCAAATTTTCATAATGCAGAAATTGAGATATATAATTATTCCGGTTTGAAATTCTATCGTTTTTCAGGAGAAATAATCAATGGAAATTTTGACATCGCTGTCATCAATTAGGCAGAGGGAGTTTATATTTTAAGAGTTAAAACTCCTACTGCAACCATGATATTCAAAAAGTTTATTGTAATTCATAGATGAGAATAAATTTCGAAAAAAAATGAAGAAGGAAAATGAGACTTTCGAAGTTCCTGAAGCACATCAAAAACTGGTCATGGAACGATTTAGGAGGATAAGAAAAAATCCAGAAAGACTTTTAGATTGGGATAAATCGAAAAAAGCGCTTAAACCCAGATGACAAAAGATGTTGATAAATATAATTGATATGAAGGTTAAAATCATTGAAACTGAACAAGAATACGATAAAGCGCTGAAGAGACTTGAGGTCATTTTTGATGCTGCTGCTGATTCCCCCGAAGGGGATGAGGCAGAACTATTAGGATTATTGATTGAGAAATATGAGGATGAACATTATCCGATTGAAGATCCAAAACGAATCCTTGATAACTGACCACTAAACCAATTACTCATTGATTCTTCAGCGCTAGATCAACCCACTCAGAAGGAAAGGTAAAAATCCCAGTAGGATAGTAAGCAGGGTCAGGAAAAGTATGTGGACTTTATAGGAAGGGCTTGCCTGCAGATCGGGGCCATGGCCTTCCCTGAAATACATGGCGATGATGGGTTTGAAGTAATAGCCTACGCTTACAGCTGAACCTGCAATGGCAATGATGACAAGCCACAGCCAGCCTTGTTCGATGGCAGCAGCAAACAGGAAATACTTTCCTATAAATCCCGCTAATGGCGGAATTCCCGTAAGCGAGAGGGTGGACACCGCAAGGGTGAAAGCTTCTATGCGATTGTTTTTACTTAGTCCGTTAAAGGATCCGAAGTAATCGTTCCCCCTCGATTCCCTTACCAGGATGAGGATGGAGAATGCTGCGATGGTTGCAACAGAATATGTAAATGCATAAAACAGCAGTGCATTCGCCGTATGCACTGAAAATGCGACCATTGCCAGCATCATATATCCCGAATGCGAGATACTGGAATAAGCCAGCATCCTTTTAAGGTTTGGCTGATAGATCCCTGTGACATTCCCGATCACGATGGTGATCCCGGCCATGATGGCAACCGTCATCTCCCAAACCCCGTGGATTCCAAAGAACGCAATGCTGAAAAAACGGTACATAGCCACCACGCTGGCAGTTTTGACAACAGTAGCCATAAAAGCTGTCAGAAGCGTTGGCGTGCCTTCATATACATCGGGCGCCCAGAAATGAAAGGGAGCAATTGCTATCTTAAAAGACAAGCCAATGATGAGCAGAAAAAGCCCGGCCTTGAACATGGGAGGTAATCCCCCGGCTGCATGCTCAGCCACAAAATAATGGATCTTATACAAATCAAAGGAGCCGCTGGAACCATAGATGAGGGCTATTCCGAATAGCAGGAACCCCGACATGAACGAGCCCAGCAGAAAGTACTTCAGTGTAGCTTCGTTGGATGTAATCGCTTCTTTGTGGCTACCGGCAAGCACATACAGGGCAATAGACAAAGTCTCCAGCCCGATGAACAGCATGATCAGGTTGCCGTAATAACTCATCAGCACCGCGCCCACTAAAGCGAAGATCATGATGGCATAAATGTCGTCGAGAGGGCGGATGACCTTTCGGTAATACTGGGCAGCAAACATGAAAATAAGGAAAGTTGAAAAGATCATCACCGCACTGAACGCAATGCCCGTATTATCGATGATGAGCATGTTGTTGAACAGGCTGTGGTTCATGTTCCAGTGCAGAAGCGTCAGCACCAGCGATACCAGCAGCCCGACTAGTATCAACGGCAGCAGCCACGTCTTCTTCTTGAGTATCCCCAGGAAGAGCACCAAAACACCTAAAACCGATAACGATACTATGCTATTCATCTTTCTCGTGACACGTGACACGTGACACGTGGTAGGTGACTTAATTCATAATTCAACATTCGAGTATTCGAGTATTCTCTATTCATTCGACATTCAACATTCGTTATTCTATTATTCGATTATTCATCTTACAATGCCAATAACCTGTCCGACCCCATCCTCCGCAAGCTTCAGAAACATCCCCGGCGCAACGCCTATCCAAATCACCAAGATCACAACCGCGATCAAAGGTATCATTTCCTTCCAGTTCAGGTCGCTGATGTTCTCAGTCACTTCATTGGTATTTCCGAGCATCACCCTCTGGTACATCCACAGCATGTACACCGCCCCGAAAATGATCGTAAGCCCGGAAACGGCTGCAAACACTGCATTATATTTAAACAAGCCCAGCAGGATCAGGAATTCTCCCACAAACCCGTTTGTAAGTGGCAGTGCAATGCTCCCCAGTAAAATGATCATGAAAAATACCGCAAGCCTCGGGGCTTTCAATGCAATTCCCCCAAGCGCTGCAATACTGCTGGTTTTAGTCCGCGCTTCGATGTACTGAATGATAATAAAAAGCCCCACAATATTGATCCCGTGCGAAACTATCTGGATTATGGCTCCTTGCATGGCCTGTGCGTTAAGCACCATAACCCCTGCGGCAACCAGTCCGAGGTGTGCTATGGAAGAATAGGCCACAAGCCGCTTCAGGTCATCCTGCCTGATGGCGATCAGGGAAGCATACACGATCCCGATAACAGGGAAAATTACGAAAAGTCCGTTTGTCTCATGAAGCACCCCGTAAGTAATCGGGACCATCCATCGTATCATCCCGAACAGTCCCATCTTCGACATCAATCCGCCAAGCAGCATGCTGCCTGAATACGGAGCAGTCACATAGGTATCGGGTTGCCAGGTGTGGAATGGAAATACGGGCACCTTGATGGCAAAGGCAATGAAAAACGCCAGGAACACCCACACCTGTTCTTCCGGACTGAGGATGCTCGCGTAAAGCCAGATATGATCGAAGGAATGCGGCAGCGGAGTCCTGAAATACAGGTAAATCAAGGCAACCAGCATCAGCAGACTGCCGGTAAAAGTGTATGCAAAGAATTTTAATGTTATGCGGATGCGGTTTTCCCCTCCCCAGTAAGCTGCTATGAAATAGGCAGGGATCAGGCTCAGTTCCCAGAAGATATAAAATACCATCCCGTCAAAGGATGTGAAAACACCGATCAGCCCAGCCTGCATCAGCATGATCAGGCTGTAAAAGGATGAGGGCCGCGAAACTTTTTGTCCGAAGGAAACATAAATGATGATAGGGACCAGGAAAGTCGTAAGCAATGTCATCAGCATGCTCAGTCCGTCCATGCCGAACTTCAGGGTAATGCCGTAATCGGCAAGCCAGTCGAACCGGAACAGCAGTTGGCAATGACAATACAGGAAATATTGGACCAGCGCCGCGACAGAGATGCCGAACTCAACCAAAGCCGCCGACAAGGCCAGGTAGCGCACGCCCTTCTCGTCTTTCACGAAGAAGAGGCCCACAGAGACCAGCAATGGCAATACGATCAGTATCAATGTCAGCATCAGAGAATGATATTAAAAAACAGTATCAGGATAATCCCGATAATCATGAAAAACAGGTAAGCCCCCACATGTCCGGCCTGCAGATAACGCATCAGGTTGCTGAACCTCACAACGAGAATCCCTGTTCCATCAACAATACGGTCGATGAACCTGACCTCGACAAACTTATGCAACGCACCCGAAAGCCATAGTGCAGGCTTCACGAAAACCGCATCGTAGATCTCGTCAATGTAGAATTTATTTTCGGCCAGCCGTGCAAAAAGGTGTCGCGTGGTGCGTGGCACGTGATCCGCATCCTGCATCCCGTATCCTGCATCCTGCATCCTCTCTCCTGCATCCCGCTTCCCGAACTTCCTGTATGCCCTGAAAACCATCAGCAGCACCAGCAGAATTACCAATCCAATATTCAGCCATTCCCTGCTCTCCGGGACCATCAGATGAGGAAGATGGTTAAGCCTGACAGCATCGGCAAATACCGGGGCGAGAAAATCTTTCAGCATTCCGCTTCCTCCCATGATCTCAGGAATATTCAGGAAACCCCCGAAACATGCCAGAAAGGCGAGTACCATAAGAGGTACTGTCATCACCGCCGGGGATTCATGAATCTTCATTGATTGCGGATGAGATCCCCGGTTGGTTCCGAAGAAAGTTAGAAAGAACAGGCGGAACATATAAAAGGCCGTCAGCATTGAAGCTGCGATTGCAATGATCCATAACGGCTGACTGTTAGCAAATACCGAAGCCAGGATCTCATCCTTTGAAAAGAATCCCGAAAGTGGCGGAAGTCCGGCAATAGCCAGGGTAGCGATAAGGAATGTCCAGTATGTTTTAGGCAGCGATTTCCGCAATCCGCCCATCTTCATAATATCCTGCTCCCCATCCAGGGCATGGATCACACTTCCTGCGCCCAGGAACAGCAGGGCTTTGAAGAAAGCATGGGTCATTAGGTGGAACATGGCGCCTGTAAATGCCCCAACACTTAGTGCAAGGAACATATACGCCAGCTGGCTGATGGTCGAATAGGCCAGCACTTTCTTGATATCGTTCTGATAGATGGCTATTACTGCCGCAAGCAGCATGGTTGCAAGCGAGACAATACCGATGATCTCCATGGTAAGCGGCGCAAGCACATACAGCACCCCCGACCTGGCCACCATATAAACGCCTGCCGTTACCATGGTTGCCGCATGGATCAGGGCCGACACGGGGGTCGGACCGGCCATGGCATCGGGAAGCCAGGTGTAGAGCGGGATCTGTGCGCTTTTACCCACCGCGCCCACGAACAATAAAAGAGTGATCGCAACCAGAACCCCTGACCCGGAACTCAGCACCTTCGCCTGCTCAAACACTCCGTTATATGTGAACGTCCCGAACGTATAGAAGATCAGGAACATTCCCAGCAGGAAACCCAGGTCGCCTATGCGGTTCATGATGAATGCCTTCTTTGCCGCATTGTTGAACTGCTGGTTTTTAAACCAGAAACCGATAAGCAGGTATGAACATAATCCCACACCTTCCCATCCGATGAACATCACCACATAATTCCCTCCCATCACCAGGATCAGCATGAAAAACACGAACAGGTTCATG
>JBAXLI010000134.1:0-5954 GCA_037134895.1 Bacteroidota bacterium
GTACAGAAGTGATGATCGACATCAGCGAAAGGATTCTGGCCCTGAATGAAATACCTCCTTTACCCTCTTCATCCGAGAACATCGCAAAACTTCAGGAGATGAACATCATTTCAACCAGGCCCGAATACGGTGATATGGTGAAATTCAGAAATTTCATTGTTCATCGGTACGAGAAAATCGACCTCGAAATCATATACAGCATTCTGAAAAACAAGCTTTTTCTTTTCACCGCCTTTATCGACGAGATCAGAAGGCAATCCTGATTTTTATTGACTGCGGATGATAATTCTCCGGATTGACGGCGGATAACTTCTGCATCGGCTACTTGCCTGATAAATTGAACAGGTCAAGTTTTATCAATTCCCAATGCTTCCCCAAGAGACAACGGGGATTAAAATCCTGGTCAGCGTTTTGAAAGTTAGTGAGTTGTCTGCGTAATAATTTTTCATCATGTGAATAGGGATATCTTTTTCTATGAAGCGAGATCATGGTTTCAAGAGTGTAATCTTCAAGCAGCTCATGAATGTCCCAGAAATCTTTTTTTCTCCCTCCTCTGCTGATCACATCCATTTTCATTGCCACGATATCGTCGATTGAGGCAAGCCTTATTTCGTTTACTTTAATCGGTTCACTGATGAACGAGTCAGTATAATAAAGGTCCAGCTTAATGCAATCAAACTGGCTGTTTCCGATAAAAAACGGCTTTCCCATCCCAACTGGCAATGAGCCTGAACTTTGAAGGTAGTTGATGAGAACTCATACATTTCCTTAAGATGTCCCAAAGGAATGGTGTAAAGTATTTAAATACAGATCAGGCATTTGTCAAAGCAGAATCGATTTGTGAACCAGAATGGCTGTAAAACTTAGTAATCTCCTCTTTTTCAATATTGTTACCACGTTCATTAACCCGTTGAATAACCGAGCTTTTTTGTTTAACCCAGTCAATCTTGCCTATTTCAGTATCCCAAAAAAGCGCAGGCCTGAACTTGGAAAAGTCGGGTTTTTCGTTTTGTTGCCGTTTCTTTTCCTGATCAATATCATAAAACACCTGAAGGATCATCATAAAACCATCTTCCAGGCCCAGTTTGTTTTCAATTTTCATTGCCAGACCTATATTCATTCGCCTGTGTCCTTTGGTGATTGAACCTATGGTTTGAGGATGTTCCTGTATTGAAGCAGCAAAACTTCTTTTATTCAACTTGAGACGTTGAAGCTCATGAGCCAGGAAAAATCCCGGGTGAATACCTTTCAGAATGTCAAGATTTTTATTCATATTGCAAATATAAACAAAATTGTTTACATTATTGTATGAATTTGGTAACTTCTCATTTATCAAACCCATTTAAATGCCTGACGGGGAACTATAAAGGAGAGATGCAGGATGCGAGATGCAGGATATCCTGAATCTTGCATCTTGTATCTTGTTTTGACTGCGGATGACAATTCTTAGGATTGACTGCGGGGCTGGGTGAGTGTTTGGAAAAAACGCCCGCTTTGACCACCTGGGATATTTGAGGCGGAGTAATTGTACCCTTACAGGCCCAATACGCTTCACCCCGTGTTTAGCGAATAAACCATCAGCTTATGCCAGCCGACTATGAAAAAATAGCAGAGCACTGCCTGCGTCACAAAAAAATCAGCGACAATGTACTGGACCAATTTCTGATGCCTTTCTCCGTTCAATGGAATGCAAACATTTACCGGATCAGCCATGAAGATTGGAGCGGGATACCCCATTTTGCCTCGGCCTATTTAATGAACTAAGCGGTGAATTATCCCGTTACGCCCTGACCGAAGAAGGTTTCAGGGAATTGACCCGGATGTTGATTGCCTCGGGCCTTCACATTGACGGGAAGGAAGATTATTCGGTGGGCATGAGCATGCTGGTGACCATGCAGGAGATCCTGAAGAAGAAAATCAACCTCAATGAATACGAAACGTTATTTCCTGAAAAAGAAACCAACCCTATGTCGCAGGAAGATCTCAACGGTCTCAACCGCTTTCTGAATCTTCTGCTTCCTTATATCAACGTGGGAACCCAGCCCGACCTCGAAATCCTTGCACATCAAGCAGGGATAGAACCCGAAACTGCCCACAGCCTGTATCAACAGCTCAAAAACAAATTTGGAAAAATCGGGAAGTAAAACCTGACTTATCATGCTTCCGCGCGAAGCGCCAACTGACAGTAACTCAACATTTATTTCAAATTATTTGGATTTTGAGGCAAAATGTCTTAAGTTTGTGGGAACAAAAGGGGTTACAATGTGACCCTTTATGCGCCTGATTACTACAAATGGAGACCGAGAACAGAACCTACAATTATCTGGAAAATTTCGTCGATGAAAGACGTGCCAATGGCAGATATTGCTTTACATTGAATGAAGTCAGGGAACGGTTTCAATTCTCTGCTGAAGCAATTAAGAAATCAATACAACGGCTTGGGAAAAAGCGCAAAATTGTTCAGCTTAGGCAAGGGTTTTATATTATCGTTCCGCCTGAATACAATTCGAGGGGTATTATTCCACCCTCATTTTTTATCCCGGACTTAATGAAATTCTCAGGAAGAGACTATTATGTCGGACTTCTGAATGCGGCATCATTTTTAGGCGCGGGGCATCAGCAACCACAGGAGTACTTTGTCATTACTACGGCCCCCACTCTAAGACCTATCCTAAATCATTCCATCAAAATCAATTTTATCAGGAAAAAGGATTGGGATACACGATTTGTGACTTATCAGAAAACAGAATCAGGCTACTTGAAAATTTCAACTCCGGAACTTACTGCGTTAGATCTGATTTTTTACCAGGAAAGAGCCGGAGGGTTTAACCGGGTCTCGACCATTTTAGAGGAATTATCCAACAGGATTAAACCAAACTCTCTCAGAGATTGTGCAAAGGAATATCATGTTATTTCTGTCATCCAGCGCTTAGGTTTCCTGCTAGAGTGTGTTTTAGGAAAAAATGATTTAGTAAAACCGATGAAGAGATATCTGCATCAAACTAAGCACTACCCCCTTTTATTCAATGCTTCAACTTCGTTTAACCCTGATCTTCATATCGAAAATGACTGGAAAATCATTATGAATACCTCAGTTGAGCCCGACATATGATACCAGAAGCATATATTACCGCATGGAGGAATAAGGTGCCATGGACTGAAAATTTCCAAGTCGAACAGGATCTTCTTATAGAACGATCTTTAGTTGACATTTTTAATGATCCGTTTTTAAAGGAACATGTTTCATTTAGAGGGGGAACAGCCTTACACAAATTTTTCCTCAAACCACAGCCCCGCTATTCCGAAGATATTGATCTGGTGCAGATTAATCCGGAACCAATCAAGGAAACGATTCAGAGACTTCAAAAATGTTTGTCTTACTTTGAGAAATCGGAACCGAGACAGAGAGCCAATAATAATTCGGTTATTTTCAGGTATACGTCTGAATCAGGAATTCCACTTAAACTGAAGGTTGAAATTAATTGCAGGGAGCATTATACCTTGTTTGGATACAAAATATTCTCCATAAATATTGATAATCCCTGGTTTCAGGGTGAATCAAACATAAGGACTTACAAACTTGAGGAATTGCTTGGGACAAAGCTAAGGGCTTTATATCAGAGGAAGAAAGGCCGTGACTTATTTGATCTCTGGTATGTATTGAAAAATCAAGATCCTGAGTGTGGTGAAATTATCAGTTCATGGAGATTCTATATGGAAAAAGAAGGGCATAAGGTAAGCCAGGCAGAATTCATAAGAAATGTTCAGGAAAAGCTTACTGATAAGGACTTTCTTGGAGATACACGAGGCCTCTTACGTCCAGAGATTCAATATGATCCTGTTGAAGCTTTTGCAATGGTACATTCCAGACTTTTGTCTTTGGTCTGATTCATATTATGTTCAGCGGAGATGGGAAATTGCGATGCAAGATAAGTGACGCTGCGCGTCGATGCAAAATATCCTGGATCGGCAGCACGCAGTGCTGCCCCATCTTGCATCCTGCATCCGACAATTTTCCTACATTTGTCCCATGAAGCGCCTGCTCCTGCTTATCACGTTCATCACGACCATCGCGTTCATCACGAATGCCCAGGTCGTATATGAACCCGTAACCAACAATCCCATTTACGAACTACTTGACGAATTAGCCGCATTAAAAGTCATTACAATCAACTCTGCCGTTAAGCCCTACTCCAGGGTATACATTGCAAACAAACTCAACCAGGCCCTTGAAAACGGGCAAAAATTGAATAAGAGGCAGCTGGAGGAGGTTAGGTTTTATTTGAAGGATTATTCGTTTGAATCTGGCCTGAGTAACAACTTGGTAAATGGGATGCAGGATGCAGGATGCAGGATGCAGGATGCAGGATCCAAGATGCAAGATGCAGGATCCAGGATGCAGGATCCAGGATCCAAGATGCAAGATGCAGGATACAGGATGCAGGATGCAGGATGCAGGATGCAAGATACTGGATCTTCATCCCGCATCGGTGCGAAGCACCAAGATCCCGCATCGGCGCAAAGCGCCACATCTTGCATCTTGCATCCTGCATCTTTTAACGTTAACCCTATCTCTTTCAGACTTATCACACCCCCTTTCAAACTCACCATCGCTCCAGCGCTGGGTGCCCGCTTCATGGTAAACGAGAACGGAAACTTCCTCGAAGTCTCCGGCGGCGGCGAGGTCTATGGTTATTTAACGAAGCATATTGGGTATTACGTCAATGTGAAGCATGTTCATCAAAGCGAGCCTTTGGTGAACCCTGTGATGCTGACGATGGAGGAGGGGAGGTCGTGGAACTCTCTGGATGACGGATCGGTCACGAATACCGAATGGAGGGGTGGGATCAGTGTGGGATGGAAGTGGGGTGACTTGGGAATATACAAAGACAGGCCCATCTGGGGGAATGCAAATCACGGCAGCAATATCATGAGCGGACATCCGCCCTCATTCCCATACATCCAGCTGCACCTGAAACCCGCAAAGTGGATTGAATTCTACAGCATGACGGGTTTCCTGCAATCGAATGTGGTCGACAGTTCCCGTTCGAGCTTTACGGCCGGTTCTGAAGACATAAAGTACCGTAAGAAGTACTTCTCGGCGAACTTTTTCACCATCACTCCCTGGAAGGGGCTTGATATCTCTGTCGGGAATTCAATCTTCTGGAGCGATGTATTCAGGGTTGGTTACCTGATGCCGTTCAACTTATATAAATCGGTGGACCAGATGTACCGGAGTACTGCAGGTTATACCACATACAATACCAATGATGATGGTCATTTGTTTGCGGATATCTGTTCCCGTAACATTAAGCATCTGAATTTATACCTTGGCTTGTGGATCGATGAATTGAATATGGCCAGGTTCTTTAAAACAAACCAGCACAACCTCTTAAGCTGGAAAATCGGCTTCAGTTTGTATGACCTTCCGGTGAAGAATCTTTCCCTGACGGTGGAAGGCATTACTACAAGACCAGCAACGTATGAAGAATACATTCCTGCACATCTGTACGCAAATGATGATTACAGTTTCGGGAATTACCTGAGGGGTGATGCCTGGGAGATCTATGTTTGTCTCAATTACAGGCCGATTCGGGGGATGAAAATCTCGGCTTCCTATAACCTGGCACAGAGAGGAGGATTTGTTTACATGAAGGATGATTGGGTGACTTATCCCCTGGCCCAAAACCTCATCTTCAACCAGACCACCCTGGAACTCAGCGGAAGTTACCAGATCACCACGAACCTGAGCGCTTCGTTGGGTTACACGCTGAACCGGTATTCAGGGGATACACAGTTTGTTCCGGCGGTCATGCATGGGAATACGAATAGTTTCAGGGTGGGGGTTAGCCTGGGACTGTAGAGGATGCAAGATGCAAGATGCAGGATGATGGCGCTACGCGCCGATGGGGCAGCACTACGTGCTGCCGATCCAAGATCCAAGATGATGGCGC
>JBAXLI010000135.1:0-5911 GCA_037134895.1 Bacteroidota bacterium
CATTGTTGGGTTTATGAACCCTCAAAAACGGTCAACCTATTTCAGGCAAGCACAAGTGACGAATTCGGATTATTCAGAGTATAAAAGTACTAAATCATTCGTAATTCGTAATTCGTAAACGTAAATCTCTTCCCCGGTATTGCAATTTTAAAAATTCTTTCTATTTTTGCACTCCCGTTAAGGGAGATGGCGTCGTAGCTCAGATGGTAGAGCAGAGGACTGAAAATCCTTGTGTCACTGGTTCGATTCCAGTCGATGCCACCACCAAACCATACTAAAGCCCTGATTCAGAAATGTTTCGGGGCTTTTCTTTTTTCTTGTTGTCATTTTTGTCGCACTTTATCCTATTGTATTTCCAATTTTAGCTCACCTTATCAAAAATATTACAATGGTAAATTTTCTGCATACAAAGCCATTGTTTTTTGTTATTTTTGCAGAAACCATAATGCCATGAAGTCATTTACTCTTTTCACTTTAGCACTATTCATAGCCATTATCTCTGTATCCCAGACTACGATAAATTCTAAAACCCATGCTCTTTTAACCGGCGACATAAACACATCACAGGAAATACAATATGTATTACCCGGTAATTCAGGACCAAACCAAATATGGGACTTTTCAAAAATCCAGTTTACGGAAACCATAAATCAAAGCTCTGTGACTTCCGTCCCTTCAAAAACACTGAGCGGCTTCAGTACTTCGAATGTAATCCTCAAAGAATCAGATAAAGACTCTTATTTTACTTTAACCGATGTGCTTTTTGAAGAAAACGGATATATCTCAAAAGACATCACTCTTAACTATTCTGATCCTTTAATTAAAATGAAATACCCTTTTTCCTACGGCGACCAGTTTACTGATAAATTCGCAGGAAATGCTTTATTCCAGAACGTAACCAAGATTGATCTCAGTGGTGATTTTACCGTTTCCGCTGATGCATATGGCACATTAATTCTTCCCAGCCAGGTCCTGAAAAATTCATTAAGGGTAAAAACAGAAAAAAACAGTATTGAGATTAATCCCTGCAGTTCTCTTGAGAGCCAGACTATCCGTTACTTCTGGTATGCACCTCAGTACCGTTATCCGATTCTCGTTATCACTACCGTTGAAGTTAAAACTTATGGGCAGGAACCTAAGGTTACCCGCTCTGCAGTTGTAAACCTGCAGCAGCCATTGAACCCTGGCGTTATTTCGGGTGGGTCAGACAGCCAGGTTTCCACCGATAATTCCAATGTTTCAGTGATTGTTTATCCGAATCCTTTTTTGGAAAAACTCAGCTACAGTTATTTTCTCAGGACAGACCTTGCGGTAAGCCTTGATATTTATGATATGACCGGCAGGCTTAACCGCCATCTTATCACAACGCAGGTACAATCTGCAGGCTTGCACACGGGAGTTTTAAGTTCGGAAGAAGTCAGAATGACACCCGGGATTTATTATCTCCGCTTTACCTTTGACAGCAAGGTTGTGCTCAGCAAGATCGTTAAGATCCAGTAAGTTTATCAGGATTTCAGGATTTCTTTGCGGGGATGTGCGACATAAAAGCCATCATTTTGAATGCCTGGTCTGGCATACGATCCATTTTACTGCCGTTAGTATTTTCTTCATGGCTTTCAATAGAATGCTGTAGCATACAAATATTAATATTTACGGCTATTTCCCGATCACCAGTCTCATGGTGGAGGCAGGAAACGAGGGAGCCGTAAGACTGCAGAAATACACCCCTGCCGGCAAGCCTTCAGGATTGAAATTTACTTCATGCTCTCCTGGTGACATAGCCTGATTGATCACTGAAGCAACTTCCCTGCCCAGGATGTCACAGATCCTTATCCGGATCACATCGTTTTCAACAGATTTTGGAACATGAAATCTGATTTCTGCTGAAATTTTTATCGGGTTAGGATATATTTCATGCAATGACAGCTTATCATCTGTGCTTCCATTGCCAACAGGCTGAATACCATTTGAGGATTGGGTATATTTGAGGATTTCCCCTTTCCTGCCGCTGGCATAACCATGCCGGGAATCAGGGAACGACAGTGATGTTACGAATGTCTGAGAGGGTGTTGACATTTCAGACCAACTGGAACCTCCATCCCTGCTGTAGAGGAACATATTTCTTTCGCCCAGGGAACACCAGGCTTCGTTTTCATCGGCGAACACTATGCAATTTGCCCTTCCTTTGAATCCCTGCTCCCGGTATATGAAATTAAGGTCATCGCCGGTCGAACGCATCATTCCGACCCCGAATTCGTAATCAGGATCGCCGCCGACCCCGATTACCTTCAGCGAGTCTGAGATATGCAGGTCGAGAACTTCATCTGCAGGGGCACAAGCCGGGTCTATTGCACGCCAGGAATTGCCGCCATCGGTGGTCCTCCAGATCACTCCGGCAACATCGAAAATACCCCCGCAGGCATAGCCGTATGTTCGATTAAAAAATTTGATCTTCAGAACAGGAAATTGCGAAAGAGGTGAGGGTTCAACATATGCCGGCTGCCAGGTCATACCGCCGTCGGATGTTTTGGAAAGTACATGCGGACTGCCGCCGATCCAGCCATTCAGGGAATCAAGAAAGGTAACGCAGGATATAAAGACATTTTTCTCAGCATATGCATGTGATGTCCAGGTTGTTCCTCCGTTGGTTGTCTTCAGAAGCACTGTGCCGGCAGGGACTGTTGAATAATTGCAGGAAGAGGCCCAGCCAAGGTTCCTGTTGATGAACGTTATACTTGTAATCTGGTTTTGTGTATGACTCTCCTGCTTTACCCAGGTCTTTCCTCCATCGGCCGTATGAATAATTGAACCGTCATCGCCTGCTGCCCAGCCGTACGCACTGTCGGTAAAGCATACCGACCACAAGGCTTTGCTGCATGAAGTATTCATTTTATTCCAGCTGCCCTGGGAGAAAACATGCATGGATTGAAATAAAATGAATGAGATAAGAATGAAACATACTACTCTTCTGTTCATGATTATTGGTTTGAAGACTTTACAAAGATAGTTCAGATTTTCAGCCCAAACACATTTCCCGAGCCCAGGCTGAAGAAAGGCATGATTTTGAAAATTGGTTAAAGAAATTTTCTGATGGCTTCAAAGAATTTCTCCCTGACAATAGGTTTTGGAATATAATCATCACAACCTGCATCCAGGGCGTGTTTTTCGTCCCCGCTCACGGCGAACGCAGTCACTGCTATAACGGGAAGGTTCTTCCTAAATGATTTGATCCTTTTCGTTGCCTCGATGCCGTTCATCTCGGGCATCCTGATATCCATAAGCACCAATGAAATTTCAGGATGTGTTCTGCAACACTCCACAGCTTCCTCCCCGGTTGTTGCGCGAAGGATTTTTATCCCGGTTTCCCGAAGAAGGATCTCGAGCAGGTAATAATTGGATTCATCATCTTCGGCTACCAGGATAACCGGCGCTTCGATTGAAGGATTTCGTTTTTCCTGCTTCTCAGGTTCACCGGTCAGTAAACCCGCATCTCCTGCAGGCAGAGTAAAACGGAAATCGGAACCCCTGCCTTTTTCGGAAGTCAGACGTATCGTGCCACCTAAAAGTTCAACCAGCCCCCTGGAAATTGACAAACCCAGTCCGCTGCCTTCAAAATTCCTTGTAAACGCAGATTCTTCCTGGGTGAAATACTCAAATATCCTGGCCTGGACTTCCTCCCTGATCCCGATGCCCGTATCGGTTACAAAAAATTCGAGGCTACCGTCAATTTCAAGAAATCCAAATGTGATTTCCCCTTTTTGGGTATATTTTGCAGCATTATCAAGCAGATGCGATAATGTCTTTGAAATCAGTTCGGAGTCGGAATTAATGTAGAATGGCTTATTTGCATCCGGCAGCTGCAGGTTCAGTTCAACAACTTTAGCTTTACAGCGTGGCCTGAACTGATCGAACAGGGACAGCATCAGCTGGGTCAGGTCAAACCGCTTTTTGTGGACCTGCATAGTGCCTGAAACGATCATTGAGATATCCATATAGCTGGTGATCGTCCGCAGAAGGCGGGAGCTGCTGGTCTTGATCAGGGCTGAATACTGGGTTTTCTCCTGTTGCGAGAGATTGCTCTGGGTGATAAGGTCGCTGAAACCCAGGATCCCGTTAAGGGGTGTACGGACTTCATGGGAGATATTATGAATGAAAGCAGTTTTGAGGCGGTCGCTTGCTTCGGCCCTGATCTTTGCCGAAATCAGTTCTTCTTCAACCCGTTTACGTTCAGTAATATCGGCAACTATGCCTACAGCGTGCCAGAGATCTTTGATTTTTACGGCTGAGAGGTTGAGTGAAACATGGATCCTTTCGCCGTTTTTCCTTATTGCTTCAAGTTCAAGGATCTTGCCGATGGCAAAGCCCTCGCCCGTTTGGCTGAACAGGCTGAAGTTTAAATAAAAGGCCTCACGGTATTCAGATGGAGCGATGAGTTCGTGGAGTTGCTTCCCCATCATTTCCTGCTCGGTATAACCCAGGATCCTTTCAGCAGCCGGGTTCCAGAAAGAGATCAGTCCGGAATTGTCGATCATGATGATTGCGTCCCCGGCTGCAGTAGTAATAGCCTTCAGCCGCGATTCGCTTTCCCGGAGGGCTATCATTGCTTTGCGTTGTTCGCTTATGGCGATACGCTTCTGCAATGCTTCTTTAACAGCAAACGGAAGGCGGATGAGGTTTTCCTTGATCACATAATTGGAAGCGCCTGAACGCATGCATTCAACAGCAATTTCTTCACTGATCGATCCGGTTAAGATGATGACCGGGACAGCCGGATTATAACTGATGGTTAAAAGCAGGGCTTCCATGCCGGTGAAGTTCGGCATGAGGTAATCGGAAATGACCAGGTCGGGGTTGAATTCTACCAGGGCTTTCTGGAATGTTTCCTTTGTTTCAACAAGAATTGATTCAAAATCCAGCCCTTCTTTTCGTAAAAGCTCTTTGGCCATCATGTTGTGAACTGCAACATCTTCGGCAAAAAGTATTTTTACCTTGTCGTTAATCCCTCTGAACGGCATATTATCAGATTATGGAAATATATGATTTTCAGCCAAAATCAAATATATGCAAAAATTACGGGAAATCACATCCGCAGGAAAAGAAAAAGGCCATCTCAATTAAGAGACGGCCTCAAGTTTCATAAATATAGCAAATTAACTAAACTAGGCTAGTTTAACATTTACTGCATTTAATCCTTTTTTGCCTTCCTGAAGAGTGAATGTTACTTCATCATTTTCCCTGATTTCATCAATAAGACCTGATGCGTGTACAAAATACTCTTTGTTTGACTCTTCGTCCTTAATAAATCCAAATCCTTTACTATTGTTAAAGAATTTGACAATACCTTTGTTCATAATACTTTGATTTTTTTAAATAATTTAGGCAAAGATACTACATTATATTGGATATTCAACATATTATTTCATTTTGTCTTCAATTTCCTGTATCATCATCAGCAAATGCGCGGCAGTCCAGCTGAAGTTTTCGGCGTTGAGGCCTTTGCCTGTAAGCGGATGATAGTTTTCGCGGAGCGGACGGGCGGGGTCGAGTATGCCCTCGGAATTTCTTAAAAGTTTGTTCATCAGCATGGCTGCATCGTCTTTGTAGCCATACCTCAGTAAGCCTTTGATGCCGAAACAGGCCTGGTCTATCCAGACCGGTCCGCGCCAGTAGCCTTTCTCGGGATTGAAGCCGGGATTGTTGGCAGCCACGGTAGGGAAGGGGACGAGGGTGTTGAATTCATCTTTGTTTAACATGCGGTTGCGGATCCTCCGGGCCTGGTCTTTCGTGGCAATGCCCGCCCAGAGCGGGATCCAACCGTTGGGTTCGGCCACCAGCACAGGTTTTTTTGTGTCAAGCCGGATGTCATAGAAAAAACCGCTGCGTTCATCCCACATCATGCTGCGGATCTTGT
>JBAXLI010000136.1:0-5852 GCA_037134895.1 Bacteroidota bacterium
CTTTATGCAAGCTTTTAGGTTACGACAAAAACGAACTTATGCAGACCACCTGGGCCCATCTCACTCATCCCGATGATCTCGAACAGGATGAAAAAGAGTTTGACAGGGTTATAGCCGGGGAGATCGACGGATACACCATGGAAAAAAGGTTTATCACGAAAGAAGGACAAGTTATCAGCACACATTTAGCTGTGCAATGCATAAGGCATCCCGACCAGTCAGTTAATTATTTCATGGTTGTGATAGTTGACATCACGGCGATCAAAGAGGCCGAAAAGGTCATCAGGGAGCAAAATGAGGAGTTGCTGAAGATAAGTGCCGAAAAAGATAAATTTTTCTCTATCATTGCCCATGACCTGAAAAGCCCCTTCAACGCTTTTCTGAATATGACCCGTATCATGGCAGAGGAAGTACAAAATATAAGCCCTGAAAAGGTAAGGCAAATGTCGGCATCCATGAACAAGTCGGCAAACGCATTATACGCTCTGCTCGAGAACCTGCTTGCCTGGTCATTGATGAAACGCGGATTAGCCGATTTTAAACCCGAACGCTTATCAATGCCAGAGATAGTTTCAGGAATTGTCAGCATGTTATCAGGCATGGCGGCAAACAAGCTTATCGACATAAATGTGATCATTCCCGATGATCTGGAAGTTCTCGCTGATAAAGAGATGCTGGGAGCCACATTGAGGAACCTTGTAACCAATGCCATTAAGTTTTCGAAGGAAGGTGGTCTTTTGGTGATCAGCGCTAAAAAGGAAGCCGATGGTAAATCGGTCCTGGTTTCGGTGCATGATACAGGCATCGGAATGAATAATAGAATCCTCTCGGGATTATTCAGGATTGACGAACATGTAAGCCGTAAAGGCACTGCCGGAGAGTCAAGCAGCGGACTGGGATTGCTTTTATGCAAGGAGTTCGTTGAAAAGCAAGGCGGGACGATCAGGGCCGAAAGCGAGGAAAACAAAGGTTCAACTTTCAGGTTTACGATCCCCTTATGGCTTTAAGCTGGAACGAAATCAAAGACAGGGCCATTCATTTTTCAAGAGAATGGTATGACGATAACAGCGAACGGGCCGAAGCAAAAACTTTCTGGGACCAGTTTTTCGATGTGTTCGGGGTTTCCCGCCGCAAGATTGGTAGTTTTGAGCGTCCGGTTCATCGACTCGATGAAAGTACCGGATATATAGACTTTCTTTGGAAAGGCAGGTGACCGCATTAAAGGCGCTACAGGGCGTCAACGCCGACGTGAGAACCACTCATCCGCAGAAAATCAATAAATGAAGAGGATTACAGAATTAATAGAGAAGAAGGTTCTTGAAACACCCTTCGTTGATACTCATGAACATCTGATGGATGAATCGGAACGCCTGGATTGTTTAAAACCATTTATTCCGTGCGATGATTGGGCGTTATTACTGGATCAGTATTTTAGCTTTGACTTGATTTCAGCAGGAATGTTGAAAGAACAGTTTGATTGCTTATTTTCAAACCAGGTGAATCCAATTACTAAATGGGAAATTCTAAATGAGCATTGGCCATATTTGAAAAACACAGCTTCAGGAATTGTGTTTCGAAATACAACCAGGATACTTTACGGGATAAACGAAATTTCTGACGATAATATTAAGGAGCTGCAGAATAGGTACGAACAAACAAGAAAAAAAGGATTTTATAAGCATGTCATTCAGGATGTGGCAAATATTAAGCATTGCCATGTCAATTCTCCGGTTAATGCAAGTAAAAAAAGTGAGTCTCCTGATTTATTGATTCCGGATATCGTGTTAAATGGGCTAATCCAGGTAGTAGTAAAATCCTATTCTGTTCCTGATAACATGAAGATTAATTCTTTATCTGACTGGCACTCCTTAATTGACTGGTGGTTCTCGGAATACGGCAAGATTGCGAAGGGTGTGAAAATTGGAAATGCCTATTTCAGAAGACTTGATTTTGAGAAGGTAGAGGCCACTGAAGTTGAAGCGATATTTCTACGAAAAATTGAATTGCAATTACTTAGTCCGGCGGAAGAAAAGAAACTTCAGGATCATTTGTTCTGGTACTGTGTTGATAAAGCAACTGAATATGGATTGCCGGTAAAAATGCATACAGGCCAATTGGCCATGAATAATGTAATGAACATGCACTGGGTAAAGGATAACCCGGCTGATTGTGCTTTACTGTGCAGGCAAGCCCCAAATACAAAATTTGTCTTCTTCCATTTATGTTATCCGCATTATGAAGAAATGCTTTCCTTGGCAAAAAGTTACTCGAACGCCTACATAGATATGTGCTGGTCCTGGTCTATTAATCCTTTGGCAGCTAAAGATTTCTTGAAAAAGTTCATACTTACCGTACCAAACAATAAAATCTTCACCTTTGGAGGCGATGATAAGATAGTCGAGAATATAATCGGGCATGCTTATGTTGCCCGCAAAGGGATTGCTCAGGCGTTGACTGAATTGGTTACTGAAAATTGGATAACCTTAGATGATGCGTTAGATTTAGCAGATCATTTAATGCATAAAAATGCTGAGGTCTTTTTTGAATAATTACACATGATGGCGCAAGTCGTTAGCTTTACAAGGGTTCAAAGACCCTGAGTTTTGACACCCATCATCAAAAGACTCCGGCTTAACTCAGGTAATCCCTCACAGCTTTCGAGATCCCCTTTTTTACTCCTTCCCAGGTCTGATTTTTGAAACTCACAGGGGTTTCGGAATCTTCAGCGTCAACAAAATAGGTTATTGCAGGGCTGTCCCTCCCACCAATGCAAATGGTTTCAGGGAGGGCAATTCCATCAATCGTATCAGTAAGGAAAAAGTCCCGGGTTCAACTGTCGCAGTTTGTAACATCTGAATTCTTCCAAAGGTTTGTCTATCACTGCACTTGCTAAATAAATGGTATGCAATGGCAAGTATTTAGCTTTTAACAGGGCTTCGGTTACTTTCTCATCCCCGTAATACCTGCGACATTGCCGGATGTCATCCACATCACCTCTTTCAAATACTCGTTCAATGACAAAGTTGGCTCTCATATCATAATCCAGGGCCTCAAAATTGACATCCCAGAATATACGTTTGTTAAACACAGGTTTTGGTTTTCCATCCATGTTACGAAGTTAAGCATTTTAGCTGTTTATTATTCAGGGTAAAATCCACATTCCTTATCGAACCGGAAGCATCGGTATGACGGAGTAGTTATTTTTTCTTCGATTTAAATTTTGATTTTTTTAAGATTTTCCCTGATCCTGAATTTTATAATGTTTGTTAACAGCCGGATTGGAATGGGGTGGTCGACCGGAAACTGAATTGTTCCTTTCGATGTTTTGAATTTTCCTCTGATAAAAACGGCAACGGGGATCTTTCATTTCATTCAAAACATAAAAACATAAAAAAATTTGCAATTAATACGATAAAATGATAACTTTGTATTCCGAAATATCGGGTTAAAATATAAAAAATGATCAGACGCAGTATCACCAAATCCATATCAGCGCATCTAAGCGCTCCCGAAATCACTTTAATCGGTGGCCCCAGGCAGGTTGGTAAAACCACCATCATGAACCTTCTTATTTCCGGTTTGAAGAAAGCAGGGAAACCAGTCTTGTTTCTAAGCTTTGATTTTGAGTCTGACCGTCCCTTTCTTGCATCTCAGCAAGCCTTGATACAGCGCATCAGGCTTGAATTCGGCAATACTTACGGGTATGTATTTATAGATGAAATTCAGAGAAAAACCGATGCAGGAATTTTTATGAAGGGACTTTATGATATGGGTCTGCCTTGTAAATTTATAATTTCAGGTTCAGGAAGTATTGAATTGAAAGAGAAAATTTCCGAATCGCTCGCCGGCCGAAAACGTATATTCGAAGTGGCTCCCGTATCTTTCGATGAATTCCTTGATTTTTATACTGACTATAAGTACTCTGATCGCTTGCCGGCATACATTGAATTGAATTCCGTTAAGGTGTTACAACTATTTTACGAATATCTTAATTTCGGAGGTTATCCCCGTGTTGTCACAGCATCTTCGGCAAGCGAAAAATTCCAGGTCATCAATGAAATATTTCAGTCATACATTGACAGGGATATACGTGTTCTCATGCAGGGTGACCGCCCTGAAGCTTATAGCCGTTTTATGAAGCTAATTGCTGCCCAAACGGGTCAACTGCTTAATCTTAATACTCTTGCAACAGAATCACAACTATCAGTGCCAACTCTGAGAAAATATCTCTGGTATGCCGAAAAGACCTATTTCATAAACCTGATCACACCCTGGTTCAGTAATGCAATCAAGGAAATTACGAAATCGCCTGTGCCCTATTATAATGATCACGGGATGAGGAATTTTGCACTGGGTTTATTCGGGAATCTTCAGTATTCAAGAAACCAGGGCTTTGTATTTCAGAATTTCACGGCAAATGTCCTTATGAAGGCGCTTTTTGGCACACCTTACACAGTACACTTTTGGAGAACTACCGATAAGGCAGAGGTTGATTTCGTTATCAGCCGTGGAAATGACCCTGTCGGTGTTGAAGTAAAATTTTCTTTGCTTAAAAAACCCGTCATTACGCGTTCGTTAAGAAGTTTTATTGAAAAATACCAGCCTTCAGAAGCATGGGTTGTAAATCTTTCGCTCAATGACCACCTCAGGCTTGGAAAAACCAATGTAAAGTTTGTTCCATATTTCAGGCTGAGAGCCATGGCTGAAGATTTATTTCAAACTATGATTGCAAACTACCTGGTCGAAGAGCGCAAATTTCCTTACAGAGTCTCAAGAAAATAAGGATGCAATTTTTTATACTTTTTAAGTAAAGATGATCTGGGTCTGAAGTCCGCCGCACATTTCGTAAAAGTCGCCAACGGTCAGAACTCCCTTAACACCTTCCCAGAGGTCTTCTTTTTTCAGCTTGAACATATCCATGGCCAGTTTGCATGCGTAGATTTCTCCGCCGCCGGCTTCAATCATCTCGAGGAACTCCTTTACAGGGGGAATGTCAAGGGCTTCCATCTGGCTCTTCATCATGGCCGAAACGCCTGCTTCCACGCCGGGAAGCATCCCGAGAATTGACGGGAATGGTAGTCCGCCTGGCATACGCATAGCCGGGTTTCCAGTTGTACCCGTATGCAGTTTGTCCATTTGTTTTTTTGTGATCGCATCCAGACCAAAGAAAGTAAAAAATATTTTGGTTTCTATGCCTTCCATAACTGCTCCGTTACCCATTACAAGGGTAGCATAAACGTCTTCAATTGTGCCTTTGGCACAGATCAGACATACTTTTTTCAGGGGAAATTCTTCTTTTGCCATTGTTTTATTGTTTGAGTCGGGTTTGACTTAATAAATCGGTATTAATCCGGGGACAAGCCCTGGATCAGGATTCCGCAGCAGGCTGTGGGGAATTTACCGGGAATGATTAAACACAGGAAGCGGGTTTGGGAATACCTGCGATTTTAGCAGCTTTCTTCATAGGAGCGCCAGGGAAAAGCTGGTAAAACCCTTTGATGTCGATAATTCCGCTGGTTCCGACCGACCTGATAGTCAGTGATTCACCTTTTGCCTGGCGTTCACGGAGGTAATCCAGAAGAACATAATGCTTATCGGTAAGCTCAATGCCTTCTTCCTTTGCGATTTCTTTCGCAACGTCTTTTGTCCATTGTGAACGGTCTGTCATATACCCTTCATCATTTACATCTACGCTGATTCCAGCAAAAACTTTCTGTGCCATGGTTGATAGTTTTATGTTGTTAATTGATATTATTTTTCTGATTCAAGATACAGGATGCGGGATGTAATATCCTGTATCCTGCATCCTGCATCCTGTATCCTGCATCCTGCATCCTGTATCCTGCATCCTG
>JBAXLI010000137.1:0-5545 GCA_037134895.1 Bacteroidota bacterium
TGTCCGGCTGTATTTCTCAAAAAAGATGCGCTGAAAGATATCCTGTCGCTGAGCGATCGACGGTCTTTCTTCAACACGATACCGTTACTTCCGTGAAAGATTCCCTGATCCCCTTACCGGCAGACAGTGGCTTGATCAAAGCGCTATTGGAATGCCAGGATGGGAAAGTGGTTGTTAAACAGGTTTTGGAACTAAAGCCGGGAAAGCGTGTCGTTCCTTTCTTTTCGGTTCAGAACAATGTTCTGACCACCGGTGCAAAGATCGACAGCAGCTCGATCTACTTTGCCTGGAAAGAAACCCACATCCGGGAATCCAGAATTGAATCAAAGACAATTGAAAAGTTGGTGTATAAAGTCACTGGTTTTCAGAACTTCCTGATCTGGTCCGGAGGGATTGCCTGGGCGATCATTGTCATTCTGTTTGCAATAAAACTGATCCGTTTCTATCTCAAAAGGAAATTGCTGCCATGAACCAGGTTGAAATAGATGGTAAAACATACTTCATGCCTTCCGATTGGAATGAGCTGACCAGAAAACAGGTTTTGTTTGTTAGCCGTCTGTTTCAGGGACAACTCACCATAGTGGATTTTAAGCTCAGGGTGCTTTTAAAATTCCTTATGATCAGACAGAAAGTAATGAAGCGCATTGATCATGACGATGTTTATTTCCTATGCGAAAGCCTCGATTTCCTATTCAAAGAGGTTTCCCTGACCAAGAACCTTCTGCCAGTTATAAGTACCGGCAGAAGAAAATATTTTGGTCCGGCAGATGCCATGATGAACTGCACCTTCGGCGAATTCACAATGGCCAATACCCTGCTCGATTCTTTTTCAAAGACAAAGGAGCAAAAGTACCTTGATGAAATGGTGGCAGTTTTTTACCGGCCAAAGAAATGGTTCTGGTTCATCCGGAAGGCCTATTCCGACAATCAGGATCCTCGTAAAAAGTTTGTCAATCGATCGCTGAAGAAACGGTGCCGGAGAATTGCCCGACTGGATTACGAGATCAAGTATTCCGTTTTCCTTTTCTTTTCGGGTGTTCTGAATTCATTGCCGATGTTATACCCGTATGTTTATCAGCAAAAAGGAGATGCCGGCAGCGAAGATAACGGCTGGGCATCGCTGATCATCTCGCTTGCCGATGGCAAGACCGATGATAAAAGTCTTGAAACAGTAATGAATTCAAACCTCTACAACGTTTTCATCGGGTTAAACAAGAAGGCTAAAGAGTATCACGAGTATATGAGTAAAATCGATTCCTATGACCGACATTAACAGCTACGTTGAGTATTTCCGCACCTTGGCCAGGGAACATAAGGAGATCAATGATTTCTACATGATGGATATCAACGAGCCGCTTGCTGCCCTGCGGTCAAACATCAAGTACCCAGCAATGATCCTGACAAGCCTTTCCGGAAACTTTGAAGCTTCAAACCTGGATAACATTCTGGATGTTGTCAACGGAGGGTTCCTGATCATCGGGCACCTGGAACAGGTCGATGATTTTTCTGGTGAGTTATTGGTTCTTGCAAGAATGAAACAGATAGGGACTGATATCATTGCCAGAATGTTGCATGGCCATATGAGGTGTGAACTTCTTACCCAGAAAGCCATTCCAGGGTTCAATATCAATTCGGTGAGTTATGAGATACTGGGGCCGGTGTTTGATAATGATTTTGGTGTGTTATATACGTTTAATCTGATTGATTGTCTTAGTCTTGAAAATAATTCAGCGATCTGGAATAGGCTGTAAATAAATCTGAAATTCCCTACTTTTCTCACAAGCATATTGTTTTTTTTAGACAGGCTCCAAAAAAAGAATTATTTTTGAAAGGAGGTATAATCGCTGTTCGTGATGTTGGTGAACAGAAGATAATCTTGACCTAACTGAGTACTATGAAAACAATCCTGTTGCTTATCAGCATTTTATTTCTTTTCCTGACCGGCTGCAACCGGCATCAAGAGCAGAAAACCACAAATTCATTTTCACCCAGGATCGTTGAATCCAAAGGCTATGTTGTTCCAAAAGACAGTATGGCTGAACCCAAAGTGGTAATGGCCGGGAAACCAAAAATAATAAGGGCCGGGAAACCGCAAGTGGTGTTAACCAATACCAATGTTTTTCCAGCCGGGATACCGAAAGTGGTATTGGCCGGCAAACCGGAAATATTCACTCCCGGGCTTGACAGTTTCTTACTTCCCAAAACAGTACCTGCCATTGATAGCCCTTATGTTGCAGGTATCCCTGAAATGGTGCTGGCGAAAGACGCTTACATTAAAGACAACAACCCGCAAAACTTTAGTTCTTTTACCAAACTCCAGGGCTTGAAGGCCAACAACATTTTTTGCATCATGCAGGATAACAATGGTAACCTTTGGTTCGGAACAGGAGGCGGTGGTGCATGCCGTTACGATGGGAAATACTTTACACATTTTACCAAAAAAGAAGGCCTGAGCAATCATATGATACGGAGTATTATACAAGACAAAAACGGAAATCTTTGGTTCGGGATGTGGGGTGATGGTGTGTATCGTTATGACGGGAAAAATTTTACGCATTTCACCGAAAAAGAAGGATTGAGCTATGAAACGGTTTTTAGTATGTTACAGGATACGGACGGAAACATTTGGATCGGCATGATGAATGGAAGTATCAGCAAATATGATGGAAAATCCTTTACGCAGTTTATCCTGAAACACAAACCTCAGGACCAGAATGAATACCCGGTTACATCGATTGTACAAGACAAAAGTGGAAATCTTTGGTTTGGCACATTAATGCATGGTGTTTACTGTTATAACGGGAAAACCTTCTCGCATTTTACTAAAAAAGAAGGGTTGGGCAGCGATGCCGTATACAGTATGCTGATAGATAAAAACGAAAACATTTGGTTCGGCACGAACCACGGTGGAGCATGTTTTTATGACGGGAGAAGCTTTATACATTTTTCTGACAAGGAAGGACTGGGGAATTGTAATATAAACGATATTATTGAGGATAAAAGCGGAAACCTTTGGTTCGGTTCGGATGATTGTGGTGTGATCCGTTTCGACGGTACATCGTTTACCCATTTTACCGAAAAAGAGGGCCTGGGCAATAATTCCGTGTACAGCCTTTTTCAGGACAGAAGCGGAAACATTTGGATCGGAGGGTGTGGCAGCGGTGTAAGCCGTTATAACGGCAGGATCTTTACCCATTTTACCGAAAAAGAAGGCTTGAGTGATAAACGCGTTTTAAATATCCTTCAGGAGAAAGACGGAAATCTATGGTTTGGCACCTGGAACGGAGGTGCAAATCGTTATGATGGTAAATCCTTTACCCGTTTTACTAAAAAAGAAGGACTGAGTGATGAATTAATTACTTGTATGTTTAAGGATAAAAAGGGAAACATCTGGTTCGCCACCTGGGGCAAAGGCGTGATATGTTACGACGGAAAATCCTTTTTGCATTATACTGAAAAAGAAGGATTGGCTGGAAACTATATGATGAGCATTATCGAGGATAAAAGCGAAAACATTTGGTTTGGCTCTGATGGTAATGGCGAAAGCCGTTATGACGGAAAATCCTTTACCTGTTTTGGCATCAAAGAAGGACTAAGCAATGATGGTATCATGTGTGCTTTTAAGGATAAAAGCGAAAACCTTTGGTTTGGCACTGCAAGAGGGGGTGTAAACCGGTATGACGGGAAATCTTTTACACAATTTACCGAAAAAGAGGGATTGAGCACAAATTGGGTTAATTGCCTTATTCAAGACAATAGCGGTAACATGTGGTTCGGCACAAGGGGTGGGGGCGTATGCCGTTATGATGGCAAATCCTTCATGCATTTTACCGAAAAAGAAGGCCTCTGTGATAATGAGGTAAATAGTATATTACAAGATAAAAGGGGAACCCTTTGGTTCGGTACTCCATTTGGGCTAAGTAAATTATCAGATGACTATATGATGAAGTTGGCAAAAGCTTCTGAAAATGGCAATACCGATCAACCGGTCATTTTTAAAAATTACACTTACGAAGATGGCTTTTTAGGAATTAGCTGCTTTCCAAAATCTATATTTGAAGACAATAAAGGTACCATCTGGATAGGCACCAACGACAGGCTTACTGCATACCACCCCGGGGGAGATGAGCCGGATACGATAGCGCCAAACATACAGATAACAGGCATTCAATTATTTAACGAAAAAATTGCGTGGCTTGATTTGTATAAGAAAAAAGACTCCGGTTTGGTTTTAGGCAATGGCGTACACATCAGCAATATTAAATTCGATAGTCTTTCAAAATGGTATTCCTTACCGGAGAATCTCAGCCTGGCTTACAACAACAATTACGTTACGTTTAATTTTATCGGCATCACCCAAATACAAAGCCATAAAGTAAAATATAAATTTAAACTGGAAGGGCTGGATGAAAACTGGAGCTCGTTAACCACCCATACAGAAGCCCCTTACGGGAACCTCCCCCATGGCACATACACTTTTAAAGTAAAATCCGTGAATAGTGAAGGTTATTGGAGCAAGGAATTCAAATATACCTTCACCATCCGCCCGCCCTGGTGGAAAACCTGGTGGGCCTACACAGGTTACATGCTGCTGATCATGGCAGGGATGTGGGCAGTCATCTATTCTATCATTGAATACCAGCGGAAAAAAATCAGGCTGATTGTAAATGAACGGAACCGGATCGCACGGGAACTGCATGATGACATCGGGGCTGAGCTTAACCGGATCACCATGGTCAGCCAGTTCTTGTATAAAAAAACGATTATGGACGAAGATATGCAGGAAAAACTACGCTATATTTCTGAAGCAGGTAAAAAGGTATTAGGGAGTATCGGGGAGATCATTTGGACCATGAACCCGCAAAAAGATAACTTAGACAGTCTGCTTGCTTACATCCGGAGGTTTGTTACAGAATATCTTGAAACAAACGGAATTGATGTAAATATTGAATTTCCGGATGATATCCCTGCAAATGAAATAAGCGATGAATATCGCCGGAATCTTTTTTTAGTTGTCAAGGAAGCCATAGCCAATATTTCGAAGTATTCAAAAGCAACCACTGTGCTACTTTCCATGAACATCAGGGAAAAACTTGCGGATTTTGAAATTTCTGATAATGGAATTGGCTTCTCTGTTAAGGAAAAACAGGAATGGGGAAACGGGCTCAGGAACATGAACCAGCGGATGAAAGATATCGGGGGTAATTTCCATATCAGCTCTGATCAAAACCAGGGTACGCTGATCAGGCTTACGTTTCCCGTGCGCTGAAGCACACCATCCCCGGCAGGGGTTTAAGTAAGGAAAAATACGACTTTTATCGTATTGACTTGTTCTCTTTTTTGACTGATTTTTGCTTCATGATCTCTATAGCAATTATTGAAGATGATAAAGTTACCAGGGAAAACCTGAAAACACTTATCCAGTCCACAGAAGGTTTTGAATGTGTCGGATCTTTTGAAGATGCTGAAACTGGTCGGGAATTTCTTACCGCCAATCCTGCCGATATTGTTTTAATGGATATTCACCTCCCCGTGATGGATGGGA
>JBAXLI010000138.1:0-5508 GCA_037134895.1 Bacteroidota bacterium
AGTGGTGTTCTTTCTTAACTGAAAGACTGGTATACTTTTCAATTAATACTTACAAACGGGATTATAAAAACAACTAATTTTAGAAAGCCAATCAACTATAAAACAAAACCCAAATTCATGAAAGCATCCGGAATCATAAACCACGAAAATTCGTTTCGCCAGACCGGCATCGACAATAACGGAAAACAGTTCAACCTGACCCAGGAAACTGTTCAGATCAAAGGAACAAACGAAACCATTACGGTCATAGATTGTGCAATGGCCAATGGCGACAAATCGTATTTTTACCAGGAAGAAACCTCCAAAAAGAAGATCATCCTGCATTTCACAATGGGTTATTTGAAAGGTGACATCGCAACCCTTACGACCAGCCATGTTTCGGTTCCGTTTGTGATTGGAAGAAGTGGATTAATCTATAACCTCTTTGCTTCGAAATACTGGAGCTATCACCTCGGTCCGGGAGCTTCGGGCGGCAATAGGGCCATGAGCAGGGAATGTATTGGCATTGAGATTTCGAATATCGGGCCATTGAAACTCATCGGCAATAACCTTGCCACTACCTACAGGGACTCTGATATATATTGTTCCCTGGATGAAACACAGTATTTTTCGTATCTTGCTGAAGCTTATCGCGAACACAATTATTATGCATCATTTACTGATGCACAGTATGAATCTGTTATTCTGCTGATCAGGTTTTTATGTTCAAAATACAACATTCCCAAATCCTTCCTCAATCAACCGGAAAGGTTTGAAACCATGGCAGATTCAGAATTCGCAAATTTCAGCGGTATACTTAGCCATGTAAATTGCCGTAAAGACAAAACTGATATCGGCCCTGCCTTTGACTGGCAGAGAATAATTGATGGAGTAAACGTTTGAATATTCAAATGTCAACCTGTGAATAATACAAACAATATGAAAAAGCTCATTGAAACTTTCCTGATCACCCTGTTTTTTGTGACATTCTCACAAACACTGTATTCCCAGGCTGACCAGGTCAAACAGGATTTCGGAATCAGCGTGGGAGGATTTACAAACTTCCCGGCCAATCAGAATTACCTCACCGATTATATGAGCGTAATGTATGTCGCTCCTTACATTCAGGTGGGCCGGCATGAATTTTCGGTTGGAATGACCTATCCTGTATCAACCCAGGCCTTGTTTTTTCAGGAGAACGATGTAAATCCTTATCCAGGTGCAATAGCAAGCTATAAATTCTATGTTTTCAATCCGTATGGCAGGGAAAACATGTTTATTCATTATAGTTTTCAATACCTCAGATTCAAACGAGGCTTTGAAGTACCTGCATCCTCGGCTCTGCCAGCTGATTACTGGACTGAAACAGATATGTATATCAATAACGTGATAGGATTGGGATACAACATCTATTTTGACATGGAGGAGAGATTCGGATTGTATTATACGCTCGATTATGTGATCTCCCAAACATCCTATAACCTCCATTCTTCAACTGTTTCAAACCATAACTGGAACACTCAGTATGTCTGGAATAACATCAGCACACATATTGGCTTCATTTTCAAACTTACACCATTAAAGAAAAAAGTAAAGAAGTAATTAACCGATTTATCATTAGAGCATCCACCTTCATAGAAGATGGATGCTCTAATGCGGATGAGGGAGCGGCAGAATCCCCGTCTGCAGGAAATTGAAGCAAATGAACAGGCTGGCTTTACTATCATTCCTTCTCCTGACAACCGATGCACTGGTTTATACCCAGACCTTGAATACAGGCAAAGTCACCGATATTGACAGGAACGTTTATAAAACAATAGTCACCGGCAAGTATGAGTGGATGGCCGAAAACCTCAGAACAACCACCTACTGCAATGGATTGAAAATACCCGGGATAACCGACAGCCTTGCATGGAAAAGCCTGACCTCCGGCGCTTTCTGCTGGTATAATAATGATGAAAACAACAGCACAAAGTACGGATCCATGTATAACTGGCATGCCGTAAACACAAGCAAACTTTGTATGGAAGGCTGGAGAGTCCCTACAGATGATGAATGGAAGTTTCTTGAAGGGTATGCCGACACACAAAATGGCATTGGGAACCCGGCATGGGACAAGCCCGGAGGGAGGGGAAATGACGCAGGAAAGCGGCTTAAATCAACTTCAGGCTGGGCCTCAGGTGGCAGCGGGACCGACGACATCGGGTTCTCAGCACTACCCGGGGGAGAACGCTGCAGCAATGGCCGTTTCTTTCTTCGAGGCAGGAGTGCTTTCTGGTGGACCAGCACCGAACTTGATTCATCCTCGGCCTGGTATCGGAACATAATTTACGGAGTTGAAGACATCAACCGCAACACCCATCCGAAATGGATGGGGTTCTCCGTTCGTTGTCTCAGAGATCAGAAATGAACTGACACTTAACCGCAACAGTTTAAAATCTGCAAGAAATTGAAGATATCAGCGTTAGTATTTAAATCGTTAATGTCATGAAACTTCCCTGGTTCAGACAAATTGGAATCTTTTTCCTTCCGGTTTCCTTTTCCGGCTGGATCATTCTGCTTGCAGGGCTCGCCTTTGCGGTATACGAGTTTATTGACATCGACAGCCGTTCTCATTCGGCGAGTGATACACTAAGGCCTTTCTTCGTCACCTTGCTGATCATTTTTGCAGTGAATGAAATTATTGCCTGGCTTTCAGGCAAAGCCGGAAAATGATCGGTTGACGGAACTTTGCAATATTAAATTTCCTTACCTTTACTTATTCAAAAACACAATATGTTTTCATGATTCGTCGGCACCAATAAGTGAGAAACAAACCATGAGTAAGTTGAAATTGTACTGGGCATTTTTTAAAAGCACTTTCACAATAAGTTTTGTTTTCTCATTTATTTTGGCCTTAATAATATACCCTTTGTTTTTCAATGTTTTTCCAATTGCTTTAATGACAGGCGGTCCTATCATTAGTTTATTTTATAAAGAACTTTTCCGAAGGAATGAATATTACTTTTTCTATAATCGAGGCATCTCAAAAATCAATTTACTCGCAACATCCCTGGTCTTCCATTTTACATTTGGATTTATTGTTTTTATTATTTTTAGATGGGTAGTATTCTTGAAATAGATAGTGTTATAAAGTCATTTGGTGTCAATCAGATTTTGACTGATGTTTTTATCAAACTGCAAACAGGTGATATTTTAGGAATTTTTGGCAGAAATGGAACCGGAAAATCTACCTTACTTAAAATTATTTTTGGCACACAGCAAACTGAAAGAAAATTCATTCGCTTGGATGGTAAGGTTCTTGATCATCCTTATAGATGCATCGATGAAGTCTGTTTACTTCCGCAACATGATTTCGCGCCAAGGCATTTACAACTTCATCAGGCTGTTAAACTATTTATACATAAAACCATAGTTGAAGCATTCTTTGATGACAAATTTCTAAGCAGTTTTAAAAACAATAAAGTTTCAGAATTATCCGGTGGTGAATTAAGATATTTTGAAATCAAATTAATATTAAACACTCAATCAAAATTCGTTCTCCTTGATGAACCATTTACAGGAATTTCACCTATTTTAATCGAAGAATTGTCCAAACTTATTAAGGAATCCTCAAGATCAAAAGGCATCATACTAACTGATCATGATTACAATAATGTTTTAGATACTGCAAATAGGTATTGTGTACTTTATGATGGTGGTATTAAATATTTTGAAAACAAAATTGACCTTGTGAAATGGGGGTATATTAACGAATCAAAAAGTCATTTACTGGTGCCAAAAAACCGTTAACCGCAACAATGCCAACGGATTGTTTTTTGTGAAACCTTTTACCTTTGCTGCGTTTAGCGGTCAGTCTTAGGGGTAATTATTTGAAATCCTGATCAAATGAAAAATAAATCATTAATCCTCTTTTTTCTCACTTTTTCATTAAACCTGATACTCTTTGCTCAATCAGGTTTTGAAAAATTATATGCACCGTATGCGAATAAAACCCATGCCGGTTATTCAATTGTTCAATCCTTTAATTCCGGATATATCATTACCGGAAACGTTTACAGTACTTCGTCTTATAGCAATGTTTTGTTAATGAAAATCAATAACTCCGGAGATATCACGTGGGTGAAAAATTTCAGTATTTATCAGAATGCAATAGGCAAATGCATACGGCGGACAACAGATAGTTGTTATATTATTTGCGGAAGAACAGGGAATATTTTTCAGGGCTTCCTGATGAAAATCAACGATAATGGAGATACATTATGGACCAGAAGATACATATTTTCAGGCTATACAAGTATGGAATCAGTGAACCTGACAAAGGATGGAGGATTCATCCTATCCGGCTACGTTAGTAACCCAAATGGAACTTCTATGCTGATAATGAAAGTAAATCAGGCCGGACAGGAGATCTGGCATAAGCTATATGGAAATCCGAATCATGAAAATTGTGGCAATTCAGTTCAGGAGACTTCCGATAATGGGTTTATCATTGCAGGTTCGGTTGAATGGTACATGGCGGACTCAACACTTGCGTTTTTAACCAAAACAGATGCTCAAGGCAATCTAAGCTGGATGAGGTACTTTGGTAATAATATTTCTTCCGGAGCATATTCTGTTGTTCAGAGTCCGGATCGCGGCTTCTTATGGGCAGGCAGATATCATGGCAATGCATTTATCATTAAATGCAGCAATACCGGGGACTCATTATGGGCCCGACAAATGGCACTAAATTCAGTACAGGCAAATTCAATTATCTCAACACCAGATTCAGGTTTCGCATGTTGTGGTACCTCTTACAATACAACAACATGTGGTGTGTTCCTGAGTAAATTGGATCAAGCTGGTAATATTCAATGGAGTCACAATTATAACCAAACGGGCAGTCGTTATGGTTACCAGGTCAACCAAAGCCAAGATAATGGGTACATTATAGTTGGGATAAAAGAGACCTATGCAAGTTCAATGGACAGTATTTATATCATTAAATCCGATACAAATGGAATAATCACGGGTGATTCTTACAAGAATCCAATCTATGAAAATAAGATGATTGTTTTTCCTAATCCGGTCTGTGATAAAATTACCCTCGAATTGCCGGATTTCGATGGTAGCGGAACCGTCACAGTGTTAACTTCCAGTGGCACGGAAATCAGTAATCAAACCATTTCAGATAAAAAGATAGCAATTGACCTAAGCAGACTTCAAAACGGCGTATACTTCATCAAGGTAAGAACCAAGGGTTTGGTTGGTGTCGAGAAAGTTATCAAAATCTAAATCATCACCCCATCGATTAAAGCAGCAAATTTTCAATCATTTGGCAATGAAACGCTCAAGCATTTTAATAATTTTCCTGATTTTGAGTCGATTAGCCTTCGCTCAAACTGATTATTGGGCAAATCTTGTGTATTTCAGCGGATGCCCGATCAACCATATTCCCAAAGGCATAACAATTCCTGATAAAGACAAAGAATCAAGACAAATCCTTAATGCCATTCTTGCCGGGGCTTCAGAAGAGCAGTTAAAGTC
>JBAXLI010000139.1:0-5392 GCA_037134895.1 Bacteroidota bacterium
CTTGTTACTGAAAGAGAGTCTGTTCCTTTGGGATTGGTTGGCCATGGAGCAGCGCTTCTTGCCTGGTGGCAACGACCGCAAAGGTTTGAGGTACCATCGGAGGGAGCGCCTGGCATTGCACCGGGAACTGTAAGGTCAATGGTAACAGATTTGTCATAACGAGCTGTATAAGGAGCTACAGTCCTGAGAGCCCAGTCAGCGTCGGTATAAGTTGTATGGATACTGTGGCAGGTACGGCAGTTGATGGGAGCCGCATTGTAGTATGCCTGGTTTGAGGTGTCAGCGCCGCTGGCAACGCAATCAAGAAAACCTTCGTGGCTGTGGCAGGGTGCACAGGCAGTACGGGTAGCTTCAAATACGGTGCTTCCGGTTGCATGCTGTGAAGCATCATACTGGAAGATCTTTACAATAACGGTATCACCGAAATTGTGGCAAAGGGTACAGGTTGCGTTGGCATCCTTACCGTTAGTACCGTTTGCACCGGCAGGACCCTGGGGACCTTCCTTGGTGCAACCGATAAAGATTAAGCCGGAAACCGCCATAACCATGATCCCCGATAAAACAAGCATTAGTAATCTTTTCATATTCTTTCAGTTTTGGTTAATTAATAAATGCATTTATGATAGCAGACAATGGTGCAATAATCTTGCCCGACAAAAATATTGAAGTTATCTTGTGAGAAACTTAACAGGTAGGTGAGATTTGTTTCTGAAAAAAATGATATGCCTCAATCGTTCATTGATATATGTCAATGATTATATAGGTCGATATCATAAAAAGGGGTAATCTTGTCTTAGCCTGTCTCGCTGATTTGCTTTAATTGCTTGATACTTAGTATCTCAAATATATTACTATCGACCGAAAGAATCCCCTCTTCCTTGAATTCTTTGAGTATCCTGATTGCGCTTTCCTTTGACATTCCAGAAATATCGGCGAGGTCCTGCCGCGAAATCGTCATTGTAAACGGGTTTGCAGCATATATTTTCTCAGAGAGGTAAAACAGGGCATCTGCAATCCGTCCGTGCATTTGTTTCTGGGTTAGACTGATTACCTGTTCAAAATTAAACAGTGTCTGCTGGGAAATGCGTTTGATGAAATCCTCAGCAAAATCGGCATTTGAACGAACAAGTCTCTTGAAGATCTGGGTATCGACAAGGCAGGCAGTGGAATCTTCAACGGCAGAGGCTGAATAATAATGCTTATTATCAATGTATACTCCCGGGCCGAATATGTAATCGATCGGTTTTACCAGGGCAAGGATCAGATTTTTCCCGTACCCTTCAATATACAGCCTGGCCAACCCTGAAGTAACACAAACAAAATGAGAAGAAGGCGTTCCCTGTTTGAAAATGATCTCTCCCGACTTATAGGCTACATGAAACCTGCCTTTATTAATCAGCTCAAGCTCTTCTTCGTTAAGGCTTTTAAAAATGGAAGATTTGCAGTTACAATCTGCACAGTTCGAAAAAAATACTGGTTTTCCGTTCATTTTTTCTCTGTCAAAGGAACTGAACCGGTGATTTTTAGCCGGTTAAAGCTGAAAAATTCATGAGAAAATTCGTCAGTTCGTTTAAAATCAATGCAATGCAATATATAGTTTGACAAAAGTAGGAAAAGAATTGACAAAAAACAAAAATACGAACACTTTTTATCAATTATCCGATTGAGGAAAATCAATCTATTATCCGGAATACTGTATCCCGGACATTAAAAATACTGCTAAATAAATAACAGAAAACCGCGAAACAGAGTAAGAGTAATGGTTTAAAGGATATGCCTGTAAAGATATTCGGCAATCTGCACGGCATTGGTGGCAGCTCCTTTCCTGAGATTATCTGCGACTATCCACAAATTCAGAGAGTTGGCCTGGCTTTCATCCCGCCTGATCCTGCCAACAAACACCTCATCACGGCCTTTGGAGAACAGGGGCATGGGATACAGGTTTTCGGAAGGTTTGTCCTGAACGACAATTCCCGGGGTATTTCCAAGGAGAATGAAGATATCTTCAATTTCAAAATCCTTTTCAAACTCAATATTGACCGATTCCGAGTGACCGCCCACGACCGGCACTCTCACGACGGTGGCTGTAATACGAATTGAGTAATCATTCAGGATTTTCCTGGTTTCGTTCACAAGCTTTTCTTCTTCGGTCGTATATCCATTGGGCTGAAAAGTACCTCCATGTGGAAACAGATTGAAATCGATAGGATGCGGGTAGGCCATTTCACCACTGATCCCCCGACGTTCGTTTTCAAGCTGCCTTACAGCCCGCAAACCCGTTCCGGTAACCGACTGGTATGTCGAAGCCACAAGCCTTTTTATATTATATTTCCGGTGTAGGGGAGCCAGTATCATTACAAGCTGAATAGTTGAACAATTGGGGTTCGCAATGATCTTATGGGACTTGGTCAGGACCGATGCGTTTATTTCGGGAACGATGAGTGGAATATCGTTGTTCATGCGCCAGGCCGAGGAATTGTCAATGACATGTATGCCGGCGGCTGCATATTTGGGGGCCCATTCTCTTGAAACGTCTGCACCAGCGCTGAAAATGGCCACTTCGGGCCGTAGATCTGGAATTTCCGAAATGTCCATAACGCCGTAACTTTTCCCGGCAAATTCCAGGCTTGAACCCCTGGATTTCAATGAGGCAACAGGATAAAATTCATCAGGTTTTATATTTCTTTCCCCAAGTACTTTAATAATCTCACGTCCAACCAGGCCGGTTGCCCCGACTACAGCAAGCTTCATAAATCTGATATTTCAGTAAAGATAACGCAAGAATTTTAGCTGTTGTATATCACTTTTTGATTTTTGGCGGATTAAGGAGGAAGATAATTCACAAAAAACATGTTTCTATGAGATCTATTACCATCATTTTTATTTTGCTTCCTTTCTGCCTGCACTGCCAGGTCAAGGATGATTTTTCGGACGGGAATTTTACCTCAGATCCTGCCTGGACCGGAGATACTGCTGCATTTACGGTTAATTCCAGGAACCAACTGCAGTTAAATTCATCAGGAGCCGATACGTCCAGCCTTTTTACACTTCTTGATCCTTCTGAAGAAACCGAGTGGTCGTTTTTCGTCAGGATGTCGTTCAACACCTCCCTCAACAACTACTCCCGGGTGTACCTGTGTTCAGCATCGGCAGAGATATCCGGAGACATGGATGCGATCTACCTTCAGCTCGGGGGGGCGGGTGATTCGGTCTTCCTGCTCAGGCAGGACGGAAGCGCCCTGATACCTTTGTTCACTTACCCGGTGATAAGGACGAACAAACCGGTTAACACCCTCAGAATAAAAGTATGCCTGGATGCGGATGGGAACTGGACGATGATGGCCGACAGTTCCGGGGGCAGGCGGTTCACGACTTATGGATCGTTTACCTACAAATGCAGACTTCCGCTAAGCTGGATGGGTGTTTATTGCAGGTATACTTCAAGTAATTCTTCAAAGTTCATGTTTGATGATTTTTATGCCGGAGATATTCTAAGAGATACCATTCCGCCTTCAGTATTATGGGCTGGTTTTTCAGACAGTTTGACGATCAGGATAAAATGCAGTGAATTTATAGACTCAACACAGCTGTCGGTGAAATCAAATTTTGCGCTGAAAAACAATCCCGAAATGTTGGTAAAAGCATATATTTCAGAGCAAGATCCAGATATTGTATTCATCAGAATAAATGAGAAGGCAAACGCCTTATTTTGCGATACATTATTCATCAGAAATATTTCCGATAATTCAGCAAATATTATGGCTGATTCAGGCGTTTTTATCTGTTATTATGTGCCAGGCCCCTGCCTCGCAGGCGACCTGCTGATCAATGAGGTTTTATTTGATCCTGACGAACAGGGAGCCAGGTTCATAGAATTCTTTAATAATTCCGAGAAAGTTCTTGACCTTGGAACAATCATTGCAGGTACTGCGGGCGGGACCGATTCAGTTTACAGGTATTATCTGATTTCTGGACAGGGAAAGATACTTTACCCGGGAGGGTATTATGCCATCACTGCCGACTCTTCCAGGCTTTGCTCAAGGTATTATATACCATGCCCTGAAAATATTGCCGGCCCTGAGCATTTTCCTTCAATGAATTCTGATTCAGGCCATATATGTCTGCTGAATTCTGCGGATTCGTCCGAGATTGACAGGATGTTTTACAGCAGTAGCATGCATTTGAAATTCCTTTCTCATACTGAAGGTGTATCACTTGAGCGTCTTGATCCCGGTCTTCCTTCGGGCAGGAGGTCAAACTGGCAATCCGCTTCGGAGACATCCGGGTTTGCCAGCCCGGGGTATGAAAATTCGCATTATGCCGTAAACACGGTTAAAGGACCCGGGATCGGGTTAAGCGGATCGTCTTTTTCTCCCGACAATGATGGGGTGGATGATTTTCTGATTATTTGTCTCCACGATGTGGAGGCCGGCACTATTGTTTCGGTGAGGATTTACGACCCCAAAGGAAATCTTGTGAAATCAGTTGCTGAGCCATCAGCGGCATCAGAGAATGCGACTTTCATATGGGACGGAACATCAGATGACAGCAGGGTGGTTGACATGGGTTATTATATTGTTTATTCTGAAAGTATCAGTATATCCGGGAAGCACAACCATAATAAAAAGGCGGTCGCGGTGGTAAAAAAGCTGAGATAAATCAGAGCTTTGCCCAGGCGATGGTAGCTACAGACACCTTTACCGAGGGGATCCCCGACAAGGTATCTATACATGACTCAAGCGTGGCACCCGTCGTGATTACATCATCAACAAGCAATATGCATGAGCCGGCCAGTGTTTCAGCTTCCTGAACAAAGAACACATCCTTTACGTTTTTCCATCTTGAAAACCGGGATTTATGCGTCTGGGTTTCCGTTTCGTTTTTTCTGAAAAGATGACGGGTTGAAAGAGGAATCCCCATTGCCGATGACAGTCCGATTGCAAACTGTTCACTTTGATTATATCCCCTTTTCAGATATTTTTTCCTGTGCAGAGGAACAGGGATGATCAGCTTCATCTGGGAATAGGCGGGGCAAATTTTAAGCTGATTCCCGAATTCCTCACCAAGGAATACCCCTACATCCTTTCTACCCTTGTATTTCAGTGCATGCATCATGTTCTGGACCTTGCTTCCCTTATTGAAAAGGAGAAATGAAGTGGCAGATTTTATTCCTACCCTTCCACTGAAAATCCTCTCCACCGGATTATCCGGAGATAAATGAAAATTTGTACGGGGAAGGTGATAAAGACACTGATCACAGATCACCTTTTCATGCTTCCACAGCGAGTTACCGCAACAGCAGCAGATCCGCGGAAAGATAAGGCCGAGAAAATCATTGGTCCACATACCACTTAATCCGCCGACATCGAAAAAGTGATATGTAAAACTTTAT
>JBAXLI010000140.1:0-5179 GCA_037134895.1 Bacteroidota bacterium
TCTTACACCTTCAGACAAGGCAACCCTGAACCAATTAAGCCGGCTCTGGGAAATTGAAAAAGAAATCCGGTCACTGAAAAAACTCAGTAGACGCAATCCCTCAGCTTCAACCCCTGAGTCATACCGGCAACTGAGAAACCTTGAGATTCAAAAGAAATACATTCAGAAAACAATCATGAAAAATCTGTATTCACATAACCAAAAAACACAATAGCCATGCCTACAAAAGAAAACATAGAATTTGCTTTCATCCAGGATACACTCAATAAGTTTGGGTATGAGGTAAAGAACCTCATGGTACAAGAGATCAATTCGAAGGACCTGATCTCAAAGGGCACGAAAGACGCCCATCTTAAAGACAGCATTTATTTCGAGGTGAAAGAAGCAGGTAGCAGCGGCGGACAACTCCTTATCTTTTTCCCGACCTATGGCCGAATCATTGAGATAGCATACTTTAAGAAATCACCCAATACCAAAAACGCTTTCGGTAAAACCAACACGGCGCTTTGGACCTCTAAGAAAAACAGGGGGCTTTTAAGACGTAAGAAGGATACCCGTTGGTATTCTAAGACCGTATACGGAAAGCTCAACCACCTGGTCGGAGAATTGATGTGGGGTCTCACTGAAGAGATATCAAATCAAATCAAATCAGAATTATCAACCAAATAATAATAATTACAGCCATGTCAACAAAAAAGGATGAACTCCAATTTGATCTTGTGGTCAATGGAAATAACGCCCGTCAAGAACTCAATAAACTGCAGAAAGATGCAGCTGCTCTCAAGGCAGAGATGAAAGGAATTAAGGATCAGGAACTATTGGGTAAGAAGCAAGAGGAACTCTCGCAGCTTAACTCAAGGATGCAGGAAATCCAAAAAGAGATAGGCATTACCGGTCTCACCATGAAGGAACTATCCCAGAAAGCGGCAACGCTTAAAACCACTCTGAGAAATATGGATCCTAACTCTGCAGAGTTTTCTCAATACAAGGGGGAACTGAAGGCGGTCTCTGATCGTATGTCTGAGCTTTGGGGTAAAGCCCAGCAGATAAAAGATACCACTGCAGGTGGTGGTGGCGGAATGATGGAACGCATCCTGGGAGTGGCCGGCGGCATGGGTCTGGTTGAACTGGCTAGAACCGGACTTGGATATCTAATGCAATCCCTGGGCCAGGTAAAAGCTGTTATTGATTCAACGGAGACCAGCAGTGATCGCTGGAATCAAACCATTACCGGGTTAACCTGGGCCTGGGATACATTCAAAAAATCACTTGCCACGGGGGACTTTTCCAATTTCATTGGGCGTATGGATATGGCTATTCAAAAAGGCAAGGAGTATGCCTCAGTCCTTGACATGATTGAGAAACGAACTCAGAGTTACACCGTGTATGAATCACAGCAACGGGTAAAGCTGGAACAGCTCAAGATCGCAGAGAAAGACGTTGCTCTTACCAAGGATCAGCGTATTAAAGCCGGTATTGATGCCTTGAAGATTGAACAGGATTTGCTTAACCGTAAAATCTCCATTGACAAGGAGGCTGCCGGCAATGAAATGAATCATGCCAAAGTTGTCACCGGTCTGGGTGAAGCAACGATTAAAAAGTATGTCATGGAATTTGAACAAAACCGTAAACTCATTGAGCAAACAGAGCAATACATCGAAGCAAAACAGCGGGTACTGGATCTTGAAAAAAAGGTGGGGAAAAATGCAACTGTAGACAAGGGAGCATTACTAAACCTTCAGGAACTCAAGACCCTTATAAACGAGACTCCAAATAATGTTAAGGTATATTCAACCGTTGTCGCAGCGATGGGGAAGTTATCAGCCGAGGAAAAGGATAAAGTAATAAACTCCTGGGCTAATATGGGTAAAACCGAGCAGGAATTCACCGCCGAAAGCTCCAGAATCAAAATCACTAAATCCAAACTGGAAAAAGGGATCATGACTGAGGAGGAGGGTTCATATAAGCAAATGGAAAGCAAATTCAAGCAGCACTCTGAATACATGACCAGGATCCAGGAGCAATTGAGCAGTACCCTGGTTGCCCTGGAAAAGAACGAGAAGGAGAAAGAGCTGAAGATGCTTGAGCTGGATTTTAACGAGAAAATCAAGAAGATTGAGGGAAACTCACAAGCTGAGGTAAACCTTATGAATGCCTATGGTGAACTGTATCAAAAGCAGAAACAGGATATTGAAAACAAATATACCGACAAGAGTGTTCAGCAGTCATTGGAACAGCAGCGGGCACGTTGGGAAGCTGTATTGAACTCCGAAGATCAGTGGTCTGGGACCTGGGTTGCAAACAAACTTAAAATGTTGGATCAGCTCGAGGCGATTGAGCTCCAAAAAACTGAACTCACTGAGCAGGAAAAGCAAGCCATTAAAGAGAGGTATGCAGGAATGAGAAACCAGACCGAAACGAAATCCCAGGAATCCTTAACTACTTTCACCCCGGGTGATGTTCCCTGGCAGAGCGGAAAAGGTATGGCAGAGAGGACCGATATGAAAGGGATTCGCTCAGATGACTACGGCGGGAAACTTGCAGCCCTAAAGAAGCAGCGGGATGCAGAGCTGGCAATTGCCGGCGACAGTGTCGAGGCCCAAAAGCAAATCTATGCTGACTATGCAGCTTCAGCAAAGGATGTATATATCGAAATTGCTAATGCTGCTATATCAGCATTCTCAAGTATCGTTTCTGCAATGTCAGGGCTTAACAGTGCAATGAATGATTACGATAATGCCATGCTTAAAAAGGATGAGGCCGCGAATGAGCAGAAAAAAGCGAACCTGAAAAAGCAGCTCGACGGGAAAATCATTACCCAGAAACAATATGATGCCGGTGTTTCCAAGCTGGATCAGGAAATGGATCAGAAGAAAAAGACCTTAGCCAGGGAACAGGCTAAGAGGCAGAAGGCGCTGGCAATCGCATCTGCAATTATCAATGTTGCAACGGCGATAACATCTGCCTTAGGTGCAGGTCCTATCATAGGTATCATACTGGCTGCCCTGGTCGGGATCCTTGGAGCGGTACAAATTGCCTACATTGCCAGTACTCCCATCCCTGAAGCTGCAAAAGGCCGGTACAGGATGCTTGCCCAGGCTGCCGCTGGCAGGTACAATGTGATCGGGGCCGATGACGGCAAAGCTTATAACGATGTTCCATACTCTCCCTCCTTTACCGGGATCCCTGGCCGTCCACTGCTGGTCAATGAAACCGGCAACGAGATTGTAATTGATCCCTACACGACAAAAAACCTGATCATGAATTATCCCGAGGTACTGAACGCTATCAATATGGCCCGGGTACCGCAGCGCGCAAGCGGACAGTACATCGACGTCGCCGCCTCAAACAGATCAAACTCATCTTCACCCTCACCGGTGACTGTGAATCTTAATAATGCCGAACTTTTAGAGGCAGTCAATAAACTCACTGAACGTCTTGACCAGGGAATAGGAGCAACAATATCCTTTGATCACCTGGAAGAAACCCAAAAGAAAGCTCAATCTGTCAGGGATTACGCAGCAAGAACATAAATACAACCATTTTACCGAACCCTTAAAAACTTAGTAACCATGTTATCTCTATTAGTAAATGATCAAATCGTTGATATCTCCTCCGATATTTCAATATCAATGAATCTGAAGTCTCCCATTTTCAATGAACTTGGGAGTTACAGTTATCCTTTTCATTTGCCGTTCACCGATCGCAATAAGAAAATCCTCAAATTTCATCACAGGATTGAGGGAGTAAACAGCCCGTATGAAGTTTTCAGAGGGATCCTGCTTTGGAAGGGAATTACAATCTTTCAGGGATCACTCAAATGTCAAATCTCCAATAATAAAGGCTTTGAGTGTACCCTCTACCAGGGAGAGGGGGACTTTTACTACCAGCTTCAAAACCGCTCCCTGCGTCAAATCGACATGGGAGAGTTGATAATGAGTGATAAAGACGCATTAGCTTATTTTAATTCTTGTTACGGCAGGTGTTATCCGGAGGTGAATATCGGGTTCCCGGAAATTCCTAACGAAGTGTACTTTGATCCGGTATCAACCGATCCCGATCAGCTTATGTTTAATAAACATTACCCTTTAAACTTTCCCCTGCAGGCATTTACATCGGAGTATAACCGAACCGTACTGGTTCCCATGGTATACCTGCAGTGGGCCTTAAAGAAAATATTTGATGGAATAGGCTACACTCTGAGTGATCAACTGTTCACCAGCAATCCGGTTTATAATAAGCTTGCTGTGTATAATTCACTTTCCTGTAACAGCCTGCTGCCTGATTTTTCCTATCCTATGACTCACCTTCTCCTGAATCTTCATATGCCGAAAATATCTCTCAAGGAGTTTTTTAACGGCATTGAAACCAATTGGAATTGCAGGTTTTTTGTAAACAACATTGAAAAGAAAGTAAAGCTGATACCCCTTGACACTATTATTAAGTCTGCCCAGGTGAAACCTTTCTCAAAGGATATTCTTTCTAAATCAATAGAATTGGAAGATCAGTCCCTGGGCTTTCAATTATCAATGGGCCTGGATGGAGACGACACTATATTTGATCCATGGAGATCGGCAGAGGAATCATTGACTAAGAATATTAAAGGCTGTGTCCCGGATATCGCTTCACTGCCTCAGTTTCCCATTGCCGAAATTGATGAAAGAAGGTATGTCCTTAGCTTGAGCGCTTACATGAAATTCACTTCAAATAAAACCTGGCTGATAGATACTCAGATGTGGCAGAATGTCTTTTCAAAGTTTTACTACCTGCAGGAAGGACAAGGCATCGAATCAAAGTTATCTACTCTGATCACTCCCAACAATCAAACAGACTATGTTTCCTGCGGCAATAAACTTGCCACCTGGAAAGATATAACTCCCAGGGTATTCTTTCTTAATGCTGAATATGGCAAAATGCGAGGGAGAAACGAATTGAGCGGATATTCCTTACTGTATAATAAACCCGGAAACCTCTTTGAGCGGTATTACAAATCGTACTTTGATTTCAAGATGAACTCAAAGCTTGTCAAGGTTCAAAAGCAAATGGATATGCTGGAACTTAAAGACCTGGATTTTTCAGTCAAGCATGAGATCCATGGTGATCATTATCTGGTCAAGGAGTGCCAGGTTAACTTGAAAAAGGATTACGTTTCACCGGCCACGCTGTCAATGTATCGTAT
>JBAXLI010000141.1:0-5143 GCA_037134895.1 Bacteroidota bacterium
TATTCAGATTGCTGCAGCCCAGGAAATCAATCCTGAAATGGTTTTTGTTCAGGGCGGGGTGTTTAAGATGGGATCGAACTTTGGAGTTGAGGATGAACTGCCAATTCATGATGTGAGGGTGGATGACTTTTACATCGGCAAATACGAAGTCACCCAACTTGAGTGGAGGCTGATCATGGACCAGGATACCAACAAACGCTATTTTGAAGGCTGTGACAGCTGCCCGGTTGAGAGAGTGAGCTGGTATAATGTAATAGAGTTTATCGAGAAACTGAATCAGAAAACCGGGCTGAATTACCGTTTACCTACAGAAGCTGAATGGGAATTTGCTGGCCGGGGCGGGAACATCTCAAAAGGATATAAATACAGCGGAAGCAATGCCGATGTAAGCGTTGCCTGGAAAGTCGGCAACTCGAATGCAAGGTCTCATCCTATAGGCAGGAAAAAGCCTAATGAACTGGGCCTGTACGATATGACCGGGAATATCTTCGAATGGTGTTCCGACTGGTATTCACCCACCTGGTACCAGGTTTCACCGAAAGACAATCCCATTGGTCCTGCCTCAGGACAGCATAAGGTCATCAGGGGTGGCAGCTGGTTCCAGGACAATACCGGGCTGAGGGTATGTGACCGGGCAAGTGCAAATCCGGGATACCGCTATGGGTATGTGGGGTTCAGGTTGTGCAGGAGCGGGAAGTAGGATGCGGGATCCGGGATGCAAGATGCAAGATGCAGGATGCGGGATGCGGGATGGAAGATCAAATTATCTTGCATCCTGTATCTTGCATCTTCTAAATATCCATCGGGAAGGTAACTTCAACCCGTGTTCCTCTGGCGCTTCCATCTGGATTGCAGAGGTCGATGATAGAAATTTTATACATCCCTGTAACCCCGTTATCGTTCAGCAGCCTCATCCTGGTATTCGTGATTTCCATACCCTTTGAAACATGTTTGCCGTTTTCTGACTTTTTTATTTGCTCGGCTCTCTTCCTGCCAATACCGTTGTCCTCAATGATCACCTGGTACTGAAAATCATTGAGCTTCTTAACCATTACCTGCAGGGTTGCGACGCCATAAAGCTGCAGAAGCCCATGCTTGATTGCATTTTCAATGAAAGGTTGAATGATCATCGGAGGAATCATTGTCGTTTCAAGCGGAAAATCCGGCTCTATATCGATTTCGGCTGTGAATTGCCCTTCAAACCTCATTTTCTCCAGTTCAACATAATAATTCAGGTATTCAAGTTCTTCGACAACAGGGATAAACTCTTTGGAAGCATTCTCAAGGGTTTTTCTCACGAGTTTTGCAAACATGGAAAGGTAAAACAAAGCCTTGTCAACGTTGCTGCTTAAAATATAACTCTGGATGGAGTTTATAGCGTTAAAGATAAAATGAGGGTTCATCTGGGCCTTGAGTGCTTTCATCTCGATGTTGTTGAGCTCGATCCTGAGATCAGCTTTATGCTTTTCTTCCTTACGGATCTGCCTTGACCTGATAATGAAAGCCAGGGTAATGAGTGAGCATACAACAGCAAAAACAACAAGGATGAACCACCATCTGAGGTAAAACGGCGGAAGGATACGGAAGCTGTAACTCAGGCTGCTGACCTGAGTTTGATCAAGCGTGTTACAGGTTTCAACTTCGAGGGTATAATGCCCTGGACCAAGGGTTGTGAAATACGCCTCTCGTTTGGCCGAATAATCGCTCCAGTTTTTAATTTCAGGTAAAAGCCTGTATCGGAATCTTTGCTGTCCCGGATCAAGGTAATTGAGGGCATCAAAATAAAACCCGAGGTTATTCTCATCATGGGAAAGTCTTACCGGCTGTTCGGGGAATTCAAACCATGCATCCATTTTACATGAATCGTAAGCACTAAGCGGGCTGTTGTTGACTTCCATCCCCGTAAGAGTCAGCTTCATCTTATGAGCAGGATTTTTTTTCAGCAATCCTCTTTTAATGACACAGACCGAGTTCTCGAAAGCTATACAGACATTCCCATCCTTATCGACGACAGCTCTTTTTGCATTGAGGTTGCTGTATCCGGTTTCGTGTGAAAAAAACTGTATTTCCGGTTTGCCTGTGACATACATATGTTGCAAATCAATCAGGTTCAAGCCCTCGTTGGTACCAATAAAAAGGTTGCCATCAAGGTCGGTCTGAACGAATTGTATTGATTTCCCGATGATGCCTTGTTTCCTCCCAAGCCTGAAAAGCACTTTCAGCTTTTCTCCTTCCGGTTTCAATATCAGAACCTCTCCCCCGTTTGATCCTGCAATCAGGTTCTTCGGGCCGTCAAAACAAATATCGTTGATACTCCTGGGAAGGCTTGAATCGTTTTTACAGAAAGCATAGCAGCGGCCGTCGATGGTAAGGTAGATACCTCCGACCTTGCTGGCGCACCATATCTCATTGCCTCTCGAGATCATCCTTACAGGAGACCGGGGGGCCTTGTCGCGGTCAGTGAAATAATAATGATGATCGGGATACTTCAGTTCGGGGTTCACTGCACAATGCCAGATTCCATTATCCCAGTAAGAAGATCCATACAGGGTGTCGGTATCATCGAAAGCAAAGACCCATATATTTTCGTTAACAATTGGAATGATCTCCGGTTTTGCCGACCGGGCGGCAACATCGAATCTGTTCAGCCCGAAACCTCCCGACACATAGATTGAATTACGGGAATCTTCTCCGATTGCAAAAAAGCAGATGGCAGAGGTATCCTCATCGTAATTTCTCATCAGATTTTCAGAATGTCTGTAATACTGAGGTGCATAAAACGAACCAGGCTTTACAATTTGTTCGATCTGATACTCAATGCTGAAGGTATGATAAGGGTTTGGATAGGGGAATTTACCCTCGGCCCTGAGTTGCTGATACTTCCCGAAAGAGCCGTTTTTATCGATCTGCTGGGCTGCAAACAGTGGATGATTCTTTCTGAATGACTCATACTGGGCTTCCCTGATCAGGCGGTTTGGATAACGAACGACAGTTCCATCCCTGTTTTTTCTTAGAATTTCATGGGAAGTGGCAATCCACAGATTATCCTGTTTATCGAAATGAATATCGCTGACTTTCATTGACGACAGACCGAAAAAAGAGGGCGGATACCATTCAAAACAGGGAGATGGGATTCTGAACAATCCCTGGTGCAATGTCCCTACCCAGATGACATGGAAAACCGAATCATAGAAAACAGTCCATACACCTGGATCTGAAATGCCGATTTTTTCGCTCATCCTTACGACTGTTTTCCCGTCGTATACATACAATCCGCCAGGCATAACAGGCCCCGAAGGTGTTTCAGCCCAGGCTGCGATCCATATCCGGTGTTCATCATCCGCAGTCATATGAAATGGTTGTCCAAGGGAATCAAATGATTGCCTGAGTGTTTTATTGTATACCCTGATGCCATTCCTTCCCCAGCTCCAGACCGTATCGCCGTTGGGGCAATAAACGGGAGCACAGCAAGGATTTGTCTGCCGATCGGAAAAACCTTGTTTAAACTCATGTGTAGCTGGATAATACCTGTAAACTGCCGGACTTCCGTATGAATATAAATTGATATAGTCCTTGTATTCCAAAAAGCACAATACAATATAGGTATCATTTGAACTATGGATCATTGCTGCCGAAAGTGAATAAAATTTGTCACCATTAAAAGCGCAAACACCTTTATTGGTGCCTATCAGCAGTGTTTTGAACGTATTCGACCACCAGACCCTCCTGACTTCCTTGGAAATCAGCCCGTTTTTTTCAGAGTAATTTCTGAATTTTTTCCCGTCGAACATGCTGATCCCGCCTCCCATTGCCCCTATCCAGAGATTCCCCTTATCGTCCTCGGTTATGTCAAAGATGTTCTCGGCAGCCAGTCCGTCGGCAGAATTATACACCTTGAATTCCCTCCCGTTAAAGCGACACAATCCCGCACCAGTCCCAATCCACATGATACCCCTCGAATCTTTGAATACGGCTCTGACTATATTGGAAGGAAGTCCGTCTTCAACAGTAAAATTTCGGGAATAATATTTCTGGGCTGTGGCTGTAAATGATGCAAACATTGTTGCTGCCATGCAGATGATCCGCAAAAAAAACAAAAAGAAAAACCGGTAGCGCTGATCCAATTTCATTTCATTCACTTGCTTTGGTAAGCGCCTTCACGAACTCCTCGTTTCTTCGGGTAGCTATTTCAAGTTCTACACCGTTTTCGAGAAGAATTGTGTGGCCATCGACACGATTGTAACTTTTCACAAAATTCATGTTTACCAGGAATGATTTGTGGATCCTGAAGAAATACTGGGGAGGGAGCATTTCCTCAACAACTTTCAGGGTGCGTGAGACCAGAATGAAATCCCCCCTCACAGTGAAAATCTTTGTATAATTTTCATCTGCTTCACAATAGATTATATGACTGATCTTCTCCATCTGGAAGCCGGTCAGGGTGGGCAAGGCTATTTTTGAACTTATGTCGGCCCCTATATTCAGGTTACTTAACAGGGTTTGTATTTTTGCGTTGTTGTTTTCATTCTTTTTTTTCTTCTCATACCTGTCGATCACAGCAGCAAGCTCGATGTAATCCAATGGTTTTAAAAGGTAGTCAAAAGCCGCAAAGCGGATGGCATCGATCGCATAGCTTCTATATGCTGTAAGAAACACTGTTTCAAAGGTTACGCTGTCGAAATAATCAAAGAGTTTAAACCCGTTCTCAACAGGCATTTCAATATCGAGGAACACAATATCGGGTTTGAATTTATGAACAGCGTAAACCCCCTCTTTAACCGATCCGGCAAGAGCGACTACCTTCATTTTTTCAGGAAGATAACGCTGAACGATCAGCTCGAAAGTTTCACGGGCTTTTTTTTCATCGTCGATGATGACACATGATATCATATATTCCGGCTAAGATTACTATGAATCAAAGATATGTATAAAAACACCCTTAATCTTAGCCTTTTACTAAACGTGGGGAAATTTAAAGGAGCGGTGGTTGAGGGCGGATGATCGTGAGGCGGGATGCAGGATGCAGGATGCAGGATGCGGGATGCAGGATGCAGGATGCAGGATGCGGGATGCGGGATGCGGGATGCAGGATGCAGGATGCGGGATGCGGGATGCGGGATGCGGGATGCGGGATGCAGGATGC
>JBAXLI010000142.1:0-5040 GCA_037134895.1 Bacteroidota bacterium
CATCCCGCATCCCGCATCCCGCATCCTGCATCCTGCATCCTGCATCCCGCATCCGGCATCACATGATCTTCCCAAACTGCTTCACCACGCTCTCCCATCTGAAATTCACATCCGCCACATTCTTCTCTTTCTCGAAAATCACAAAGGTATGTTTGTTCAGAAGGTTTTTCGGGCTGATGTTAATCCTCAGCTGCTCCCGGTAAACATCCCGTTTCGATTGGATAGGGATGCCGGGATGCTTTTTCAGGTTCCTGAAATACCGCTGCCATGAACTCAGCCAGATCAGCGGATAAAAGAAGGGGAAAAGAACAAGGGAACCTTTGCTGAGCCTCATATAGCGAACCTCGGAAATTCTGAACCCGCTGAGTTTTGCAAGGATCCTCAGCTTCTGCAGCCCGATCATGAAAATATGTCCGTGATACAGCTCACGGCTCACACTCTTATCCGCCATCCAGATATCATCAATTTCATTCGGAGGCATGGTCTTATGGGTCTCGCTCTCAAAAAGCAGGTAACTCAGTTTAGCCGAAAGGCTGGAATAACTGGGCGTAGTGAGTAGCAGCCGGCCTTTCATCTTCAGCACACGATTGAGCTCTTTGAACGTCTTAAGCTGGTCAGGAAAATGTTCTATCCCTTCCTGGCAGGTTACCATATCGGCATAACCATCGGGCACAGGGATTCGGTCGGTGATATCGGCCCTCCTGCATTCAATGCCTTTCAGCAGGAAATACTCCGGGAAAAGGTCAAACGCCTCTACATCTGCCCCGGCTTCCATAAGCAACTCAGTTGTAACCCCGTTCCCGGCCGGGATATCCAGGATCTTCTTCCCTTTCAACTCTGCCCTTATCCCGTCGAGATACCGCTTTACATAGTACTTCTGGCTTTTCGGATTATTTACGTGCTGGTCTATCATAAATTTTAACGGATTTTTAATTTCCGGCTCTTCTCCCTTCCGTATCCCTGTATCAGTATACTGTCGTTTCTGAGCGTCACTACAGCGAACGTATTCTCTTCGGTATCAACCATACCCTTGAAGTTCACGAAATGTATCCCTTCCTTTTCCGTATATCCTCCTGAATGGTAATGCCCGTTGAAGTAGGCCTTCACAGAAGGATGCTGCGAAATTAAATTAAAAACTTCACTGTTGTTGAAAAGTAGGTGGTCTTCCTTGCTGAACAAAGGAAAATGACAGCAAACAATCACATTCCGACCGGCTGAATCAGCATTCTTCAGCTTTTCTTCAAGCCATCGGATTTGCTCTTTGCCTATGCCTCCGTTCCAGGGCATTCCGTTAAAATGAAAATTCAGGTAAAGGTCGCTGACCATGTCATTTCTTTCATCCTTCTTCTGCCGGTCCTGGGGCGCAAAATAACTCAGGTCATTCCCGTTGAGGACAACGAAATCCCATCCGCCCAGCTCAACCATATAATAACCGCCGGGCATTCCAAGCCTGCTGATCAGACCTGGTTTGCGTTTGTTCTTGATCATATAATCATGGTTCCCCAGCACCAGGTTCAACGGGGCTTTGAAAGATCTGAACCGGGGAAGTACGCTGTCAAAACTTGTATAGGAATGATCGATCATATCGCCCAGGTGAAAGACCGCATCCAGGGGCAGGGAATTAAATACGGCAATGCAACTGTCGAGCTTCTTCAGCGATAGCCTGTAATTCCGCTTTCCGCTGACTTCACAGTCACAATACTGGCAGTCAGTGAAAATCCCTATCTTTAAAACGCCGGAAGTCCCGTTTTCATGTGAATCATGTTTATGATTACCTGTGTTGACTGCGGATTGCGCAATCCCGTTTGCAGGCAGGATGAGCAATACAGTCAGCAGAAGGTAAATATAGTATCTGGTTGATTTAGCCAAGATCGCAGTACATTACAGTCGGGTGATGATACCTGTTGCTGAGTTATAACGGGCTATGACCTGCCAGGAGTATCCCGGCAATACTTTTTTCATGGCCCAGAAGTCATAATTCCCCACAGCCCTGTCACCGTTAACATCCAGGGTGGTATTGCCTGAAACCCCGAAGTAATCAGCCGACTCCTGCATAAAAGCAAGCTTGAAGGTCGCAATGTTTGCCTGGGAACCTGTTACAAGGTAAGTGTTCAACCCAACCCATACTGCGTCATATGCTGTAAGTGCATAAACATCCGGATTTCTTCCTATACTCGCCTGTATCCTTTCTTTCAGTGGCTGCCACTTGCTTTTTGCAGCTTCGTCAAGCCCGAAGATAGGGCAGGGGAGCCTATGGGAGCTGGCAAACCCTGCTGCGGTGGTATCGGCGATCAGTGATGCATTCTGAGCAAAAGCTGAACTCCCGTACCATGCGACTGACTTAAGTCCGGTATAATTGCCTGCTTTTGTTAAAACGTCCGATCCTTCACCAAAGGAACAAAGGTAAACAGCTATCTCTTCTGCTTTGTAATTTGAGAGCAGGGCATTAACTGCTGTGTTTGCAGCATCAAGCACAACATTGAAATCCGTTGCCTTGGGATCGTATTTAACTGCAGGTCCGACCACGCCCCCCTTTTGAGTAAAATCCTTTGTGGTAGCTCCCAGCAGGTCATTGCCCCATACATCGTTCCTGATGATCGGAACAATCACTTTAATGCTGTCTTCGCTCAGAATTTTCGACATGGCCTGACCCTGGACAATATCGCTTGAGACAAACCTGAAGATGTTGTCACCGGGTATGGCCAGTGAAACGGCTACGCTCGACGGACTCACAATCAGCATCCCGTGGGTGTCGGTAAATGCTTTGATAGCCGCGACTTCCGCACTGCTGTATGGCCCTATCACCAGCCTGATCCCCTGTTCATAAAAGATTTTCAGCTGCTTCAGCGCCTCGGCGGTATCTGTTTTGGTATCGGCTGTAATCACGCTTAGGCTGACATTCCTTCCAATGGAACTTAACCAGGCATTGATGTCCTGTTGCGCAAATTGTATCGAAACCTGGGAACTCTGGCCGGTGGAACTGCCGGTTCCTGTAATTGACAAAAGCGCTCCTATACTGATGACAGTCGGTGTTGCAGGCTGGTAGACAGTGTCACATTTCTTACTGCAGGATGAAAGCATTATCAGGATAATGCTGATTGACATGATTAATCTTTGACTTCGCATATTGTTTGAGTTTTACATATTACCAGATAAAAGGTATCAGCCGGTACCTGACTTTGTTTCTGTAATCCGCAGTCAATTGTCATCTTATTGTTTGTTCTGGAAATAACGGATAATCCAGGCAGCGATGAATGATTCGAGAAGGCTCAGCGGAATTGCATACACCAGGAGCCCGTAGGGTAGTACATTCATGTTGCCGATGACCAGCCACATAAGCACAAATCCCACAAACCAGGACAAAAATGTGGTTTGCCAGAGATTGAATTTTTTCGAGATGATGAATATGCTTGTAGCAAAGCAAAGTGACCATATGCCCCACACTGCTCCGTTAACCGGGGCTGAAGGAAAGACAAGGCCGAGCCCCTGGTAATGCCCGGTCCAGTAGGACTTCAAAAGGTATTCATTTCTCACAAATTCGGAGATACTGATCCATATGGTCGCAATGAAAACCGGGACTGCTGTTTTACTGATAAATTTCATAGGCATTCATTTGTGGTTTTAGTCTCTGCATTAAGGTAAAATTCAATATTTTCTCAGGCGGGTTCAATCTGATCTATGTCAAGGATCATATCAAAATTATTGCCGTTATGCTCAAACTGGCCCGAAGTTCTGAACCCGTGTTTTAAATAATATCTCACGGCCTTTTCATTACCGGCCTGCACACCGCCCCATAAAATGATTCTTCTTATTCCGTCTTTCTGCAAATGTGATCGGATATATTCGAACATTAGACTCCCTATCCCGCAACTCTGCCACTGATCGGCAACCGAAGGTGCAAAGGTGCAGTCCGACTGATTGTCAAGCTTTAATCCATACGATTGCAAACGGGCACTGTCAGGCTCAAGGAAACCGGTTTTTATGATAGCATAAGCAACGATTTCAGTGGTCCCGGGATCAAGGGTAATAAAGCCCATATGTGTTGAGTCATTGTAAAATTCATTGATCGAGGCAATGTCAAACATATGCGGACCAAAACGCTTCTTCGTCTCCTCACTCAGGTTTTGCAGGTAGTTGAACAGGTTTTCAAGATCTGGTTTGCAGAGTTTCCTGAGTTCAAGTTGCTTGTTATTTCTGGTCTGAATAAGCATCGGATGTTGTTTTGTAATTATCGCCCGTCGAAAATGTTCTGTTGATCTGCAAACAGGTCCTCGTAGTAAGCGAACACCAAAGGTAATCCGCCCGTATGAATAAACACGACCCTGCTGTCTTTCTCAATTTTCCCTGATTTCACATACTGTATCAGTCCTGCCATGGCTTTTGATGGTATACTTTTTAAGCGCCGGCCTGCTTAATCTCTCCCCATTGTACGTTCTGAAAATTGTTTGGGTGAATTTTTCATTTTCATTCTTTTTAGCCGAATACTCGGTGTAATCATTTTCAGTGATGATCCCTTTCAGTTCCCTGAAAATGATTTCGATAGATTTATCTAAGGCAGCCGATTTCATTTTAGTTTAGTTTGCGTCCTGTTGTATGGCTGATAAGAAGCCCGTCTTCCTTACTGTCATCACTGGCAGCATGATCTGCGTATTCGATGATTTTCGTTTTTATTTCATCCGTGAAAGTCCCTGGATCCAGGTTGTGATAAAGGATGGCGTATGTTTTTACAAGATCATAAAATGCCTGTCTGCCCACGGTTGAAGGACTTATATGACGGAAAATGGAGTCAATTTCGCTGAAGCCTGACTCATTGTAAAGCTTTGGAATATCTGCGGATATTCGTGGATGTGAGCCGAATTTCTTATAAAATTCAAATTCCTTTTGCCGGAACAACTTCCATGTCTCGTTACCATTGTAATTGTCACTGATGAAATATTCTGTGACAAGCAAAAATCCCCCTTTGTTCAATCTTTTATATGCCTCTGATCACTAGCGTTGCGTTGTTATTAACTTAAGTTCTTTGAAAAGTTTGATAATTCT
>JBAXLI010000143.1:0-5035 GCA_037134895.1 Bacteroidota bacterium
GTTGGGGGTTGGGGACTTGTGACTCGTTCCACTTGATTTGTTCCCCGTCTCAACTGATACAGTCTCATGAATTTTCCTGATCTTGTCCCTAAGGTCTGCTTTCCAGCCACGTCGCCCGTCAATCCACGCTTTTGCCCTGGCATTGAAAAGAGATGCGATCAGCAAAGCGAGATAATAACATCTCAGCGAAAAGGTATACAGCGTATGCATTTAAGGGTCCTCCAGGAGGAATTATACCTCAAATGTACACTTTTTCTTCATATAATTTACATAACATCTGAAAATCGTGAGTTGTGAGTCGGGAGCCGCGTTGTGTAGTGCGACCGACAGCGATGCAGCACCTGGTTCCTGGTTTTTAGCGCCAAATGCCACCAACAACCAACAACCAATCACCAATCACCAACAACCAATCACTAATAATAATAGAAATCCTTCGGCTTCCTGGCATAGATCGGCACGAACCAACACACCTTCAGGCCATAGAACTGGCTTGAATACCGGGTGTTATCATACTTCATCAGGTCAAAATCGTACTGCCTTTTGCTCTTTGTCCAGGCCTGAACAAACTCGAACCCGAGGTAAAAATTGAGCAGCCGGGTATTGCTCATAAAAAGATAACCCAACGAAGCATTCAAAGCAAAGCCTGCATTCAGGCGGTCATACCCCTTTTCGTAATCATTGTTGATCTGAGGCGTATTCCCATCGGGATTATGAAGCCGGATCCTATCCTGGAAATATCCCCCTCCAACCATTACTGTAATACCGCAGTTGCGGTTTGGCGCCAGGGTAGGATACACCGGGAAGATCTTCCCTATCTTTCCGTAAATGCTGTAACCCCGCTCGTAAAAATTGATCCCGGCCATATACCCGTTCTGGTCGATCACCAGCCCCTGGGAGGTGGAAATCATTTTCAAGAGGGTATCGGCAATCTTTACAGTACTCCCGAACAGGTAATTCCCCTCAGCCCCTATGATCCAGTTCGACCGGAATTTATACTGGAAACCCCCGCCGATACTGGAATTGCTTCCGAACATTTTCGCGAGATCACCACCCGGGAACTGGTATGAGTAAGTAGCATAGAACATCGCCATCCCGATGGTTGTGTCTCTTAAATTTACCTGGGCGGATGAGGGAACCGCGAGTACGATCGGGATTAGTAGGACAAGTAAACGTTTAAGCATTGTGTAATGTATTTGGATGCGGGATACACAGGATGCAGGATGCAGGATATCTTGCATCTCGCATCCTGCATCTTGCATCATCCTTTGTTCTTCAAAAACTCTTCTTTCTTCTTATTAAACTCTTCCACTTTCTTATTAAACTCCGAGACGAGTTCGTCAAAAATCTCCTTCACACTCGAAATCCTGGTTGCCCTGAAGGCATTGGTCCCGGCAAAAGCATATCCGCCCTCAAAATTACCTTTAAAAGCATTGAAAAGGGCGTTGATGATGCAGTACGGACTGCTTGTAATTTCGCAGGTCTTGATGCATTTGAACGGACAGGCGAAGGGATGCTTTTTACCCGCCCTCACCTTGTCGATGAAGGAATTCACAATCGCCCGGCCGGGCATGCCAACCGGGCTCTTGATGATCTCTATATCTTTTTCTTTCGCGTCGATGTATGTTTGCTTGAAAGCTGCGGATGCATCGCACTCATTGGTGGTCACAAAACGGGTTGCCATCTGCACCCCGTCCGCCCCGCATTCCATAATATCATAAATATCGCTCCCGGTATAGATACCACCGGCCGCGATCACGGGGATCTTGCAGTTATGCTCACGCTCCACTTCCCGCACTTCCCTCTGCACATCGCTCACCAGCTTGCACAGCCGATAGTCCTCATCCGTAATCTGCTCATTCTTAAAACCAAGATGCCCGCCAGCTTTCGGACCTTCAACCACGAATGCATCAGGCACATATTTATAAGTGCTGATCCACTTCGAGCAGATGAGCTTTGCAGCACGACCCGAAGAAACGATAGGCACAAGCTTGGTCTTGCTTCCGGGTGAAAGGAAGGAGGGCAGGTCGAGCGGAAGTCCGGCCCCGCAAAATAAAATATCGGCTTTTTCCTTGATCGATGTCTTCACCATATCGGCGAAATTCGTCATCGCCACCATCACGTTCACACCGATGATGCCCTTGGTTTTTTCACGCGCTATCCGCAGTTCCTCCCTGAGGCCCAGGATACTGGCTTCGAGGAAATCCCTCGAGAGGTTACGATAGAGCAACCCCAGTCCGGCGCTGGAGATCACGCCCACTCCGCCTTCGTTCGCGACGGCAACCGCCAGCCCCGAAAGTGAGACGCCTACGCCCATGCCACCCTGAATTATCGGGACCTGAATGGTGAGGTTCCCTATCTTTAGTTGATTCATGTTATTGATTTAAATGATGTTGGATGCGAGATGCAGGATGCAGGATGCAGGATGAGGGATGCAGGATGCAGGATGCGGGATGCGGGATGCGCTCCATCTTGCATCTTGCATCTCGTATCGCGCGAAGCGCTCCATCTTGCATCTTGCATCTTGTATCTTGTATCTCGCGAAGCGCCCTATCTTGCATCCTGATATTAAAAATGATATATAACACCGATCCCACCGTTAAAAGTAGAAACGATTTTTTTGATCTCATATTTTGCGCCCTGGGAATAAACCGGGACATAATAAATCACTCCTGTCGCCGAATCCTTTCTCTCAATATATACCAGTTCCTGTCCGTAAGTCTTTGTAGCCTTGGGAGTTCCACCCAAATAACCCAGGTTCACCTGCACCCCCCAATGCTTGTTGATGCGGTACCCCACACCCACATTCACGGCATATCCGAAACCGGTTGCAGTAACCGAAACATTCGTCGAATCATAGGGGTTCTGCACATTGAAATTGGTCGAATTGGATACGATCAGCCCGAACAACGCCTTGGTATTCAGTTCAATCTTGCCGAAATCCTTGATAAACACTGGTCCTGCCATCAGGTAATTGTTCGTCCAGCCCGAAGACCCCAAAACATATTTCGTCCCGTAAGGATTCGTAGTTGCTGCAATGTCCTGGTAACCATTGCGCTGCAGGGCCCACTGAAAACCCAGTCCCCAGCCCCGCGGACCACACCAGTTCAGCCCCAGCTGGCTCACCCATCCGTTCTTCGCATACCCCGAATTCTTGTTCTCCCGGTCGGTTTTCCCGTAATTCCCCAGCACAACCGAATAATTCAGGTTAAACTCCAGGGAAACAAGATCCTTTTCCCTCGGCTTCTTCTCTTTTTTCTTGTCCTGTGCCTGCGGATGTGCGATTACCGGGATCAAAAACATCATCCCCGCGAACAAGACAAACCTAAGCAGATAAAGCAATCTCATTCCAACACGCATTATATGGTGCAAAGATACGTATTTTCCCTGACTTTCCTTAAACCCTTGCCAGTTTAAGGCATTTGTGTAATTTTGCAATCATTGTACATCGTAATTCGTAAATCGTAAATCGTAAATCGTAATTCGTAATTCGTAATTCGTAAATCGTAATTCGTAAATAACCCCACACTTCTATGAAACATATCCTTTCAATCTTGCTCCTCGGCCTGCTCTTCTCCTACCACTCCCAGGCTTGTACAAACTTCATCATCACAAAAGGAGCTTCCAAGGACGGCTCAGTGATGATCTCGTATTCAGCTGATTCACACCAGCTTTACGGCGAATTATATTTCTGGCCCGCAAAGGATTGGCCTGCCGGTGCTATGCTCCCTATCATTGAATGGGATACACAAAAACCCCTGGGCAAGATTCCACAGATCAGACATACCTACCAGGTGATTGGCAATATGAACGAACACCAGGTCGCGATAGGTGAAACAACTTATGGCGGACGGGAAGAGCTCGGAAGCCAGAAAGGTGCCATAATGGATTATGGTTCACTTATTTACGTGACCCTTCAGCGCGCAAAAACCGCCCGTGAAGCCATTAAGATCTTTGGCGAACTCACAGCTGCCTACGGTTACGCCTCATCAGGGGAATCGTTTAGCATCTCCGACGCCAACGAAGCCTGGATCCTCGAGATGATAGGGAAGGGCGAAGGTCAGAAAGGCGCAGTTTGGGTGGCTGTCAGGATCCCCGACGGATACATATCCGGCCACGCCAACCAGGCAAGAATTACCCAGTTCCCGCTCAATGATCCCCAGAATTGTATTTATTCGGCGGATGTGATCTCGTTTGCAAGATCCAAAGGCTGGTTCGACGGCAAGGATGAAGAGTTCAGCTTCTCCGACACTTACGCACCCGTGACTTTCGGAGGCGCACGCTTCTGCGAAGCCCGCGTATGGGCTATGTTCAACCGCTGCTCGGCCGATATGAAAAAGTATGAAGCCTATGCCATGGGCCATCTCGAACATGGAAAATTCGGCTACGCTACCAACCGCATGCCCCTGTATATCAAGCCAAACCGTAAAATCTCGGCCCAGGATATGCAGAATCTCATGCGCGACCATTATGAAGGCACCAAAATGGATATGAACAACGATATCGGAGGCGGTCCTTTCAACTGCCCTATCCGCTGGAGGCCGATGACCTGGAAGGTTGATTCAATCAATTACGTTCATGAACGCGCTACTTCAACCCAGCAGACTGGTTTCGTGTTCGTTGCCCAGAGTCGCTCCTGGCTGCCCGATCCGATCGGGGGGATCTTCTGGTTCGGCGTTGACGATACCTGGTTAACGGTATTCAACCCGATCTACTGCGGAAGTACCAAGGTTCCCCATTCTTATGCTGTGGGTAACGGCGACATGCTGCATTATTCAAGCACCTCTGCCTTCTGGACCTTCACCTGGGTCTCCAACTGGGTATACACCCGCTGGAGCTATATGATCAAAGATCTCGTGGTGATCCAGAGCGCTCTCGAAAATCAGTTCGCCCGCGAAACCCCCAAAATCGACTCAACTGCAGCAGCTCTCTATAAAACAGACAAGGCCAAGGCGATTGCCTATGTAACGAATTATAGTGTGAAGACGGCCGATAACACCGTGGCCCGCTGGAAAGAACTGGGCGAATACCTCCTGGT
>JBAXLI010000144.1:0-4854 GCA_037134895.1 Bacteroidota bacterium
ATCCCGCATCCTGCATCCTGCATCCCGCATCCTGCATCCTGCATCCTGCATCCTTCATCTCCCATTCCCTACTCCCTAGGCGCAAACACTTCCACCTTAAAATCATCCACAAACAAAGCCTGTGCGCCGGGATACCAGATATTACAAATAAGTTCGTCGGCGGGATCATACAGTTGCGGGATCACATAATCCAGTTTAATATAGTTCCACTTTCCCTTCTCAAGTTCAAGTTCGTTAAGAAGCAGGGGCTTGTACCTGTATAGTTGTGCTTTATGCCTTAAGGTAATTACAAAGCTTGCCGGATTGTTTTTAACCTCCGAATCAGTGTATACAAAAGCCGAAAGCCTTATCCCAAGGGGCCTTTCGGGCGGAAGAGTTCCAAGCGGGATGATCACGGCCGGAGTAAACATCAACGCATTGTCGAGCCTGAATGCACCCTTCCCGTTACGCACACGATCCGACTGAACATGTCCTCCAAATTCGCCAATGCCATTATCAAAATTATTATCCACCAGGGTGGATATATTGAAATCCGCCTCATTCGAGAGATACGAGCTCATATCCATGTTCCCGAAATCCTGCAGCAGCCGGGTTTTATGATCAGCATGGGCTTTCATGAATACCGCCGCATAGTAATCCGGAGTCATAAACCATGGATTCAGTATCCTTGAGCGGTACTGCCAGGTCTGGAATATGTTCATTGTTATAAGCGCTGCAAAGACCAGTGAAAACAAGGTCTTGCGAAACCATCGTCCTTCGTAAACCCAGCAAATGAAAAATGCGATCGGGATGATAAGAACAGCGAGAAGTTCAGTCAGTTTCGACTGGGAAAAATTATCGGGTCTTGCAATTTCAGGGGTTGATGCAGCAAGGATAAGGAACACCAGGGAGAAAATGAACGTTCCGAAAAAGATCTTTTTATTGCGGGCAGCGAGGATGTTGAAACCCGGAAGCGCAAGCAAGACAAGCGGTGTATATATCAGCCAGCCGTTTTTAATGGAGCAAAGCACAAGCCAGAGCCATGGAGCGAAAAGGTAAACCGCACGCTGGTGTTGCATATAATCGCTGAACCAGGTTCCTTCAAAAGCCTGGGGGAAGATCAGCCTCAGCGACAGCCCGAGAATAAAAAGGCTGAAGACGAGTATAAGGTGTTGAGTATGCTGCCTGAAAAATCCCCATTTTTCATTAAACGTTGGTTTATTATATGCACCCCAGAAGAAGAAAAGAAATATCGCAGCAAGTCCGGCAGGCCTTATAAACACAAGGCATCCTGCAGCAAGACCGATAAGAATGGCTTCAACCCAACCCGGTTTTTCGTACCACCTCTGTGTCATCCACAACACCAGTGTCATCAGAGCCAGTAAAATACTCGCCTGCACCGCCCCGCTATATACCGACATCAGGAAGAAGTTGGTCCCCAGCGCCAGAAGAAGTAAGCTAACGAGCGCAACCCATGCTGTGAAGTACTTCCTCAGGACGAACCACAGACCGAGGAGGGTTAGTATGCTGGAGAGGGCGACAATCATAAATTAAAAGCGAAATCGCGAAATCGCGAAAAGCGAAATCGCATATGAAACAATCTTGGTTTAATTCTCATGAAATTGTTTTGAATTAAAAACTCTCAGTAAATTATATATATATTGTTTATGTAATAAAACTAAATTTCGCTTTTCGCCATTTCGCTTTTCGCCATTTCGCCATTTACTGAATTAACACGTCTTTGATGCGTGCTTCCTCCTGGTACTCAACGTCGGTATTGATCTTCCAGAGGTCGGTATCGAGTCCCTGGGTGATCTTATCCGCAGCCAGGATGCCCATTAAAATCGAATGATCCTGGTTGTTGTATTTGAAAGCTCCGTAACGGCCGATCGGAAGCAGGTGTTCAACTGTATCAAGGTAATTCTCAACTTTCTTCAGGTTCACCTGGTAACCGGTTTCATATACCGGGTAACACTTAGGAACTCTGAGAATATGTGTATTCAAAATTTTTGTCTGTGGCGGAACAAGTTTAAGAAGGTGGATCTCCTTTTTCGCAAGTTCAGAAATATTTTCGTCCTTGTCGGTCCATATAGGATCGTTATCAAATGCCCAGAACTCCATGCACAGGATGGTGGTTTTTTTATCCCCGTAAAGGTCCTTGCTCCAGTTGCGGAAATTCGTAATACGTCCGTGTTTCACCTCAGGTGAATGCACATAGATCCAGTTGTCCCTGAACAATTCAGTGGAATCCACCTCCAGGTAAGCCAGTATCGTATTACGGAAGTAAAGCTTCTCAGCCGCCGCCTGAATATCCGCAGGCACATCCTTAAGACCCTTCAGCAGCAAAGTCAGCGGCATCGTCGATACAACGTAATCTGCTTTCACAATAGTCCCATCCATCAACTCAATCCCTGTAATCCTGCATCCTGCATCCTGCATCTTGCATCCTGCATCCTGCATCCCGGATCCTGCATCCTGTATCTTGCATCCTGCATCCTGCATCACTCTCTTAACAGGACTCTGAAGGCTAACCTTCCCCCCATGACTGCGGATGAAATCTGCCGCGCGCTCATACAGTGTTCCGGTTCCAAGGTTCGGATAGGCGAACTGGTCGAGCAGGGTTTTGTGCTTGTCTCCTTTGTTTCCGAACACCGCGCTGATCAGGGCTTCCCAGAGCGACAGCGACTTGATCCTCTGTGCAGCCCAGTCGGCATCGATCTTCGAGCAGGGTATCCCCCAAAGTTTTTCGGAATAATGTTTGAAGAAAATTTCGAACAGCTTCCGCCCGAAACGGTTCGAAACCCATTCCTCGAAAGTCGTCGGGTTCTTATAAGGAAAAACCTGTATCCTCAGGAACTCCCAGAGAATACTTACAATGGTGAAAGGCGGAAGGTTCCGCAGAACATTGAAGAGCTTGATCGGGTAATAGAAAAAACGGTTACGGTAATAGATGCGGGTAAGGCGGTTCACAAGGGTATAGTCGTCTTTCACCAGTGTGGTGAAAAATTCGTTGATGTGTTTTTCTTTGGAGAAGAAGCGGTGCGGACCCATGTCAACCTTCTGTCCCCAGAGCTCGAAGCTTCGGGCCATCCCGCCTACATATGGCGAAGCCTCGTACACCTCAACCTCCGCACCTGCTTTAACAAGCTCGTATCCGCAACTCAGCCCCGCCGGCCCCGCGCCAATGATGATTACCTTCATTCGTAAATCAAAATTCGATTATTCAATTATTCGATTATTCAATTATTCATGATAATAAACCCTCTTGACTCTCCCCGAGATCCCCGTCATCACTTCGTACGGGATAGTTCCAATAGCTTTCGACAGCTCGCTCAAAGGATGAATATCGCCAAACACAACCACCTCATCGCCTTCTTTAACCTCCATGCCCGTGACATCGATCATGCAAAGGTCCATGCACACATTCCCGATAATCAGGGTGGCAACTCCATTAATAAATACACGTCCGGCTCCATTCCCCAGCCTGCGGTCAAGTCCGTCGGCATAACCGATCGGGATTACAGCAATGCTGCAATCCTTCTCCGCTTTGCCTTTACGGTTATATCCTATAGTCTCACCTTGTTTTATATTTTTCACCTGGACGACGATGGTGCGCAAAGAGCTTACATTCCTCATCCTTTGCTGTTCATCAGCATTGATACCAATTCCATACAAGCCGATTCCAAGCCTCACCATATCGAACTGAGCCAAAGGGAACCTGCTGATCCCGGCTGAATTCAGGATATGCCTCAGCACAGGGTAGCCAAGGGCATGAGTAATACGTGAACTCATTTCGTCAAACTTCCTGATCTGGGTGTTCGTGAATTCGTCCTCCTCAGGATCCTCGCTTGCTGCGAGATGGGAGAAAATGGAAACGACGGTGAAACAGGATGCAAGATGCAAGATGCTGGAGTCAGTATGACTCTTATCCTGCATCCTGTATCCTGCATCCTGAATCCTGCATCTCGCATCCTGCATCCTGCATCTCGCATCTTGCATCCCCCCAATCTTCCCAATCAACTCGTCCAACTCCTCCTCCTGAAACCCAAGCCTGTGCATCCCCGTATCCAGCTTGATATGCACCCGCACCGATTCCTGGTTCGAGGTCTGGTTGCGCTTTACGGCTTCTTCGAGAAGCTTCAGGATATGCAGGTTGTAGATCTCCGGTTCGAGGTTGTATTTTAACAGTGTATCCAGGCTTTGTTCCTCGGGGCTCATCACCATGATCGGCAAACGGATCCCTGACTTCCTTAGCTCCACCCCCTCATCCGCATACGCTACAGCAAGGTAATCGGCCCTGTGATACTGTAACAGGTTTGCTATCTCATAGCTTCCGCTTCCATATGAAAACGCCTTCACCATCGCCATCACCTTAACACCCGGCTTGAGCAGGGAACGGTAATAATTCAGGTTATGCACCATGGCATCGAGGTTGATTTCAAGTACCGTTTCATGGGCCTTTTTCTGAAGCACATTGCTGATCCTCTCGAACTCGAAGATTCGTGCGCCTTTCAGGAGTATGGACTCGTCCTCGAACGAGGAAACGGGATAATGCATCAGGAATTCGTCGGTGGTATGGAAGAAATTCTTTTGCATGCTGAACTTCCCCGAATACTTGTTCATGTCGCGGCCGATCCCGATAAGCTTGCTGATGCCCTTGCTTTCAAGCAATGCTGCGATCTCGTTGTAGAGATCGTTTTTATCTCTTCCACTCTGCAGTATGTCGGAGAGTATGACTGTCTTTTTCTTATGCTGGTTCTGCTGGATGAGGAAATCGAGCGCGATCCCCAGTGAGCTTATGTCGTTATTGTACGAATCGTTGATGAGGGAGCAGTTGTTCACAGCGTCTTTCAGCTCGAGACGCATGGCGATGGG
>JBAXLI010000145.1:0-4823 GCA_037134895.1 Bacteroidota bacterium
ACTTAAAATCCTGTGACTTCGCGGTCGTGCGGGTTCAAGTCCCGCCCGGGGTACATTTCAATCCCAAAACCCGCGTCAATCGCGGGTTTTGTATTTCAGGTAGCCAAATGGGTACCCAAAACATTCCATTATTGATTTTCCTGTTCAAGCTAGACGCGAAGTGCAATTGCAGCCATGCTTTCTAAATCAAAACTAGAAAGCCTTTACGACCATAAAAAAAGCGGTCAGGCATGAGCCTGACCGCCGGATCACTTGATGGTACAGAAGGTTAGAAAGTGATCTTGTTCTCTACATCGGTGATGCTTGCATCGAACGATGATTTGAGAAAATCGATGACCTTCTTGATCCCCGGAGTGAAGCTGGTGGTGAAGACGTTTCCGTCTGAATCGTTCAGCCTCATGGAACAGTTGAAGTCATTGGAAGAAATCTGGAAGCGCTCCAGCTCCGAGCGGGTCTGGACCAGTTTCGCCCTTTTTTCGACGACCAACTGCAGGTTTTCGACCTTGAGGATTTTCTCCATCATGGTCATTTCCCTTTTTGGTTCTGGTGCGGGAACAACCGGCTTTTCAGGTTCAATCTTTAACACCGGCAGGTGTTCTTCAGGTTTGGTTTCTTCAGGGTTGAGAACCGAGTGAACGGCAGATAGGACAGCGGCTTCTTCTTTTGATGCTCCGCCATTGGTCGGCTTCTGTACTGGTGCGGTGATCTTTGACATAGTGTAACGCTCCTGCCCTGGAGACTTTTTTAGGCATCTGGCCCGCCTGGGTTTAAGAAAAAATTTATGCCCCGGTAAAAAACGGAATGAAAATTTTAAGCAAGAGTTCAGGTCTGATTTTCCCTTCAAAATCTGAATGAACCTGAAAGGTGACGGTGCCTGAAGGCGGTCACTCTTAGCGAGAAAGATTTTCATGAGTTTAACTTTGCAGCCAATTTTGAGTAATAGTGCGCTGGCTTTTGCTTGCTTTTACTTTAAAAGCTGCCCGGGAAGGATTTCTTTTTGCGTAGCCTTTTCTTTGTCCTGATGCCAAAGAAAAGGATCAAGAGGAATTTCAGGGGGAAGCGAAATGCAGGCTGTTCTATAACAAGAACCAGAACCAGGAGGAGGTCAATTTTGTGATCCGGGAGGGGCTTAAGATCACCCAGATGATCGGGGTGATCTATTCATTTTCATCCCAAAAAGTAAAAGAATGGGAGGTCATACTTTGAAAACACCAATTATTGGCTGGGATCTATTTGATTTCACCACGCATTTTCATTTGATCCAGATCCAGTAATTTCATATTGTTTGCGTCGTTTTCTCTGTTTAGTCTGTCTAATTCAAACTGAATACTAATTTGATATTCGGAAGACGCCAGTTTATATCTTCTTTCCGCATCTGCAATTTTACTTTTCAATGATCGCTTTTCGCTCTCTAACCAGTTTTTTTTACCGGCATATCCGGTGCCGGGAACTAAATCAAGAGTATTAAACTGTGAATTTTGATGATCTGTACCCGATTGAGTTTTAAATTTGTTGTTTTGATAGCCTGTATTCTGCCATCCACTTTGATTTTTATAAGGATTGGTCTTTGCAGCATTATTTAACGGTGTCTCGTTTTGACTTTGATTTTTCTGATGAACCTGACCATCTCCAACAAATTCCCATTTCCGCAAAGTTGCATCTTGTGTAGAAGTAATGTAGATGGTTTCGTCATCAGTAATTTTTATTAAAACTATCACATTATTACCAAACATTGCACTATATACCGGTGAGCCGTCTTTTGCATCTGAAGCATATTTGGCTTTTAAAATACCGTCATTAAATTTCAATTCAAATCCGTAAGATTTTTCACTCAATAGAAATTGAGCTGCCCCATCAGATCTCTGCCACAATCCTTCTGATTGCGCATACATTGATATCGTTGCTACTACAACGAGGAATAAGTTTAAAAATAGTTTTTTCATGTGTTAATATTTATTTTTTCGGGTCATATGGAATAGCCATAAATTATCATTCTCGGTTTGCATGTAGGTTGTACTTATGGGCACCTCTAAAAACTACTTTTTTTGATGCCAATTTGAACACAAATATATAGTGTGGCTTCCTAAAAACCTAATTTTATTCCTTCTATTTTATATATGGCTGAATATCAATGCTATTTCAAATAACATCTTTCACGTCTGGACATACCTATCCCATGGCAACCACTATTTTTAATTGAGTACAGCGACAAATATTGTAAGTGAGGTTCATCATCCCGATTTTGGCATTTGCCCTGGCAATGCCAATGGTACGTACAATGGAGCCATGCATGCTGTTTTCTACAAAGCCGAACACATGTTCGACCCTTACCCGTATACTTGATTTCTCTTTATTGCTGGCTTTTTGCGTTTCAGTCAGGGGTTTGTTTCTGTATCCTTTTTCATGTACTTTGCTTATCACCTCTTTATTTTTGTATATTTTCTCCTGATCTTCACCGGTATAAGCACTGTCAGCATAAAGTGGCTGATTCTTGTCTTTCTCCGTTAGCAATTGTTCTATGGCTTGCGAATCATGTACCGAGGCATCGGTAACAATGTATTCTTCAATGAGTTTTGTCTTGGTGTCGGCTTTTATATGATTTTTATAGCCATAAAAAACAGTGTTGTTCTTTTTTGTCCATCGGGCATCCACATCCTTTTGAGACAGCTTATGAGGCTTCACTCTCCATTCCTGAGGAGCAGTCCCGGTTTCTTTAATGTGCTTGTTCTCTTCACGGGTATTGCGCTGGCGCGGGGCTTCCACAAAACTGGCATCAACCATTTTGCCTTCGTTTGCAAACACGCCTGCCGTATCAAGGGTTTCATTGAATCGCTTGAATAAGCCCAGGATAACATCCTTTTCAATAAGGTGCTCACGGAATAGCCAAAAAGTACGACTATCAGGAACTTTATCGCTTTTCTTCAAGCCGAGAAAACGTTTGAAACTTGCCCGGTCAACAATCTGAAATTCCAGTTGGTCATCTGAAAGATTATACAAGCTTTGTATGAGGAGGGCTTTGAACAATATCAACTTACTGAATGGAGGTCTGCCCCCTTTCAATAAATCTTTTGTTTCATTTTTAAATGCCTGATTTAAAGGAGCTTCAAATATATTCCAGTCAATGTACTCATTCAGTTTTAACAAAGGATCCCCGAGTTTACTGAGTGTTTCCAGTAAAAAATGATCGTCAAAAAGTCCGAGAGGGTTTATGTTTTTCATGGCTTGCTTTTTTCTACAGCAAATATAGAATATTCAACGACATAAATGCAGTTAAGTTATTAACAATCAGATGTATATATTAACAATTGGTTTTTAGAGGTGCCCTTTAGGTATACGTTGTTGTCCAGCTGACCCTGTCATGTTTTTCTTGCCTATTTCCCTAAAACTTTCAGTTGTTAAATATCTGTACAACAACTCAGGCAATATTTTACCTTTTGAACGTAGGATAAAAAATTCCGTTGATCCGAATCCGATACTATTAAATATATTTCTTGCTATTCCTGCTTTGCCATTTTCAAAACAGGGTGTGATTTTTGCAAGTAATACATCTTCATTTTGAAAATATGTATATCCTGTTATGACTTCTGAAATTTTTCTTTTTTCCTGTGGATAAAAACTCGAGGCGTTCTCATTAAGAATATGCATTGGAACAAACGAAACTTCTGTGTTATTCGAAATTCTTTTCAATTCCGATTTTCCCGGGTTTATTTCAACAATTTCTTTTAATGGGATGAATGGATAACTTGAAGTCTGCATTCCAACAATTTTATATCTTTCCCCACTAAGACTATAATCCCCGTTCCCAATAATCTTTGACTTCGCTATTATAGAAAAATTGGGAAATATCCCCAAATTCAATTCCTTGCCTCTAATAAGATCTTGTTTGAATTCAATCATATTAATTAACGCATCCGTCAAATCATTTTCCTTCACACTCCTCCTTTGCGCCCCCAAATCAAACCCATCCGAACTGATCTTCACAAACAGGATCTTATCGGTTTTCTTTGCCAGGGTTTTATCAAGCCATAAAATGGAGGTCTTCACGCCGCTATATGGATTGAACACACCGGCGGGGAGGGAGATGACACCTACCAGGTAGTTTTCCGCCACCAGCATTTTACGCAGCGATTTGTAGGCTGTTCCACTCTGGAAGATGATGCCTTCGGGCACGATCACACCGGCGCGGCCGCCGGCGGCAAGGTGTTCGGCGATGTAATCGACAAACAGCACTTCGCTGCGGTTGCTCTTTACGGAGAAGCGGGTGTGGGGCCGGATGCCGCCTTTGGGCGACATGAACGGGGGATTGGCCAGGATCACGTCGTAATATTCGTTCCAGCGATCCTGGCTGCTCAGGGTGTCGTACTCATGGATTTGAGGCGTGACAAAGCCATGGAGAAACATGTTCACCAGGGCGAACCGTTCCATGTTGGGGTCGATGTCGTAACCAGTGAGATTGGTGGCGAGACGGTTTCGATCGTCGGGAGTCAATTTATCCCCGGTGGTTTTGTTGGTGTTTGCGCTAAGGATATGTTTATAGGCGGCAAGGAGAAATCCAGCCGTTCCACATGCCGGGTCGAGGATGGTTTCATGTTTCTGTGGGTCGATCACCTTCACGATGAAGTCAATAATATGGCGCGGGGTGCGGAACTGCCCGGCATCGCCCTGGGTGCCGAGGATGGAGAGGAGGTACTCATAGGCATTCCCGAGGTTCTCGCTGTGGTCATAGTTGAATTCGTTGATGGTTTTCAAGAAGAGTTTAAGTGTTTCGGGCGAACGGTAAGGGAGGAAGGCGTTCTTGAAGATCTCGCGGAAAAAGGGATGGA
>JBAXLI010000146.1:0-4651 GCA_037134895.1 Bacteroidota bacterium
ATCAGCTACCCCCTGAGCTTTTTGATTTCCCTCTTCTTCATCATTGGCATTACCAATGCTTTTAATCTGATTGACGGGGTGGATGGACTTTCCGGCTCCTTGGCCCTTACTGCGTTTGCTACTTTCGGCGGATGGTTCTTTATTAATAAAGACTATTCCTTTGCCCTGCTTTGCGCATCCGCCATCGGCTCGATCATTGCGTTTCTGAGGTATAACCTCTGGTCTGTTAAAAATAAGATATTCCTGGGCGATACCGGCGCCCAGTTTTTAGGCTTCCTGATGGCCATCGTCGTCATCCGCTTTAACGAGATGAACCTTTCATCCTCCCTTCCATGGCCCGTGAACTCAGCCCCCGTCGTTTCCTTTGGCATACTCCTCATCCCCATCTTCGACACCTTCAGAGTCATGCTCTCCCGCATCCTCCAGGGAAAATCCCCTTTCCACCCCGACCGCACCCACATCCACCATCACCTCCTCTGCTTCGGCCTCACCCACCGCCAGGTAACCGCCATACTCTTTTCCAGCAGCATTGTGTATGCAGCACTCGCCTTCACCCTCCAGGATATGAATATGTACCTGGCCACTTTCCTTTTAGTCACCTCAGCCCTCCTACTTTCTTTCACGCTCATATCGTTGAGCCGTCGCAATCAAGGGAAGACGCCCTGGGAGGATACGAAATGAGAGATGCAGGATGCAAGATGCAGGATGCAGGATGGCGCTTCGCGCCGATGCGGGATGCAAGATGCAGGATGCAGGATGGCGCTGCGCGCCGATGCAAGATGATGGCGCTGCGCGCCGATGCAAGATATGGCGCTTCGCGCCGATCCAGGATGCGGGATGCAAGATGCAGGATGAAGGAGGACAGGTTTGTTCTCCTTTTTTCGTTTTATGGTATATGGGTCGCGATTGACTGCCTGTCAAATGTTCGCAAAAGAAAGTAGGGTGCTCTAAAGAAATCAATCAGAATAATGATCTAGCTCCTGTTTCAATCTAGTAACTAAAATTGGAGCATCCTTTTCAGTCAGCAATGATACGTTTAAAGATTGGTTCCTTTTGTTTAAAAGGGAGTCTCTAATAAACGGGATCATACTGCTGTGTTTATCGGGTAATATTGTTAAAAAATTAATGCTGATTGATTCATTTGATTTCTCAATTGCAGAAAGAATCCCACTCCATTTGTAAGTTTTACTTTTTATTGATTCCGCTCTACTAAGATCAAAGCAAAGAGTTTGATAACAATTAAGATGACCATTAATCAATGTCTTATCAAACTGAATAACATTATGGTCGATTTGGATACTGTGCTCCTTGAATTTATCCGTTAATCCACATTCATCAAAATATTTTTTGTATACCTTTTGCCAAACTTTTTGATCATCATATATTTCTATATCCTCGTCCTGATTATACTTATTAATTAGCCTTTCAAACAAATCAGTTAAAGCAATTTCTCCTTCAATATCAATTCCAAGTTTTGTTGTGGAACATTCAAGAGAACTATCATCTTCTTGTAAAATCGCCTTAGTAATAGACTCCAAAGATGTATGCTTTTCAAAAATGTCGTTAGAATCTAATCTTTTCGAAATAACTGTTATTTCACTCTGAATGTGTCGTAAAGTTGTCAGTAAATGATGTCCTTTAATCGTCGTGAAAAAATTGGATAGTCTACTATATTTTTTAATGAATTGAGACCCAAGAAACTTGCTTTCCGGCATAAACAGAATAATTCCTACATTCACGAATTCACCCGTTACTTTATCGTGAATATATCTCACTATTTGATATTGAAACTCTTTCATGATAATGTTTTATTAAGCTGTTCTAAAAATAATTGACGGTTTTCCACAATAGTCATCAACGTTTCTTTTATCTTGATATTTTGGGGAGTTTGCCATTCTGGTGGTATAAAAGAATCAACTATCTTCCAAAAATTACTATTCAGATTACTGAGACTTTCTATGAATTCGTCAAAACTACATTCATTTCTTTTCTGTCTTAGATAGTTATAAAGAAAATGATCCTTAATCCAATACAATTCATTGGGTATTAGTTCACCAGGGTTGCTGTTACCTGAGATATCAAAAACAAACCCAAAGGCCTTCTCATGGTCAAATATTAAAATGTCCTCCCCGTTGGTCAGCATATTTTGCTTTTCATTATTCCTGTCTGAATTTAGGATAAAAAGATCAAACGCATAGATTTTCTTTGCCTCTTCAAATTGCTTTGTTGAGAATGTTGGATTACTGGGAAAAACAGAAAAACCGTCATATAGTTTACAACCGAAATTTAGTCCTATACTATTGCTTGCATTCTTATAGCCGTATTGTCCCCTCAAAGTATTAACGAATTCAGGTGAAATTCTTATTAATGCAGGATCTGGCACAAATAAATCAAGTTCCCTTGCGATAAATGATGCGATTAGTTCTCTACAGGAAGCTTCTATTGACATTCGTGGGGCATTTCGAAATTTCGTGACATAATCTCCCTTCTGCTCTGTTTTTGTGCAAACACCCCTGATTATTAATGGCTCTGTCGTTCCATAATCCATTCGCTTAACCCCGAGCTGCCCAAATATTTCAGGTAAATAGTAATCCTTATTAGTGATTTTGACCATATTCATTTCATTTCAAAGAACGTAAAGATATCAAAAAAACAGAAAAAGCTTATAGTAACAAATTTACTTGTTTTTACTCACAATGTCAAGTTACTTTATTGATGCGACTTATAAAAGCGATGAAATGTTTCCTTTCTCCAATTAGGGTAGTTGACAGAACGCCAATTTTTCAGTTATTTGTCAACCTTCCGAAAATAGGAATATCCCTGTCTGTTGGGGGAGAAGCTATCCGCAGTCAATAATTATTAAGTCCGTATCCGTCCCGCTTTCCCTGCTTTCCTGTATTGATTCTTTTCCCGGTTTCCAGCGAAGGTTTCTGCAACTTATACTCACAACGAACCCGTATTATTCCTTGGGCAAACAAACACCTCTCCGGCAATGGCATCTGAATATCAAATAAAGTCTCATCAATCCTCTGTCCCCTCCAACCTCTGAAAAAAATAATAGTTAGAAAAGCTATCACTTTTCCTTCCTTGCCGGATTAAGGCAAAGAGATCTATTTATATAAAAATATAAACCTATAGGATGGGGCAGCACTGCGTGCTGCCGATCCAGGATGCAAGATGATGGCGCTTCGCGCCGATCCAGGATGCAGCGCTAGGCGCTTCGGGCAGAAAGAGGATTCTGGAGAATAGGTTTATTCCCTTTTTTTCGTTTTATGGCTCTTGGGATGAAAAACACGATTACGCCCTGGACCAACAGGACAAAAAACAGGGCAGTGGTCCCGAGGGAAGAAGCGCCGAAAGCAACAAAAATAAATGCTGCATTTAATCCGACCAGGTACATGCTGGTCTGGGCATGACTTAATCCCAGGCAAAGCAGTGTATGATGGGCATGCTGTTTATCGGGTGTAAAAGGATGCTTTCCTTTGAATATCCGCAAGATAAACACCTTGATCGTATCAAAAAGTGGAACAAAAACGATTGCAATACTGATTGCCGGAGCGCTTTTAAGGACATATTCTGGCGGAAGGCTTAAATTGACCTGGTTAAACTTGAGGACCAGGTAAGCAATGATGAAACCTATCGTAAGGGAGCCGGTATCTCCGAGGAAAATTTTATTCGTATGTCCGTATACATTATACGGTATAAAACTGAGGAGGGCGCTTGCCAGGATAAAGGAGATCATCATCAGTTCATGTTGATTGACGAACCCGAACCATAAACCCATGGCAACGAGGCTCACACTGCTCACCCCCGCTGCCAGTCCGTCAATCCCGTCAATCAGGTTAAAGCAATTGGTTAATCCAACGATGGTTATCAAGGTAATGGTCACACTCCAGAAATAATTGATCTCATAAATCCCAAGGAAACCCTGTAAGCTGGTAAACCTCAGGTTCGCCCAGAAAATGATGATGCAGGCCGATATGATCTGTATGATCAATTTCTTACGTGCTGATATTCCAGCCATATCATCTTTCATCCCGGTTAACAATATCAGGAATGAACCGGCAATCAGGTAATTCAATTCACGCAGGTTACTGTCATCCACAAACAACAGAACTGAAATATAAAAACCTGAGAACACCGCCAGCCCTCCCATGGTGGGAACATTCCCTTTATGCGAGGTACGGCCGTTTTCATGGGCTACAATCCCTTTATCCTTCGCAATACGGGCGGTGATCGGAACAAAGAAAAACGTGATCAGAAAGGCGACGCAGGCCGAAAGAATGACATACTCATTTCCGCCAAAACTCATCATTGACATCAACAGTCAAATTTATTCATACGGGCAAATATAAAACGTTTTTTCACAGAAATCAAGATTTAACCTATTTTTAACCTAACGAATGCCTCCGAAAGGCCCGAGTTGTTAGCATGTTAGCATAGCATTGATGGAGTTTATTTGCGACAGATCAACAGGATAGAAGCAGTGAGGATTTTTTTTGAGAATTCAGGATGCAAGATGGGGCAACGCAAAGCGTTGCCGATGCAGGATGGGGCAACGCAAGCTTGCTGATGCAGGATGTGAGATGCGAGATACGGGATATCTTGCATCTTGGATCTTGGATCGGCAGCACGTAGTGCTGCCCCATCG
>JBAXLI010000147.1:0-4638 GCA_037134895.1 Bacteroidota bacterium
CTAATCCCTAATCCCTAATCCCTAATCCCTAATCCCTAATCCCTAATCCCTATTCCCACTCTATCGTCGCGGGTGGTTTTGACGAAATATCGTACACCACCCTGTTAACACCCTTGACTTTATTGATGATCTCGTTACTCACTTTAGCAAGGAATTCATGCGGAAGATGCGCCCAGTCGGCTGTCATCCCGTCGGTGGAAGTCACTGCACGCAAAGCTACCACGTTCTCGTAAGTGCGTTCATCGCCCATCACTCCAACCGACTGTACCGGCAAAAGCACTGCAAATGCCTGCCATACCTTGTGATACAAGTCATTGCTGCGAAGGCCGGAAATAAAAATATCATCCACCTCCTGCAGCACCCTCACCTTTTCCCTGGTGAGGTCGCTGATGATTCGTACGGCCAGTCCGGGCCCGGGGAAAGGATGACGATTAATGAATTCAGGTTCAAGGCCCAGCTTCAGTCCCACCCTCCTTACTTCATCTTTAAACAGAAAGTTAAGAGGCTCGACAATCTTCAGCTTCATGTGATCAGGCAATCCGCCCACATTATGATGCGATTTGATTGTAGCCGAAGGGCCTTTGACAGAGCGGGACTCGATCACATCGGGGTAAATGGTCCCCTGGGCCAGCCATGAAATCCCCTGTATCTTATGTGCCTCTTCGTCGAAAATTTCAATAAAGGTCCGTCCGATGATCTTACGCTTCTTTTCAGGATCCATAACTCCTTCAAGTGCATCCAGGAAACGGTCAGAAGCATCGACACCGATTACATTCAGATCGAGACGTTTGTAGCGGTCAAGCACCTTGCGAAACTCATCCTTCCTCAGCAGACCATTATCAACAAAAATACAATATAAGTTTTTGCGGATGGCTTTGTTGAGCAGCATGGCAGTGACCGATGAATCCACGCCACCTGAGAGGCCCAGCACGACCTTGTCATTTCCCAGTTTGGCCTTGAGGTCAGCAACCGTTGCTTCGATGAATGAGTCAGGAGTCCAGTCCTGGGTACATCCGCAGATATTCACAACAAAATTTTTCAGAAGGTGAAGGCCTTCGGATGTATGATATACTTCGGGATGGAACTGTATACCGTAGGATTCTTCTCCTTCGATTTTGTACGCGGCATATTTCACATCCGAAGTGGATCCTGTGATCTTAAATGATGAAGGTGCAGAAAGGATGGTATCGGCATGGGACATCCATACTTGTGAATTGGCAGTCATACCCTGTACAAGACGGCAGGACTGGTCGATGAACCCGAGGTTGGCCCGGCCGTATTCCCTTATTTTCGACGGAGCCACCTCGCCACCTGAAGACTGTACCAGGTACTGTGCGCCATAGCAAACCCCGAGTATGGGCAACACACCTTTTATCCCTGAAAGGTCGGGGAATGGAGCGTTCTGATCCCTTACGGAAAACGGGCTGCCTGAAAGGATCACACCTTTAAGCCCGGGAATGTCTTTAGGGAAGCTGTTATATGGATGGATATCACAAAATACGTTGAGTTCCCTCACCCTGCGCGCGATGAGCTGGGTGTACTGGGATCCGAAGTCGAGAATAAGAATGGTTTCCTGCATCATGCAAAAATAGCAAGAAATCTAATCAGAAACACCTGCTTGTTGGGTGAACCGAGCCAAGGGACGCGTGGAATTGGTGATTGGTGATTGGTTGTTGGTTGTTGGTACCAGGTCATTTGGGAGTCGTGAAACCTGGTTCGTGAATGAAACGCTTACCTGGTGATGATTTTGACGGCAAGGGCTGGGGCCGGCCGTTCCAAATTCCATCGCCCGTGGCCATGTAGAAAACGTTTATGTTACCCTTGCCTGAGGCATATTCATAAACAGTCTTGTATTCATCGGGAGGCGGATAGCCATTATCAAGTTCGGCAACCAGGTTCCCCGCAGCATCGTACTGGTATTCGGCGGTTCCACTTGGCAACCAGGTACTGTTCTGATAGAAAAAAGAGCTTGCTTTACTTAGCTTCGAACCTGAATATTCAAATGCATTGCGGTGCAGCATCAGGCTGTCGGCGGGGATCTTTTTTTCCTCTGTAACCACACCGTTCTGCCAGGCATAGCTGGTGGTCAAATTGAGGAGACCAGCGGCACTGATGTTTTCCACCTTTTGCAGTTGCCCCTGGGTATTGTATGTATAAACGTTTCTTGAGTCAAGATCCCACTGCAAGCCTTGCATCACATAATATTTCTCCTCACTCACCTGTCCGCCTGCATAAGTAATTACTGAACGGTATTCATACATAACAGCACCTGAAGCATCATATTCAGTAGTGGCAGTTTCAGAAGGAATGTCTCCGGCATAGTCAAGAATATCAACCTTTGAAGTGGGTTTCCATGTAGTGTCATGAACAAACCAGGTTATAACCGACATTTTGCCTGAGGCATATTCAATTTGAACTTTATAGGACGTATCTGTGCTTTTCAAAAAACCGAAACCACATATTTCCCGAATCATGGTTCCATCATAGATAAAAGTATTGTAGCCCTCAGAAGCATTATGGAAATAGCCGGTCATCTTTACAAGCCTGAAATTACCGGAACTACCTCCGCCTGAATCGTCGGATTTTTTCTTGCAGGAAACACTGAATGAGAGGCTGAGGATCAGCACAAAGATCATTGTCAGTTTACCGGTTTTCATACAGCAGCTGGTTAAAGCAAAAATATATAAAAGAAATGTATTACCAGAAGAAAAAACGCAACTTTATCTTATCAGGGAGGCCTCGTAACGGCATTGGTTCCCGACGGCATCGGTCACGACAAGCAGGAACTTATTCTTTCCTTTTACCATGCGCTCATCCACGAAATATGTAAGCAGGTTGTTCTTGGCATCGTAATCCATGAGTATCCATTTGCCATTCATGGTCCCCTTGTATGTTTTAATCCCTGAAAGGTTGTCAGAGATCTTCAGCATGATGCTTCCCTGTCGGCTCACATTCTTGCCAGGCTTGACATTCACAGGTTTTATGACCGGTGGATCGGTATCTACCGAGATGCTGTAGTTCCCGAAGTCACGAATCTGGGTCTTCAGAAAACCATTCTCCCATTTGCCTCCTTTTGAATAAAACTTATGTCCTGGCTCTACCTCAACAATAATTGCCTTATCCATCAGATCTTTCGGAAGATTGAAGGGTTTGAGTGAAATATTGCAGAATACATGCAAGGGGGTGTCTTCGTTATGTACCCGGTGAAGGCGGGTATAAGTACCAGGGACCACAGGATCTGAAGTATACTCGAAATCCAGGTCCTCATATAATGCTTCCTTCGGTATATCCAAAACAATATCAGGCCTGGTAAAGTGATTGTCTTCTCCGCAACGCATCAACTGCACTCCTTTTAAAACCTGGCGTTCCGGACGACCACCTGAGGGCGGATGGCTTTTCACCCAGAATGAAAGACGTGATTCATTACCATATATATCCGTCACCGTGAAAAGGACATTATGTGCCTTATTATCAGTAAAATTTACGACTCCCCTGTTCTTCACCTTTCCATAAATATCATTTTTATTATTCGGGGCCACATACGACCTCTGGACCTTACGTCCGCCATGGATCATCAGTGGATAATCAACCAGGCTGTTCACATACCGTGTGTTCGCAAAAGAAAACTTTTCCAGATGGTGGGAATAGATCACTTCCTTATCGATTGCAAGTGAGAGTGAAGGTACTCCGTTCTTAATGGCTGAATTATCTGACAAGTCGCTTGTTTCTATGCCAAAAATGATGTTCCCCGAAACCCTTACAGTGTCTTTTGAATTTAACGAATAATTCCCACCCCCGCCTGTGGCCGGAATCAGTATTGAATTATCAGAGTAGTTCACCATAGCCATGTCATCATGAGGGTAGATCTTAACCGCTGTGATCTTAGGGGCAGTATTGTCGGGTATATCGAATCCGAATTCGAGGGGATTGATGACCTCCTGGCTACCCGATTCCCTGACCTCAAAATGCACATGGGGGCCGCCAGAGGCGCCTGAATTTCCTGACAATGCAATCATGTCGCCTTTTTTAACCTTTAGCAGTCCAGGAGGCACCTGCATGTCGAGCGCAAAGCTTTCCTGCTCATATTGCTGCTTTTTTATCCAGCTTCCTATCGCACCATTGAATTTCAGCAGATGTCCGTACACGGTCGTATAACCATTCGGATGGGTAAGGTACAAGGCCTTCCCGAACCCTGAAGGGGAAACGAATACCCTTGAAACATAGCCTTCGGCCGAGGCATAAACCGGTTTTCCGGTCTGACCACCGGTTCGTATATCTATCCCTGAATGAAAATGGTTTCTCCTCAGTTCCCCGAAGGATCCTGAAAGCGAAATAGGGAAATCAACAGGAGAACGAAGGTATTTCTGCGGATACTTGTTCTTGTCGACCGCTTCGTTCATGTGGGCCGAAAGTGTAAAAAGGACGACCAGCGATATGATGAGTTTTGACATAGGTAACTGGGTAACTGGTAGTTATAATTACCGCTATAAGCCGGTAAAAATACCGTCAATTGACCGCCGCGTGGCAGATCATCGGGGATTGTTATTAAATGATTTATGAACAGTCGATGGATGCGGGTTGCAGGATGCGGGATGCAGGATGCAGGCCCTATGTTTGCAAAAGGAAGCATAAGTCTGG
>JBAXLI010000148.1:0-4593 GCA_037134895.1 Bacteroidota bacterium
AATCGCTGAGAATCTTTTCAATGTGATGGGTCTTAAGGTCAAGTTTTTTTGCAACCTCTTTATGGTTGCATCCTTGAATAACTTTCAATAAAATAATTTTCTCGATTTTTTCGAGTGATGGCTTTGATGAAGCATCCTTTTTTGAATCACTTTCGCTTGCTTTCATCAATCTCGGGGTAAACCAGGTACCGCCTTCGGCTACCATTAAAATTGCAGATTTTACATCAGCACGGCTGGCTTCCTTGATAAGATACCCCTTTACTCCTGCAGCAATCATTTTTTCGAACCAAACCCTTGTGTCTTCAGAGGTATAGATGATGATTGGTATTTGCGGATATCGATTCCCAAGGACCTTAACATTCTCCATTGTTTTTTCAAACGGAATCCACAGGTCAAGTAAAATTACATTGACAGTTTTCAGTTTAGGATCTTCCAGGGCTTTTTTAACATTGACCGATGATCCTGAACATTCTATTTTGTCTCTTCCTGGTCTGAACCAGTTAAGAAAGCCTGAGACTATGATATGTTCATGGTCATCAATGATATAAATTTTTATTTTTTCCATTTTCTACTATCATGTTTGCTGAAAGGTACTACGAACATCCACTTTGTTCCTTCACCCGGTGCGGTAATAAGTTCTGCTTTTCCCTTTATAAATTCCATCCGGTTGAAAATATGCCTTATACCAATGCCCTTTAATTCTTCGTTTTCAGAGTTAAAGCCCTGTCCGTCATCCTCATAAAATAAATAAACATTACCCAGTTTATGTTCGAGGGTCAACGTGATCTGGCCCGCCTTGGAGTGTTTCTCTGCATTTGTAAGCAATTCATGCAAAATAAAGTATAAATTTTCTTTTGAGATTACATCCAGCCTGATTTCTTCTTCTGTCATGTCAATAACCATCCTGATAGGCGATGTTGCTTCGAAATCTTCTTTAAGACTTCTGATCAGTTCCTTTATTGATTGCTGTTCGCGGAAAGCCGGGTTCATAAGATGTGAAATTCTTCTTAATCCTGAAGCTAACAAATCTACCTGATCCATCACCAGAGATTTACCAGCCTGATCAGGAAAATTTATTTCTTCAAGCTGTTTGATCAAAACGGTTTTCAGAGGCCTCGCGGCCGAATTCAGTTTCATCGATAAGCGTTCATTTTCCTGTTGCTCCATGAATGCAAGCTTTGATGTGGTCTCTATTTCAATAGTTTTGAATCTCAGATTTTTTCGCTGGATCTTCCAGGTCAGAATGAGAACTACGGCGACCATGAGGAGCAGAATAACAGTTATTTCAATGGTTTTGATTAGCAGATCCCGATTCTTGGCCTGTATTATTTCTGATTGATTTTTTATCGTTAATTCCCTGTTTGCGGCATCAAGCATGGCCGACAGAAGTCGTAACTGATCTTTGGCATTTTTTCTGTCAGCTTCGGCTTTAATGATCATCGCTTGTTTTTGGAAGTACTGGGATTTCCTGAAATCGCCTTTTCGTTTGAGAACATCTGCATAACTGTCATAAAGAGTTGGAAGCCAATTAAGATTATGTTTCATTTCGGCCAGGGGAATACCCTTATCTCTCAGGCAAACTTCAGCATTTCTGATGTCGTTGAGATCAAGATAACTATAGGCCATATTATTAAATGCCGAAAGCAGTATCTCATAGTCTCCTGTTTGTTTTGCAATAGAAACAGCCTTATTGTAATACATGATCGCGCTATCAGGTATCGTAAACATATTTCCGATATTGATAAATACATAGGCGATATCCTCAAAGGCGCCATTTTCTTTTATCAGGTACGAAATGGCCTTACGTTGAATTTCCATTGCCTTGCTCACATCAGGTTCCATGAGTGCAAGACTGCCGTATGCGACACCGATCTGCCTGTTCAGGTTGTGTTCTTCGGCAACTTTTAACGATTCTCTGAACAATTCATTTGCTTTTTCCCTGTGATCCATCTCTGTTTCGAAATTGCCGAGAGTGTTACAGGAGTTGGCAACACTGACAAAATCGTTAATGGTTTTGGCGATTTCCAATGACCGTTTCATTTCGAATAAGGCTTCCTTATAACTTCCGGCCAATTTGTAAAGCATGGCAAGGTTGTAATGTATTTTTGGCTGAAGCTGCATGAATTTCAGCGAATCGGAAATTTTTAATGCCTGCTTGTAAAAAACAAAAGCCGTGTCAGCTTTTTTACTGTTAAAGGCTTTTCCGGCAGCAAAAAAAGCTCTTACACTGTCATACGCGTTGCCGGAACTTTCTGCAAGTCGAACTGCTTTTATTGCCGAAGACATTGCAATTTGGGGATCAATAATTCTGAAAACGTTCACCAGCGAATCAAGTATAGTAATTGAATCTGAAATCCCGGTTTCTGGGCCTGAATTATCGACTTTTTTATCCTTCCTGTTGTAATTGCATGAAACAAGAGTTAACAACATTACAAAAACCAAAACACATCCGCGATAATAATAGATACGTTCAATGATATCTTTCGATTTCTGCATGATCAGAATATTTTATCCTCAGGGAATTTCTGAAACAAGCTGTTTCAGATTTGAATAAACCCTGAATCGCTTCATTTATTTAACCTGCACCCTTATCCCCTCGCTGTGAGCCGAAAATTCGGGGGCGTAAAGGCACTGAATGGTGGTGATTCCGTTTGAATAATCCCCGGCTGCATTGACTACAAGCGGGTATTCGAAAACATAGGTTCCTTTCGGAATGTAGTAGAAGAAGAAATCGGTTGAAACGTCGGTTGTGCTCTGGTAATAGCCAAGTCCATCCTGGTAATGATACCCTGATAAAGTGGCCCCTGCTCCGGGTTCGAAGGCCGATGCCCTCTGGTCTCCCATATGAACGAATTCGAGGTTCCTGTCGGTCGTCAGTACGATCCTGACCTTCAGCTTATCGCCTGGTTTCAGGCTGCTGTTATCGCTTACCGGCTGCAATACCGGGCCTGAGGGGGTGTTTGTCTCGAGGAACAGCTTCTTCTCAAGTTTCAGCGAGGTCGAGGCTTTCGTGATCTTGTCCATATTCTCGAAATACTGCCAGTACAAAGCTCCCCATGCAACTCCGTCGCTGCCTTTGGTCACTTTCACTTTTCCCATATCGGGTGTGATCTCGCTTCCGCTCCAGCTCATGGTGAAATACCCGGTGCCTGCTTCCTGAGTAACATCGGGAAGTTTCGTGGGATCGACCTTGATCTTGCCAAGCGAGATCTTGATTTTCGGGTCCTCGGTAAGCAGACTGGTTCCTCTCAGCAGCAATGCGTAACAGGCTTCCACCGTGGCCCTGGTGCTGGTCCACGACTGGGTCTGCTTTTGTTTCAGCAGCCAGATCTTCATCTCTTCCACTGCTTTTTTATCCTTGCCTACTTCGTCGAAGGCTTCTATGAGGGCGGACTGCGTTTCAACCGGGGCCTGCTGCCAGTACCATCCCTGTTCCTGGGCCCAGTACATCCCCATTTCGGGGCTATGCAGGGCACGTTCGGTAAGGGATTTGATGATCAATGCCGAAACGTCTTTCTTCCCGAAGCGTTCGAGCGCGAGTGACAGCATGGCCTGTGACGAAAGCCCTTCTTTCATCCAGTACTGCGATGCCTGGGAAATCCAGTAATTCAGGGCTTCGGTCGTATTTGCGGGCATTGGCTGATCCTGCAAAAAATACGAACGGGTGTACAAATACTGGATTTCGAGAATGTTCAGGTTATCGTCTTTCATCCCCGTGGGGTACCGTCTTTTCAGTTCTTCATAATTGAGCCTGAAGGCTTCATCCATATATTTCAGGCCTTTCGTGATCATTTGTGAGAGCTGCTGATCGCCCGCCGAAACCGATACTCCGAGGTGTTTCAGATGAGCTAATCCGCCGATAATATCCTGGCTGATAAACCTGCTTTCGGGCATGCCGTCGAACCAGGTAAATCCGCCCCCGGGAGTCTGCAGCTTCTGCAGGCGGTTCAGGTTTTTCTGAAGGTTCATCCTGAGGTTGTCGGGATCGAAATACATCCCCAGCCTGCTGCGGTTATCGCTTTCGTTCTTTGCTTCCATCACCCATGGGGTCTGCTGAAGCAGCACCGACTTCAGCTGCTGGTTTTTTTCGAGATTCGAAAGCAGGGCATCGGGAGTGAGTTTCTTCCAGCTCTCGAAAACGGTTTTGATCTTCGGATCGGAATTCATGATGTGTGAAGCGATGCTATTCGAATAAAAAGCCCCGAAAGTCGAATAGGCGTCATCGTAGGTTTTATCATTCAGGGCAGGCAGAGCCTGTATCGCGTACCATGCGGGATTCGAAGCAAACTCAAGGGTAAGCCTGAAATTTTTAAGTGTTCTTTCTGCGGATGAGGACAGGAGTTTATCAAAGCTGAAGTCGAAAGTTCCTTTATCCCTCACAGGCAGCGGAAGGCTTTCGGTCACCATCATGCGGTTTGGCAGAACGGGAATGATCTTCTCTTCCCCGTCGCTGAACGCCCCGGAAACTGCGATGATCCTGTATTGCAGCAGTGAGAGCATGGGATCCACCGGGATCTGGATCGTCCAGCTGACCTGGACGCTTCCTCCTTTGGGAACCGAAACTTCCTGGCTCACCTGGTTTGTAACCAGGCT
>JBAXLI010000149.1:0-4524 GCA_037134895.1 Bacteroidota bacterium
GTGGTAATCGAAAGGGGCAAGCCGGATGATCACCAGGGTGCCATCAAGGTATTTTCGGGCAAGGCGGGCATTATTCAAAAACGAAAAAATATTGAAGCGGTATCCTTTGATGATAAAATCGCTGTTGCTGATATTGGCATATGCAAATATTTTTCCATCGGCAGGCGACACTGCAACAGTTGAGTTGGTATCGACCGGTCGGGCATTAATCTTTAATTTCCGGGTAAAGAAATCGTTGAAAGAGCTGAACTCCTGTTTTTGGGCGGTGCTCATGTCGACATTAAATTCTTCAACAAAGGGCTGTATTTTGTGGGTCGATGAAGGGCGATCCATTCTATTGCCATAAACAGAAGAAACCAACTTTCTTTTGGCCAGCGCCCACAATGTTGCTTCGCCAACCGGATTATTATACAGCCACACCAACCACTTTTCGCCAGCCACTTTTTCCGTTTTTAACAAGCCACTTTGCCTGTCGTAGTATTGGATGGGAGCATGTTGCGGCAATGGATATAAAGCCAGTATTGCAATGACAGCAGGTAATAACAAAATGAGGCCCCACCTCATTTTTGTTTTTGTAATGTTCATCTGGTATTATTTGTTTTCATGTTTGCCTTGTTTGCCTTGAATAGCAAATATAGTGGACAAAACGAATCATCTGACCACCCTCTCCCGATTTTGCCTGACCATGCCAACCCGTTAACTACCAATGCCCTGGGATGGTTATATTATTCCGGTGAAGACTGGTCAAAGGGGGCGTTTTTTCCATCTTTATAAAATACCCGGTTAAATAACTTGCTTCCTGACATTGCTTTTTAATGATTATCTTGCAGGTTACAAGATAGAAAAAGAAATTTGAAAGAATTTATTCTATATTAATATGAAAAGGCTGCTTTGTTTTATTGCTTTTCTGGGGATTACTATCTCATCCATTTGGGGACAATCGACCTGGATGGTCAATGGTAGTTTTAGTTATTTTAATACATCCTCAACGCCTATGGATGTCGTAAAGGTAGTTCTCATACAGGGGGCTTACAGAGTAGATTCGGTGATGACTGATGCAAATGGTCACTATGCCTTCGCGGCAGTTGCAAACGGTACATACAAGGTAATAACCTATATAACCAAACCATGGAATAGTGTAAATGCAACAGACGCCCTTAAAATACAGAGGCATTTTGCAGGACTTGAGATAATAACAGAGCCTGTAAAACTGCAAGCAGCCGATGTAAACTTAAGCAATTCTGTTAACGCCACAGACGCCGTAAAAATTAAACGAAGGTTTTCCGGATTGGATAACTATTTTGACCGGGGAGATTGGACGATAGCACAACCTACAATTGGAGGTGACACCATTATTGTTAATGGAGCTAATGTTATTCAGGATTTTTATATGTTATGTGTTGGTGATGTCAATGGGAGCAATATCCCTTCCCCGACTCAGGAAATTCCTGTTGCAATCACTACCGCTATTACAAATATTAGAATGTCTTCTGCTACCACTGGTGGGTATGTCTTCTCCGATGGAGGTGTAACCGTAACCTCAAGGGGGGTGTGTTGGAGCACTTCCGCAAATCCGACTATAACTGATAATCATACCTCGGATGGAACCGGTACTGGAACCTTTGTAAGTAACCTGACTGGTTTGACTGCAAACACTATGTATTTTATCAGGGCTTATGCTACAAATAGTGTGGGAACATCATATGGAAACGAATTAACGCTTACAACCTTAACTGAACCATGTGCAGGTGTCACTTCTGTTACTTATTCTGGACAAACATATAACACAATAGCAATTGGAACCCAATGCTGGATGGCTCAGAATCTTAATATCGGAACAAGAATAGATAGCCTCCAAGATCAGACCAATAATCAAATAATCGAAAAATACTGTTACCGTGACATTGAATCAAATTGTGATATTTATGGAGGTCTTTATCAGTGGAATGAAGCAATGCAATATTCAACGATGGAGGGTACACAAGGAATTTGTCCAGGTGGATGGCACATTATTACCAGTAATGATTGGGGTGTACTGCGAAATCATGTTGGTTCTGATGCAACCGGAGGGAAATTAAAATCTGTCGGCACTCTTGAAGGAAGTTCAGGATTATGGTATTCCCCAAACACAGGCGCAACTAATGAAAGCGGCTTCAATGGACTTCCAGGAGGATATCGTACGAATAGTGGAACTTTTCAACAACTTGGTTATGAAGGAGGGTGGTGGCAGTCCAATGGTAGTCCCACTATAAATGGGGGTCATGAATTAGTAGAATACAATACAGCCATTAATTTTGGCGGGGGAACACCTGTGGCTTTTGGAAGATCTGTCCGTTGCATTAAAGATTAAGGCTCGGCAAAGTGAAATAAAAAGTGCTTCCTTTACCCTCTTCACTTTCAACCCAAAGCCTGCCGCCGTGTTTTTCAACGAAATCTTTGCAGATAATCAATCCAAGCCCACTACTTGGCTCACCTTCGGTTCCTGTTCGGTTTATCGGCTCTTCGAGGTGTAAGAGGTTATCAAGAACATCTTTGTTCATCCCGATACCAGAGTCCTTAACTGATATCTCAACCCATCCGTCGGGAATTGGCTTTGCGTCTATACTAATGTCCCTGCCTTTTGGCGTAAACTTCACGGCATTGAAAATTAAATTGTTCATCAGGCTTGTGAACATATGTGCATCAGCCGTAACCTCCAAATTCTCTGGAATATCATACCCTATCCTTATCATTTTCTTGTCGGCTGCATCGCGAACAAGATCAATAATTGGGACAATCCCCTTTACCAATGTAAAGGATTCAGGTTTAAAGCTAATCATCCCACGCTGTATCAGCGACCATTCAAACAAGTTTTCAAGCAGGTTATAAAGTTTAGTTGCAGATTGTCTCATCATAACGGCAACCTTCTGAGTCTGGTCTTTGTCCATCGTTGGCATCTCTGCCACCAAATGTTGTGTTAAGCCAAGCAGACCGTTTAACGGGCTACGCAGGTCGTGGGCGATGATGGAGTAGAATTTGTCCTTTTCGGCATTGAGTCTTGCCAGTTGTTCTTTTTGTTGCTTGATTTTACCCTCTGCCAGTTTTCGTTCAGTGATGTCGCGATGAAAGCAAAGAAGATACTCATTGCCTCCAATAGTGACAAGGTTTGCAGTTACCTCAATTGGAATCGTATGACCGCTCTTGTGATAATGTTCAACCTCGAAGATCATCGATTCACCAGCCATTACCTTTTGAATTCGTTGTGGCGCATGCCGGCTTGATTCAGGAGTATCAAGGTCTTTGATGTTCTTTGTCATTAATTCATCGACCGTGAACCCGTGCATTCTGGCGAATGCTTCATTCACTGCGATGATTGCACCATCGGAGGTTAACAGAAAAATACCGTCCGTTTCAATTTCAAATACTGCTTTGAATTTTTCCTCGCTCTCGCGAAGTGCCGTTTCAGCTTGTTTACGCTCAGTGATGTCAATCAAACTCACAAGACAGTCTTCGCCATTATTGGCAGCAATGCCAGTTAGATGTATAAAAACTGTAGAATCAGATTTCGGCTTAAGGGTGAGTTCGCAGGTTTCTTGGGCATTACGGCTAAATATATCATCAAGAAACTGATTAAAGGCTGGTCTGGTATCATCGGAAACAAAAAAGCCAAACTGAGCGCCTTGTATATGACTGCGTTCTTTGCCAAGCATCTTTGCTGCAATAAGATTTAACACGGTGATCGAACCTTCCTTTGATAACGACAAATATCCAGTTGGCGAAAAATCATACAATTTGGAATATTTGTCAGAAGCAACTTCGGCCATTGCCTGCGCGTGGTACAGCTCGTCATTCAGCAATTCAAGCTCTATCTGGTGCACCTCAAGTTCGTGAATGAGCTTCAGTGTTTCAATTTCAGAAAGGTTCCCCCTGTCTTCTATGGATTTCTTTTTCAGCAATTCTTCAGCCTGCTGGCGCAGATTGATAGCGTTGGATTCGCTTTTAGCTTTTCTCATATAATTAGTAGAGAATTAGAGTGTTAAAAGTAGTCATTAAAACATCCATTCACGTAACAGACCCAAAATATTCCTATTTACTTAACTATGCAAATAGTCAATGAGCGGGCTTCCATTAGTAGTCAGGGGTATCTATCACCAATGTTTGGGTCGTTACAAATCCTGTCCAGTGAAAGTGGTCACTTTAAGTCAGCCGAGGGGAGGGCTATCAATCATATGAGATGGTCTGGCTGTTCCGCCTAAGGCTGGTCAACACGACCGTTAATTCCAATGATGCCTGTCTGCAACATTTGTCTAATTTTATCTTCTTCCACCACCAACACGGCCGCCACCACCGCCACGACCACCTCCGCCCCCGCTATAACCACTGCCGCCACGACCACCAGACCCTCCACTTGGAGAAGCCGATGGAGCCTGACGTGTTGAGGGGCTTGCAGATTGTCTGTTCCCACTACCCTGGCTGGCTCCGTTTACATTACCGGTGCTTGGTTTTGCTCCACTACCCTGGCCTGATCTGTTTACATCACCGGTG
>JBAXLI010000150.1:0-4459 GCA_037134895.1 Bacteroidota bacterium
TCCTACGACGAAAGGATTAAAAATTTCGATTGGAGCATTGCTGAAAAAGAGCTTGATTACCAGCCTGGTAATGTGATCAATATAGGCTGGTATTGTTCCGACCGAATCTGCAAGCTTGGAAAAGCTGACAAAATGGCCCTCATATGGGAAGGCTCCCAGGGCCAGGAAAAACGCTACACTTATGACCAGCTCAGGCTCACCTCGAACGGGGTGGGACAATTCCTGCGCGATCTTGGCATTAAGCCTGAAGACAGGGTTTGCCTGTTCATGGACAAGATCCCTGAGTTGTACATAGGGTTCCTCGGAGTACTGAAGATCGGGGCCATTGTGCAGCCGCTCTTTTCGGCCTTCGGTGACGAATCGCTGATCGTGCGGCTTGACAATGCGCAGACCACAGCCATCATTACCCAGCGAAAGCATGCTCCAAAGGTGATGAAGATCATTGACAAGATGCCTTACCTCAAACACATCATCATAGTGGATGCCGATCCGTTAAAACCCCTTGGTGAAAGGCAGGTTGCCTTTGATATGGACAATGCGCCGAAACCAGACAATTTCGAAATACATCCCACCAAAGCAGAATCCCCGTCGGTACTTCATTATACTTCAGGAACAACAGGACAACCAAAGGGAGTGAAGCATGTGCATTACAGCCTGATCTCGCAGTACCTTACTTCAAAATGGGTGCTCGACCTGCTCGATACTGACATCTACTGGTGTACAGCTGATCCGGGATGGGTAACCGGTACATCTTACGGTATAATCGGCGCTTTCAGCAATGGAGTGACCCAATGCGTTCTGGATGCAGGTTTTTCTGCGGATAACTGGTACAAATTCATTGAAAAGCACAAGATCACGATGTGGTATTCAGCGCCGACCGCCATCCGCAGTCTGATGAAAGCAGGAGATGAAGTCATTAAAAAATATGATCTTTCGAGCCTGAGGCACCTGGCTTCGGTAGGAGAGCCCCTTAACAGCGAAGCCGTGATCTGGAGCGAAAAAGTGTATGGGAAAGCTTTCCTCGATACATACTGGCAAACCGAAACCGGCAGCATCATGATCACCAATTTCCCCGGCATGAAGATCAAACCCGGATCCATGGGCAAGCCTTTCCCCGGAATTACAGCAACGGTAATCGATCCCGACAAGTACGAACCATTCGACGGTCCGGGAAAAATAGGCCTCATCGCCATTAAGCCAGGCTGGCCCTCGATGATGCGTACATACTGGCGTAATGAGGAGACATACCAGAAGAAATTCAGGAACGGATGGTACCTCCCCGGTGACCGTTCAAGCATCGACAGTGAAGGTTATTTCTGGTTCATAGGCCGTGATGATGATGTGATCAATACAGGCGGACATCTTGTTAGTCCGTTCGAAGTGGAGTCAGCCCTGCTCGAACATCCGGCGGTAGCCGAATCAGCAGTTGTGAGCAAACCTGATTTCGTGAACATGGAAGTCGTCAAGGCTTTCGTGACCCTGAAACCAGGATTCGTCGCAAGCAAAGACCTCGACCTCGAGATCATGAATTACATCCGCAAAAAATTATCGCCATTAGCGATGCCCCAGGAAATCGAATTCATCGACCAGCTGCCAAAGACCCGGAGCGGGAAGATCATGCGGCGCATACTTCACGCCAAAGAGTGGGGAGAGGAGATTGGGGATACGAGCACGCTGGAGAATGATTAAACAAAAAGCGAAATAGCGAAAAGCGAAAAGCGAAAATTTCTTTATTTCGCTATTTCACGATTTCGCCTTTTCGCTTTTAAACAGCATCACAAAGAATAAATGATAGATAAACGTCAAATAATCAATTAGAAAACCTAAAAAGGAGAACACATTATGGAAGACATGAAAGAAATTATACGGACTTACGTAGTTAACGAGTACGTTGAGGATGACAGCGAGATTACTTATGATACCCCTCTTATTTCGGGCGGGATTGTCGACAGCTTTTCGATGGTATCGCTGAAACGTTTCCTCGAGAACAAATACAAGATCTCTATTCCCGATGATAAGGCCACACCTGAGGCTTTTGACTCGGTGAACAAGATCTGCACACTGGTACTGGAATTCACAAAATAAAGGAGGAACTATGGCTTATACCGATAAAACCCGCGGGATGTACAGTGACATTCTTACGGGGATGAAAGACGCCGGTTTGTTCAAGGTTGAGCGTTACATCCATTCAGCCCAGGCAGCCGACATTGAAGTTGAATTTCCCGAGGGAGCTGCACTGAAAAAGGTCATCAATATCTGTGCTAACAATTACCTCGGATTATCGAGTCATCCCGAAGTTGTGAAGGCAGCCCATGCAGGGCTTGATTCCCACGGCTACGGCATGTCATCGGTGCGCTTTATCTGCGGTACGCAGGACATTCACAAGAAGCTTGAAAAGATGGTGACCGAGTTCCTCGGAACAGAAGACACCATTCTCTTTCCTTCATGCATGGATGCCAATGCAGGTGTTTTCGAAGCTGTGCTGACCAAGGATGACGTCATGATCTCCGACCGTTTGGTGCATGCTTCCATCATCGACGGGATCAGGCTGTGCTCGGCAATGCACGATACCTTCAAGCATTCCGACATGGGCCATCTCGAAGAAAAGCTTCAGCTGCACAGCGACAAGAGGCAGAAGATGGTGATCACCGACGGCGTATTTTCGATGGACGGCGATACCGCGAAGCTTGACCAGATGGTTGAATTATGCGAGAAGTACGACGCCATGCTGTTCTGCGACGAGTCGCATTCCAGCGGGTTCATCGGCAAGACAGGCCGGGGTACGCATGAGAAATGCGGAGTGATGGGCAAGATGGATATCATCACCACCACGTTTGGTAAAGGTCTTGGAGGAGCATCCGGTGGATGTGTTTCGGGTCGTAAGGAATTGGTTGAGATGTGCCGTCAGAAAGCCCGTCCGTACCTGTTCTCGAACACCATTGCACCTCCTGTTGTTGCAGGCGTGATCAAGGTTCTTGAGATTCTATCTGCTACCACAGAGCGCCGCGACAAGCTCGAAAAAAATACCGCATTCTGGCGTAAAGGCCTTACCGAAGCAGGCATCATCATCAAGGACGGAGATACACCTATTGTTCCGGTGATGCTGTTCAATGCCAAATTATCTCAGGATGTTTCGAAGGACCTCTACAATGAGGGCATCTATGCGATAGGGTTCTTCTTCCCGGTAGTTCCGCAGGGAGCAGCCAGGATACGTACCCAGATATCCGCAGGCCACGAAATACATCATCTCGAAAAGGCTTTGGATGCGTTCAGGAAAGTTGGAAAGAAGTACAACATTCTTGGCAAGACGAAAGCGGAGATCATTGAGATGTATGGTATGTAAGTTAAATAGCGAAATAGCGAAATAGCGAAATAGCGAAATGGCGAAAGGCGAAATTTTGAAATTTTATTTCGCTTTTCGCTACTCGCTTTTCGCTTTTTGTTTTTAAAAAACAAGATGATGGAACAAAAACTGGCAAACCCCGCGCCCCTCGGACTGATGGGCTTCGGGATGACAACGGTACTTTTGAATATCCACAATGCGGGATTTTTTCCTGTGAGCGACATGATCCTGGCGATGGGCATCTTTTACGGCGGCATCGCCCAGATCATTGCAGGCATACTGGAATTCAAAAAAGGCAATACATTCGGCATGACGGCCTTTGTTTCTTACGGCATGTTCTGGCTGACACTGGTGGCGATTTTCGTGTTTCCCGATCTAGCGGGAGGCAAGGGAGTGCGCACCGACAATGCTTTTCTCGGCTGGTATCTTTTCATGTGGGGACTGTTCACATTCATGATGTGGATAGGCACCTTCGGGAAAAGTTTCTGCCTCAGCTTCGTCTTTCTATCACTCTGGGTACTGTTCTTCCTGCTCGCGATCCGCAACTGGACCGGCTCGGCATTTATCGGTCATGTTGCAGGCTGGGAAGGCATCCTCTGCGGATTATCGGCAATTTATCTCGCCATGGCCGAGGTGCTGGATGAGGCGCTGGGGAAGAAGATTTTAAAGTACTGAATTGCGACCGCTGGTTATTCTGACTTGAAGTCTGCCAATTCGTAGTTGACACTACGTCCTCCTTCCTTAATTTGTTGCAGGATGCCTTTGGCGACCAGGTCTTTTATATCCCGTAAGGCAGTGTCGGTAGAGGTTTTTACAATTTTGGCCCATGTTGAACTTTGTAGTTTTCCTTTAAAACCTTCAAAGAGTTTATCTAGTAAATGTTCCAATTATTCAACGCAAATATGCGGTGAATATGATATTTTTTCACCGCAAGGGAACAAACGGTCAAACCTATGAGGTTCCGGGATAGCTCGCTTTGAAGATGGCGAGGATCAGCTGAGTATTTGACAAAAAGTCAAATCTCTTTCTTAGTTTGAAGAATGTGAGGTTGATATAAGACACTGGCAAGCTTGTTTCCTCGGAGATATCTTTTGCATGCTGGCCCCGGCTCATTCT
>JBAXLI010000151.1:0-4369 GCA_037134895.1 Bacteroidota bacterium
CATCGGCGCGAAGCGCCCCATCCTGCATCCTGCATCGGCGCGAAGCGCCCCATCCCGCATCCTGCATCGGCGCGAAGCGCCCCATCCTGCATCCTGCATCCGGAATCCCGCATCTCCAAGATTATCGGCAAAAAACCCGTATTCATGGGTTAATTCGGTCAGGCAGGAGGATTCACCGGAATTGCTGCCGTGAATTTTGTAAATTTGCTTCTGGAATCCGGAATTCAGATGCCTGAATTTTAAATCCCGGAACCCTTTAGTGTTAGGCTATGAAGAGAATTGCATTACTTAATATCTTTCTTGTTCTTCTGATGGTTCAGGTTTCGTCATGCGGAGGGACAAAAAAGAAACAGGATGGTAAGGGAGCTGCAGAAATTTCCTTTATCGAAGGTCACATTGTTACACCTTCGGTGGTTGATGAGACCATTGGTATTTCGGGGACATTGAAGCCTTTTGAAGAGACCGTTTTAATGCCTGAAGCTGCAGGGAGGGTAGTCACCCTGAACCTTCCCGAAGGGCAATTTGTAAAAAAAGGCACCCTTCTGGTAAAGATATTCGATGATGACCTGCAGGCCCAGCTGGCCAAGGTCACTAACCAGTATACGATCGGCAAGGAAATCCTCGACCGCCAGGCTGAGCTCCTGAAGGTGGATGGTATCAGCAAGGTTGAATATGACCAGCAGGCTTTGATCGTTGCTTCCGCAAAAAACGATATTGACTTGTTGAAGGCGCAGATCAGCAAGACCGAAGTTCTTGCACCCTATGACGGGGTGATCGGGCTGAGGAATATCAGCCTCGGGGCCCAGGTTACACTATCAACCCCCCTGGCAACCATCAGGGAATCGGATAAACTTAAACTTGATTTTTCGGTCCCGGGCAAATACAGCCAGATGATACATAAAGGGACAAAGGTGAAGTTCAGTGTTGAGGGCGATGACAATAAATTTGACGCCGAAGTGATGGCGACTGAAGAAGGGATTGATCAGAATACCCGTAACCTTAAGGCCCGGGCTCTTGTTACGGCTCATTCACCCGCTCTTACCCCTGGTGCATATGCAAGCGTGGAACTCAGGCTCAACCAGAACCGCAGCGCTCTGATGGTACCCACCCAGTCAATCATCATGAAAGAAAGAAGCAAAAGCGTGATCATCTGCAAAGACGGGAAGGCCGTATTCATCCCGATAAAAACCGGTGTAAGGCAGTCGGGTAACATCGAAGTGATCAGCGGACTTAATGCCGGCGACACGGTTGTTACGACCGGAGTGCTTTTTATAAAACCCGATATGGAACTTAAGTTCGCGAAAATCAAGTAAAGCCATGACTATTTCGGATTTCGCGATCAAACGCCCGGTTGCCAGCATTGTGATGAGCCTCATCATCGTGCTGTTTGGCTTCGTGGGCTTTTCATTCCTGGGCGTGAGGCTTTACCCTGCTATTGATCCGCCCACGATTAATGTGCAGACTACCTACGCAGGAGCCAATGCCGATATCATTGAGTCACAGATCACCGAACCCCTTGAAAAATCAATAAACGGGATCGAAGGAGTACGTTCCATTTCCTCCTCTTCATCCACCGGGTCGAGCAATATTACAGTGGAATTCAACGTAGGCGCCGATCTTGAGAAAGCAGCCAACGACGTTCGCGACAAGGTGAGCCAGGCTGCAAGGAACCTCCCCCAGGACCTTGACGCACCTCCTGTGGTTGCAAAGGCAGATGCCAACAGCGACCCCATCATCACTATGGCTGTGCAGAGCACAACAATGACGCCAATGGACCTCAGCGATTATGCCGAGAATGTATTGCAGGAAAAGCTGCAGACAATCCCGGGGGTGAGTTCCGTGATGCTGTTCGGTCAGAAGCGCCCGGCAATGAGGCTCTGGCTTGATCCGAAAAAAATGGCGGCCTACAACCTAACTGCCGAGGATGTGAACCTCGCGCTGATGAGGGAAAATGTAGACCTGCCCGGAGGGAAGGTCAGGGGCCGTTCTACCGAACTCATTGTTAAAACATTCGGCCGTCTCACCACCGAAGATGATTTCAATAATATGATCATCAGGCAGACCAATGACCAGCTTATCCGCCTGAGCGATATTGGTGAAGCCATCCTTGGAGCTGAGGTGGAAGAGACCGGGGTAAAACTAAACGGGGCTGCCGGCATTTCCCTGGCTCTTATCCCATTGCCCGGATCAAACCAGATTGCGATTGCCGACGAATTTTTTAAACGCTTTGCAGAGATCAAGAAAAATCTTCCTGCAGGCATGAAGCTGGATGTTGGTTACGACAAAAGCAAGTTCATGAGGCAGTCTGTGACAGATGTGGCTGAAACCATCCTTATCGCAATCGGCCTGGTCGTGCTCATCGTGTTCCTTTTCTTCAGGAATACTGTCATCGCTCTTCGCCCCCTGATCGACATTCCTGTATCATTGATCGGATCGTTCTTCCTGATGTACATCTTCGGGTTTTCGGTAAATGTACTGACCCTCCTGGCAATCGTCCTTGCCACCGGGCTGGTTGTCGACGACGGCATCGTGGTCACAGAGAATATTTATAAGAAAATAGAACAGGGAATGGATAAGTACAAAGCCGCGTTTGCCGGTACCCGTGAAATCCTGTTCGTGGTCATCGCGACTTCTCTCACCCTGGCCATCGTGTTTATTCCTGTTATCTTCCTTTCGGGATTTACCGGCAGGCTTTTCCGTGAATTCGGGATTGTTCTTGCGGGTGCTGTGCTTATCTCTGCCTTTGTTTCACTTACACTGACACCGGTACTGAATGTAAAAATGGGTAAGGCCGATATCAAATCCCTGAAATTTTACCAGAAAACAGAACCGTTTTTTGTGTGGCTCGATAAAAGCTATCGTTCCATGCTCGGCAGGTTCATGAAACACAAATGGGTAAGCCTCGCGGTACTTGGGCTTTGCTTTGTAATGGTATTCGTACTCTTCAAATCCCTTAAATCTGAACTTGCTCCCCTTGAGGATCACAGTAACCTGAGGTCTTCGCTCACAACCCCTGAAGGCACCGATTTCGACTATATGGAGAAACTGATGGGAAGGATATGCGACACCCTGCAAGTGCAAGTGCCTGAAGCAAGACTTATTTTTTCACGCACCGGTGCAGGGTTCGGCAACACTTCATCAAATATCGGGAACATAAACATCTTTCTCGTTGACCCTGACCAGAGAAAAGCTACTCAGCAGCAGATTTATGACAGGCTGGTTAAGATCTACAAGAAATTCCCTGAAGCAAGGATCATTCCAAACCAGGAACAAACCATCTCGACTTCTCTCTCGGCAGGTTCCCAGCTTCCTGTTCAGTTCGTCCTGCAAAACCTCGATTTTGACAAACTTAAAGAGGTCGTGCCCCGCTTCCTTGACCTGGCGCGCAAAGACCCGGCTTTCGGGAATGTCGACGTAAATCTCAAGTTCAACAAGCCCGAGATCAACATCCTTGTCGACCGTATGAAGGCCACCGACCTTGGTGTGAATATCATTGATATTTCCAACACCCTTCAGTTCGCACTGAGTGGAAAACGATATGGTTACTTCCTCAGGAACGAAAAACAATATTATGTCATCGGACAGTTCGACCGTGAAAACAGGAGCAAGCCGGCCGACATTGCTTCGATGTACGTGAGAAGCAACAGCGGACAGCTGATCCAGCTCGACAACCTCGTCAGGATGGAGGAGAGCAGCGAGCCGCCAACGCTTTATCATTACAACAGGTATAAATCAGCTACTATCTCCGCTTCCCTGGCTCAGGGTAAGACATTGGGCGAAGGCATTGCCGCAATGAAACGGATTGCAAAAGAAACCACCGACGATTCCTTCAATACCGACCTCCTGGGCCCTTCACGTGACTTTGCCGAAAGCAGTTCGAACACCTCCTTCGCTTTCGTGCTGGCCCTGGTGCTTATTTACCTGATACTTTCGGCACAGTTCGAAAGTTTCATCGACCCCCTTATCATTATGATCACTGTGCCGCTTGCCATCACCGGGGCTTTGCTGTCTCTGTTCATTTTCAGGAGCACACTGAATATTTTCTCCGAGATCGGGATGATCATGCTGGTCGGACTGGTCACCAAGAACGGCATTCTTATCGTTGAGTTTGCGAACCAGAAAAGGAAACTCGGACTGTCGAAATCCGAAGCCGCATTTGAAGCTGCAGCTGCCCGCTTGCGTCCTATCCTGATGACCTCACTCGCAACGATATTCGGTGCGATGCCTATCGCCCTGGCTCTTGGTGCAGGAGCGCAGAGCCGCACGCCGCTTGGGATCGTTGTTGTGGGCGGATTGCTTTTCTCGTTAATACTGACGCTTTTCGTCATCCCTGCCATGTACGCCATGATGTCCCGTGAAAAAGAACAAA
>JBAXLI010000152.1:0-4256 GCA_037134895.1 Bacteroidota bacterium
TGGTGATGAGCCTGGCCCTTTCCCTGAGTGTGAAAGTAACAGTGCGCATGGCTTTGGAGGCTTTTAATCCGTCGCTTATAAACTGCTTGAGGTCAGCAGAACGCACAGGTCCGTAGATCACGTTGTACCCTCCTGATTTCTTCACTTCATGGGCCGAAACTCCTGTCGCCCCAAGTTGGGGGAGGATAAGCCGGTGATGGGAAACGATCTTTTGGAGCTGCACTTTCTCAATCCGCCTTAGGAGTTCTTTCGTGCTGAACGTGCCTTTTCCTGCCGCACACCAAACATTCACGCCTTTTGTATCGAGCACCATCAGCCATATGTCGAGGCCCTCGAGATCCCGCCTCACAATGTCGAACGTAAGCTTGTAATTGGCGGTCACAACTACCTCCGACTCCTTCCCGGGATTGCCTATGGCATACATGCCCGGCTCAACTTTGTAGTTGTCCCTGCCGATATGGCTTCTTACTTTTATGGTTCCAAGGTAGTCCCTGAAATTCCAGCAGCATGCGATCCTTGCAAGCTTACCGGCAGGCGAATCGAGGTAGCCTGAAATATATGAGGGGTTCATTTTTTGGATTTTTTTTCGGCGGATTTGGTTTCGGCTTCACTCCCGCAACCTGACAGCCTGTGTGAATTCAGTTCGTTCATAAAGACTTCAAGAATACATTTGCACTGTAGCATCATGTCGTCGTTCAGGCAATAACACACATTCAGTCCGGATACTTCCCCGTGTATGAGCCCGGCTGCTTTTAAAGCCTGAAGATGCTGCGAAACCGTTGTCCTGCTTAAGGGGATCTCAGTAGTGATATCTCCCGAAATGCAGGATTTCTGGGCTGCAAGGTATTGCAGTATGGCGACACGGGCCGGGTGAGACATGGCTTTGGCGATTTTCGCGATCTGCTGTTGAGTCGAATTGAAGTTGTTGATTTTTGACCAGGTCATTTGTTGGTGATTTGCTGATTTGTGTTTTATGACGCAAACATACGACATAAGTTACATTAGTATCTATTTTTCTTTCAAAAAAAACCGGGAGGAGTAATTTTTTTCACATCCGGGACTTTACCTTCTTTTTTTCCGATATTTACAGGGCCTCTGTTTCAGCATATCAAATTTACAAATCGTTAAATCATAGTATCATGGGCGGATTATTCGGAACAATCTCCAGGCATGACTGCGTCAGCGACCTGTATTACGGAACTGATTACAATTCTCACCTCGGCACTCGAAGAGGCGGGATGGCGATATTGGATGATAAAACCTTTACCCGGGCAATTCACAACCTGGAGAATTCCTATTTCAGGACCAAATTCGAACCGGAGTTACATCATTTTCACGGCAGGAGCGGAATAGGTGTGATCAGTGATACCGAATCCCAGCCATTGCTTATTCATTCCCATCTCGGGGAGTATGCAATAGTGACTGTAAGCAGGATTGTGAATATGCATGAGCTTACCGAAAGAGCCCTCAAGAGGCATATTCATTTTTCCGAAACCAGCGGGGCAGGGGTGAGCCCAACCGAACTTGTGGTCATGCTGATCAATGAATGTGAGTCGTTCGAAGCAGGTATTGAGAATGTATTTAATAACCTGAAAGGTTCGTGTTCACTGCTTTTGCTGACTTCTTCGGGGATCTTTGCCGCCCGTGACAAACTGGGTCGTACTCCCCTCGTCCTGGGTAAAAAGGATGGGGCATTTGCTGTCAGTTCCGAAACGACTTCATTTGCAAACCTGGGTTTCTCGCTTGAAAAATTCATCGGGCCCGGGGAGATACTCCGCATTACAGCCGATGGTTTTGAACAAAGACGGAAACCCAATGATAAGATGCAGATCTGCACTTTCCTTTGGGTATACTATGGATACCCGAGTTCATATTATGAAGGCATCAATGTCGAGGAATGCCGGTATCGCTGCGGTGCAGCCCTGGCCCGTAATGATGATGCCGAGGTCGACTTTGCCTGCGGGGTTCCCGATTCAGGGATAGCCCATGCAATAGGCTATTCCAATGAGAAAAAGATCCCATATAAAAGGGCCTATGTCAAATACACTCCCACATGGCCAAGGAGTTTCATGCCCCAGGACCAGGAAACCAGGGACCTGGTTGCAAAAATGAAACTTATACCAATTAAGGATATCATTACCGGCAAACGACTGGCCGTGTGCGATGATTCCATCGTAAGGGGAACCCAGCTCAAAGACAATGTAAAGATCCTTACCGAGCACGGTGCAAAGGAAGTCCACGTTCGCCCTGCCTGTCCCACCCTGATCTTCCCCTGTGAATTCCTGAATTTTTCTACTTCCCGCTCATCACTTGACCTTGCCGGCCGTAAGGCCATTAAGGAACTTGAAGGAAAAGAAGATGTCCACCTGGATGAGTACGCTACTCCTGGTACTTCCCGTTACCATGCAATGATCGAGAACATTGGCAGCAAGCTTGGATGTACTTCCCTGAAATACCAGAAACTGAACGACCTGGTCGAGGCAGTGGGCCTCCCTAAAGAAAAACTCTGTACGCATTGCTGGGATGGCTCCAGCCATTTTTAAGCACTTTCGTTTGATCCTGTTTTCAGGCGGTAACCTGTATTATGAATGTTTTCGATCTGTGTCTGCGGATCAGGTTTCAGGATTTTCCTAAGCCTTGAGATAAACACATCCAGGCTGCGGCTTACAAAAAAATCATCGTTACCCCACACGTGTTTCAGGATATCTTCCCTTTTAAGGATCTGCCCCTGGTGCATAAACAGGAAGTTCAGCAGCTCGTTTTCCCGGTGGGTAAGCACCTCCGCCTTATTTTCCAGCATAAGTTGCTGGTTTCTGTAATCGTAAATAAAAGCCCCCAGCTTCTGCTGATGCTTTTTCTGGGCTTCAGGTCCCTGGATGATATTCCTTCTTTTCAGGAAAACCTCGACCTTCAGCACCAGTTCCTCGATATTGAACGGCTTGGTTATATAGTCATCCCCCCCAAGTTTCAGCCCTGTAATCCTGTCTTCCCTCCCTGACCGCGCCGTAAGAAACAGTATGGGAATCCCGGGATTAGTTTCACGGATCTTTCCAGCCAGGGTGAAGCCATCCATCTTCGGAAGCATCACATCCAGTATGCACAGGTCATAAACGGAACCCTTCATCATCTCAAGCGCCATCAGCCCGTCTTCGCAAAAATCTACCGAATACCCTCTGATCTCTAAATTATCCCTGGTCACATACGATAAGGTGAGGTCGTCTTCAACATAGAGTATTCTTGCCTTTTTTTCCATGTTCCTTCTTTTATTTATCCGGAATTTCAATCGTAAATACCGCACCCTTATCGGACCTGCCCTCTACCTCTATGTTCCAGCCATGAGCCCTGCAAATGATCTTAACATAATACAATCCCAGGCCAAAGCCCTTAACATCATGTACGTTGCCTGACGGGACCCTGAAGAATTTCCTGAAGACTTTTTTATGGTACCTGGGATCAATCCCGGGCCCGTTATCGGCAACCCTGATGCAGACTTTCTTAAGTTCCTTTCTTGTCGAGACCCTGATTTCCGGCTTTTCCGGACCATATTTAACCGCATTGTCAAAGAGGTTATATAAAATGTTCGTCAGATGGATGATGTCGGCCGAAATAACACCAGCCGATCGATCAGGGGTAAATTCAACTTCGCCGCCCGATTTCAGCCTGTTCCTGAAGTTCTCCACCACTGTCGATATAAGCTCATTCAGGTCAATCGGTTCTTTCCTCAAACGGAACACCCCTTTTTCGATCTGGGCAATCTGCAGGACTTTTTCAACCAGCATGTTCAGTCTCTGGTTCTCCTGCCTGATAAAGCCACCGTATTTGAAAAGCCTCTGGGGGTCTTTCAGGATTTCAGGATCAGTGATCACATCCGTTGAAATGTTGATGGTCGAGATCGGGGTCTTGAACTCATGCGTCATATTGTTGATGAAATCCTTCTGCATTTCAGAAAGTCTTTTCTGCTGAAGGATTACAAAAATCGCATACACGAAGAAGATGACCGATAACATCAATATAAAGGTGAAAAAGAACAGGATCGCCATGTCGCCGGCTATGGTGTTCCTCAGGGTCGGGAACCGGATGCCGAAATAATACAGGTACTCGCTGTATTTCGGCAGGGTGTTGCCAGGCTTTATCTTTTCACCGGATCCTGACGAAGAAATGTAATTCCCGTAAACCATACGGTCGGTATGGCAATCATAAATTGCATATTCGTAATCGGTTCTGATATTTAAACGCTCAAACTCACTTTTCAGGTA
>JBAXLI010000153.1:0-4158 GCA_037134895.1 Bacteroidota bacterium
AAGTGGTGTTCTTTCTTAACTGAAAGACTGGTATACTTTTCAATTAATACTTACATGTATCTAAGTAAATCAAGTGTAAATTTAATGTAAATCAAGTGTAAATTTACAACATTTACAATAAATTTACAGCGCAATACAATGATATACAAATACTTAAGCTAAATGTAAATTTGTAAATGCAAAAATCGAAATTCACGAAAATTTCAAAATATCAAAAAAGTTATGAAAATTCAATCAGCATACAGCCAGGCGCCCGATCTTCTAACGGATCAAATAGCTGTCATTACTGGGATTAGCGATGAGATCAAAGCAAAACGAGGAGAGAATGATTACAGTAAAAAGTTTGATCGTACACTTGAAATAATGGTTTTTGTTCTTCAATACATGAAAGATTTGGATGAAATTTACCACAAGGCATCTCATGTTTCAACGATGAACACCTGGTTAATGGCAGAAAATGAAAAGCTGCATGCCAGGCTGCAGGTATATGAGATGATCGAAGCTCAGATTCTTTCCGGTGAATTAACCTCAACCATTGAAACAGTCAATAAGGCCCTTGAAAAGAAACTTGTTGAGTTTACCCAGGTTGAATCCCTAGACTGTAAAAATGACTGTCACTGTAAGCAAAAAGCAACTCTGCCAGTTGTCTCATGATTTTTTCGTAATTTTAACCTATGAAACCTCAACTGTCTCTCATTTCATCTCAGTACCTGTCAGGGTACATACAAGGCCTCAAGGTTGATTTATCTCAAGCCTGGAAGAAGATGCAGGAGCGGGCGCCGGTCACCTCAGATGATTTTCAATATTACATTATAGCATCCTCTTTGTTTTCTTCAAAAATTGAAGGCAATTCTCTTGACCTGGATAGCTTCATGAACCAGAGAAAAAACAGGTCGTTCATTAAGCGAAAGGATGTTGAGGAAATTGAAGACCTGGTTGGGGCGTATCAATTTGCCAGGGAAAACACTATAAACATTGTAAATTTTCTCAAGGCTCATGGGATCTTGTCAAAACACCTGGTTGAAGCAAAGAACAGAGGGAAATTCCGTAAACACAAGGTAGGTGTGTACGACACTGCAACCGGTCGGCCCGTATACCTGGCAGTGGAACCGGAATTTGTCGCAATTGAAACCGGCAAACTATTTGATGATATCAGTATACTTTTATCTGAAGAACTAAGCCTGGAAGAGGTTTTCTATTATGCTTCAATGATTCATATCTGGATAGCAAAGATCCATCCTTTTGCTGATGGCAATGGAAGAGCAGCCCGCTTGCTGGAAAAATGGTTACTGGTCTCTAAGCTGGGGGGCCAAACCTGGTCAATAAACTCAGAGAAGTATTATTGGGACCATAGACCTGATTATTACAGAAACATTGCCCTGGGATTTAATTACTATGCCTTGCACTGGGATCGCTGTTACCCTTTCCTCTATATGTTGCCAGCTGCTTTAATTTCCTCGCAGTCTATCTGATTTTTTTTCTCACATCCATTCTGATCAAATCCAGACCATTCAAGATATGGTCCCGGGATCACTCTGAAATCATACATTTTGGGGTCCCCGAATTGTGAATTTCTACACTGCAGTTTCAGGGTTGAACCCTTCCAATTTTCCCATAAAACAGACCTCCAAAATAGTCAAATTATTATAGTGCTGAAATTCAGCTATTTGGAGACCTCCCGTTTTTTGTCCTTTAAAATATATTTTTCTGAACCTATGTTTGTGCACAAAAAATGATATGAAAAAACGAATCCATCCGCAGCAGAAATTAACCCGGTTTATCTCCTTTCGAATTTCAGAGAGTGACTTAAAAAAGTTGAAAGAAAGAATAAGGTATGAACCTGGAAAGAAGGGACACTTTTTCCGCTCTGTCGTAAACACAATTATTCAAACGAATGAATCAAACTCAAATCAATCATGCCATGAAATTTGAACTCATCCTTAACGAACCTCAATTTCATAAACTCCTTGACGAGGTAAATAAAATTGGACGGGATATCCGGATCCAGGAATTCAAACTACTGCCCAGCTCATTTGGGGCTGTAAATTATCAGATCACTCTTCAGGCCGCTGACCTTGAAAGCATCTTTTTACTGGGCGCTGCCTGGGCGCTGCCCGAAGAAACAAGATTTAGTAAATTTTTAAAACAACTCAGATCATGGCTGACTTTAAGATAATCCATAACGGTGGTACCTCCCTTGCCGTTTCAGGGGTCGCGGTATATGCATTCGATACGATCAGCGATTCTCAATCCCGCGAAGTGGCATCAACCTATAGCCCGCTCTCGAAAATGCCGCTTATGGTTGCAGGCTGCGAAATCATTCCATACGGTGAAAGAAATAATTATCCTGATCTCATTGATGCAGCTCTTGAGCAAAATCATCTTGCACCAGCCATTATTGAGCAACATGTCCGATTGTTATTTGGAGGTGGGCCGATGCTATATAGAAATGTCATCAAAAATGGCAGACGCTTTAAAGAGTGGTGCGAAGATTCAACCATTCAAAAGTGGCTTGACAGCTGGGATTACAAATCGTACCTGCTCAACGGCTGCAAGGAGTTCCACACCTTCAACGGACACTTTACAAAATATCTCTGCCGGCAGAGCGGCGCTGATCAGGCTGGTCGTACTGGATCCATGCCGGTACTCTCTCTGGAAAACATCCCGTCAAAATTCGCACGTTTGGAGTGGCCCGATGATTTCGGAGAGATTGCGAATATTATTGTTTCTGATTGTTGGAGTACTGATCCCTACAACATGTCATTAACAAGATACCCGACGTTTGATCAATATTCACCTACCAGGCATAAGCTGACAATGTCATACAGCTATCTTCAGGGTTTTGCCCTGGATCAGCAGTACCCGCGCTCTCCGATCCATTCCTCTTTGACCTGGATAAACCTTTCCTCTGGCATTCCAAGGATACTTGCAGCAAGCGGCATGAATGCAGCTGCAATCAAATATCATATTCAGGTACCCTCTATCTATTGGAGACAGAAAGAAGAAATGCTGCAAAAGCAGTGTGTGGAAAAGGGTACCACCTACCATGAATCTATGCTTGAGAATTTGAAAACAGAAACCTTCGCTAAAATCTCTGCTGCGTTAGCCGGAATAAAGAATGTAGGTAAGATGATTACAACTGAGGAGTTTTATGATGCAACTGCGGGCAAGTATGTAGGCTGGAAGATCGATGTACTCGACCAAAAGGTCAAAGATTTCATTGATGCAGAGCTGAAAATAGCCAATGAGGCGGATTTTGCGATTACTGCAGGAATGGGTATGCATCCGCAGCTTTCGAACCTTCACCGGGACGTAGGCCTGTCAACCGGCTCCGAGGCAGAGTATGCGCACAAAATGTACCAGAATGTTTCGATTGATATCCCTGAGAAGATTGTGACCAGGGAAATTAATTGCGCAATGCAATTGAATTTCCCTACATCTGAACTTCGAATAGGTTTTAACCATACCTAAACCATGGGAGGCCTTAAAATGCTTATGAATACTACGTTTTTTGTCATATATCCACTTTTGGAAGTGCCTGCACCTGCATATCAGGGAGAGAGCGGGTCGCCCGGAAAAGACATACAAAGTGTAAAAAAAACCTCATGCCGTTTCCCGTCTTGAGTTAATAGTCTGGAAGTCAAACCCTCCATGAAAAAGCGTCAAAATACACCCTAAATAAAACAATCAGTAATCACATTTTATACCATAGGTTATGAATATTAAAACCAGAAAAGCTTTGCAGAAAGAAACAGACTTGAGGTTGTTCATTTATAATGAGGCAATCAGTGGCAACTATGAAGCTTTGTCAAAAATGAACAGTATTAATGAGATTGAGCAGCAGATTTGCGATCTCGAAAAATGTAAGAGGAATAGAGATCCATTATGGCGGAGAGATCCATATTATCAGAAAGGAATTTACCAGGATTTACGAAACCTTGAGATTCAAAAAAGATACTTGCTTAGAACTTTCGATGTTCAGAAATGCAAGGCAAGAAAATACCTCGCTGAACTAAAACAAAAATCAAAGAGTGAATCAAATACCTAAACACAATAGCCATGAATAACGCTCCCTCGATCCCGATAGTGACAGACGCCTCTGGTCTTACACCTTCAGACAAGGCAACCCTGAACCAATTAAGCCGGCTCTGGGAAATT
>JBAXLI010000154.1:0-4057 GCA_037134895.1 Bacteroidota bacterium
CTCGAACCCACGACCTTCAGATCCACAATCTGACGCTCTAACCTGCTGAGCTACGACCACCATTTAGTGCCGCAAAAGTACAAAAAAAAATTAAATTTGCAAAAAGTACGGCTTCATTGAACCTGTTCAGAAAACAAACCCGCGAAATTTCCGGTTCACTCTCACGGCTTGCCTGGAAGAGGTTCCGTCATGACCCCCTGGGTTTTGGTTCTCTCCTGTTCATTGGACTCGTCTGCCTTCTGGCTATCCTCGGTTACCTTATTACCCCTGATAAAACTCCTTATGCGAATCAACAATTTCTTGAGCTGGGTCTAAAAAAACCTGGATTTAAAGTTCAGGTTCTTTTTATCCCCAAATCACAACCCGTATCATATACCGGATGGTTCATGACCATGCTTGCAGGAGAAAAAGCCGCTTTTACAGTGGTCCCGGTAAGCGGTTACAGGTTAAGCTGCGACACATTGTATTACAAGCCTTATTCAGAGGCAGGGTCGGAAGAATACCCCGAAAATAAAATTCCTGTCAGCAAAGTTAAATTACCCGAAACAAAAACATTCTGGCTGGGAACCGACAGGTTCGGACGTGATTACCTTAGTGAGCTTATCATCGGTGCCAGGGTAAGTATCTCGGTCGGCTTCATCTCTGTCCTGATCTCGCTCCTGATAGGCGTTTCCCTTGGCGCCATTGCTGGATATTACAAGGGCTGGGCCGACAATCTCATCATGTGGTTTATCAATGTGGTATGGTCAATCCCCACCCTGCTCCTTGTGATTGCAATCACCTTCGCTCTTGGGAAGGGTTTCTGGCAAGTCTTTGTGGCTGTGGGGCTTACGATGTGGGTGGATGTGGCGAGGATGGTACGCGGACAGGTCATGAGCCTGAGGGAGAAGGAGTTCGTAGAGGCTGGACATGCGTTGGGGTTCTCCGATTCGAGGATCATTATCAGGCATATCCTTCCGAATATTCTGGCTGCGGTCATTGTCATATCAGCCGCCAACTTCGCTTCGGCCATACTGCTCGAGGCAGGCCTGAGTTTTCTTGGCCTGGGAGTTCAGCCCCCTGTCCCTTCCTGGGGTTCGATGATCAAAGAAAACTACGGCTACATCATCCTCGATTATGCATACCTGGCCATTCTCCCTGGGATTGCGATTCTGCTTCTTGTTCTGGCCTTCATGCTTATGGGGAACTCCCTCAGGGATGCCCTGGATGTCAGGACCAGGGACTGATTAGTCGGGTCCAAACTCAAGGTTTCCGCACCTGCCGTTATTCCTGTCACGGCAGGAACCTTTACTGAGGAAATACCTTATCGAAATATAGGCATCCATTCCGGTAAAATTGCTTATATTAAAGAAAGCCCCCAGCTTATCGGTACCCACTGTGATTCCGTAAACCCTTACGGCAAGCCCGATCCTGGGCAAGGACCAGTTATAAAGTGATATCGGCAGGCTCACTTCAAACCATTTTTTTTCATACCTTGGAGTAATGGACAGTTCGGCCGGCCTTGATAACGTATTCCTGGCCAGAACGATGGGATATATCAGACTAGCATTCACATAAGTATACTTTGTAAGATGGTAATCGAACTGAATGCTTAGAGCCGAAGGCAACCAGAGCGTAAAACGATCGGAGACCGTGGCAGAGGCAGTATCTCCGTAAAATTTATAACTGATGGTGTCAAGGATCTGATCAATACTCCTGAATTTCATTTTTGTCAGCTGGTCCCAGTATGACGAACGATTGTCAATCTCAATTTTCTCAGAATTTGTTTTGAAGCGTACACCGCCCACGTCGATCAGAGCCACACCAATGCGGTAAAGGTAATCGTCGTAACGCTGGGCACAAAATTTATCAAAATCCATTTCCTGGTGCGGGCGGATGAGACTGGTGAAAGTAAACCCCAGGTCAAATCCAAATCCTCCTCCCCTGAATGCGGTTGTTCCCATTGCCTGGTTTGTGGTATAATCTACGGGAAGGGAAATGCCCCCTTCGGCTTTGAGATTATTGATCTGCAGGGTCGAATCGTCAATCACGGTATAGTCAATGTTTTCGGTCCTCATGTAGGTTGCTGCATACCCGAAAAGACGCTTTACCGTAATACCTGCTGTCACCCGGCTAAATCGGCGGGCATAGACCTCATAAGCATACGTAAGGCCCAGTTCTGCCCAGGCCATCTGGGATAACATCCACGGACGGTTGTCCTGGTAATTGATCTTCTGTTGCTCCCTGTAATTGAGTCCGTGATAGATGAAGTTTGCAACATCGTAGGGGACATTGCGGAGCGATACAACATTTCTGAACGAGGTAGTTATTGCAAAGGCATGCTTTCCCCAGATTAGCATAGCCCCGGGTCCCATAACCATTGTATTCACAAACATATTCTTCGGCCTCATATTTTCATAATGATAGAAGTTACGGACTTCGGTTCCATAACCTTCTGAATGGGTGGGCCACTCATACCCGCTCTGGAAGAAATGTGCGAATTTGTATTCATTAGTTGGCAGGTAGAGGTAGTTATTCTGCAGGAAGACCCCGAACCCGAGGAATTCAATATCCAACCAGGTCTTCGAATTATGCAGTGCACTGGGATTCATCTGGATGCTGTTTACCCCGGCATAATTGCCAAGAACATTACCATACATCGACTGGGACTTTGCAGTCTTTAAGATGGAAAGCAACAGGAGAATAGACAATATCACATTTCGCAACCTCATAATAAAATGTGGTTACGGGCAAATATAACAAGTTGTTTGACTTCTCATCTTTAGGATAACGCCGTAAACGAAAAAATTAGTACCTTTGCAGGCTTAAAAATTTAAGCAGATGCGGATGTGGCGAAACTGGTAGACGCACCAGCCTTAGGAGCTGGCATCGAAAGATGTGGGGGTTCGATTCCCTTCATCCGCACACAATAAATAAAGGCGAACTGTTGCTAGGCAGCACGAAAATTTCAACGTAATTAAACATAACAGGGTCTCATGAATTTATCAAAAGAGAACACAGGCGAACTTACGGCAACGATCCGTTTGGAGATCATACCTGAAGATTACAAAGAACAGGTTGACAAAGTTATCAAAGACTATCAGAAAAAAGCCAACATCCCTGGCTTTCGCCCGGGACACGTGCCATCAGGACTTATCCGCAAAATGTATGGAAAAGCAGTTCTGGCCGAAGAAGTGAACAAGCTGATATCCGACTCCCTTTCCAATTATATTAAGGAACAGAATCTTAACATGCTGGGGAACCCTATCCCCAGCCTTGAAAAAAATTCTAAGGTTGACTTTGAGACACAGACCAGTTTTGAATTCTTTTTTGATATCGGGTTTGCCCCGGATTTCAAGATCCCGTTTGGGCCGGAGACCGAAGTAGAGGATTATGAGATCAAGGTTGACGACAGCATGATCGACAAGTATGTTGACGAAACCCGCCTCCGTTTCGGAACACCGGTTTCACCCGGGGAAGGTGCACAGACAGAGCTGCCTCTTAAAACTGAAGGTGTCGATGCAGAGGCAAAAACTGCTGATGAAACCAAAGCTCCCGAGATGACACCTGCCGAAATGACAGCCGAATTCTTCAGCAAGGTTTATCCGGGTGACACCATTGAGACAGAGGAACAGTTCAGGGAAAGAATTGCAAAAGATGCTTCTGCAAGCTTCGCACAGGAAACAGACAGGATCTTTTTTAACAAGGCGACTGAAACCCTTGTAAAAGCTACAGAATTTGAGCTCCCCAACGAATTCCTTAAACGCTGGCTTCTCGAATATAATGAAGGTAAGTTCACAGCTGAACAGATTGAAAAAGACTATCCGTCATTCAGGGAATCCATGAAGTGGCAGCTGATCGAAAACAGGATTATCAGGGATAACAACATCAGTGTGAGCGATGAAGATATTAAGAACTATATCAGGACTGTCATGCTGCGCCGGGTCGGCACGGAATTTGTCGATCCTGAAATGGAAAAGAAATATGATTCTATCGTAGATGCATTCATGCAGAACAAAGAACAGGTTCAGAGGATCAACGACCAGCTTTACAATGCCAGGCTGATGGGGCTTTTCAA
>JBAXLI010000155.1:0-3720 GCA_037134895.1 Bacteroidota bacterium
TCATGTAATATAGATAGGTTCAATCGAAGTCAAAATTAAACTAGTTTTTATTCCACTTAAAGATATTCTTTTAAAAGAAAAGCATGACTGGACAGGCCGAGGTCATTGACCATCTTCTGCCGATTTTTATCAACCACATTAACATGCTAGCTATCAATATAATGAGATGATTAAGTCGCTCCGGCGAAGGTTGGTCAAAGTCGGCGTTTCTTCCAAAAAAGCACTCGCTAATTGTTAATTTTCATAAATCGTACCCTTTAGGGTATGTTTTCAAAATAATGTTATAAAAATATACCCGAAAGGGTGTTTTCTGGTTGTTTCTTATTATATTTGCACCCTAAAGGGTATATCTATGGATCTGAAAACTTTTATTAAAGAAAAAAGACGACTTGCGAGCCTGACCCAGCCTGAGATTGCCGAAAAGGCTGGTGTAGGTCTTCGTTTTATCAGGGAAATGGAACAGGGAAAGGTTACTTTACGAATGGATAAAGTCAACCATGTATTAAAATTATTTGGGTTTGAGCTGGGTCCTGTGGAAATGAGCTATGAACAGAGAGCAATGAATAATAGAAATGAAAAATGAGAAAGGCTGAAATAAAAGTTCACGAACTGACAGCGGGGTGGCTTTCACAGGATGAAGATGGATACCATTTTGTTTATAATCCAACTTACCTGGAATCATCAGAGGCAGAAGCTGTAAGTCTCACCATGCCATTACAAGAGGCCCCTTATAACAGCAAGGTCCTTTTCTCTTTCTTCGATGGTCTGATCCCGGAAGGGTGGCTGCTCGACATCGCCGAAAGGAACTGGAAACTAAATACCAGGGACCGGATGGGACTTCTTCTTGCCTGCTGCAAAGATTGCATCGGAGCAATCAGCGTGATTGAAGTAAAAGAGGAGGCCCTGTTATGAGACGATGCTTATTTTGCTATCAGCCATTGACCGGGAATGAAACCGATTTTCATCCATCCTGCAGCAGGAAGATCTTTGATCAGCCAGTTCCCCCGGAATTAACTTATACAGAAGCACAAATGGAGGATCTGGCCCTGAAGGTTGTCCAGACACAGGTAACTGTCACCGGCGTTCAGGCTAAATTATCCCTTCACCTGGAATCACCTCAAGGAAAACGGGCACCAAAAAGATTCACAATCGTCGGCCTGTGGGGAGGCTATATTTTGAAACCACCAACAGGGCATTATCCTCAACTGCCCGAGGTGGAAGATCTGACTATGCACCTTGCCCGTCTTGCCAGAATATCAGTGGTTCCTCACAGTCTTATACGTCTTCGGTCAGGAAGTCTTGCATATATTACCAAAAGAATTGATCGTGTAAAAACGGGAAAGTTGCATATGGAAGACATGTGCCAGATTACGGAACGTCTGACCGAGGACAAATATCACGGATCCTGCGAGCAGGTGGCAAAGGCGATACTGAAATATTCCCGTAATCCGGGACTGGATGTGGTCAACTACTTCGAGCAGGTTCTTTTCTCATTTCTGACGGGGAATGCAGATATGCATCTCAAGAATTTTTCATTGATAAAACTTCCCGGCAGGGGTCGTGTGCTTTCCTCTGCGTATGACCTGGTGGCAACAGCCCTGGTAAATCCGGCAGACAAAGAAGATCTCGCCCTCACATTGAATGGAAAAAAGAAAAAAATAACCCGGCATGATTTTATAGCTGCATTCCGGACGCTGAATCTCGATCCGAAGCAGCAGGAAAATATTTTCAGGAAGATGATAAATGCAAAAGCCGGATGGATGGATTTTATCGGAATCAGCTTTTTAAGTGATGACTTTCAAGAGCGATTGATGACTATTATCGAACAACGATTTAAAAGGATTATCTGAATCCACCTAAAAACCGGACAATCAAAAATATCAACTTGAACTACGACTTTTCAAATGGCCATTTCTATTAAAATTAGCTTGAAAAATGTTTTGTGGACCTATTTGGGTACCCGAAAAACAGAAACCCGCGACTGGCGTGTGTTTTAAGGATATTTTTGTACACTTAACTGGCTAATTGTCTAATTCTATTTTATCCCGAGCAGGAAAAGAAATGGTATAGCTAATCGTTTTGCCCAGTCATCTTCATTATGCCCTGTTTTTTCAAATACCATACTTTTAAAATTTTCTTCAGTATAGCCTTTATCCCGCATGATTTCATTCACAAAATTCTGATACGTGGCATACATGCTATCCATTTCTATTGTACCGTGGTCCATGTAAATTTTGTGATCCAACGGTGAAGGAGTGTTTTTTTGCAAATAATTAAACGCCGAAAGCGGCAGTTCAAAGTTTTTTTTGGTTTCACTGATCCACGCAACTGAAATACACCCAGCCCCATAAAATACATTTGGATATTCACATACGGCATACATTGAAATCATTCCTCCCATACTGGAACCCATTATAAAAGTGAAGTCTTTCTCTGTCCTGGTCGAATATTTTCTATCAATAACCGGTTTTAATTCTTCTACAATAAATTTCAAATAATTATCAGACTGCGGCTTATTTTGAAGATAAGCAGCTACAAATTCATTTTTAAAATTTTCGCTTAATGTGTTTAAATATTTTTGTGGAAAATACTCTGAATGTCTGTACTTGCCGTTATTCCAAATCCCAATGATTATGCAATCTTCAATTTGATGATTTTTAATCAATTGGGAAACTGTTTCGTCAACTCTCCATTCTTTTTTATTCCAGTTATACACACTATCAAAAAGCATTTGTCCGTCTTGCATATAAACGACAGCGTATTTACTTTTCGGATTATAATTATCAGGTAACCAAATATCTATATTTCTGGCATCTACATATTTGGATTTGAAATTTTCCATTCTTTCAATTTTTCCTGAAGAAACTTGTGGCAGGTTTTGAGCATTAGCTGAAAACAAAAATGAGTAAATCAGGATGGATGTTAAAAATGGTTTTATCATGGGGTTAGCTTATTGGGGTATATAGTGTTATTTAAGAGATGCCGCCAATATCTCAGTATCCGCCAAATGGAAGATATTTTTTCTATGATGCTGAAATTTATGATTTTCCTTTGACCTTTCTTAGAACATTAAGTAAAGGTACTAGAAATTATTACAGATTGGAATAGGTAGATTTGTAGATGTAATTTAACTTTCCGCGTTAGTTGAAAACCTTCAATTTACAGACTTGATTGGTAAATGTGGTGATAATAATTGGCTAACCAGTGGAATTCATTGACTATTAATTCGAATTTAGCAGTGCTGCACACTATACTACCCTGACCAATTATCTAACTTTAGAATCATTCCAGATTACTTGAAAGTGGTTGATTTTATTGAGGAAATGGAAGATTTTCCCGCCAATTCCATTCAAAGCAAGTCTCGTTTCCCTGTCAAAGGCCGTTGATGCGATGACGGGTAAAAGGTGATCTGGTGGCCAGAGTTCTCAGCGGCGGGCCTGCCGGAGAAATTATATCATTTTCTGACCCGGTATGGGAAACCGGTAAATCTGTTGAATTGCTGATCCCTGTGAGCCTTATTTCGTATACCCTTGGCCATAGCTTGCCGGTTATTTTAATGTTCCCTGAAACATAATCATAAGCGATCCCATTCATTTCCATGGATCCCGGATATTCATTTTCGGCTTCCTTCGCGAGGGCTGTCAGGTCCAGGATGCCATGTATTTTTCCGGTGGAAGGGTCAATTTTTACTATGGTGTTTGTAAGCCAGACATTCGCATA
>JBAXLI010000156.1:0-3602 GCA_037134895.1 Bacteroidota bacterium
CATTTCTGTTTTTCCGTATATTTGCATAAAAAAAGAAATGTATTTCCAGGAATTCCGCCGTGAAATGTATCCCCTGGGCTGCTTCACTACCAACCAGGCCTACGCCTGGCGCGATAGCTTTGACAAGAACAACCTCTCACGCTGGGTCAGTCAGGGCCTCCTCCTCAGACTCAGAAACGGGCATTACTCCTTTCCTGAATACCTGGGCGACCGCGACTTCGCCTTTTACCTGGCAAACCGCATATATCGCCCGTCATACATCAGCCTTCACACAGCCCTTGCCTTTTACGGGCTCATACCCGAATCCATCGTCCACATCACCAGCATCACCACCCTCAAAACAGCCGCCTTCACGAACAGCTTCGGAACATTCACATACAATTCGATAAAGCCAGAACTGATGTTCGGCTACGAATCACGCCCCACGTCCCATGGTTCCCTGCTTCTTGCAACACCCGCAAAAGCCATTGCCGACCTGCTCTACCTTAATCCTTTTTACGACAGCCCGGCCGAAATGGAAGAACTGCGCATCGACCTCTCATCCCGGCTTCTGAAAGCACGCAAACTGCTCGCGATTAGCAACAGAATAGGCAAACACGCACTAGACAATAGAATCCGGCTCTTCATCAAAACCTACAGTTTATAACACAATTCGTTCTCCTATTATCCTAACGTTGTCACCGCGTCATGCTTTACCTGATCACGACTGTAATAGCCACCAGACTTGGTGGTAAGAGTAGTCCATTTTCGGGGGAACTTTCAAATGCCACTCTGATTTGACATTGATCAAAAAATTATTTACTTTTGTAGAAAGCAGTCTGCCTCTTGAAAATCTACATTAAAAACATGGTTTGCGTCCGTTGTAAAATGGTTGTAAAATCCGAGCTGAAAAAACTGAGATTACATTTTATAAATGTTGAGCTGGGTGAAGCAGATGTTATGGAGGAAATTACATCAGAGCAGTTGGAAAAACTGGGAATTGCACTTAAAAAGACCGGTCTCGAGCTGATGGATGATAAAAAAAAGATGCTGGTTGAGAAAATGAAAATGATTATAATTGAACTGGTTCATTATTCTGAGGACCAGATTAAAGTGAACCTTTCAGATTACCTGACCGAAAAACTAAATCATAATTACACTTACCTGGCCAATCTTTTTTCAGAGGTTAAGGGGACCACCATTGAACAGTTTTACCTGTCTCACAAGATTGAAAAAGTGAAGGAGCTGCTGGTATATGATGAATTGAATCTATCGGAAATTGCTTTTAAACTTCATTACAGCAGTGTAGCTCACCTGTCAAACCAGTTTAAGAAAATGACTGGCCTTACACCCTCTCACTTCAAACAGCTTAAAAACAAAAGGCGCAGCACTTTGAGCAATATCTAAAGAGGCTCTTATTCATTTTTCTTCCACAATTTCCACATCACTGATTTCGATACTTGTACCCGGATCAATTTGTCCGAAGTCAAAATACAGCTTAAGAAACTTGATTGGGTCTCCTGATTGACTGAATCGAACTTCTTTAATTTCAGACCGTTTAGCTTTTTCGACCTTAATGGCTCTGTAATAATAATCCCTGTCTCCTGCCTCAGCCCCCAGTCTCGAATTAAATGTCACACTGTCCTTGTTCGATCTGGCTTTGAACCTTACAATATAAGACTTGTCTTTCCCGATCTGAAGCTCATTATTCGAATACACCTGTATATCGCGCTTATCAGTTCCGGCCTCGGTCACATCAATGGTGAATCCGGTTGAAGTTACTTTTAATTCGAAATGAGAGCCTCCCGACTTCCAGTGCTGCCAGTCGGCAGGGACAATCTTTCTGGCCTGAGGGCAGTATAAACTACTGAACGTTGCTCCATTGGCAGGAATCAGGATGACCAGGAAGAAATATAAGAAGGTTTTCACAAGACTCAATTATGGAATGAATATACCAAATGTACAAAACTATAAGATTCTTTCCAATATCACTGACAATGTGTGAATGATGTAACATATTTCCAAAATTGTGTAAGGCTTCCGGGTGTATTCGTCCTGACCTTTGCAGTGTAATCAAATTTAAAATAACACAAATGAAAAAAACCATGTTCACACTTGCTGTAGCAATGTTTATGGCAGGAACAATGATAAGCGGCTGCCAGTCCTCGGCCGAAAAAGTCAAAATAGCAGAAGAAAAAGTTCAGGATGCCCAGAATAAAGTAGTGGAGGCGCAATTGAATCTTGACCAGGCTCTTAAGGATTCAATCCAGAACTTCAGAAATGAATCGGAAGCCCAAATAACTGCCAATGATAAAAATATTGCAGAATTCAAGGTAAAAATATCAAAAGAAAAGGCCGAATTCAGGGCCCGGGACGAAAGAAGACTGGCCGAACTTGAAAGGCAAAATGCAATCATGAAACAACAGCTTGAAGAGTTCAAGGAAGACAATAAAGAAAACTGGGAAAAATTCAGGAATAAGTTTAACCACGATATGAAACAGATGGGAACAGCATTTCATGATTTCTGGACCGGTAAGAATTAGTTAAACTCTTTTTAGTAAACATCAATCAGAAAACCAATATCTCAGTAATAACAATTAAAAAAAACAAGCCATGGGAAATTTTCTTTACATCATCGCAGTAATCCTGCTTGTCTTATGGGCAATAGGATTCCTCGGTTACGGGGCAGGATACCTCATTCACGTTCTTCTTGTTGTTGCAATTATTGCAGTACTGATACGGATCATCCAGGGAAGAAGACCAATTTAATAAGTTAATTTTCATTAAAACTATCATTATGAACTCAGGAAAAGTATTGTTAGGCGTTTTGGCCGGCGTAGCCACCGGTGCATTGTTAGGCGTACTGTTTGCCCCGGGAAAAGGTTCCCGCACCCGCAGAAGAATAAAAATGAAGGGAGAGAACTATGCCGAAGGATTAAAAGACAGGTATAATGAACTAATTGCAGATATCACAAGCAAATTTGAAAGAGTGAAAGAAGACGTCAACGATTTGGCTGAGCAGGCAAAGGCGACGGCAGAAGAGGCAAAAGAGGAGATGAAGACCGTTAAAGGTTAAACTTTTTTCAATAACCGAAGCCATGGAAGAAAAAGCCGTGACCGCTAATGAACTGAAAATACCTTTATACGTGAAGGCAATTCTTCTGATTATGAGTCTTTCAACCCTTACGGTTGTATTATATGTTGCCCAGAGTATAATTGTTCCCATCATTTTTTCAATCCTGCTTGCAATCCTTCTCCACCCGGTAGTAAATTTTTTCGTAAGGATAAAAATAAACCGGGTCATTGCAATTATGATGACTTTATTACTGACTTTGTTACTCATAGCTGCTTTCAGCGGACTATTGTTTTCACAGGCAAGCCGGTTCAGTGATTCATGGCCCATTCTGGTTGACAAATTTTCCCTGACGCTGAACCAGGCAGTGAACTGGGCTTCCGGGTACTTTGATATCAATCCCGGGAAAATCGATGCATGGATTTTAAAAACCAAAGGCGAACTAATTAATACCAGCGGCGCGGCCATTGGGCAAACATTGATCAATCTCGGCAGCGGGGTCGTTATCCTGTTTTTAATTCCGTTGTATATATTCCTTATATTATTTTAC
>JBAXLI010000157.1:0-3491 GCA_037134895.1 Bacteroidota bacterium
CATATAATCATTTATCCATTCCATGCCATCCCACATTTGCCCAAGATTGGTTATTTTATTTCCACTCCCATCGTAAGTATTGGTTTCAATATAGCCAGCCTGCCATCCGGCGCCATCCCAGAATTGCGTGAGATGGGTCAGGAAATTCCCGGTTCCGTCATAAGAATAGGTTTCCAACATACTATTTGTAAAAGACATGCCATCCCATTGAAGGTCGAGGAAGGTGAGGAGATTTCCGTTTCCGTCGTAAGTGCAGCTATCAAGTGTATTGTTCACCCAGGCGCTGCTGTTGCTGTCCCATTGCTGGTAAAGCTCTGTCAACATATTCCCGCTTCCGTCCCAGGTGTAATCCGACTGCCCCCAATACACCCATGCGCCGCCGATCCAATTCTGCCCGGTTGTTTTCAGGCAATTCCCGGCCCCGTCATAGGTATGGGTAATCATTTTATAGTTTATCCAGGCATTGTTTTGCCAATTTTGAGCGGTCTCGGTAATCATGTTCCCATTTGCATCAAACGTATTTGTGACCTTCGTGCTGTTTGCCCACTCGTCGATCACCCACATTTTTCCAAGGGTAGTCAACAGGTTGCGATCCTGGTCATAAGAATACACTATTTTTTCATTCCCATTGTTGATGGAATACCTGAACACTGTATCAGCAGTGTTATTGACGGTGTTCGCGCTTTTTTTCAAAAGCGCCAGATCGTTATCGGACTGACCAGGAAACAGGGTAAAATGGCCGGGGGCTTTTTGCAGACATTTCATCGCGGCTTCCGGTAAGTTCGATCGGGAGAGGTTTTTAATTACCTCCTGCGAAATTGCTGCGTTGATAAAAATCAGGCTCAATAAGGTCATGATTGTAATTTCAATCGTACTTTTTTTTGTTTTCATAAGGATGATTTTTAGGTGAATAATAATGTATTGCCATTTCCAAAAATAATCGCTAACCGGTATTTATTTAATTGCGATGCACTGAACTTGTCGAAGTGCTAAATTGTTAAAAAGCCCGCACAGCACGCACATAGTACGTGGCGTTCTTACTGTAGCCGCTCTGGAAGCCATTGTAGAAGTACTGGGCCCACGCGTAGTCTGCATTGTACTCGGAAGAACTCCAATAGGCGTTACTAGCAAAGCCGCCAATGACACTTTGTTGAATATACATTTGGTTCAGCTCATCTTTCGATGGCAAAAACCAGTCCGAGTGCGGATTCGACGGAGGCCATATAAGGGAATTACAAATGCGGGCTGCGATACCTGCGGTGCTGCATCCGTTGACAATTGCCGTGGTATTGGCTTGTCCGGTGCCGATGGCTGTGGAGGTGCCCGGAACAGAGGTACCGTAACAGCCCCATTCCGCACCAGCGCTTTGGTCAGTGGTGGCAGCAATCAACCCGTGCTGCCCTGTGCCGTCAATGTAGAAGACAATCCCCCCTCCATAATTCAGCCCGATATAAAATAACCCCTGGCTTATGATCGTTGATGCTGACATTCCGCAGGTGTTGTACGCCCAGATATATCTTGTATAGGTTAATCCATTGGTAAGTCCCGTTTCTGTTTTTGAGGTAGCTGTCCCCATATCCGAAGCTGTGCCGTAGTTGTTGGTGGTGTTCCACTTATACCCTGTGGCACCCGACACGGAATACCAGTTCCAGACGATCTGGTTTGCCGATGGAACGTTCGTTCCCGGATCAGGCGATAAAGGATTGGAACTTGTTGTTTTTGTTAAGGTTGTGACAGTTGAAATTCCGCATGTATTGTATCCCCATACATAACGTGTATAAGACGTATTGCAGATAAGTTCGGCCTCAATTTTTAAAAGACCGGCACCCATATCCGTTGCGGTAGCATAGTCATTGGTCGTGTTCCATTTATACCCCGTCGCACCCGAAGCGGTAAACCATTTCCAGGTAATCTGGCCTGCAAGGGCAACGTGGGTCCCCGCTGCGGGTGCGTTCACGGGGCTACTTGAGGTTGCCTTGGTTAAGGTTGTGGCATTTGAAAATCCACATGCATTATATGCCCATATATAACGTGTATAAAGCGTATTGCAGGTTAGCCCTGTTTCAGTTTTTGAATGATCGGCACCCATATCCGAAGCGGTAGTGAAGTTATTGGTGCTGCTCCATTTATACCCTGTCGCACCCGTCACGGGATACCAGTTCCAGACAATTTGGGTTAGAGAGGAAACGTGGGTACCTGCTGGGGGATCCAGAGAAAACGGGATCGATTCAGTCGATGCCGACATTACAAAGGCATCACTATTTCCGCAGGCATTATAGGCCCACACATATCTGGTATACGCTGTCCAGCAGGTCAGTCCTGTTTCTGCCACTTGATGAGTAGCTCCCAGGTCAGTAGCCGTATTGTAATTATTAACGGTATTCCATTTATAACCAAGCGCGATGGGTACTGTGAGCCATTGCCAACTGATATAGGTTACACCGCAGTTGAAAGCTGCAGACTCAGGGGCATCGGGAGGGTAACAATTAAGATTAATCGTTTTCCATTTGGCACCCTGAAAAATTGATATTCCCCCGGTACCATCCGCATTGCAATTTGAACAATAGACCATGAGCCCTTCAACCGGATTGGGGATGGCATTCCGTTGCTCAAAGGTCATTCGCGGCGGTAAGAACCCTTTGCTGATTGATTTTACATCCAGCATCGCTGAACTATTCGGGTCGCTGCTATCAGTGTTAATGCCAACCTGGGCAAACAATGTGCTGCTAAAAAGCAGAAACATAACGATAATAATGGGTTCTTTTTTCATGGTTTTGGATTAAAAATCAGATCGTTAATTAAAACCTTAATGATGATCCGGCGATACTGCTTGCATACGACTTGAACCGACCCATCTGAAATCCCTCCCCGGAAGGACCCGACCTGCCCACCATCAGCCGCGCAGCAGCCCGGTTGCCTCTAATCTCTGACGCAGCGGGCAGTAAAGCCGTACGCCTTTGTGGCGTAGTCCATGTAGCTGATGCTATTGTTGAAGCTCAGGTGCCAGCCGTAAGTGGCACCGTCCTGCGTACTGCTCCAGTAGAAGCCGTGCGAGCCGCGATAGTTCAGTGCCCCATCGCTGTAGTACAGGAACCCGGCAGCATGCATTTTTAAAGCAGAATTCCATGGACCGTTCCAGTTTGTCCAGTTGCCGATTGCATCCACATTGGTCCATTCGGTATTGGTAGGAATACGCCAGCCGCTTCCCATCTCAAGGGTACACGGGTCGTTGGCTGCTATCCAATCCGAATTTTCGTTGATAGTGGTTATCCAGGGGGTATTGGGCGTTCGGGTTATGCCATCATCAGCAAGCTTATACCCCTGTTTGCGGTTAAACTGCCAGTACCAGCCTGCCGAGGCTTCAGTGGCATCATTTACAGCAGTTGCCTGGTGGTCGGCGCCGAGGTTGCTGGTGATCCAGCATTTTGAAGTTTCGCCGGGGATATTGGTAACAGTGCCATAGGTAACTGTTTTGTTGACCGGTGCAACGG
>JBAXLI010000158.1:0-3440 GCA_037134895.1 Bacteroidota bacterium
TCGTAATTCGTAATTCGTAACTCGTAATTCGTAACTCGTAATTCGTAATTCGTAATTCGTAACTCGTAATTCGTAATTCGTAATTCGTAACTCGTAATTCGTCACTCGTAATTCGTAAATCGTAATTCGTAATTTTGCCTCATGCTCCGAATCGGCATCATCTCCGACACCCACGGCCGGCTTCTTCCCCGTGTCCTGGATTTTCTTTCAGCTGCAGATGAGATCTGGCATGCAGGGGATATCGGATCGACTGAAGTTATTGATGAACTGCGGAAACTGAAGCCCCTCAGGGCTGTGTATGGCAATATAGACGGGACGTCAGTAAGGTCTTTATGCCCCGAAACACTGCTGTTCCAGGTTGAGAAGCTGAAGGTTCTCATGACCCATATTGGCGGGTACCCGGGTAAATATCATCCGCAGTCAAAATTGCTCATTGAACGTGAAAAACCTGGTTTGTTTGTTTGCGGACATTCCCACATCCTGAAGGTCATGTATGATAAGAAACATTCCCTTCTCCATATCAATCCGGGTGCGGCAGGGAATTACGGGCTGCACCACTCGGTAACCGCGGTGAGGCTTGTGATTGACGGAAATAACATGAAAGACCTGGAAGTACTGGATATTCCAAGATAAGGAAATTATCTGAGGCGGTCGGCCGACCTGACCATGTTCTCGTCTTTACGTATGTAGCGGTTGGCAAGTACCAGGAAGATCAGGCTGATCAGCGGACAAAATGCCCCGAATTCGTATGCCGGGGCGATACCGGTAAGTTTTTGCACTGCACTCATGTAAAACATCAGTACAACAATGACCAGGACGATGGTTATCAGGATGTTGAATGCGAGAATTTTCAACTGGAGCTGGCGGTTCTTATACAGGAACAAGGTTAAGATCGGCAATATTATGTTTACCGAGATCAGGGCCAGGAGAGGAAAGCCAAACCAGGCGGCAGTCTGGAACCTGGGGTTGGGATCCATGCATCTGAGCCCCGTGGCAAGGAGTTTGTAGTTTCCGAGCTCGGTACCGCTGAAAAAATCGGCCATAGGAAAGAAAAGCATGAGTGCCGCAGCTGCTGCGGCAATTGCAAGAAACAGGCTTTGAATACGTTGGATCATACTTGTAAGGCTACTTGTTTTATGCTGCAAAGGTCGGTAAATTTTATCAATAAGGTATTTTTTTTTGACTTTGAATAATTAATTCGTATCTTTGTACTCGATAAAGTTCCTATCACACACATACGTTTTATTCACGGAACATTCTTTAAACACAATTCCATTTATTTGATTTAATGGTATTTCAACAACCAAATTCATTTATACATGTATGATATTATATCTCTCGACAGCAAAGAGCTGAACGAGTTAAGGGAAATCGGACGCCAGTTGAATATTCCCAAAGTTGACAAAATTGAAAAACAGGATCTCATTTATAAAATTCTCGATCACCAGGCGCTCAATCCCACCGAAGACATCCTGGAGCAGGAAAAGAACCAGGTAAAACGTTTCCGCGGCAGGCCTAAAAAAGTGCAGGACGAGCCAAAAACAGAAAAGCCTGTTAATGAGGCTTCAGAGAAACCTGTATTACCAGAGGAAGAAAAGCCTGCTTTTACTCCCGCCGAAAAACCCGCCTTTGTTCCCAAAGATAAACCCCGCTTTAATCCCGGCGACAAGCCCAATTTCCGGCGTAAAGATAAGCCTGGTTTTGTTCCCAGGGAAAAGCGCAATTTTATCCCTAAAGACCGCCCGGTTAACCAGGGTGTTCCTTCACCGGAAGCCCAGCCCCAGGCGCCTAAAACAGATATACCCAAGCCGGTTGGCGACACTTTCGATTATATTCCGGCAGCTGATCCTGCAAATCTTTTTGAGCCTTATACAGAAACAAACGGGGATGATTCAAAAATCATAACCGCGGTTTCAAGTACGCCAGCCCCCCAGGAAAATAACGAACCTCCCGATACCGGTAATGACAACCAGGTACAGGTTGCACAGGATGAACGCAAAGGCAAGGATTTCCCGAGGAAGTTCCCCAGGGAGCAAAGGGATCAGCGCGAACCGCGTGAATCGCGTGAACCCCGCGAACCTAAAGAAGAATATTCTTGGGAGTTCGAAGGGATCATTACCAGTGAAGGTGTTCTTGAGATCATGGCCGATGGCTATGGATTTCTTCGTTCCTCCGACTATAATTACCTGAACTCTCCTGACGATATTTATGTTTCCCAATCCCAGATCAAACTGTTTGGCCTTAAGACCGGCGATTCGGTGAGAGGGACCATTCGTCCGCCGAAGGAAGGTGAAAAATATTTTCCGCTTATTAAAGTTGAGCTGATCAACGGCCGCAGTCCGGAAGAAGTACGCGACAGGATCCCCTTCGATTTCCTGACACCTTTATTCCCGATGAAGAAATTCAAGCTTACCGGCCATCCCGACTGCTCACAGTCGACCCGCATCATCGATATGTTCGCACCAATAGGCTTTGGCCAGCGCGGGCTTATCGTAGCACAGCCAAAGACCGGGAAGACGGTGCTCCTGAAGGAAATTGCCAATGCCATCGCTGCAAACCATCCCGATGTATATATGATCGTACTGCTCATCGACGAACGTCCTGAGGAAGTCACCGATATGCAGAGGAGCGTTAAAGCCGAGGTTATCTCATCGACCTTCGATGAGCCGGCCGACAGGCATACCCGCATTTCTAACATCGTTCTTGAAAAAGCGAAACGTCTTGTCGAATGCGGGCATGACGTCGTGATCCTGCTTGACTCTATAACCCGTCTCGCAAGGGCATATAATACTGTTGCTCCTGCTTCAGGAAAGGTACTCTCAGGCGGTGTTGAAGCCAACGCACTCCAGAAACCCAAACGTTTCTTTGGTGCAGCCCGGCAGATTGAGAACGGTGGTTCGCTTACCATCATCGCAACAGCCCTGATCGAAACAGGTTCCAAGATGGACGAAGTGATCTTTGAGGAATTCAAGGGCACTGGTAATATGGAATTGCAGCTCGACCGCAAACTGTCGAACAAGAGGATCTGGCCTGCTGTTGATATCGTAGCTTCAAGCACACGCCGCGAAGACCTGCTGCTCGATAAAGATGTGCTCGGACGTATCTGGGTCCTCAGGAACCACCTGGCCGACATGAATCCGTTGGAAGCTATGGAATTCCTTAAGAACCAGATGAAGTTCACCAACTCCAATGAGGAGTTCCTGATCTCCATGAACGGCTAGGCGCTCGCATATTCACACCGTCGCTACGGTGTCCGCGTCACTGGCGCTTGCAACCTCAAAAAAACTGCTGGGGTAGCTGCGTCGCTCACATTGACTTTACTTATGGGCCATTTTGGTTATGGTTCGCTCCTTGTACCCAATGCAATTTTTTTGAGTTGCTCGCTTCTAATCTCTTTAGGGGTTAGTTCCCCGCCGCTTGCGGCGTTAAAAGTATATCTT
>JBAXLI010000159.1:0-3412 GCA_037134895.1 Bacteroidota bacterium
TTCTCACAATGGGTATGGCAAAATCCCCTGCCTCAGGCCATTCCTTACTGGCCGTTTGCTTTATCGATGAAAACACGGGGTATTCGGTAGGAGAGTATGGCACAATTCTCAAAACCACAAACGGAGGCACGTCCTGGAACCTGCTCAGGTCAGGAACCAGGGAGGCCTTGTTCTCTGTTTGCTTTCCAGCTCCTGATCTGGGATTCTCGGTTGGCTCACACGGCAAAATCATTAAAACCGAAGATGGAGGAACTTCCTGGTTTGCAATCGATGCAGGCACTTCAAACGAGCTGTATTCTGTTTTCTTCCTTGATGAAACTACCGGGTACATCTGCGGTGAAAATGGTTTTTTACTTAAAACTGCGGATGGGGGAGCTACCTGGAACCAATCCGGAACCGGTACTGCGTTTTCTCTGCGTTCGGTGTATTTCACATCTTCTGATACGGGGTACGTTGTCGGAGATACCGGGATTACATTGAAAACAACCGATGCGGGATTTTCCTGGAAACAATGGCCCAGCGGCACCCGGTTTGATCTTAAATCTCTTTTTTTTGCGGATGACTTAACGGGTTTCGCTGTAGGAGATAACGGGATCATCATTAAAACCCTTCCGGGTGATACAAGCTGGATCACACAAAAGAGTGGAACATCGACTTCCCTGGCCTCGGTATATTTTTCCAGCCTTCAAACGGGTTATGCTGTTGGCTGGAATGGGACTATCATCAAAACCACCAACGGGGGAGCGAACTGGAGCGCCTTATCCGCCGTAACCAAACATGATCTGTCATCCATATGTGTTACAGATTCAGGAAAGACTGTTGCTGTGGGAAAACTGGGGACTATGATTACATCCGTTGATGTCGGACAAAACTGGGAACAGCTTTCAAAAGGAAGCACAAATTATCTCTCCTCGGTATGCTTTGCAAACCCTTCTTCGGGTTTTGTTGTGGGAGCGGATGGATCAGCCATGAAAACAGTAAACGGTGGCGCTGAGTGGGAGTTGTTAAACACCGGTACGAATGAGGATCTGACTTCGGTCTTTTTTACCAGCCTGAACAAGGGCTATGCAGTCGGCTACAATGGGTACATTACCAAAACCTCCGACGGAGGAATTCATTGGACTGAATCAGTGGCGGCAATTTCGGACAATTTATGTTCTGTTGATTTTGTGGATGACAATATGGGTCTTGCCGTGGGCTGGAATGGAGCAATCCTGCGTACTCTTGATGCAGGTGCCACCTGGACCAGGCTTTCTGCCGGGACTTCGGAGGATCTGTTGTCTGTGCAGTACATAGCTCCGGGGACTGCATTTGTCGTTGGGCGTAACGGCAGCCTCCTGAAAACTTCCGACAATGGGAATACCTGGACTTACTTAACAAGCGGGACCCAAAGTTCTTTGAATTCGGTGTTTTTTACTGATTTAAACACCGGTTATGTAAGCGGTGAAAATGGTGTATTGTTGAAAACCATTGATGGCGGAATTACATGGTCGACATTGCAAACCGGTACGTTTTATGAACTCAGAACCTTATTTTTCTCCGATCCCAATACGGGTTATGTTGTTTCGGATTACGGGATGATCCTTAAAACCCTGGATGCCGGCGAAACCTGGGTTCAGGTAAACTGCGGAACCCCGAACTTTATTTCTTCCATCTGGTTTACCGACGCAAATAACGGGTATGCCGTAGGAATGTTTGGCACAATCTTAAAAACCACCAACGGCGGAGATGTTTTCATTGGAGAACAAAAACCAGTTGCCCAGGACTTTACGGTCTATCCAAACCCCGCGAGCGACATGGTTACCATCGATTGGGGTAACCCATCATCCGGAAATCACAGCATTGAAATATTTGACATCAAAGGCCGTCTTCTGATGCAGGAAAACATCAGCGATCAATCCTCCCGCACAATCGACATCAGCGCTCTGCCTCAAGGGATCTGGTTTATCCGACTCCGATCCGATAAAGGAATTGCCGTGAAAAAGCTGCTGGTCAATTGATTGTTATTATTTACAGCCTTTCTATGATCTTAATGTGCAACCTTCGATGTTTCAGAGTTAAAAAAAGAGGTGTCGCTTACAATATTGTTTGAATCCAAATTTGAAATTATGAGCATATTCAAAATCAAAAAGCATATAACTATTTTACTGCTGTTTATCCTTTCGAGTATTCATGTGTATTCGCAATTTGGATTTGTTTTCCGTTATATCACACCAGATGACGAATATCCTAATGATATTATTGAAACTGGAGATGGAGGGTTTATAATAAGTGTATCGACAGGCTCATTTCCTCTTACATATCAAGCTTTGTTTATACGTCTTAATAAGGATGGGGATACAGTTTGCACGAAGAAAATCAACCAGAATCAAGGAACTTGTTATATAAATCATCTTGATAAATTAGATAATGGCACATTTATTGGGATTGGTGAGAAAAAAACAGGAAATGAGGCCGCCCGGCTTTGGTTAATTACCATAACCGATTCCCTTAAGATAATTCATGACACAACCTTTTTAACTGGTTTTAAGTCTCTAGGTAATATGGTTTATAGTTTTATCGACCATTTCCACAATTTAATAGTTTATGGATCAGCAGAGCCGTATGCAGCGCCTCTGGGACCATATCCTTATGTGTATAAAATCAGTCAAACTTATGATTCACTATTTTTTCATTTTTACACCAATCAACATGGGCAGTATGTGTTTTCAATGATGGAGAAGCCCGATTATTCAGGATACTATATGTCACTATGGGGACAATATTTAGTTCAAACTTATTCTCAATCACAATTTCTCACTCTTGACTACTCTTTTATAATACAACATATTGACAGTATTCCTGGTGAACTCGATTTGTATCTTAATACTAAGGCTTTTAGTAATCAAGATTTTTTGGTAACCGGAAAAAGATCTGATTACGGCACACCACGAACTGATAAAATAGGATTGCTGAGATTGGATTCATCGTTTAACATCAAGAATGAGGTTTTCTTTGGACCTGAAGACACTGTTACCTATCCGGCATATAATACAAATTTGGATTTTCTCAATACTCAGAATATTTATTTAGGTGGGGTTGCGAACCAGAATTACTCTGGAATTTTTTCATATGACCCTTCTTATATTTTAATAGGAAAGTTTGATTCTTTGTTCAATTTAACCTGGCAAAAGTATTTCGGTGGCGACATGTATTACATGGTTTGGTCGGTGATTGCGACAACTGACGGGGGTTGTATTATCGGCGCCAGTTCCAATGACTATGCATCCCAGGGGGAACAAAGGGATATTTACATTCTGAAAGTCGACTCCAGTGGCCTCATTACCGGGATTAACAATCTGCCCCCAGTACGGAATCAGGAATCCTCTGTTTACCCTAATCCCGGGAATAACATCATTTATGTCGAAACAAA
>JBAXLI010000160.1:0-3354 GCA_037134895.1 Bacteroidota bacterium
ATGTGAATTCTACCGGATGCACAGCAACAACGCCAACAGCCAAAGCTGTTACGGTTAACCCGCTGCCTATACCCACAATCACCGGTTCAGCAGCTGTTTGCGCCGGATCAACCGGAGTCATTTACTCTACTGAATCTGGAATGACCGGATATGCCTGGACCTTATCCTCAGGAGGAACGATTACAGCAGGTACAGGTACTAATGCAATCACTGTGACCTGGAATACTGCAGGAGCACAGAATGTGTATGTCAACTATGTGAATTCTACCGGATGCACAGCAACAACGCCAACAGCCAAAGCTGTTACGGTAAACGCACTACCGGTTCCTGTTGTTTCAGGACCAACCAATAATATTTGTCCGGGCGCCGGATATAATACGTATACAACCCAGTACGGATATAATAATTATATCTGGACAACCTCATCGGGAGGCACGATCGTTTCGGGCCAGGGTACTGCATCGATCGATGTATACTGGACTACATCAGGAGCTCAGTGGATAACAGTAATTTACAGCAATTCCGCAGGTTGTTCACCAGCGGCGCCAACCCAGGTAAATGTCAATGTACTTTACCTCCCGGGTCCGGCTGGTGCTGTTTCCGGTTCTTCAAGTGTATGCGCCGGGGCTCAGGGTGTTGCCTATTCTGTTGCGCCAATTTCCAATGCCATTGCCTATGTATGGACACTCCCTGCCGGGGTAACAATTGCTTCGGGTGCAGGAACAAACAATATCACAGTCAACTTTGCCACCAATGCTTCATCCGGGAATATGACTGTATACGGAAATGACCTTTGCGGCAACGGGACCGTTTCTCCGCCATTCCCTGTTACTGTTAATCCGCTGCCAGCAGGCGCCGGAACAGTGTCAGGCCCGTCAACCGTATGCCAGGGTGAAAACGGTGTTAACTATTCGGTTGTCACCATTGCCAACGCCACAAGCTACAGCTGGACAGTTCCCTCTGGAGCAACCATTGTTTCAGGCGGAACCACCAACACCATCACTGTTGACTTTGCCATGAACGCAACAGCAGGAAATGTGACCGTTTACGGTTCAAACAGCTGCGGCAACGGGGCTGTCTCTCCTGCCCTTGCCGTGATATTGCACCCCAAACCCGCAACCCCGGTGGTTACGGCTATAGGCAATATGCTCACCAGCAGCGCTTCAAGCGGCAACCAGTGGTATTTCTCGGCTACACAGGGCGGCACAGGGAACATTATCCCCGGGGCAACCTCCCAGAGTTACGCGGCAACACAAACCGGCTGGTACTTTACGGTTGTAACTGCAGGCGGCTGCGAATCCGATCCTTCGCTCAGGGTCTATATCCTTATGGTTGGAGTTGATGAACTGCTGGCGGGAAACTTCAACATCTTCCCGGTTCCAAACGACGGAAAGTTTACGATTTCGATGACCTCCACCTCAAAGGAAAACTTTACTATCACTGTCTTCAACAGCCTTGGCGTACAGATCCGTGAAATCAGAGATGTTCAAGTGAATGGCCGTTTCGACCAGGTTGTCGACCTGAGGCCAGTTGATCCCGGAATTTACATGATTGTGATCAGGAATAGTGAACAACAAATTGTAAAGAAGATCATCGTCGGCAAGTAAAATGCCACCATCAGTGTAACTCATTTTTTATGAGTATTGGTGTTTATTTGGGCCATCCCTCCCTGGTTTGGTGGACACGCCGATGGTTTTAACCATCTCGGGCCGAAGTAAATTGACAACCCTTATTCATTGATTATTAAAAGGGTAAGGTGATCAATCAAGATTGGCGGCCAGGTGTCAATAGCAACGGCCGTCCAAATAAAACCAAATGATAATCAATAAGGATCAATAACAAAAGATGAAAGCACTTGGATTATTATTATCGGCCTTGCTTTTAACAGCCTCGATCGCCTCTTTCGCTCAGCCGGACACATGTAAAATCGGGGTGTTTATCAACTCGATATATGATATAAATATTGGCGAAAATTGCTTTACTTCAAATTTCTGGATTTGGATGCTTTATAAAGACAGTACGTTGGATTTTAAGGATGATATAGATTTCATGTCAACAAAGAAAACAGAATTGTTGCAATTTACTTTGGAAAAAAAGAATGGACTTATCTGGAACACTCAAAAATGGAGAAATGTAGTCATGAAAGACTGGAATATCAGGAATTTTCCCTTTGATAAGCAATTGCTCACAATGTACCTTGAATCAGCGAATTTGGATACCGGCAAGCTGATTTTTTTCCCTGACAAGAAAAATTCCACAATTGATCCCACTTTTTACAATAATGAATGGAGAATGACAAATTTCGAAATATCTTCACAAATTGATGATTATTCTACCACATTTGGTGATCCGACATTAACAAAAGGCAGTTCCTATTCAATCATCCGGGTAGATGTTACCATCCAAAGGCCCCATCCCTGGATGCTGTTCTTCAAACTGTTTTCCGGGGTGATCATTGCTTTTTTGGTCGGGATGTGTTGTTTCCTGATCGACGTGAGGCAGACCAGTCCGCGGTTCGCCATCGCAGTCGGAGCACTCTGGGCGGCGGTTGCCAGCAAGTTCACACTTGATTCGAGGGTGCCTGACCGGACCACTTTCGGTCTTATCGACAGCATACACATCCTTACTTTTTTTATGATCTTTCTTGCCATTACGCTTTCAGCGATTTTCTTTAAAGAAACTCATAGCGGTAGCAGCAAAATTTTTGTTTACAGCCGGAAAGCGGACCTCATCGCATGGGGTTCATTCATGGTTATCTATTTTATTGTCGTTTCCCTGCTTGTCAGTCACGCCGTTTATTCAAATTGATGTCAAACCTATGATTGACAGAGATGTCGCCATGTTCTTTTATTGTCAAGCGATTCGGTAGTTCCAATTCTTTTCCAACAAGTTTTTTACTGCCCTTTTGGATTAATCATAGCTACACCAATTCTTTCTCCTTCTTTTATCATTGTTTCATACCCCTTTGAAGTATTGATCAATAAATCTTCATCGATGCGGATTTTGTTCTTTTCTAAGAGCAACACTACAGTAGAACCCCCGAATTTGAAATACCCTTTCTCTTCCCCTTTTATGACAAGATTTCCGGTATAAGTCTGTATGATACTTCCTACCATGGTTGCCCCTACTTCAGCCATCACAACATCTCCGAACAATGGATTTGAAATGATGCAATACTCCCGCTTATTCAGGCAGAATATTTCAATCATTTTGTGCAATGCAAGGGGATTAACTGAATAATAATCACCTTCAATCCTGGTAATGGGTGACACACTTCCGCTAACTGGAAAATGGAAACGGTGGTAATCGAAAGGGGCAAGCCGGATGATCACCAGGGTGCCATCAAGGTATTTT
>JBAXLI010000161.1:0-3333 GCA_037134895.1 Bacteroidota bacterium
GCGCCTCAGATCGTTGCCGCACGGGCCGATTCATCCAAACCTAATATGGGCCTGCAAACATGGAAAAAGGATGTACCCAAACCGTTACAAATTGTAACGCTTATAAACTACTTGAAGCCATGAAACAAATCATCACCCCCTGCCTCTGGTTCGACGGTAACGCGAAAGAGGCTGCAGAATTATACACTTCGGTCTTTCCCGGCTCGGCAATAAAAAACATCAGCTACTTCGGGAAAGAGGGCTTCGAAACCCATCAACAGGAAGAGGGCAAGGTTCTCACAGTGAACTTCACCCTCTGCGCCCTGCCCTTCACAATCCTCAACGGGGGACCCATGTATAAGCTCAATCCCTCGGTTTCACTGTACGTTGCATGCGAAAAAGCAGAGGATGTCGATTTTCTTTATAGTAAGCTGGCGGATGGCGGGATGGTTATGATGCCGCTGGGCAGCTACAAGTGGAGCGAACGGTATGCCTGGATCAGCGACCGTTTCGGGGTCTCCTGGCAAATTGCCCTGGATGTGGTTACTTCGCAAAAAATCACCCCCGCTTTTCTTTTCATGGGCAATCATCATCCGCAGTCAGATCAAGCCATCGAATTTTATACCTCTGTTTTCCCGGGATCATCCATTGGCAGCATACTAAGGTATGCCGGGGGCGGAAGTGAACCCGAAGGATCGGTGCAGCATGCACAGTTCAGCCTGAACGGCAATAGCTTCATGATCATGGGCAACTCCATGCAACATGCTTTTGACTTTACCGAAGCCTTCTCTTTCCAGGTCTTCTGCGACAGCCAGGAGGAGATCGATTACTTCTGGGACCGGCTCCGCGAAGGCGGTTCGGAGCAGCAATGTGGTTGGCTTAAAGACAGGTTCGGATTGTCGTGGCAGATCGTTCCTTCGGTCCTCGAAGAACTGCTGAAAGACCCTTTACGCGCAGGAAAAGCGACAGAAGCCTTCCTGAAAATGAAAAAGTTCATTCTGGCTGATCTTTAGAGCTGCTGTTTCTCAGCGATGCCAAGGGCTGCGAGTCCGCCTTCGGCCGTTTCTTTATAAATATTTGGGAGGTCGTGCCCTGTTTGCTTCATCGCCTGGATCACCCTGTCGAAGCTTACAAGGTGGTGCCCGTCGGAGAGCAGTGCGTACATATTCGCATCGAGCGCCCGGGCTGCACCGAATGCATTCCGTTCAATACAGGGAATCTGGACCAGGCCGAACAAAGGATCGCAGGTCAACCCAAGGAAATGCTCCATGGCCATTGAGGCGGCATATTCCACCTGACCGGGAGTACCGCCAAACATCTGTTCGGCCGCTGCAGCCGCCATCGAGCTGGCGCTTCCGACTTCACCCTGGCAACCTACTTCGGCTCCTGAAATGGAAGCATTGGTTTTGATGAGATTGCCTATCAATCCCGCTGTAGCAAGTCCCCTCAGGATCTTCCTTTCGTTGAATTCGTATTGTGTTTTCAAAAGGTAAAGTACCGAAGGGATCACTCCGCAGGAACCACAGGTAGGCGCGGTCACGATCATTCCTCCGGCGGCATTCTCTTCTGAAACGGCCAGTGCAAAGGCGAAGGTGAATGCACGTCGTGACAGTGTTCCCTTAAAACTCCTGGCTTTGGTATAAAATGACGAAGCTTTACGGGGCATTTTTAACCGGCCTGGCAGCACGCCTTCTGCATCAATACCCCGGAGGATGGACTCCTGCATGGTATTCCATACCTCCGCCAGGTAATCCCAAAGCCCGGCCGGTTCGTGAATCTCAACAAACTCCCATAGTGTTCTCCCGTTGTTTTCGCACCACTGAAGGATGTCCGACAAGGTAGAAAGTGGATAAATGCTGGCCGATGGATCACGTTTCCCGGTCTCGCTGATATCACCTCCTCCAATGCTGTATACAGTCCATTCGTCCCTCACCGTATCTGCTTTGTCAAGGGCTTCGAAAAACATCCCGTTAGGGTGGGCCGGGAGAAAAACTTCGGGTTTCCAAATGATCTCTGCAGGCACAGGCGACAGACCTTCAATCAATGCCTTATCGGTCATATGTCCCTGTCCTGTTGCTGCCAGGCTTCCGAACAGGGTAATCCTGACCTTTTTAATACCGGGGTTCCTTTTCATGAATATCCCGGCAGCCTTTCGGGGTCCCATGGTATGGCTGCTCGAAGGGCCGTACCCGATCTTGAAGATTTCTTTGATTGTTTCCATACTCGCAAATGTACATTATATTTACACCAGTAAAAACCACCGGGCCCCCGGTTTTCAAATACAGTGATCATGAAAAAAATCTTTCTTCTCACCATTCTGCTCGGATTGATTGCCTGCAGCAGCAACAGAGACCGGTTTTACATGCCTGCCGAATGGGAACAGCAGGATGCAGTCTGGTTTGGCTGGGAAAAGACCGAGACTTTCTTTTACCCCGTAGTCGCCGAAATGATCACCGCCCTCATGCCTCATGTGAAAGTCAATATTGCCGTTGGAACCGACAGCCTGATGAAAACCGCGAAGCTGTTCCTGGCGGGCCAGGGGATTGACACCTCGAAAGTGGGGTTCTACCTGATGCCAGGCGACCGTTACTGGATTCGCGACCATGGGGCAAGTTTCCTGGTGAATGGAAAAGGAGAGCTCGGCGCGGTGCAGTTTGGATGGAACCTATACGGACATCCGCAGTACCTGAAAGAAATATATGGCGACAACAAAGACAGCATTGCCTTATACTCGGCCATGGATATCGACACCAATACCGGGAATGTATCGGCCATGATGGCCAAAGTCAACGGGGCAAAACTGATTAAATGCAATGCTTTCCATGAAGGCGGAGGGATGGAAGTGAACGGCAAAGGCACTCTCATCCTTTGCGAGGCCACTGAATTCCAGCGAAACCCGGGCCGTTCGAAGGAAGAGCTGGAGGCCGAATACAAAAAGGCTCTGGGCGTTAAAAAGATCATCTGGATGAAACAGGGCCTGGCCGATGATCCGCAGTGGATCATGAGGAGGATCACCCGGAATTACATAGGAGTGGGCATCGGCGGACATACCGATGAATTTGTGAGGTTCTCGGGTCCCAACACCATCCTTTTAGCCTGGGTTGATGAAAAGGAGAAAGACCTCAACCCCGTGAACCGTATGAATTACGAGAGGCTGAATGAGAATTTTAATATACTGCGGATGTCGACCGATCAGGACGGCAAGCCGTTTACCATCGTCAAGGTCCCCCTTCCCGATATCATGCCTCTGAAGGTTGTTGCAAGGAACAAGCTCACACAGCCCCTGTCAATACCACCCACCGAAGTGCCAATCAGCGCCTTCGTCCCTTCGGAAGCGCCGAAGGACGGGGATAC
>JBAXLI010000162.1:0-3328 GCA_037134895.1 Bacteroidota bacterium
TCATGTGAAAATTATTGAATATGTACAGATATACAAGTTTTAATTATTTTGCAATGATAATGTAATTATTATTTCACTGCAAGAGAAGAAATCTGTAAAAAAAATTCCGAAAATCGGAATTGAGGGGGTTTTAATTTTTTATTGGCGAGTTCAACGCCTTAACTACAAGCTCCGTATTGGTTTTTGCATTGTAGGATTTGCGCATTAACCGCAACTTTTTATCAATTGCCGATACGGTTTGCCTCATTTTTTCTGCAAGGTCCCTAATTGACATACCTCTTGAAAGGCCAGTGATGATCTCCTTTTGGTCAGAGAAATAATTCGCAGTATGTTCGCTGTCATTTGACATAAAAAGTATTCGAACAACTTCATCCGGCATGTTAACCTCACCTGCACATACCCGCTTCAGCTTCTGGCACATTTCAGATTGATCCTCACCTTTATTAATATAAGCTTTTACACCATGACGAAACATCTCGACCTGCCAGTAGATACAACTTTCAGATGATAATATTACAACCGGGATCGAAGGGAAGGCTTTCCGGATTGTTAATAGGTTTATCAGAGGATCAGTTTGCTTAATAAACAAGTCCAGTAGTATTATATCCACTTTTTCAGGATCAATTTCTTGAAGGGCCGCAGGAATTGACAGACTTCCTCCTGCTACTTCAAAATCATCAGAATCAAGATCAAATGAAGTATACAATCCTTCGATGATCAGGTAATGATCATCGATTACATAGAGCTTTATCATCTATTGATATTTTAGTTCACAAAGATAACATGCTACCCCCTATGAAGTCAATGACAGGATCGGAAAAATAATTGTTCCGATTATCGGAATTTTAGTACATTTTTTTATCTTAAGATGCTGATCTTATGTTATTATGATTTTTTGGCTGGATGCCAGCGTGGATACCAGGCGCTTTTCAAACACAGCGCGAACACCCTTATTTCACCACCGTCATCGCCCAGCTGCTGTTGTAAACGGCAAAGAATCCCACCGCCCCGTTATCGATATTGCCTTTCACGTTCGAAGGCGGACCTGAAAAGAAGGGGATATTGAAACCCGATTGCTGCACCTGCGAGATGAAGTTATAGTATTCACGGCTGATGCCCGACATTTTTACACTGACTTTGTCCCCGGGATGCAGAGTCTCCCAGGCATGGCTGTTGTCAATGAAGAACACCGGCGCGCCCTTCACATAATTCCCGTTGAAATACTTATCGTCCTGGATCGAATATTTGAAAATCGAATCGGAGATCAGGGTGTCGTTCCTGTAGTACTGGAACAGGTAACAATTCCCTTCGGCGGGAGGGTCCTGGGCATAAGCAAAGATCTGCCAGGTGTCTATCCCCTGAAGGGCAGGGGTAAACGAGGTCGTGATGGAATCCAGTTTCACCACATCCGCCATCGTATAAACTGAATAAAAACTGCTCTTTCCCGAAACCGGCTCAATAAGCTGCACACTCAGGGTATACGAACGACCCGCAACGGGAATAAATGAGGAATCTGGCATGTAAACCCCCGATAAACCTGGCTTGGTTTCAGCACAGGGATAAGTGGAACTGCCATCTGAAATGCTGACGCTGGCATTAACCACCCTGGGTGATGGTTCGTTGTAAAAATACTGTGAAGTCCTTGTAAGCTTTATATTGTTTGCGGATGGCGTGATGGTGGCATCAACCACGAGGCGGCTTTGCGATTCGTCAAGCTTCAGGTCGATTTTCTGGGTGCAGGATGCAAGTAGGGCGATGATCAGGAGAAATATTGAATTCTTTTTCATTGGATTCGGGTTTAATGTTAAAAATGGAAGTTGAAAGTGAGTGAAGGAACTATTCCAAACAGGTAGACTTTTTCGGCATATGTCACATTCGGGTTCTCCTTGTCCTGCACGAAATTGATCGCCCAGGCATTCTTGCGGTCATATACATTGTAAACCGAAAGATTCAGGTCCCAGAAGAATTTCCGGCCGGGTTTTTCCTTGGCCGAAAAGGTAACCGAAAGATCAAGGCGGTGATAATCGGGATAACGGCAGGCGTTGCGGTCGGAATATACAGGCATGATCTTCCCTCCTATTTCGGCCCGGCCCGTTGGGAAAGTCGCAGGGTTCCCGGTCGAATAGATCCAGTTCGCCGAAACTCCCCAGCGTTTTGCAAACTGGTAATTGATGACGACCGATACGCTGTGCGGACGGTCATAAGGCGCCCTGTACTCCAGGCCGTTGTTGATCCCTGGGATCTGCCGCATCGAACGGGAATATGTATAACTCACCCATCCGCTGACCTTTTTCGTATTCACCCGGGTGAAAAGCTCCAGTCCGTAAGACCAGCCCTTCCCCTGCCTCACTTCGCCCTCGAGCTTCGGGTTCAGCATCAGGTCGGCGAAATCGCAGAAATCGATCACGTTGTCCATCTTTTTATAATACAATTCTGCGGATGTCTCAATGGTGTTATTGAGAAAATTCCTGAAATAGCCTGCCGCTACCTGGTCGGCTACCTGGGGTTTGATATTCGGACTTGCCGGGAACCAAACATCGAAGGGAGTTCCCGTTGCCGAGTTCTGCGCGAGCTGCAGGTATTGCTTGGTTCTCGAATAGCTTGCTTTCACCGAGCTTCTTGAATCAATCGTATACAGAATCCCAAGCCGGGGTTCGAGCCCGGTGTATGTATTATAGATTGCGCCAATACCATACACCGTTGAATCCACCGCGATGTAATCCGCATTGTAGTGATATACTGTTGCCGGACCGATATTCTGGAAACAAGAGAACCTCAGTCCGTACTTGAACACCCAATGCTCACCTGCTTTCTGCTCATTGCCCAGGTAAATCCCGCTTTCGACTGAATTTGAAACCGGGAGTTCGATTTTTCCGAAGATCGATTCCTCGCCGAGTCCGCGGGCAAACCCCGGCTGTATCCTGTGCCAGGTAGCGCTGAATCCGCCTGTGAGCGTATTCTGAGGGTTCAGGCAGTACCTGAAGTCTCCCTTGGCGCCTATGTCCCTGAGAGCTGCTTTCCATTCATACGAAATGCTGGATCCTTCAGGCCTGCTGTTGTAATACCTGTAATCGCTGTAAACCGCGGTGAACGTGCCGAACAGCTTGTTGCTGAACACATGGTTCCAGCGCAGGGTCCCGGTTCCGTTGCCGGCCTGTATGTGCTGGTAGCTGTCTTTGAACACATCCCGGCCGAAATATCCCGAAACGAACAGCTGGTTTTTATCATTCAGCCTGAAGTTGAGCTTTGCGTTGAAGTCATAGAAGTATAGCCTGTTATCGCGGATGTCGGACTGGCTCGAAAGAGGCGTGAACAGGTCGAGGTAGGT
>JBAXLI010000163.1:0-3288 GCA_037134895.1 Bacteroidota bacterium
AAATGATGTTTCATCTTTTAAAACCAAAGTCATGAAAGCAATTGAAAAGAATCTCAGAAAAGGCAGGGCTGATGCTGCAGAGGGCATGCAGCCTGCCGCTATCACAGGAATAACAGCAGTTTGCAAAGGAGCAATAATTCTGCTGTTTTGTTTAGGGATATCCTCGATCTTCTTAAGCTGTAAAAAAGACAGCACCGATGCCATAACCTCTTCTTCAACTTCACCAACAACTGTTGATGAGTATACCATTACACAGGCCATCTCCGACGAAGCCCAGAGAAACACAATTGCATTCGACGGACTCGCCTTTCTTACCGGGAACGTGGGATCACAGTCTTTCCTTCCCCCGGGCAAGGTAGCCGACTACAGCGGGTTCCAGTGCCTGCGCGACAATGATCCGACCAGGCTCGGACATAATACCAGCTTCGTCACCATCATTGCGTTCAATGTACTGCATATCCTCACCACCGACCAGATCAATATGTACGTTACCAGTGCACACAAACAGATCGACCTGATCAATGCTTTTGCCCTTCAGCGTTTCCCACTGCTTAAGGCTTTCCGCCGCCTGAAAGAGGGCGATATCCCAAGCGGAACTATAGGGCTCAGCAAGGAAGCCGTGATGGCTTATGCTGCTGAGTTGTATAAGACCGACGGACAAATCAGTTACGACCGGGCAAAATTGTTTGGGGCTGTTGTGGGTTCCTTTACTACGGATCAGAAAGCTGCGATGGATGCGCTGAAGGCTAAGAACGGCATAGGGAACTGGGACAGCAATTTGTCGAATCCACTTGAAGGACTGGGTTTAGCGCAGGATGTCAATGTAGCGGTGATGACCTACGCCAGCGAGATGTATGCCTGGTACGCAGGTTCAGTGACTTCCGATGTGTATTTCTGTCCCGAGAGGCATGGTACCTATTTCGGGTCGTTTTACCTGAAAGACTGGCCGGCGATGGGGAACCCGAACTACACTATTGACGAAACTCTCACCGCCAGCGCCGGCCAGAATTTCCTCAACATCCTCACCCCTGCCCAGGCTGAACAGGTGAAGGGGATAGTAGACTTACAACGTAGTGCCCTGACGGAACTGGTAGCAAAGAGAGAAGCTGTTTCGACCGAACTCCGCAAATTCCTTGCTTCAGGCATAGCCGATTCAACCACCGTGATAGCATTGAGCGAGCGTTACGGAGAACTTGACGGGGAATTATCCTATTACTACGCTTCGGTATTCACCCAGGTTTACAATACCATGTCGGATGACCAGAAAGCAAAATTAACAGCTCTTGCCAATGACCTTGGATATATCAATCCCAGCGGGGCATTCCAGTATTCCCAGCCGGTTACCATGCCCGAAATCATGAATACTGATTTCATGTTCAAATGATCCAAAGCCTGCAAACAAAGATTTATCGTACTTTCAAACTCTAAATAAACCGATCATGAAAACTCATTTTGTAAATAAAAAGGAATCAATGATTGCCGTTCTGGCAGTGCTGATGGTGCTTCTCCAGGTAAAGAGTTTTTGCCAGGACAGGCAGGATCCCGGGAAACCTCATCCGCCCACAACAGAAGAAAGGATGAAAATCGTTCAGGAAAAAATCATCAAACCTTTATCGCTGAACACAACCCAGAGTCAGACCGTGACCCAGGCTTTTATGGATTTCTTTACGGCGGCCGACAATGCGCGGAAAAATCAGAAAGATCTGCATGGACCGCTTGACAAATCGGTCATTGGCCCAATTGAAAAAACCAGGGATGACAAGATCAGCAAAGTCCTGACAAAGGAGCAGTTCACAAAGTACCTGGAACTTGAAAAAGCCGCCCGTCCGCCTAAACCAGGAAACCAGGACCCACCCAAAAAGTAAGGCTTTTGCTGCCATAAAACCTCTTTATTAAATACATTTGCATTAAGGACCGCCATCAGGTGTAAGTAATCGGCAATGAAATCCAGGAACAAAAAAATACTGTTTTCCGAGATCGCACTGATCACCTTTGTATGGCTGGTCCTTATGCTTACACCAATTTTATTCAGGGAAGACAACAATAAACCTCTCTGGAAAAGCATGGCAAGCCAGCTCGAAATCCTTATTCCTCTTACCATTCTCTTTTTTATCAACCGCTTCCTGCTTGTACCCAAAATCCTCTTTAAAGGAAAGCCGGTTGTGTTCATCGCTTCGGTACTTGTGGTAATCCTGCTGCTTACCATTGGTTCATATGTTTATGACGTTTACATTAACAAACTCCCGCCCGACAGGCCACCCCGCGCAGCAAATGAAGGCAGGCCGCCAAGGGATGACAACAGGGAAGCTGGCGGATTAAGGCCGCCACCCCAGGACGCCCCTCCCCGCCAGGACGATAGTGGCGACCAAACTCCCAGGCAGAGGACCAGACAGCCCAGGCCCGTTCCGCCCTTTGCAAATGTGCTGATCCTCTCAATCCTGATCGTTGGATTTGATACGGGTTTGCGCTCAGGACTCCGATGGATGGAAGCTGAAAATGCAAAAGTGAAACTCGAAAAGGAAAACGTTTCAAATCAGCTGGCTTTGCTGAAAACCCAGGTGAGCCCTCATTTTTTCATGAATACACTCAACAATATTCATTCACTGGTCGACTCCAACACCGAGGAAGCAAAGGAAGCTATCATCAAACTTTCAAGAATGATGAGGTATCTTTTGTATGAAACCGAAACTGAGAAAACAACATTGAAAAAAGAGGTTGAATTCCTTGAAAGCTATATCAATCTCATGAAGCTGAGGTTCAACGAAAAAGTAAGGATCAGCCTGAATCTGCCAACAGTGATCCCCGAAATTTCCATTCCTCCTTTCCTCTTTATCTCTTTCATCGAGAACGCCTTCAAACACGGGATAAGCTATAAGAACGAATCATTTATAACGATTGACCTGATACCGGGAAAAGAAAGGCTGCTGTTTGTTGCTAAAAACAGTAAGACCGAAAAGCCAAGGATGGATGAATTCTCAGGTATCGGAATTGAAAATTCGAGGAAAAGACTGGATTTGCTGTACGGAAACAGATATCACCTCGACATTATCGACAGCGAAGAATTATTCACCGTTAACTTATCTGTCCCGGTATGATACGATGTATTGCGATCGATGACGAACCCCTTGCCTTAAAACAGATTGCGGGGTATATTGCAAAAACTCCGTTTCTTGAACTGGCAGGTACTTGCGAAAGCGCCCTGCAGGCTCTCGAACTCTTAGAGAATACTGCTGTTGATCTTATGTTTGTGGATATCAATATGCCGGACCTCAGCGGGATGGATTTTGT
>JBAXLI010000164.1:0-3057 GCA_037134895.1 Bacteroidota bacterium
AGGATCCTGGCGAAAGAAAAATCATATGCCGTGAGCATGGCAATTTTCTCCCCTTTCGCTTTCATCTCCTGTAAAACATGCGTAGTCACCTTGGTGACATTGCGGAATAAATAGGAAGCCGACATAAGCTCATAATTTGATTGCAAAGGTATTACAATATAATATCTTTCCGACCGCTGCGTTTATTTCAGGCCTATGAAAAGAATGATTATCTTTGCAAAACAAGTATTATCCTGCCATTTCATGAAAAACTTTTGCTGCCTGCTGCTGGTTGCTCTTACACTGACAAGCCTTTCATCCTGTAATAAAAAGCTTGAAGTCAATGCCGAATGGAAAGATGTCACCATTGTTTACGGACTTCTCGACCAGTTTGACACCATACATTATGTCAAGATAACGAAGGCTTTCCTTGGCCCTGGGAACGCCCTGGATTTTGCACGAATCTATGATTCAAGCAACTATTCAATACCTCTCCAGGTTACAATGGAGGAGTACAGTGGCTCCCTTCTGCTTCGCACAATCCAGCTTGATACAACTTCAATCAATAACAAAGACACCGGGATTTTTTATTCTCCCTATCAAAAGCTTTTTTATACCAAAACCAAACTGACTCCTGAATTCAGGTATCATCTTATTGTTAAAAACACCGTGACGCAGAAGGTGGTTGAAGGTAACGCCACCCTTATCGGAGAACTTGATATTGAAAAGCCTACTATTTATACCCGTGTAAGTTTTCAGGCCGGCCATAGTACCGAAGTAAAATGGACCTCGGCAAAAGCAGGCAAACGTTACCAGGTTACAATACAGATCAGATATGCAGAGACTTTTGTCGATGACCCCACCTCCACCGTAATCAAATCGCTGGACTGGCTTGCGCTGAGCAATATCAGGTCCCTGTCGGAAAAAGGAGGACAGGTCATGGATTATTATATAAGCGGGGACGCATTCTTCATGTTCATGGGAAATCAGCTTAAAAATGACTCGGTGAACGGCAGGGCTGTCAGCCGGGCTCTCAGGGATTGCGATTACATATTTACCGTAGGTTCCGAAGACCTCAGTACATATATGGATGTGACTGAACCTTCAATGACAATCATTCAGGAGAAACCTGCCTTCACAAATATTATCAACGGCATTGGCCTGTTTACAGCCAGGGTCATCCAGTCACGTGACACCCTTAGGTTCAGTGATCAGACCATTGCTGAGATGAAGACGAACCAGTATACCAAAAACCTGGGATTTTAATTTCCCTTTCTAGTTTTCTGTCTTTTTGTCATTTTTTGTCAGGGTTTTTCCCTTTGGCACAATCATTGACATTTCTGATGTACTTCTCAAAATTTTACTATAAAAGGAGATAAATAATATGGGAAAAATAATTGGAATTGATCTTGGAACAACAAACTCCTGCGTTGCAGTGATGGAAGGCAATGAGCCGGTTGTTATTGCAAACAGTGAAGGAAGAAGGACCACACCTTCGATTGTTGCGTTTACCGATAATGGTGAAAGAAAAGTTGGTGATCCTGCAAAACGTCAGGCAATCACAAATCCAAGAAATACAGTATTCTCGATCAAGCGCTTCATGGGCGAGACTTTTGACCAGGTGCAGGTTGAGACAAAAAGAGTACCTTATAAGGTTGTCAAGGGTGATAATAATACCCCAAGGGTTGATATCAACGGGAAAGTATATACTCCCCAGGAAATATCAGCCGTCATTCTTCAGAAAATGAAGAAAACAGCAGAGGACTACCTGGGTCAGGAAATTAAAGAGGCTGTGATCACGGTTCCTGCATACTTCAGCGATTCGCAGAGGCAGGCAACGAAAGAGGCGGGCGAAATTGCCGGCCTTACGGTTAAACGTATTATCAATGAACCTACAGCCGCAGCACTGGCCTATGGTCTTGACAAAAAGCATAAGGATGTGAAGGTAGCAGTCTTCGATCTCGGGGGCGGCACTTTTGACATCTCTATCCTTGAACTGGGAGACGGGGTATTTGAAGTGAAGTCGACGAACGGGAACACCCACCTTGGAGGCGATGACTTTGACCATGTTGTGATAGACTGGCTGGCCGACGAGTTCCTGAAGGATGAAGGCCTTGACCTTCGCAAGGATCCCATGGCACTTCAGCGTCTGAAAGAAGCTGCAGAAAAAGCTAAAATAGAACTTTCAAGTTCTGTTGAAACTGAGATCAACCTGCCTTATATCATGCCGGTTGACGGTGTGCCCAAGCATCTTGTCAAAAAACTGACAAGGTCAAAATTTGAACAGCTTGTCGACAAGCTCATGCAGTCAACCATTCCCCCTTGCCAGCAGGCGCTCAAAGATGCAGGGATGACAGCTTCGGATGTAGACGAGGTTATCCTCGTGGGAGGCTCAACAAGAATTCCTGCAGTTCAGAAGATCGTAAAGGATTTCTTTGGTAAAGAACCTTCAAAGGGGGTCAATCCTGATGAAGTGGTGGCAGTAGGAGCAGCTATACAGGGCGGTGTACTTACCGGAGAGGTAAAGGATGTGCTTCTGCTCGACGTCACTCCGCTTTCTCTGGGTATTGAAACCCTGGGAGGTGTCACGACCAGGCTGATTGAATCAAATACCACTATACCTACAAAGAAATCAGAGGTGTTCTCCACCGCAGCTGACAGCCAGACTTCGGTAGAGATTCATGTACTCCAGGGTGAACGCCCGATGGCAAACCAGAATAAGAGCATCGGAAGATTCCATCTTGACGGAATACCTCCTGCTCCCAGGGGAATCCCCCAGGTTGAAGTCATTTTTGATATCGACGCCAACGGCATCCTCCATGTTACAGCCAAGGATAAAGCAACAGGCAAATCCCAACAGATCAGGATTGAAGCATCTTCGGGACTTTCCGATGATGATATCAAAAAGATGAAGGAGGAAGCCCAGCGCAATGCCGATGCCGATAAAAAAATGAAGGAAGAGGTTGATAAGGTCAATCAGGCCGATACCATGATCTTCCAGACAGAGAAGCAACTCAAGGAATTCGGCGATAAGATCCCGGCCGATAAAAAAGGCGGGATTGAAAAAGCCCTTGAGGA
>JBAXLI010000165.1:0-2908 GCA_037134895.1 Bacteroidota bacterium
TGGCGACCTCACCGAAGACCTCCCGATCGTCAAGTCAACATTATCCCAACATCTGAAAGAGTTAAAGGAAGCTGGTCTTATTCAAGGCGAAATTGAGGCCCCACGGATCAAATATTGCATCAACCGTGAAAACTGGAAGGAAGCACAGGATTTGTTCCGAAAGTTTCTTAAAATGGATGTTGAAGTTCCTATCATAAAATGTAAATAAACTCTATTATTATGGAAATCAAAATTTTAGGCTCAGGTTGTGCCAAGTGTAAGACACTTGAAAAATTGACCCGTGATGTAGTATCGCAAAATGGAATTGATGCGACAATCACCAAAGTTGAGGACATTCGGGAAATCATGAAATTTGGGGTGATGACCACACCTGCACTGGTTGTCGATGGCAGGGTGGAAATCAAAGGGCGCATCCCATCAGCTGATGAGATCAAAAAAATTTTAATAAAAACAATCACTGTTGTCCGGTAAAAATATTTAACTGGGCCAGACCTTTGAAAGTCTAACCCAGTATAGTTACTTTTGGAGTTACGAAGCAACAATAGTAACTATGGGTAAAAGTACAAATTTTAGCGGACAGCCGATATTTAATCAGTTAATAAAGTTCATTGACAAATCGGAAATCAAGAGTATAGCCAAAAAACATGGGTCGGAGCGGTATGTTAAAAAGTTTTCCACCTATAATCATTTGATCGTGATGCTTTTTGTGGTTTTTGAGGGTTTTCATTCAATACGGGAAGTTATTGTGTGCCTGTTGTCCAATGCGCACAAGTTATCTCATTTGGGGCTATCCTATGTGGTCAAACGTAGTACCTTTTCTGAGGCAAACCAAAGGAGGGACAGTGCCGTATTCGGCGATATCTATATGAGTGTTTATAGACACCATGTGTCATCTTTAGCGGACAGCCGGTTAAGTGATAATGACCTGAAACGACTTTACATCATGGATTCAACGACTATTTCCTTGTTTAAGGACATTTTGAAAGGAGTTGGGCGCAATCCAAAGGAAGGCAGAAAGAAGGGCGGAATAAAAGCCCATACGATCATCAAAGCTAGTGAAAATGTGCCTTGTCTGATCCGTTACAGTGAAGCCGCCCGACATGACCACATGTTCTTAACAGAGGTTCTTAATTTGGCGCCTGGGTCAATAATAACATTCGATAAAGGATATGTTGATTATGCCCAATATGAGGAATTCACAAAAAGGTGTATCTGGTATGTAACAAGGCTTAAAGATAATGCACTTTATCAAGCCGGAAAAGAATTTGATATACCCGATGATGCCCATAGCGGTGTACTGAAAGATGAAGAGATCATTTTACACTATGGGGTAAAAAACAAGGAAGAGCATCGTTCAAGGCGAATAGCTTATTGGGACAGCGAGAATAACCGTTTATTTGAATTTATCACCAATAATTTTGAGTTGTCTGCCGAAAAGATTGCCCTGATTTACAAAAAACGTTGGCAAATCGAGCTATTGTTCAAACAATTAAAACAGAACTTCCCGTTAAAGTATTTTCTGGGAGATAATGAAAACGCAATTGAAATCCAGATATGGACAGCAATGCTTGCCAATCTGCTGACAACCCTTGTGCGAAGCAAGATAGTAAGAAAATGGGCATTCTCAAATCTGGTTTCAATCATCAGGCAGCAATTGATGAATTATATCAATATCTATGGCTTTCTGGAGGATCCGGAAGGAAGTTGGCGCGAAATAATAAATGAAGACAAAATGAAATATCAAAATTCCTTATTCCCAGAAATGCAGGGGGCTTACTTTTGATAACTCAATTAACGTAGGTTATATATCAACACGTTAAAAAACAAAATTTAGTAAATCCCGGTTTTACCGGACAACAATGTTTTTTAATATCTTTCAGGACTTAATTATCATCGGATATGATCTTCATCAAATCGGCTACTCCACAAAAATTATCCATAACCTCATCGGTGATCATTACGGCATTTACGACCGTTTTACTGGTGATTTCTCTCTGGCTAGGTCTAAAGACCCTTATGCTGGTATTTATTCCGATAATCTTCGTAGTAACCTATTTGACAACACTTTACATATTGGCAATATTGATCAACGACAAAATTACACCGATTTATAAAACCATTAGGGAAGTACCCATTGAAGGGAAAAAGCATACCAAATTGAGCATTGGCAACCAGGACATCATTGCGGAGGTGAATCAGGAAGTCAAACTTTGGGCAGAAGGGAAACTTGCAGAAATAGACCGTTTACGCGATCTTGAGAAGTACCGTAAGGATTTTGTCGGGAATGTTTCACACGAGCTGAAAACTCCAATATTTAATATTCAGGGTTATATTCTGACTTTACTGGATGGTGGCCTTGAGGATCCCAAGATTAACCGTCTTTACCTTGAACGGACAGAAAAAAGCATCGACAGGATGATCAGTATCGTAGAAGACCTTGAGTCGATCACCAAACTTGAGTCGGGCGAGATGAAATTAAATATGGAAACTTTTGACCTGGTTAAACTGACAGAAGATGTTTTTGAGTTTGAGTCACCCGATGCCAACAGCCGGAGGATAGATACCGTCCTTACCGTGAATGCAACCCGACCGGTAAATGTAAGGGCCGATAAAAAGCGTATTTTTGAGGTGATCAGTAACCTCGTGGGAAATGCAATCAAATATGGAAAAAAGGGCGGTAAGGTCAGTGTGGCCTTTTACGACATGGACAAAATGGTGCTGATAGAGGTGGCAGATGATGGTATTGGCATTGAGAAAAAAGACCAGATCCGTATTTTTGAACGATTTTACCGTGTTGATAAAAGCAGGTCAAGGATGCAGGGAGGTACGGGCCTTGGGCTTTCGATCGTGAAACATATCATTGAAGCGCACGAACAGACAATACATGTTAAGAGTCAACTAGATAAAG
>JBAXLI010000166.1:0-2830 GCA_037134895.1 Bacteroidota bacterium
CGGATCCTGCATCCCGCATCCCGGATCCTGCATCCCGCATCCCGGATCCTGCATCCTGCATCCCGGATCCTGCATCCCGCATCCCGGATCCTGAATCCTGAATCCTGAATCCTGCATCCTGCATCCCGGATCCGGCACCCCGTTTTCCCGTTCTTGACTCTTCGAGCTGCGCCAACACTTCCCCCGCCCTTTCGAGCACCGACTGCGGCATCCCCGCCATTCTTGCGACGTGGATCCCGAAACTGTGTTCGCTCCCGCCGGGCTGAAGTTTCCGTAAAAAGATCACCCTGTTCTGGATCTCCCTGATCGAAATGTGGAAATTCTTTATCCTGCTATGGATTAACGCCATCTCGTTAAGCTCATGGTAATGGGTGGCAAAAAGCACTTTGGGTTTGCTTATGGGGTGGCTGTGCAGGAACTCGGCAATAGCCCAGGCAATGCTGATCCCATCATACGTAGATGTGCCCCTGCCGATCTCATCGAGCAGGATCAGGCTTCGGTTTGAAATATTGTTCAGGATGCTTGCAGTCTCATTCATCTCAACCATGAAAGTAGACTCCCCCGATGAAATATTGTCGGAAGCCCCTACCCTGGTGAAGATTTTATCAACCAGCCCGATGTTTGCGCTGTCGGCCGGCACGAAACTGCCCATCTGGGCCATCAGCACGATCAGTGCGGTTTGCCGCAAAAGCGCAGATTTCCCCGACATATTGGGGCCTGTAAGAATAATGATCTGCTGGGTGCTGTCATCCAGGTACACATCATTGGCAATATATTCTTCACCCGGTTTCAACTGCTTCTCGATCACAGGGTGACGCCCGCCGATGATCTCCAGTTCAAACGAATCGTTGAGTTGCGGCCTCACGTAACGGTTCCGCGCAGCACTCAGCGCAAACGAAACAAGCACATCAAGCCTGGCAACAAGGCTCGCATTTAACTGTATCGGAACTATATAATCATTAATAAAAAGAACCAGCTCGTTATAGATCCTGTTTTCAATGCCTGAAATCCTCTCTTCGGCATGAAGGATTTTCTCTTCGTATTCCTTGAGTTCAGGCGTTATATAACGTTCTGAATTGACCAGGGTTTGCTTTCTCTGCCATTCGGGAGGCACCTTGTCCTTATGCGTATGCGTAACCTCGAGGTAATACCCGAAAACATTGGTGTAACCTACCTTGAGAGAAGAGATGCCGGTACGTTCAGTCTCCCTTTGCTGGATCTGCAGCAGGTAATCTTTCCCCGAAAACGCAATATTTCTCAGCTCATCCAGGTCGGGATCAACTCCCTCTGCGATGACGTTTCCTTTAATGGCCAGGGCCGGCGGATCAGGGTTGAGTTCTGTTCCTATCTTCTCCAGCACAGGGGCAATGGGATTCAGCTGAACTGCAATATTGGCAAGGCCCTCGTTTTGCAGGGGAGTGATCAGATCTTTAAGGATTGCGACTGAATCAAGGGCTTTTTTCATATGCAGCATTTCCCTGGGCTGTATCTTCCCCACAGCTGCTTTGGAAATCAGTCTTTCAAGGTCGCCGATAACAGACAGTTCATGCCTTACCTTTTCAACCATTTCGGGATGCCGGGTGAAATAATCCACAACATCCAGCCTTTCCCCGATGGGTTTCAGATTTTTCAGGGGCAGTATCATCCAGCGCCTCAGCTGCCTTGAACCCATAGGTGAAACTGTCTGGTCAATGATATCGAGCAGGGTTTTCGCATTTTCATTGTTTGCGGATAAGAGTTCGAGGTTACGAATCGTGAACCGGTCGAGCCAGACATAATGATCCTCCTCGATTCGGGAGAGCTTCGAAATATGAGCCACTTTTTCATGCTGGGTCTCAGCCAGGTAATGAAGAGCGGCGCCAGCGGCAATAACGGCATATTCAAGATTTTCAACGCCGAATCCTTTAAGGGAAACAACCCCGAAATGCTTAAGCAGGAGTTCATTGGAAAAATCGGGAGTGAACACCCAGTCATCGAAGGTGTTAACGTAAAATTTACTGCCAAAAAGCTCTGTAAATTTCTGTTTCTTATTTTTCTGGATGACGACTTCGCTAGGCCTGAAGCTTTGTATCAGCTTATCTATGTATTCATTACTTCCCTGGGCGAGATAGAACTCACCGGTAGAAATATCAAGAAATGATATGCCTGAGGTCTTTGATTCAAGATGCACCGATGCAAGAAAATTGTTCTCCTTTTGTTCAAGGATCTTATCGTGGTAGGAAACTCCTGGAGTTACAAGTTCGGTCACGCCCCGTTTTACAATTGTTTTCGTGAGTTTGGGATCCTCAAGCTGATCGCATATCGCAACCCTCAGTCCGGCTTTCACCAGACGCGGAAGATATAAATCGAGGGAATGATGCGGAAAACCGGCGAGTTCTATATAGGTCGCCGTCCCGTTGGCCCTCCGGGTTAAAACAATTCCGAGGATACCCGAAGCCTTTATTGCATCCTCCCCGAAAGTTTCGTAAAAATCACCAACCCTGAACAGAAGAAGCGCATCAGGGTACTTTGCCTTGATGGCATTATACTGCTTCATCAATGGAGTTTCGGCCGGTTCTTTTGCATCTTGTTTCATGGGTGGAGATAAATGACGGGACTCAGTCATCCGCCATCAAAAGTACTATGGATACCAAGGCGGGGCCTTAGTTTGTTGATAAGTCTGTATAAGATATTGGGATTGGGGATTGGGGATTAGGGGTTAGGGGTTAGGGGTTAGGGGTTAGGGATTGGAGGATTTTTTCATGTGAGTGCCTTAGAAAATCTGCGGCAACTATTTAATTCAGAACCGTAATGTTTGGCATTTCAGCTGATTTTCGTCAGCACGAACAGG
>JBAXLI010000167.1:0-2818 GCA_037134895.1 Bacteroidota bacterium
AGAAATAATTGATCTCATAAATCCCCAGGAAACCCTGTAAGCTGGTAAACCTCAGATTGGCCCAGAAGATTAATATGAGGGCTATGGCGCTTCGCGCCTATCGAGGATTCAGGATGCGAGATGCTGATCCTTTAACTTGCATCTTTTATCAATCCTTCCTGGTTGACAGAACGCTGAATGTCAAAACTTTGTAAACCGTCCGAAAAAGAACCGTCCAACCGGGCATGTTTGGCATCCTCCCTTCCTTGTTTGCTGGGGAAAAAGCCATCCGAAGTCAATAAATTAATATCGTCAGTAAATGTGCGATATAGAACGTCAAGAAGCGCACGATTAAGATCAAACTCGTTGTTATTCAAGTTTTTAATTACGATTTTCCTAAGGCCCTAGCAAACATTGCCGATAAACTAGGACAACTACTATTACTGAAGCGTTCACAAGAAATTTTATGTTCTTTTTCATATGCATCTGGTACGTAAAAGAAAATTTCAACTAATTTAGTACTCTTGGCCTCAGAGATCATATCCCATGATGTTGGTTCGTATTTACATCTAAGATACTTATTTTTAAGACTTTATGAAATTTATTTTTTCATGTTTTAATGACAATCAGACTGTTAACAACTTGGGATTTTAACCCTTGACCTACATGAGTAATTTAAAAATTATTTCAAAAGATCAACAAGGTGGGATTACCGCTCAAAATGTTTCATTAGACAACGGAAGTAACCAATTCAATTTTCCTAAAGGCAATAAAAGTGAGAAGAATTGGAAAAGAATAATTTGGATTGTTAGTGGAGTAATTGGCTTTATTGCTTCCGTTGTGACAATTCTGGCATACTTTAATATTTATCCATTTGTAAGAATTAAAAAATGAGTAAAGAAGACAAAAACATTTATATTACAAGTCACAATCAATCGGGTGGTGTGACCGCTCAAACTGTTAATTTTGGACCACTGGCAAGACAAATGAATCAACAGTTAGGCGACCAACTTAGACAAAATATTCCAACTTCTGCAGCTATTAAAGTTATAGCCGTGTTAGGTGATGGTGAAGCCTTTGGGTTCGCGAATCAAGTTTTGCAATGGTTAAAATCTAATGGGTTTAGTAAAGCAGAAGGTGTTGACCAAGCATTGTATACACAACCTGTAATAGGACAAAGGATCGATAAAAATGCCGTCGACGAATTCAAAGTAATCATAGGAATAAGAGAATGATGGCTATACTGCCAGTCACATCTCTCAAACTTATCCATACGGCTTGGGTTAGAAAAACTTATGCACTCTCACATTGATCTTCTGCCTGTCATGAAGTTGCTCACTTTTTCAATATAAGTGGCCAAAACTAACTTTTTGTGATCTCAAGCCCGGTAAAGGATAATTTCCACTCAACAAATCTTGCCCTGGGATTGAGCTGATGCGCCTGTAAAACAGCTCTGATCGTTTGACTTGCATACAGGTCTTTCGCAAAAATCATAAGGTACCCTCCGCCTCCGGCGCCAAGAAGTTTGCAGGAAACCATGAGATCTTTGATTCTATCGACGATGGCCTCGATCCCTGCCGGATTGGTCCCTCCATCAAGCCGTTGATTAAGTTCCCATGAATGTTTGATGGCCGCTCTTAGTCCTTCCCATTCATGGTTCTGTATGGCCTTGTAAGTATCTCTTGCATGGATTTTCATTTCTGATAATATGCCCAGGTGTGCAGATGAGTTCAGGAACATTCCTTTTACGATGTCATTCAATATGTGTTTTGCAACCCTGTTAATCCCGGTATAATACAATAGGATCATTGAGCTTGTTTCGGGTCTGCTGAATAAATGATCAAGCGCCCATTGTATCCGGGGCTTTTGTAACAATCCCGCCGCACTCTCGACCAGCTTCACTCCTTCAAACAAGCCACCAAAATGGTCCTGCCATCCTACGCCCGTGGTGAGTATCTGTTCCAATAACAATGTGCGGAAGGCTGTTTCATGATTGTCCCAGCCGAGTGAACAAAAGTCCGACAAGCCGGCTAATATCGTTCCTTCAAGTACAGAACTTGTGCCTAATTTGACGATCATTTGACTGCTTAATGAAATATCCTTTCAATCTGCAATATGTCAACGAATTAGAGTCTAACCATTATTTGATTTTGCGATTGATGCTTGTATTCCCTCTAGTTTTTTATGATAAATATCACTTTACTTCCGCCATCGACGATGGTTGACAGACCGCAAAATTTCAGGCATTTGTCAACCTGCCGAAAAAAGGAATATCCCTCCCGCCTGCCTCTGTTTGGATGCCATCCGCCAGTCAATAAATAGTAAGATCGTTATTTTACTTAAATTTGCATTGGGAATCAGGGTATCTGCTGCTGTAAAGTACTTTTTCGGTAAATTTTGTATTACTATATGAACTTCATCTACTCATTGCTTCTGAACGACGGCTTCCGTATCCTTCTCGCTTTCCTGTTTTCTTTGATTCTTTCGTTATACGGAATCCCGGTTCTGGTGCGGATTGCCGATAACCACAGCATGTACGATCATCCCAATGGCCGCACGACCCATCTTCACCCTACTCCCCGTTTGGCCGGTATTGCCATGTTCCTGGGTGTGATCCTCTCGGTTTCCCTGCTTTCCCGTATTGATTCTTTTCCCGGATACCAGTTTGCTGTTGCCTCTAGCGTCATCATTTTCTTTATCGGGATCAAGGATGACATGATGGGGATATCCTTCAGTAAAAAGTTCATTGCACAGCTTGCAGCGGCTTCCATCCTGATCCTTTTCGCCGGTTACAGGTTTACCAGCCTGCACGGGTATTTTGGCGTACACGAGATCAGCT
>JBAXLI010000168.1:0-2752 GCA_037134895.1 Bacteroidota bacterium
GAAACTACCTGAAAGTAGCATTCCGTAACCTCATCCGCCATAAAGGATATTCTTTCATCAATATTCTCGGGCTTGCGACCGGGATGACAGCCTGTTTACTGATCCTGTATTATGTGAAATACGAGAAAAGTTATGACAGGTTTCATGAAAACAGTGAACGCATTTACCGTTTGAGGTATGAACGGACTGACCAGGCAGGTGAATCAGTGAGGTTTGCATCCTGCTGTCCTCCTGCCGGATTGAAGATCAGGCAGAATTTCCCCGAAGTTGAGAAGGTTGCCAGGTTGTTCAGGTACAAGGCAAGCGTTTCTTACCTCGAAAATAAATTCATTGAAGAACGGATGTATTTTGCCGAGCCGGATTTTTTCGGGATTTTCAGGTATACGTTCATTGAAGGGGATGCGGCGAACGGACTGAAAGAGCCGAACACTGCATTTATTTCAGAATCGACAGCCCGGAAATATTTCGGGGAATCAAACCCCATGGGCAGGATGCTCAGCCTGGATAAAAAGACTTCTTACAAGGTCAACGGGGTATTCAAAGATATCCCGGGAAATTCCCACCTGAAATTTGACATCCTCCTGTCCTACCAGAACCTGCTTGATATTTTCGGCAAAGACATAGAAGAATCCTGGGGCGACAGCGGCTGGTATACCTACCTCCTGCTTAAACCAAATACCAACATCCCCCTGCTGGAGAAAAAGCTGTCGAACCTGGTGGATGCCGAATTCGGGGAGGTGCTGAAGCAATATAAGCTTAGTTGCAAACTGCCTTTGCAGCCGCTCAGCGACATCCACCTGACGTCAAACTATATGCTGGAGTTCGAGACCGCCGGGGACCTTGATACGGTGAACTTCCTGTCGATCCTGGCCGTGTTCATTATCATCATCGCATGGGTCAATTATGTCAACCTGTCAACTGCACGATCCCTTACCAGGGCAAAGGAAGTGGGATTGCGCAAAGTCTCGGGGGCCTCCAGGGGGCAGCTCGTCACCCAGTTCTTTTTCGAGACTGTTATTATCAATTTCATGGCCGTGATCCTCGCCCTGGCTATGGTCCTGGTTTTTCTGCCCATGTTCCGGCAGATCACAGGAACACCTGCTGAATACGGCATCTGGACCCGGCCATGGTTCTGGCTTGGCATACTGCTGATGTTCCTTGCCGGCATCTTCCTTTCGGGGCTTTATCCTGTGACAGTCCTTTCCTCTTTTCAGCCTGTTTCGGTGATGAAAGGCAAACTTGGCAACAGCAACAAGGGATTCGGTTTAAGGAAAGGTTTGCTGGTATTCCAGTTCGCGATGGCCCTCGGGATACTGATCTGCACCTTCACCGTTTTCTGGCAGCTCAGGTTCATGAAAAATCAGGATCCCGGGTTTACCATTGACAATAAGCTGGTGATCAGGGCTCCGAGGGTGAGGACTGCCGCTTTTGGAAGCCAGTTGCAGACTTTCAAACAATTGCTTCTGAAAAATCCGGCGGTGAACGGGTTCAGCGTGGCTACAGATGTTCCGGGCAGGCAGGTATGGTGGGATGCGGGAGGTATTACCAGGGTTGGAGCCGATGATAACAAGAACTACCAGATCGTGGGTATCGATTATGATTATGTGGGGCTCTTTACTATGAAACTGGCCAGCGGCAGAAACTTCTCCAGGGACTTCCCTTCAGACTCCTCCGCCCTCATGCTCAATGAAACGGCAGCAAGGTGGCTGGGATTTGCAAGTCCGCAGGCAGCAATAAGTCAAAAAGTCGATTATTGGGGAAAGATATACACTGTTGTAGGGGTGCTGAAAGATTACCACCAGCAGTCGGTAAAGCAGGCTTTTGAACCTACTATTTTCAGGTTTATGCCCGAAGGAAGGGACAAGCGGGGATTGTTTGTGATCGGGCTCAGCAGTCCGGATGTGAGCAAGGCAATTGCCCTGATCAAAAAGCAGTTTGACGATTTTTTCCCGGGGAACCCGTTTGAATACTATTTCCTCGATGAATATTATAATCGTCAGTACAGGGCGGATGAATTGTTCGGGACTGTCTTTGGTATCTTCTCATTTCTTGCTATTTTCGTGACCAGTCTCGGGATCCTTGGGCTGTCGTCGTTCATGGTGACCCAGAGAACACGGGAGATTGCCGTTCGGAAAGTCATGGGATCGGGAGTTACTGCAATTCTCATAACACTTACAAAAGATTACTGGCAGCTAATCCTCCTGTCGTTTGTCATTTCGCTGCCAATCACATACTACATGGTAAAGCGCTGGCTTGAATCCTTTGCCTTGCGCACAACTTTATCGCCGGGGATTTTCATTTTTCCTTTGCTGATCGTAAGCATGATCACCGGTATGACAATTTATCTGCATGTGATGAAGGCAGCAAATGCGAACCCGGTTGAAAGCCTGAGAGATGAATAGGCGGGATGCAGGCGGGATGCGGGATGCAGGATGAGGGATGAGGGATGCAGGATGCAGGATGCAGGATGAGGGATGCGGGATGCTGGATGCTGGATGCAGGATGCGAGATGCGGGATGCAGGCGGGATGCGGGATGCGGGATGCTGGATGCTGGATGCTGGATGCAGGATGCGGGATGCAGGATGCGGGATGCTGGATGCTGGATGCGGGATGCAGGATGCAGGATGCGGGATAAATTATAGGAAAATGGCATTAAAACTCATAAAGCTGAAACTGATGTTCCTTTTTGCCGCAGTTATTCAGATTGCTGCAGCCCAGGAAATCAATCCTGAAATGGTTTTTGTTCAGGGC
>JBAXLI010000169.1:0-2587 GCA_037134895.1 Bacteroidota bacterium
TGTATCTATTAATTGAAAAGTTTACCACCTTCTCGTTGAAAAGTTTACCACTTATCGAAGTTAAACCAGTTGCTTTGCTGGTGCAAAAGCAGCATAAAAACGATGATAAGTATGGATACCAAACAAGAGATTACCAGACGATATTTTAGGGAGTTCGATAGTGCCCGGAAGATATCGCGCGACCTTCAATTAAGTCGCCAAACAGTCAAAAAAATTCTTTTAGCATACGCACTGTCAAAGGAAGCAACCGACTCAGGCATAGATCCTAAGGCCTTGCAAGACTATGTAAGCAGCCCACCCGCCTATGATATTCAAAACCGGTTTAAGCGCAAGCTTACCGTTGAGGTTGAGGACATGATCAAAGTTCAGTTGGATGATAACCAGCGTAAACGGCAGGAAGGACTTCGTAAACAAATAAAGCGCAAAATCGATATTCACGAGCACCTTTTAAAGGAGGGTTGCGAGATAGGGTATACGACCGTATGCAATTACATACGGGACAAAGAGTTGCGTCAGCAGGAAGCCTACATAAAACAATTGTATGTTCCCGGTGAAGAATGCGAGTTTGACTGGGCCGAGATCAAGCTCGTAATCGGCGGTATAAGGCGACGGTTATACCTGGCAGTATTCACCTCGGCATACAGTAATTACCGTTTCTGCAGGCTGTTCCACCGGCAGGACACCTTGGCCTTTATGGAAGCCCATAATGAGTTCTTTGCCCACATTGGAGGGGTATACCAGGAGATGGTTTACGATAACATGAAGGTGGCCGTTAAAGAGTTTGTCGGCCGTAGTGAAAAGACGCCCACAGTTGCTCTGGTAAACCTGGCCGGCTGGTTCCAGTTCCGGTGGCGGTTTTGTAACGTGAGAAGTGGCAATGAAAAAGGACATGTGGAGAGGAGCGTTGAATTTGTTCGCCGCAAAGCGTTTTGCGATATTGATGAGTTTGACACCCTGGATGTAGCCCAGAGTCATTTAACGGCTACTTGCAATCATCTCAATGCATTGCCTGGTTCCACCAAAAAAGTGCCATTGGAAGATCTGCAGCAGGAGCGTTCTTTGTTGTGGGCTTACCCGGGAGCCATGGAATGTTTTTTAACCCATGAGTTGAAGGTGGATAAATCGGCCACCATTTGTTTTGGGACCAACCATTATTCTGTACCCGATATGTTTTGTGGCCGGATGGTGGATGTAAAGGTTTACTCCAATGAGTTAAAGGTGTATTATGCCCATGGTCTGATCTGCAGTCATGATCGCAACTATGGTAGAAACCAATGGATCATTACCCTGGATCATTACCTCAAAACCCTTGAGCGTAAACCCGGAGCCCTTCATGGATCGCTGGCCCTTAAACAGGCGCCGGAACCTGTGCGGGAGGTATATACACGATGGTTTACCAATCAACCCCGGGATTTTATTGTGTTGCTTCAGTTTTGCCTCCAGGCCCAGGTAGATCACCAAAAACTATTGGAAGTGGCTATCTACGTCAGCGGGATTTGTTCGGGTAATGTCACCGCCGAGAAGATTATCGCACTGTTAGGCAATCAGCCATCCATCCATAACGACTCCCCGGCAACAGAAGTCATGGGTGAGATTGAAGCGTTTTCCAACCTCCAGTTGAAAGAAATCACGTTTTTGATGCCGTTTAACATGGGGGAAGTAGCATGAGCGCAAAAGAACTGATCCAACAGATTGATACCCTGTGCCGGGAGTTGCGTCTTGCAACCATGCGCAAGGAGTTTGAAATGGTAGCCACAGAGGCGGCCCGGGAAACACTCTCCTATGAAGAGTTCCTGCATCGGTTGCTTGAGCTTGAATATAACCGGCGCATTGAAAACCGACAGAAAGCACATATACGGCAGGCAGGTTTTGTTCAGTACAAATACTTGCATGACATTAACCGTGACGATCTTCCCGAAGATGCCGCTGCAAAGCTGCCCATGCTGGAACGTCTGGATTTTATCAAAACAGGACAGAATATCATCTTCTCAGGCAATCCAGGGACCGGAAAATCTCATCTTGCGACCGCACTTGGGATCTCCGCTTGTCAGCAAGGATATCGGGTGCTGTTTACAACCGTTCCCCGACTGCTCACTCAGCTGCGTGAAAGCCGGTCACAAAAATATCTCCGGATGGTGGAAAACCGCTTTGAAAAGTTCGATCTGGTGGTCTGTGATGAGTTCGGTTATATCTCCTTTGACAAAGAAGGTGCAGAACTGCTCTTTAGCCACTTATCCCTGCGTTGCGGACGTAAGTCGACCATTATCACTACCAACCTGTCGTTCGACCGCTGGAAAGAGATTTTTGGCGATCCAGTGCTCACGGCAGCAATGGTTGACCGCCTTACCCACAAAGCTCATATTGTAAACATGAACGGAAAATCTTTCCGGGTTAAAGAAACCAGACAAATGATGGAAAAATGAAACCAGTCAAAATCATTGAACAACTAACGTTATTAACAAACTTAGCACTTATGAACAAAGAAAAAAAGAAGCAAAAAAAAGAAAGGCTTGAGCCGAGGATAACTCTGCGAGTTATCTCCCGTCTCAAGCCCTTTAATCAACTGTTCTTTTATTTATTATTTTTG
>JBAXLI010000170.1:0-2578 GCA_037134895.1 Bacteroidota bacterium
ATTTCTATTTGCTTACCTGAATGCTTTTTATGAAACGGGTTTTTCAAACCCTATTGACGAGGCCATACTTAATCATAGTAAACCAGATATTTCGGCCTATGAAAAAAAGGATGAAATTCCTTACGATTTCCTCAGGAAACGCCTGAGCATTGAAGTCTCACAAGGTGACACTTGCCTGATGGTTACCAAAGGAGCTTTAAGTAACGTTCTCGATGTTTGTTCCAATTCTGAAACAAAGGATGGCGGTATTGTTAGCATCGCATCCATGCACAGCCAGATCATGGAACACTTCGAAGCATTCAGTAACCAGGGATACCGCACATTGGGTGTTGCGTACAAATCCTTGCCTTCAGGGGTTCTCATCACTAAAAATGATGAAACGGATATGACGTTCATAGGATTTCTCACCCTGTTTGATCCACCCAAGGCAAATATTCTCGATACGATAAAAAGCCTCAAAAAATTAGGTGTTTCGCTAAAAGTTATCACCGGAGATAACCATCTTGTTGCCCGCAGTCTCAGTAAAAAGATGGGATTGACAGAAAATAAAATCATTACAGGCGCTGAACTTCGTGAAATGAGCGATGCAGCCCTTCTCAGGCGTGTAGGTGAAGTAGATGTGTTTGCCGAGATCGAGCCCAACCAGAAAGAACGGATAATAATCGCCATGCGAAAGGCTGGGAACGTTGTGGGCTATATGGGCGATGGTATTAATGATGCCTCGGCTCTGCATGCAGCAGATGTTGGAATTTCGGTAGATACAGCAGCAGATGTTGCAAAGGAAGCAGCCGACATTGTTTTACTTGAAAAGGATCTTGGTGTTTTGGTTGAAGGGGTGAGAGAAGGGCGGATGACGTTTGCGAATACTCTCAAGTATGTGTTCATGGCAACCAGCGCCAATTTCGGGAATATGTTCAGTATGGCAGGAGTTTCCCTGTTCATTCCATTTCTTCCCCTGCTCCCCAAGCAGATACTGCTGACCAACCTGCTGACTGACTTCCCCGAAATGACGATTGCCACCGACAGGGTGGATGATGAAATGGTCGATCACCCAAGGCGCTGGGATATCAAAGCGATCCGCAGGTTCATGATTACCTTCGGACTGGTCAGCTCGGTATTTGATTATATGACGTTTGGCCTGCTATTACTTGTTCTGCGCGCAAATGAAGCCCAGTTCAGGACCGGTTGGTTCCTTGAATCAGTCATTTCCGCTTCGGTCATAGTCCTGGTCATCCGCAGTCGAAAACCTTTTTTTAAAAGCCGTCCGGGGAAATACCTGCTGATCGCAACGATCTCCATAGCGATCATCACCCTGGTCCTGCCTTTCACTCCGCTTGGTGTCGTCTTTGGATTTGCACCGCTCAGCATTACCACCTGCCTGCTTCTGCTTCTTATCGTTGTCATGTATATTGTAACTGCAGAGATCACAAAAACCATCTTCTACCGGAAGGTTAAGTTTTAAGCAGAAAGTGTGAATCATGTAATTTATTTAAATAGTTATGTAATGCTTACCGGATTTATGGGTTGCAACTTTGCATCGTGATCATTCTGGTCACTGCAAAACTAAATCCATGAAAACAAAAATTGTTATTTCTTTTTTTCTTCTGCTTGGCATATGTACTTATGTCATACCGCTACAAGTAAATGCTCAGGGAGGCAATGTCAGCTTCCAGGTCTTTTATGATGAACTGAGTCCTTACGGCACCTGGGTACTGAATCCCGACTATGGATATGTTTGGGTGCCTGATGTAAGTCAGGGTTTTACTCCTTATGCAACAAACGGATACTGGATGTTCACAAATGAAGGATGGACCTGGTTTTCGAACTATTCCTGGGGATGGGCTCCATTTCATTATGGCCGTTGGTATAATGATCCCTATTACGGCCCGATGTGGGTACCCGGTAATGAGTGGGGACCTGGGTGGGTGACATGGAGAATGTCGGAAGGGTACTATGGCTGGGCGCCAATAGGCCCGGGAATTAGTATTAGTATTGCTTACAGCAGCGCGTATAATGTTCCTTATAATCAATGGACATTTGTGAGGGACAGGGATTTTGGACGAACCAATATAAACAACTACTATTTGAATGTTAACAATAATGTTACCATTATCAACCGTTCAACAGTAATCAACAATACCCGAATTGATGGATCAAATAATGTAAGATACAACGCTGGTCCTGCTAGGGCAGAGGTGGAAAAACGTTCAGGAAGAACATATACACCCTTCACCATTAAAGAAACCAGCAGGCCGGATGAAAGGATTAGCAACAACGCACTTCAGATTTACAGACCGCAGGTACAAAAAAGCGTTTCCGGTATGCGCGAACCTGCCCCAAAAAGAGTTGAGAGCATGGATAAACTGAAACCCTCCTCACAACGGGTTGGAGATTCTCCTGCACAAAAAGGAAATCCTGCTGTCAAACCAGAACAACCTAAGAAACAGCCCCAGCAAAGTCTTCCACCTCAGCAACAACAGCAGAGGCAGCAACCGCCGCAAAAGCAGCGTGATGGTCAGCCGGCAAAGCAACAGCAACCCCAGCAACAGCAACCCCAGCAACAGCAACCCCAGCAACA
>JBAXLI010000171.1:0-2534 GCA_037134895.1 Bacteroidota bacterium
CATCCTATCTTCCGGCCTGCTCCCGCTTTTTCTCCGGTATAAGCAGTGAAAACAACACAGCCATGAGGAATGCGAATATGAAACTGGCGAGCCTTTCTGAAATGCCAGTCTGGACTTCGAAGAAATTCTTCCAGATAACTGTCGACAGGGTTCCTGAGATCAGTGAAGCAAAGATCCCTGCACGCGAAAACCTTTTCCAGAAAAGCAGAAGCAGCAGGGCCGGGCCGAACGAAGACCCGATTCCTGACCAGGCATAGGACACCAGTCCGTAAACTGTATCCTGCATCACGAAAGCCAATACGATGGCAACTGCGCCAACAGCAAAGGTCATGCCCTGGTTGAGATACAGAAGTTTCTTCGCGGATTGCTTTTTTCTGCTCAGGTTTGAATAGATGTCCTCGGTGATGGAAGCCGAAGACACCGTAAGTTCCGATGAGGCTGTTGACATCATGGCAGAGATCACCCCCGAAAGCAGTACCCCTGCAAGAATCGGATTGACCAGTGCAACAACCATCACAGGCAGTATCTTTTCGGTATCCTGGGCAAGTTTCCCCGCTTCAGATCCAAGCAATCCGCTATGAACGAAAGCAATTCCGAATAATCCGATGAGGATCGCTCCCAGGTAAGCAAACAAAGTCCAGATCGTCGCAACCCATTTGGCAGTCTGCACCCCCTTATGATCCCGTATCGCCATCATCCTTGTCAATAGCTGCGGCTGCCCGGTATAACCCAGGGCCCAGCTGAGTCCGCTCAATACCAGGACCACAGCCGACGATCCACCCAAGCCTTTCGTGAGAGAAAGGTATTCCGGTGCGGCCTCATGTATTGACTGGATGATATGTATATCGTGGGCACCTGCGACCAGAACGGCAATCACAGGAAATACGACAAGGGTAAGAATCATCAGGATGGATTGGAATACGTCGGTGACCACCACGGCTATAAATCCGCCCATTACACAATAGAAAGTAACCACGACTGAGCTTATGATGATCCCCCAGAAAGGATCAAGCCCGAAGGTTTTATTCAGGACTTTTCCCGAACCGCTGAACTGTGCGGCAATGTAGAAAACGAAGAAAAAGACGACGATCATTGCCGAGAGCATGCCGATGGAACGTTCAGAGCCCGGGATCTTTTTTGCGATGAGGCTTGAGACGGTCATGGAACCGCTTCGTTCGGTTTCGGCACGCAGCTTTCCTGCCATCACGAACCAGATGAAAATGATACCGGTCACGCATCCAAGAGCAACCCATATGGCGCTCAGTCCGTCAGAATAGGCATATCCCGTAAGCCCCAGCAGCAGCCAGGCCGATTCCCCCGTAGCCCTTTCCGACAGGGCCAGTGCAGTTCCTGAAAATTTCTTTCCCCCGAGAACATATCCTTCATGAGTCTTTCCGCCCCGTGAATACCACCAGGCGATCCCCATTGTAAAGGCAAGATAAATGATAAAAACTGTGATCATAGGCGTTCAGGTATTAAGGTTTCAGCAACGACTTTAATGGAATGCCGACCCTGCTGTCGGATCGTGCTTTTATGTGTTGGAAGCAAGGTGCCCGATCCCATCAATTGATGAAATTGTTCATGTCGTTGTCCTTAAATCATTACAAAGATAAAAAACGCAACAGGTTTTATCATAACAATGGCCCATTTTCTGCAGCATTCGGTAATGTTGTAAAAGCTTTGACTGTGTGGACAAACCGTATCAAGCGAAACCGGGCAGATGAGATTTGTACAGAATGAGGAAATTTTTTTTATTTTTTTGTGGCTGGAATAAATTAAGTATTACCTTTGCATACCGATCGTTCAGTATTTTTATCATGAAAGATACAAGAGATTTTATTATCGACGAAGCATACAAGCTGTTCCTGAATCACAGCTATGAGGCTGTGTCCATCAGCATGATCAGCGAAGCCATCGGTTTTACCAAAGGTGCCTTGTACCATCATTTTAAGAACAAGGAAGAACTTTTCCGTGCTGTGATAGACAGGCATTTACCTGTCACCAGCATTGTTGTGGATGAGGAAAATGTCACAATGAAGGAATACACCAGTGCCTGCATAGATCATACGCATAAGATATTGAAAGCCCTCTTCGAGGAAGGGGAAAAGGTCGTCCTGGTCAATTACCTGTCGCTCATTGCCGACTGCTTCAGGCATTATGAAGGATTTACCGAAAGCAAATCGCATGTTATCGATGATGCCCTGAAAAGTGCGGAGATCATTCTCAAAAATGCGATCAGGCGGGGCGAGATCAGGAGCGATATCAATGTAAAGGTGGTTGCCCTGCAATATTTTTCCTTAAGTATTGGCATGGCCGGTGACCTGGTAAGGACCTTATCTGTGGAATCGGCGATAAAATCAATGAAAGACCAGCTTAACCAATTGTATTACCTCCTTAAGAAATAAATTTTTTTGTGACAATACATACCATTCGTTCAGTATGTTACATACCAATCGTTCAGTACGTTGAAGACACTTATAAACTATACATCCTGCATCCTGCATCCTGCATCCCGCATCCCGCATCCTGCATCC
>JBAXLI010000172.1:0-2488 GCA_037134895.1 Bacteroidota bacterium
GGATGCAGGATGCGGGATGCAGGATGCAGGATGCAGGATGCGGGATGCAGGATGCGGGATGGCAGGGGAACTGGGTTACCGGGGGCTGGGATTTCAGCTGATTTTCGTCAGCACGAACAGAAAAGAATCCTCAAATCCCGGCATTGCAGTTGATTTTCGTCAGCACGAACAGGAAAAATCCTACCACATATCACGTGTCAAAAGACAGGACTCACGCTCTAAAGTATCAGGATCTGCGTCTCGCCTTTCTGCTTCTGCTTCTGGATATTGATCAGGAACATGTCCTTGCAGTTGTCGCGATAATTGAACACGAATGTGGTCCTGTTGATATCGGATTCATGTACTACTTTTCCATGTAAATCGGTAATGGAAATGTGGTCGATGATGTCTTGTGAAACTAACTCGAGAGAATAATCAGTGGATTTGTCAATTGTGATCACCGGGGTATCTTTCAGGGTGTCAATATCTATCTTGTTGATTTTCAATTTTTTTCCCCGCATATCACTCGCTCCTGTAATTATTGTCCTTTAGAGTATGCAAAGGTATGGTTTTTTTTAAAAAAATGCAATCCCCTGTTTATACCATAAATTTTTCCTGACGGGGTGGTGATTGGTAATTGGTTTTTGGCTCCTGGCAGGAGAGCATTTTGCAATAAGCCGCATCTGTCGTAGCGAAGGAAGCACTTCACATAAGCTGCACCAGTTGTAGTGAAGGGAGCATTTTGCATAAGCCGCATTAGGATTCAAGGAGCGAACAAACTCTGCTTTAAATACCTGGTGAATTTTTGAGTGAGCGACGCAGCAACCGTAGCGGCGATGCAAAAATGCTCCCGAAATGAGCTCATTTAGACCGCAGCTTAAGGGATGTACGATGTACGAATATTGAATATCGAATATCGAATGTCGAATGTTGAATAACCAACAACCAATCACCTAGTACCAAGAACCAACAACCACCCATCAAAACTCCGCATTCTTCGGCGTACGCGGGAAAGGAATGACATCGCGGATATTCGCCATACCTGTGACAAACAGTATCAGACGCTCAAAACCCAGTCCGAACCCCGAATGCGGTGCGGTTCCGAACTTGCGGGTGTCGAGATACCACCAAACGTCTTTTTCAGGAATGTTCATCTCGCGGATGCGGCGCTGCAATGCTTCCAGGTTTTCCTCGCGTTGCGAACCTCCTATGATCTCCCCTATCTTCGGGAAAAGCACATCCATTCCGCGTACCGTCTTGCCGTCGTCATTCTGCTTCATGTAAAAAGCCTTGATATCCTTCGGATAATCAGTCAGGATAACCGGCTTGCCGAAATGCTTTTCAACGAGGTAGCGTTCATGCTCGCTCTGAAGATCAACACCCCAGGATACGGGGAATTCCCATTTTTGTCCGGAAGCCATCAAAATCTCAACGGCCCTTGTGTATGTGAGTCTTTCGAATTTGCTCGCGATCACCTGCTTCAGCCGTTCGATCAGTTCAGTGTCATACATCTTGTTGAGGAACTCCAGGTCATCGATGCAATGATCAAGGGCATACTGCATAAGATATTTCAGGAAGTCTTCCGCCAGGTCCATATTATCGGTAATATCGTAGAACGCCATCTCCGGTTCAATCATCCAGAACTCGGCAAGGTGGCGGGGAGTGTTCGAATTCTCGGCCCTGAACGTCGGACCGAAAGTATACACCAGCGACAATGCCATTGCCCCGAGTTCACCTTCGAGCTGTCCGGAAACAGTCAGATTTGTTTCCTTTCCAAAGAAATCCTGCGAATAATCAATACTTCCATCTTCCTTTAATGGCGGATTTTTTGGGTCCAGGATAGAAACGCGGAACATCGCTCCTGCACCTTCGGCATCGCTTCCGGTGATAATGGGCGAATGCAGGTAGAAGAACCCGTTATCATTGTAATATTTGTGGATTGCATAGGCCATGGCATGACGTATCCTGAGCACGGCTCCGAAGGTGTTGGTACGCGGACGAAGGTGTGCGATCTCCCTGAGGAACTCCAGGGAATGTCCTTTTTTCTGTAAAGGATATGTCTCCGGATCGGCAGTCCCGTAAAGCTCGATCTCTTTCCCCTGGATTTCAACGCTCTGGCCCTGCCCCTTTGATTCGACAAGGATACCTTTCACTGCGATGCAGGAACCCGTGGTAACCAGTTTCAACGACTCCTCGCTGAACTGTGCCATATCGATCACAACCTGTATGCTGTGGATGATGCTTCCATCATTCAGCGCAATGAAATTCACGTTCTTGTTCCCGCGGCGGGTACGCACCCAGCCCTTTACCAGCACGTCCTTTCCGTATTCAGTTGATTTCAGCAGATCGCAGACCTTGTTCCTTCGCAGATGTTCCATGTCATAGAATTTTTGCAAAAGTAAGAAAAAGTGGGATGCGGGATACAGGATGCGGGATGCGGGATGCAGGAGCCGTATCTTGCATCGGCGCAAAGCGCCATCATCTTGCATCGGCGCGAAGCGCCATCATC
>JBAXLI010000173.1:0-2471 GCA_037134895.1 Bacteroidota bacterium
CTATGCTATTCTAATTGAATTCATCAATGAGGAATACCTGAATCCAAGAGCAATAACTTCGTGAATTATAAATTGAAAATAGCATCGACAAAGGTTCACGGTGGTTTTTACAAAATAGATAGAGTCCTCCCACAAAGTCAGCCAAAACCGATTGTAAGCAAGGAAGTATGGTCGTATGTCCGAAGTCATTCCAACCAGCATATAAGTCATTCCGAATTTGTCCAGATCGAGAATGGGTTAACCCAACTTGCACCCCGTAACGGGGTATAAGAAAAACTTCATTTTACAAATCACGTATAATCAACAACATAGATAATTCGACTAAAAATATTTTTGTTAGACAATTTTGTATCTGCCTGATAATCAATTATAATATTTCTGAAAGGGCTTTGTAGTCCCCGAAAATGATTTTTATATTTAAATATTTGTTTGTATGTTTGCCGCATGTTTATCAAAATAGTGCCCAAGAAGGATAAGTCCACCGGTAAAATTTACAGATACTACCGGTTGTGTCAGAGTTACCGCCTGGGCAGCAGTGTGCGCCACCGGAATATCTTGTCCTTGGGAACATTAGACGAACTGTCACATTATCAAGACTATAAAGATTTAGCTGACCGCATCGAGCAGCTGGTCACCGGGAACCAATCCTTGTTTGAATGTACTAACCCTGTTGTTGAGCGCCTCGCCCAATCCTTCTCCAAACTAATTATCGATAAGAAACTCATTGACCGGGGACCCGAGAGGGAGGAAGAAAAAACCTTTCACGCTGTTGACCTGGCAAGCTTGGCCATTGAGAATGCCCGGGAGATAGGCGGGGAATCACTTTGCAAGCAGGCCCTTGACCAGCTTGACATGGGAAGATGCCTCCAGCAAGCCGGGTTTGTGGGCGAAGACCTTGACCTTGCCATGGCGCACATTATCAGCCGGGCACTTTTTCCAGCCTCGGAACATGCTACCGCAGAGTGGATGAAGGACAACAGCGGGATATGTGAACTTCTGGGCATAGATGCCAACAAGGTAAGCCATCATAAGCTGTACCGTATCAGCCGGATGTTGAGCAATGAGCAGGAGCGCATTGAATCGTACCTGTCGCATAAGACCAACGAACTCTTTGATTTGAAGGACAAAATTATCCTCTATGACCTTACCAACAGTTATTTTGAAGGGCGCAAACTCAAAAGTATCCTGGCCTCGTTCGCCAAAAGCAAAGAAAAACGCCAGGATGCTAAATTGATCACCCTAGCATTGGTAGTGAACGTGGAAGGCTTTGTCAAGTACAGCAAAATATACCGGGGCAATATTGGAGAAATAGCGACCCTTGAAACCACCATTGATGATCTGTGTTCCAGAGGGTCATTGACAGCAAGAAAGCCAATGGTGGTTATGGATGCGGGGATTGCCAGTGAAGAAAACCTGTTGATGCTCCGCAATAAGGGATATGATTACCTGTGTGTTGCCCGCGGAAAGTTCAAGGATTACGCGGCCGTAAAAAAGGACAATAAACCTGTGGTGATTACCGATAAACGCAAAAGCCCTATTGAGTTAATGATGATTGAACAACAAGGGATTGACGACACCCTTCTGTACGTTCGAAGTGAGAAAAAAGCAAAGAAAGAGGTGTCGATGCATGAAAATTTCACCGCTCATTTTGTAGAGGGACTGAACCAGGTATTGTATGGTATGCAACGCAAGGGTGGCACCAAAAAAGTTGAAAAAGTATGGGAACGCATTGGCCGGCTCAAGGAGAGATATCCCAGCGCCCATAGGTTCTACGACTTGGCGATAACTTCGGAAAATGGCATTGCCTCCAAATTGGAATGGAAAAAAATTGTCCCCGTTAGCCGTAAAGAAGAAGGCGTCTATTTTCTTCGGACATCGGTCAAACAGATTGATGAGAAATTATTTTGGGACATTTATAATACCATACGCGAGATCGAATCTGTTTTTCGCACCCTGAAAACCGATTTGAAAATGCGGCCGGTATTCCACCAGACCGATGAAAATTCCATTGCACACCTGAACCTGGCAGTGCTGGCCTATCAAATGGTCCATACCATCAGGTACCAGTTAAAAGCCAAAGGTATCGACCACGACTGGTCACACATCGTCCGTATCATGAATACTCAAAAAGCTGCGACAGTGACCATGAAGGATAAAAGCGATCAAAAGATTTTCATCCGTAAATGCACCACTCCTGAAGCTCAAGTCAACAAAATTTATAATGCTTTAGGCTATAAGCATTACCCCTTTCTCAGAAAATCTGTGTTACCCGAAATGATAGATCGAAAAATTCAATCACAGGGTACAGGCTAAAATACAAACTTTGGGGTGCAAGTTGGGTTAAGTTCTAATTTTTACAAAATACTTAATATTTAGACTAAAAAGCCCCAATTTCCCGAGGCTCTATATCAATAGTTATTTGTTATCCGCTAATCTATTGCATGTAATCTGGAGACAATTACCAGTGGTAT
>JBAXLI010000174.1:0-2456 GCA_037134895.1 Bacteroidota bacterium
AATAACCAATCTTGGGCAAATGTGGGATGGCATGGAATGGATAAATGATTATATGGATACCAATACGTACGATGTGACCGGGAACCGGTTGTCATATATTAACCGGTACTGCTACGATGGCGTCGAATGGACAAATTATTCTCAGGGTATTTTTACTTACGATGCAAACCGAAATATGCTGACAAGCGTTTATCAGTTTTGGCAAATGAACGATTGGCAAAATACCTGGCGAGCCGAGTATAATTATCAAGCAGGCCTGATCACAGGCGATGGTTTTACCTGGGCAGGAACGTCATGGACAGCGGGTGATGCGGGTGTTGTTATTATTAACTTTACTGACAATGGAAATTTAATTAATTTTTATAACGGCTTTAACGCTGTTCAGGTTTTAGTATATCATTCAACCTTTAAAACGGGTATTGATAATCCGGCAGAAGATCCATCCGGCCTTGTCGCAGTATATCCTAACCCTGCCAACGACCACCTGACCATCCTCCCGGTACAACAGGGTGTGAAAATTGAAAAACTTCAGCTATTCGACGTTGCCGGTAACGAGCAGCAAATAACTTTTTCCGGCAATCGTGTCGATCTGGGGTATTTGCAAGGTGGATTGTATTTCCTCAAACTTACAACACAAGACGGGCATACTGTAATGAAAAAAATAGTGAAACTTTAAAATCAGCCTGAAAATTATTTAAAGGTAAAATGGCAAGATGTAAAATGGTATAGCAGATCATGCTTTTACCATTTTACATCTATGGTGAAGAATAGAAATCAACGGGCTATGACTCAGCAATTACGAATGTTTTTTGTTTTATCGATCCTCCGGATTATCTTTGAATAATGATCATACACTCAAAAAAAAAACCTATTCTTATAATTACCGTTTTAATATGGTTTGCATCCATTTTTAATGGACGGGCACAGACCCGGGATGTTGAATTAACCATTCACCTGCGTGGCGTTTATGAAAGTAAAATAAGTTTGTTGGGCCTTTCATTCAAAACCTTTATGACAATCACGAAAGTCCTGGGAATAAAAAATGGAGAAACAACCAGAATAATTATCAATAAAGACATCCTTCCAGGAGAGTTTGTGCTGAGATTTGATTACAAAGAAAAAGAAGCAAGTACACCTTATCCTTCCGAGAAGCATCTTTTCATCAATGATCAGGATCTGGAACTTTGGGTCAGTCCGGTCTATTGCAACAATGCCGACAGCACCTGGCCCCAGAAAGATGAACGGGAAAATGCTGCATTTACTTTGTTTTCTCAGGAAAATAGCTGGCAGAAAGAAAAACTCGGGCTCCTCCAGAATTTCCTGATGAATTATGACGATCCTGAGTCAGGTTTTTACAAGCAAGGAATCGAAGAATATGAACTCCGGCGGGAAACATATAACCAATGGCTGAGAACAAAGACCCACCAAGACAAAGGCTTATTTGTCAGCAGTCTTTACAGTTTTCAGTATGTACCACAAATACCCTGGAAAGGCACTGAAACCGACCGGATGAAAAGCCTGATCAATCACTATTTTGATGGTCTGGATTTTAAGGATCCATTCATCATTAAAACTTCCGACCTGAACAAATGGATGGATAATTACGTCAATCTTTATGGACAATTGTCCACGACTGCTACCTTGCGTGATTCCTTGTTCCCCCTCGCTGGCAAAACAGCGATTGATAAAGCCAAAAAAGGCCATCCGCTTGTATATGGATGGATGGTGGAGTATTTTTACAGGGGTTACGAAACCAATGGTATCAATGCCGGAATTAAAGCATTGGAACCTTACTTAAATGATTCAAACTGTCTCACCTCGAAAAGACAGGAAATTTCCCGCAGGTTAAAGGGCATGGAAACACTGGTGCCGGGAAGCAAAGCCTCTGATATCAGTATGAAGGATCAGGAAGGCACACTCTTTGAACTTTATAAACTCGAAATCCAAAGTAAATACGTACTTATTCTCTTTTGGTCAGCTGATTGCAGCCACTGTATGGAGGTGGTTGATAAGTTATATCCATTACAGCAGCAACCTGATTTAAGTCAGAACATTCAGGTTGTTGCCATCAGCCTCGATGACATGGAAACCGGAATAACAGCTTGGGAGAAGAAGACAGCGAAGCTTAAATGTTGGAAACACCTGCATGCGGATGATGGAATCCGGAGCAAAGTAGCAGTTGATTACTATGTATTAGCCACTCCGGTAATGATTTTACTTGATGCAAAGACTAAGGAAATTGTTGCTACGCCAAATACCATGAATGAATTGATGAAATACTTAAAATAAAATATTTGCGCATAACTATAAATTGTATGTTCAATTTCGATGTGATTTTAACCTTTAAAATAGCCTCATATTGTGTCCTTTACTATGTATAGCATTGTGCTTTCCTTTGCTAAATGCAAAGCCCCCAACCCAAACTTTCCGAACGTGAAATAGCCCAGGCCTGGGCT
>JBAXLI010000175.1:0-2333 GCA_037134895.1 Bacteroidota bacterium
TTCGAACCCTGGGACCCCCTTACGAGGGTCAACGGTTTTCGAGACCGCCCCATTCGACCGCTCTGGCATCTCTCCGAAGCGGTTGAGGCTGCAAAAGTAGGTTTTTTTTCGGTTTTTTCCTCTATTGCTTAATCGTCCTGCCTGAATAAATTCTGCATAATGCCTATGACTTCCTGCCTTTCAAAGGGTTTGGCAACGAAATCGGTAAACCCGGCCAATAAAAAATTTTCCTTATCAGCTCTTCCTGCATACCCCGTTACTGCTATGATCGGCAGGCTTTCATTGCCGGTCTGCTTTCTTATCTCAAGCATAGCCTGTATGCCATCCATGCCCTCACCAAGATTGATGTCCATAAATATAACATCGATCTTCTCCTGAAGAGCAAGATCAACTGCAGCTTTACCTGTCTGCGAAAAAAACAAATGACAATGTTTCTTCAAATGGTGCATCAGCAGATTGCTGTTGACACTATTGTCTTCGACAATAAGTACATTGGGCAACTTTTTTCCTGCCGACTTTGCTTTTTTCTTCAACGGGGTCGCTGGCTTCAGAAGAGTATCCGCAGAGAGGACCTGTGGTTGAACTGGTTTCGGAGCATCTGTACCATCAGGCAGCTGATACCTGTATATATTGCTGTTACAAAGTATCTCCATTACCTTTTGCGCTGCAATTCTGATCTGCTCTGCTTTCCACCTTACCTCAGGATCACTAATCTCTTCAAGCAAAATTCCGGTAAACCCCAGGATGCCACACATCGGAGAACGCAGGTCATGATCAATTTTTGACCACAATGTTTCAGCGGGTGGATTATTTTCGGCAGTCGCTGCAAGGTCTTCAACAATGACCCTGTCGACCATTCCCTTCATCAATTCCGAAACGGCTTTATTGTCCTTTCTGCCATTGACAGCCTCAAGGAAACTTATTACCGCCTGAACTATTTTTTCATTATTGGTGTCCATCGGACAAAGATCGCACAGATGTTCTATTTAATGAAAAAATATCGTTGTTTTTGTAACAATTTGTTCACAGGGCTTTATATGTTTTATTGCGGATGAAAAAGAACATTGTTATGCTTCCCAGGCTTCCGAAAATGAACCCGGCTGAAACCAGGGCTGCCTGAAGGCCATGATGGTCGGTGATCCAGCCGAAGAGCGGACCAGTAAGAACGAACAACAGCCGGATGATAAAATTCCTGACCGATAAAACCGTTGCCCTGATATCTGAACTGGTGATCACATTGATGTAATTTCGCAATGTAACGGTTGCCAGCCCTCTTGCAAGGTAAAAGACCAGCAGGAATACCAGGCCTGCATATGAGTGAGTCAAAGCAAGAGCAAAGTAAGACAAGCAGAGCAGGATCGTAAATAAAGCGACTGTTCTGGGAGGTTTAAGGGCTCCTTCAATTCTCCATGCAAGGATAGCTGTGATTCCCACACTAAGATTCAGGACTGCCCATATAACTCCATACAACGATACAGGCAAGCCGATGCTGCTGAAATATGGTTGGGCAAACCAGGCCATAGTCAGTGTTGAGGTGCCTGTCACTGCTGAAAACAGGGTATTCCAGGTAAGCCGTTTGTCTCCGTGCAATACCTTGACAACAATCTTGCGGATGTCATTCAGGGAAGGCTTGCGTATATGTCCATGGACCGGGGGTTCCCTCAGCAGCCACGCAGCCGGAATGGCAATGAACGCTACGCCTGCCTGAAAGTAATAGGGCATCCGCAGGGAAGATACAGCAAGTAGTCCTCCTGCAATTCCAGCAGCTGCTTCCGCGAAATTCCCAATGGATGTGATCCTTCCCTCATACTTCGTATAGTTCCCGCTTTTCCCAGCAGACATCAGGGAATCATACAACATGGCAGAATCGGCTCCCGAAACCAGGCTCATTCCCACTCCCAGGATAGTCTCGGCAACAACAAACTCCCAGAAACCAAAAGAAAAACTATAAATAAGATAGCCTCCAAAACCAAGTAAAGACCCTAAAAGTATGCTGGTACGGCGGCCCGCATTGTCGGCAAAATACCCTGTAGGGATCTCCAGGGCCATCAGGGTAAAGGAATATACCGCCTGCAGGGTGAAGATATCCTGCATGCTCATTCCATTCGATTTGTAAAAAAGGACGATGATAGGCATGACCAGGTTCATCCATTTCGCAACCTTAACGAGATAGAGGCAGGTCAGGTTTCGGGAAAGGGAGAATGCTGCAGGCATGTTGACAATCAGTTTGACGGGATTACTCGCTTCGTTCGCCCCCATCAGGGATTACTCGCTTCGTTCGCCCCCATCAGGGATTACTCGCTTCGCTCGCCCCCATCAGGGATTACTCGCTT
>JBAXLI010000176.1:0-2330 GCA_037134895.1 Bacteroidota bacterium
TAAGGATACACTGTGAACAGTCCAGTGTTGGGAAGGTTTCGTCAAGCTGTGCCATGCGGCCCCCGATTGACGGGCTTCTCTCAACAAGCGTTACCGGAATCCTTGCATCGGCAATATCCAAGGCAGCCTGTATGCCTGCAATCCCTCCACCAATAACCAATGCACGCTTGGTCACCGGGACAGAAATTTCGTGGAGCTGTTCATTGGCAATTGACTTTGCAACAGCCATCCTGACCAGGTCCCCGGCTTTATCGGTAGCCGCTTTTTTATCTTTCTGATGTACCCAGGAAGAATGTTCGCGGATGTTGGCTACCTCTAAAAGGTAAGGGTTCATCCCGGCATCACTGAGCGCCTTGCGGAAAGTCTTCTCATGCATACGGGGGGAACAGGCGGCTACTACGATCGAAGTGAGCCGGTGCTGTACAATGGCATCCCTGATCATCTGCTGTCCGGGATCGGAACACATATACTTATAATCCACGGCAAACTTGACTTCCCTGATCTTTTTGGCTTCCTCAACAACCGTTGGGACATCCACAAAGTCAGCAATATTTGCACCGCAAAAACAAACGAATACACCTACTCTTGCCATTATTCAACCTCACTTTCTGCCTTTACGGCTTTTTTCACTTTAGAGGGTTTCTTTGGTTCTTCTATCACTTCTCCGATATGGGAAAGAGCTCCATCGACAGGTATGATATGCTTGGAGAACATCATCTTTTCCTTCGGGTAACCGAAAGCCATAGCCATCAACTGGGTCAGATAGAATACCGGGATATCATATTTCACTTTATATTTCTTTTCAATATCGCGCTGCCTCATATCGAGGTTCGACTGGCAGAGCGGACAGGCCACCACGATTGCATGAGCACCGCTTGCCTTTGCCATCTCGAGGATCTTGCCGCTTAGCTGAAGCACAATTTCAGTATCGGAAATGGAGAATGACGCACCACAACATTCGGTCTTAAAGTCGAAAGGCATCGCTTTTGCACCAAGTGCTTCCACGATATTGTCCATCGACATCGGGTACTCGGGAGAATCGAACTGGGTGATCGCCTTGGGGCGGGTAAGCAGGCAGCCGTAATAACAGGCAATTTTCATACCGCTTATGGGTGTTGTCACCTTGGCTTTGATCGCCTCAATACCCACATCCTCATAACAGTATTGCAGCATCGATTTAACAGCAACCTTGCCTTCATAGGTTCCTTCGCCAACTACTGCTGTGCCAATTTTCGCTGCCAGTTCGGGATTCTCATCCATGTGAACCTTGGTTGCTTTCAGGCGTTGATAACAAGAAGCACAGGGGATGGTCATCGTATCGTTGCTGAGCTTCTCGGCTAAAACAAGGTTGCGGAGCGGAAGGGCGTATGCCAGGCTTTCGCTCATGGTATGAGCCGAAGTCGCACCGCAGCAGTTCCAGTCAGGGATCTCTTCCATCTCGACATCCAGGGTCTTCATGACCATCTTGACGGTCTCGTCGAATTCCTCGCTGGTACCATGGGCGGAACAGCCCGGGAAATAAGTTACTTTTTTCATCTTAACCTTCTTATTTGTTCTGTTGTTCAAGTTTTGCGGCCATCTCGTACATTTTTTTGATGGCTTTGGTGCTCTTCATGGGTTTTACACCAAGAGGGATCTTCCCTTTCAGCAGGGCTGTCGGGGCGAGGTGCATATCCTTGAACAGGTTACGGGTGCGGATATTGAATTCGGCCATCATCCGCAGTTCATAATTACGGCCGTAACGTTTGATCATGTCGAGAAATATCTCGTGGAATTTCCTGATATTTTTCACCTGTTTTGAATCCGGATGGAAATTCTCCTCGATTGCCAGGTGGCGCACTGCCTCCATGACTGCCGGGATGTTGATTTCGCGCGGACAGCGACCTGAGCAGGCTGAACAGGTAAGGCAGAACCAGGTTGAATTGGCCATCTGGGTTTCTTCTTTCAGCCCGAGTTTGATCATCTGCATGATCTCACGGGGCGGAAAATCCATGAAATTGGAGACCGGGCATGTCGATACGCATTTGCCGCACTGGTAGCATTCCAGCACTTCTGCGCCGCTCTTTTCGTTGACGGCTTCCAGGAAGGTGTTCTTTCCTTGATATGAGAGTGTTATCATAAATAAAGTCTCGTACTGTTAAAACATTAACAGTACAAAGTTACTAAAGATTTCCTTTGGATAGAATCTAAATTAGTAGGGTGTTCTAAATCAGATATAAGATGAGCGTTTGCGGCTGAGCAATGATTTTATTATGCAGTTGAATCTCAACTGCATTTGTGCTTGCCTGAAATAGGTTGACCGTTTTTGAGGGTTCATAAACCCAACAATG
>JBAXLI010000177.1:0-2272 GCA_037134895.1 Bacteroidota bacterium
AAGGGGAGAAAATTGCCATGCTCACGGCATATGATTTTTCTTTCGCCAGGATCCTGGAAAGCACCGGTATTGACATTATCCTTGTAGGAGATTCAGCCTCCAATGTAATGGCGGGGCATACTTCAACACTTCCCATAACTCTCAACGAGATGATATATCATGCATCTTCGGTGGTCAGAGCTGTGAAGAGAGCCCTTGTGGTTGTTGACCTTCCATTCGGTTCCTACCAGGGCAATTCGAGGGAGGCACTTAATTCGGCCATCAGGATCATGAAGGAAAGCGGCGCTGATGCAGTGAAGATGGAAGGCGGCAAGGAGATCCTCGAGTCGGTTGACAGGATCTTGTCGGCAGGTATTCCTGTGATGGGCCACCTTGGACTCACACCCCAGTCTATTCATAAATTCGGGACCTATGTAGTAAGGGCTACCACCGAATCAGAAGCTTCTAAGCTTTTAGACGATGCCCATCTTCTGGAAAATGCAGGATGTTTTGCAATTGTACTTGAAAAAATTCCGGCCAAGCTGGGAGGTAAAGTTTCCAGGGAATTAAAGATCCCGCTGATTGGTATCGGGGCAGGGGCTGAGGTTGACGGACAGGTTCTGGTTTTGCATGATATGCTTGGTATCACGATGGAATTTTCACCTCGTTTCCTCAGGAGGTATCATAACCTCTCAGAAGAGATCAAAGATGCCGTGAATACCTACATCAACGATATCAAATCGCTCAATTTCCCTAATGAACGCGAGCAGTATTGAGAACCGCATCCTGTATGAGGACAACCACATCCTGGTAGTCAACAAACTGCCATCTGAGATTGTCCAGGGTGATAAAAGCGGCGATCTCCCGATGGGGGAACTGGTCAAATCCTACATCAAAGTTAAATACAACAAACCAGGGGACGTATTCCTCGGTGTGGTTCACCGTATCGACCGCCCTGTAAGCGGGGCCGTGATCTTTGCACGTACTTCAAAATCGTTGTCGAGGTTGAATGAAATGCTGAAGAACGGGCAGATAAAAAAAATATACTGGGCTGTAGTTAAAAACGCACCTCCGCTTGAAAACGGCAGGCTGAGCAATCATCTCTTCAGGGATGAAGTCAGGAATAAAACCTACGTGCGGACAAAGTCAGGTGAAAAAACGCAGCTTGCCGAGCTTACATACTCCCTGATAGGAAAAAGCAAAGATTATTACCTTCTCGAAGTGAACCTGATCACCGGGAGGCATCACCAGATCAGGGCCCAGCTTTCCCATGCAGGATGCCCCATACGTGGCGACCTTAAATACGGCTACCCCAGGTCAAACGCTGACGGTTCAATCCATCTCCATTCGAGGCAAATCAATTTCATTCACCCAGTCAGGCAGCAGCAGGTTGAGATCCTCGCTCCTCCCCCTTCCGATCCACTGTGGAACTTTTTTACAAGTCAAACCAGGGGATCCTGAACATGAGGCCAATCCATTACTCACCGGATACAACGTTTTTCCTTCAGAGCGTCGAAAGACCTTCAATGAAATACGCACCTTCTATCTTCGGCACTCACAGCCTGAAAGTTAAAACTTTTACAAGCCCTTCCCATCAGCATTCCCCGGCAGACTGGATTGCGGGTCTCATGCTTGCATGCCTGCTTATCCTGGCCTGGCTTCAGGTGTTCTACTTCAAACGCATGCGCCAGATCTACCGTGCCCCGATTTCCCAGCGTTTCCTGAACATCATGACCAGGGAAGGAAGTCTCTTCAAGGAAAGGATCTCGTTAGGGCTCGGATTTATTTACCTTTTTACCTCCAGTTTTTTGCTCTGCATGATAATCATGGATATCATCCCGGGGATACATACAAAGTATGGCGAACTCCTTATCTTCAGTTTCTCTGCTGCCACACTTTTCTTCTTCTGGTTCCTGAAGGTATTAATCATGCGCTTGCTGGGGATTATCTTCCACACTATGCCTACAACCTATCTTTACTTTAACAATATCATGGCTTTCTTATTCATCACGGGTCTTTTACTGCTACCAATGCTCATTCTCACGGTTTTCCTGCACTCAGCAATCCTGCTTTATATCACATTGACAATTAGCATTTTACTTTACATACTAAGGGTATTGAGAGGTTTTTTTATTGGAATTTCGCTGAAGAAATTTTCCTATTTGTTTTTATTTGTGTACCTTTGCGCCCTCGAAATCCTGCCCGTGCTGGTAATGCTGAAAGGGCTTTACCTTTTCTGCAAGGGCTTTTGATTTCATAGATTGTTTGACTAAACACGCCTTTGAAATTGAAG
>JBAXLI010000178.1:0-2219 GCA_037134895.1 Bacteroidota bacterium
CTGTGCGTCCCTGGGGGAGTTCGAGCAGGGCAGGCCGATCATTGAGGAGCTTCTGGACCGCTACCCGGGATACAGGATCATCGTGAGTTTCTTCAGTCCGTCGGGATATAAAATCCGCAAAAATTACAAGTATGCCGATGCAGTGGTGTATCTTCCGCTTGACACACCTGAGAACGCGAGGTTTTGGGTCGAGACGGTGAAGCCAAAGATGGCCTTTTTTATCAAATACGAGTACTGGTTTAATTTCCTGATTGCGCTGAAGGAGAAAAACATTCCTGTTGTGTTTGCTTCGGCGGTGTTCAGGGAGGACCAGCTGTTTTTCGAATGGTACGGAAGCTGGTTCAGGTCACAGCTTGAGAACATCCACTGGTTTTTTGTGCAGAATGAGGCTTCGGGTGAGCTGATACAATCGATCAGGTTTGAAAATGTGACGATATCGGGGGATACCCGTTTTGACAGGGTAACCTCTACGGCCATGAATGTTGAGGAATTCCCTTTGGTCAGGAAATTCTGCGGAAACCACAAGATCGTTATGGGCGGAAGCACCTGGCCCGAGGAAGAGGCGATGCTTATACCCCTGATCCGCTCGGGAAGGGAAGATGTTAAGTTCATTCTTGCGACCCATGATGTGAGTGCGCAAAGAATACGTTCAATGGAAACTTCACTCGGGATGCCATCCGCAAGATATTCAGCTTTGACTGAAGAAAATGCTGAATCGACTCGGATACTGATCATTGATTCGATCGGGATACTTTCGCAGCTATACCAATATGCGAATCTTGCTTTTATAGGCGGGGCATTTGGTTCGGGTCTGCATAACATTTTAGAGGCGGTGGTTTTCGGTGTGCCTGTGTTTTTCGGACCGAAACATGAAAAATTCTGGGAGGCTGAGGCCCTTATGAAAAAAGGAGGGGCTTTCGAGATCAGGACTGAAGCTGAGTTCAGGGAAACCGCGCTTAAGTTGTTGACGGATACTGCCCTGTACGAGAAAACTTCCGCACTTTGTTTTGATTTTATCGAAGAAAACCGCGGGGCGACATCGGTTATCCTGGAGGGTACGAGCACTCTTTTGCAGGCCTGAGTGTTGAAATTTGTCAGAATGTTTTATATTTACATCAGGGAATCTTGACACGTGACAAGAACACGTGATACCTTAAAAGTTAATCTTAAACCAAATTCATATGAAAAAATCATTACTAAGTTGTAGCGTGTTGTTTGCTTTGCTGCTGATCCTCGGCGGATGTTCTCCTATTACTCTTACAAGCTGGGTCAATCCCAAAGAGCATGAGCAGGTTTCGAAGGTCGCTGTCTGGGGGATGTTCGATAAACTGGAGTACCAGAAACCGTTTGAGCAGGCCATGGCCAGTTGTCTCAATTCCAAGGGGATCAAGGCTATTGAAGCTCTTTCGTTTATCCAGCCGGGAAAAAAATACGAGCTTGCCCAGCTTGAAGCTAAGTTTGACAGCGCGGGGGCGGATGGCATCCTGATCGTGAATTATAAGAGCACCGATACCCAGCAGAATTATGTTGCTCCCACCACTACGGTGTATCCCGATTTCTATTACAATTATTATAATTATTACGCATGGGGATATCCGTATTACGCTCCCGGGGCTTCTGTTGTTACAACAGGAGGTTACTGGGTGACGTCGTCGACGGTGAATCTGACAGCCAACCTGTATGCGAATTCTGATAATACTTTATTGTGGACTGCGGAAATCTCGATCGATGATCCGAATTATATTGACCAGGTTTCGTATCAGCTGGCAGCGACGATTTTTACGGATTGGCAGAAGAATGGTTTGCTGAAGTTTCCAGCGAAGAAGTAATTGGTGGTTGGTTGTTGGTGATTGGTGATTGGTTGTTGGTGGTTGGTTGTTGGTTGTTGGTTGTTGGTGATTTGCCAAGTACCAAGTGCCAAGAACCAAGTACCAGTTGCTGCGTCGCTCGGTTCGGGAGCATCTTTGCAACGCCGCTACGGTTGCTGCGTCGCTCACTCAAATATTCACCAGGTACTTAGCGCAGAGTTTGTTCGCTCCTTGAATCCTAATGCGGCTTATGCAAAATGCTCCCTTCGTTACATACACTCATCCTGCATCCTGCATCCTGCATCCCGCATCCCGCATCCCGCATCCTGCATCCTGCATCCTGCATCCCGCATCCTGCATCCTGCATCCTGCATCCCGCATCCTGCATCCCGCATCCTGCATCCTGCATCC
>JBAXLI010000179.1:0-2148 GCA_037134895.1 Bacteroidota bacterium
AGGTTGTATACTGCGAAATGAGATTTCGGGTCAGGGACTTTCAGCAGGGTTAAGGCATCCATCACTTCCGACACAAGCCTGGGAGCGTAGAACTGGTGCTCTATTGATAAAAACCCGTTTGCGGATAAGGCTTTCCAGTAATCCATGAATGCTTCCGTTGTAAAGATGTAATTTTCGGCCAGGGCAAAGGATCCTGATGCAAACGCAGCCCAGGAATTGGAACTCAGAGAATAAATAATATCGAAGCGGTTTTCAAACTTCCTGATATAAGCCCTTGCATCTTCGGTGACTACCTTAACCCTGGGATCGTTATAAATATTTCCGGAAAAATCTTTCAGTTCTCCATCTTTCATCAGGTAGTTTATGTGAGGGATAACTTCCACCGCATGAACTTCCTTTGCATTGTACTGCAAGGCCTGAAGCACATCTGTGCCGCCACCGGCCCCGAGTGAAAGGAAACGGCATTCCGGAAACTTGCGGATAAGGTATCCGACATCGATGCCGAACTGGAATTTCAGCGAATCGGGTTTGTTCCAGTTGCCATCAAAGCGGTATACCGGGGTGTTTGCGATATTGTCGATGTTGATTGCCCTTGTCATGCTGTCACGTTGGTATATTTTAATCTTTGAGGTGGCATCCCAGTGCGTGTAAACGACGGGGTGGGGCTCTTCGCGCTTTTGTTCCGGTATGCCACCGGAGGCAAGGGTAAAAGCCAATCCGCCAACAAAAATCAGTGAAGGAAGTATCCTCATCCATGTAGTTGAGAGAACGAAAGAAGCGAGCAAAACCGGGAAAGCACAAAACAGCAGGGTAGCTTCTGCACCGAAGGCATTCATGATTAGGATGAAGCAGATCACACCCAGTGAGGCCCCGATAAAGTCCCACATATAAAGACGGGATATATGGGAAGAATTGTTTTTTAGCAGCTGAGCAAGAGAGATCCCTCCGAAGAAATAACCTGATCCGAGAAGAATGATGGCAATGATCAGTTTAAGCAGCATCATGCGGCTGGAAACCAGCTTCGCAAAATCCAGGTCAAGTTTGAAAACCAGGGGAACAGCAGCGAGGATCATAAGTCCGGTAAGACTAAGCCATAAAGGCAGCAAGCCAGGCCGGTTCATACGCGGCAGCAGTTTAAAGAACAATGCACCCAGGCCTAACCCAAGTACAGCCAGTGAAAGCACCAGGAAAGCAAAGGTGTAGTAAAATTCGGCTGAGAACAGCCTTGTCCAGAAGAGTTCTGTTGAGAGGATAGTCAGCGAGAGCAGAGCAATGCACAAGTACTTTTTGTAGTTCATAAATTCCGGAATTTCTTCAAATTTATTTCTCATCCCGTTGTCTCCCTAATGTTTTCGGTGAAAGGGCAAAAACAGACGTTATCGTGCAGGGAATAGTCCGGTAAGCATATCTTGCAGAAGTATCAGCCTGCTTCATCGATCAGGAGTTCCGCTTCACCAATTTCATTTCCTCTTCCCCGGGCCCTCAGTTACATTTGTATTTAAGTGATAAACCAATCCTTAAATTTTATTGTATGAAAAAAACGATTCTGATCATAGGGGCCATTTGCATGCTGCCAATATTATTTTATGCCCAGAATACTACTGACCTGAAAGCCGATTCGGCTGCAATAATCACTACAGCTCTGAACTATGGAGACGGTTTTTATTCGGGGGATGCTGTGAGAATGGAAAAAGCGATTCACCCTGACCTGAATAAGGTTTGCCCGATGACCCTGCCCCAGACCGGGAAGACATTTTTTATCTACTCAACATATTCAAACCTTATCGAACTGAGTCGTGCAAAAGCCGGGCTGACTGAAGAACCAAATCGGAAGATCAGTGTGAAAGTGCTAAAAATCAACGACAATGTTGCCTGTGCGAGGCTCACTTCGGCCAGTTTCAACGATTACCTGGAAATGGTGAAGATTGACGGGCAGTGGAAAATTGTTAACGTACTATGGACTTTCGGTCCTGATTCGCCAAACCGCAAGGTGCCTGCCGATTTCAAAGGAGAGGGGGAAAAGCCAGCTGTGGAACAGGCAGTGCGTGACCTGATTGAAGGGATTTACACTTCGGATGTACCAAGAGTGGAAAAAGTGCTGTATCCCGAATTTAAAAGGGCTACTCCAATGGTCATGCCTCAAACCGG
>JBAXLI010000180.1:0-2080 GCA_037134895.1 Bacteroidota bacterium
ATGATGATGGTTATGATTATTGCCGCCATAGGCTTCCTGTTTCCCAGCAATTTGCCAAGGGATAAAAAGAGGGGATGAATTGATACAGCAATGATGATTCCCCATAAAGAAATCAGGAAAAATGGCCTCAGGATGAGAAAACATAAAAATATCAGGCCCAGGGCCAGACCTACCTTCACCGTTACCTCAAGCGATGTTGAAACGATCTTTTGATGGTCTTCAGATTGTTTTATTTCGTTCATGCTGGTAAATTTAAATTTAAATGATTCAGTAAACTGCCATTTTTCCTGAACAGATGTTATGTCCTGAACCGCAAAGGGTATAAGTATATAATCCCTTAAGTCCTTTGGTATTGGCAAACTCAAACCGGTTAAGCCCGGGTTTGATCACTACGGGTAACTGAAACATTATCCTGCCTGTAACATCGCGGATGACAAAAGATGCTTTTTCGAGATTCACTTCCGTGCCTGCCTCAACCAGGAAATCGGTGCGGCCTGTAAAAGGATTCGGGCTGTTTGGCAGAAGTTTTATTCCCCAGTCCTGTCCTTGCTCCGGCAATTGTCCGACAGCCAGCGCAGAATATTCATTGCAGAACAGTCCTTCAACCCCGTTTTTAACATTTGCAACACTGAAGAAATATGTTTTATGCGGATCAAGCCCTGCCAGGATGATGTGATTGTTGTAAAATGTATACACTGTGTCAAAATACAAGCTGCCCGAACGTTTGGTCCTCACGCCTACTCTGTAATGCTGAAAAACCGAATCGGCTCCGTGCAGCCTGATCTCAACGCCTCCTGCCAAGGGAACCCACTCAGGCTGGGGTATCGGGGGTGCAATAGCCAGCCAGCCGAGGTTGACGCCGTTCATGATAAGGTTTCTTCTGAGGTAACCGGGGTCAACAAAAAAGCTGTCAACCATTCCATCGGGAGGAATGCTGAGATCAAGACCCAGAATATCTCTTACCGAATGCTGACGGTCAGGTGGAGTCCCGGTTCCGTTGCCATGCTCGTTATGCGAAGTAAAGCGTATGGCAGTGTACCCTTTCTGACGGAATGGGATATGATCACCGCTTCGTCCGCCCCTGTCCTCGGTAAGGATGATGTCGACACTCATCGGGGTTGAAAGCAGGGGATTGATTCGTTCATCCTGGTGAAGCCTGATATAGCGTGCAAGCTGCTTGTTTGGTGACACAGCCGTGGAGTCGTTGGAGGTTGAAAAGGAAAAGATCCTTACATGTGTGCTGTCGATTGCATTAAGGCCCGGACAGCCGGGAGGCGAGGCGGTTTGTCCGCAGATAAATCCGCCAATAACATCATTATTCAAAACAGCTCTCAGTTTGACTGAGTTGTCGAGCACCCACTGAGAAAACGCCTTGGCTCCGTACAACCCCTGGTCCTCAGCGGTTACCAGGGCGAACACAATAGTATGATTATAGGCATACCTGGTCATGATCCTGGTGAGTTCCATTACGAGCACCGTGCCCGAGCCGTTGTCGTCCATCCCGGGTGAATAGCAGGCCGTGTCGCATACTCCTTCGCAACGGGTGTCAAAATGTGCTTCAATCAAAACCACTTCCTTATCGGTGGTATCCAGACCGGGCAGTACTCCGAAAAGATTCCGGTGATGGTATTGCCCGCATACATTCCCGTCCCAGTCCATCCAGGAAACCAGAAGCCGGTTATTGCTGGCCGCCCTGTATTCCAGGAATTTGCTATAGATCCACCTGCGTACTGCCCCTATTCCGTGCGTCGACGAGAGAGTGTCGGAGCCGGAATTCCTGTTATAAAAGGTTTCAATTTTCGTGAGATACTTCACCAGGGTGTCCTTCGAACACCTGTTGACAATGCCGTGAAGGATTGAATCGGGGTTATTGATAATTATCGGGGGTGTATACTGGGATGGGTTGTAATTTCCCTTTAATACCGGGAGAACCAGGGGATTTGAAACCGTTACATTGATCTGCGCAAGGGAATATCCTGAGACTGCAATCAGCCATACGATGACGAACAACTTCTTCATGGTCTGGGTTTTCAACAAATATATAATATTTTCTCAGGAAAACAGAAGAGGAGAATTCAAC
>JBAXLI010000181.1:0-2044 GCA_037134895.1 Bacteroidota bacterium
CATTACTCACCAGGTTCCGGATGATGGTTTTAATCATCTGCGGATCGGCGAGCACCGTATTATCATCCGCCATCACATATTCAAGAGTAATTTCCTTCTTCTCAGCCTGCAGAGACGCGAGCGAGACCACCTCTTCAATAATTTTCTTCAGGTTCAGCTTTTCAGGCGCAAAATCCACCAGTCCGCGCTGTGAACGGGCCCAAAGCAGCAGGTTCTCGAGCAGTTCGAACGCCTTTTTCGCCGACTCATGGATCATCCCCACATACCGCGTCGTCTCCTCCTTGTCAAAATCATCGGGATCGTCGACCAGCAGGGACGAAAACCCCAGGATCGACTGGAACGGACTCTTGAGATCGTGTGCGATGATCGAAAAGAACTTATCCTTTGTCGCATTCAACTTATAGAGTTCCGCCGACTGCTTCAGCAGCAGGAGTTCAGCATGCCTTCGTTCTGAGATATCGCGGATGGTCCCGCAAATCTTTTCAGGCTGCCCTGCTTCATTCATCACGAGTTTGGCCGAGATCGAACAAGGCACCACCGAGCCATCCAGGTTCCTGATATCCAGCTCGTAATCACTCAAATTCCCTGTCTTATAAATCTCGGAATAGAACTCATCCCGCTCCCCGGACCTTGCATACAAATCAAGCAGGCTTTTCCCCAGCAGGTCCTCCCGGCTGTACTGCCCCTTCGAAAGCAAGGCCACGCTCGGACTCAGCTCCAGTATTATCCCATCCAGCCCGGCCTCATAATATACATCCTGGATATTATCGAAGATCCATTTGAATCTCCGCATTTCATCATTTGCTTCCATACCCTAAAAGTACGAAAAACTGTCAAATGAGCCATCACCAACAACCAATTACCAATTACCAACATCCCTTCGCAGCACCCAGTAATCCCGCTTTATGAATTTTTCGTCTCGAAAGGCTATCACTTTTTCACTTTCGGCGGATTAAGTGTTACAATAATCTAATATTTGAACAATTATGAATACACCATTAGGAACAGGTGAAATATTTCTCTATCAACCGGATGATCGTTCTACAAAACTTGAAGTTCGCGTAGATCATGAAACAATATGGTTGTCTCAAAAACAAATGGCCATATTGTTCGATTGTTCAATAGATAATATAATTCTGCATGTAAACAACATTTACAAAGAAGATGAACTTAAGGAATCGGCAACTTCCGAGGATTTCTCGGTAGTTCAACTCGAGGGAAAACGACAGGTGAAGCGGACTATTATTTGTTATAATCTTGATGCAGTAATATCAGTCGGGTATAGAGTGAATTCAAAGCGTGGAACTCAGTTTCGAATTTGGGCTAACAAGGTACTTAAAGATTACTTGCTCAAAGGGTATGCCATCAACAATCGCTTTGATAAAATAGAGAAGAAGCTCCTGGAACATGATCAGAAATTTGACTTGCTAATCAAGACAAAGTTACCCCCAAACCAAGGGATTTTTTATGATGGTCAACTATTTGATGCCTATCAGTTTGTTTCAAGACTGATAAAACATGCAACCTTATCAATAATTCTGATAGACAATTACATAGACGAAACCACCCTTACCTTGTTGTCAAAACGGAATTCAGGTGTTGTTGCAACAATTTATACAGAGACCATTTCAAAACAAATTGCCCTGGACCTTGCTCGATATAATGCACAATATCAAGCTATTGACATCAAGGCGTTTTCTAAATCCCATGATCGGTTCCTGATCATCGATAATGCTGAAATTTACCATATTGGTGCTTCATTAAAAGACCTGGGCAAAAAGTGGTTTGCCTTTGCAAAAATTGAACTCGACCCTATGGAACTCATTGCAAAACTCGACACACGGTGAAGTGAGGGTAAATCGTGACAGTAAAACGTGAGGAAAATCGTGACGGTAAAACGTGACTGTAAAACGTAAAGAAAACCGCCCTTCCTCACGCTCTTCTTAACGACCTTCATTCACGCCCTTCCTTACGATTTTCCCCTGAATACAGTTAATGAGATTTAGCAAATCCTCGTCCAGCCTTAAACCGCCGGGCCAGGAAT
>JBAXLI010000182.1:0-1959 GCA_037134895.1 Bacteroidota bacterium
AAGTAATTTTACCTGTAGTGAAGAAAGCCCTGGCCATTTGCCGGGGTTTTTTTTTGACAGATTGGTTAAGGCTTATGCATAGGTCCCGGAAATGCCACCTTTTAGGCCCGGCCTGAGTTCTTTTAAAGAACCTGGATCTTTCTGAAAATGATCCCCTTTTCAGAATGGATTTTAAGGAGATACAAACCGGGTGCCAGGTCTTTAACATTCACTTGTAATGCCCTTTCGTTGATGCCGCTGATGTGAATCACTTCCTGTCCGCTGCTGTTCGACATTTCGCAGGCCGAAAGCTTCGTATCGCTTTGAATGTTTATTACTGCGGATGAGGGATTCGGGAATACAGCGATGTGAAATGGATGATCATCCCCGACAGACAATAATTTTAATTTTACAGTATCACTTTGTATTGATTCGCAAAACAGATAATGGAAAGTAGTGTCTTCATATAAAGCGGTAACAAAATAGGCATACTCAGGTTTAGCAATACCGGCCGGGATCTGATCATAAAACACGGTGTCGGTAAACAGGGTGGTATTCTGTTTAATGAACGGCGGAGAACCTGCAGAATCACTTCGGTAAATATTATAGCCGTCAACAACAATACCTGTTTGTCCTGAAGTTTTTTTCAAACAGGGAGGAGGAGTCCAGGAAAATTCGGCCTTATTTGATTCTGTATATTTTATCCTGACCGAAGGTGGCGGATGGCATGTTATGTAAATATAGATGTTATCGAGATCCCATGCCACGATATCAGCCGAATTATCACCTTTCGACTTGAACCTTATGCGGTAATCCCCAGTGATATCAGTGATATCAAACTTGTAATGATGCCATCCGCTATCGATAGTATTGCTGAAAGTATGGATGACTGAAATGCTGGTATCAACTTTTGACTCTATGATCAGCTTTTCCCTGCTTGTTGGAATATTATTGATCAGTTTCAGGTCGAATTCCAGAGTGGTGCTGAGACATATTGAATTAAAAGGCCTCAGGAGGAATGTTTGAAGGATGTTTTCATAAGCTGTAATTGCAGGGGTTCCCTTGAATCTTGCGCACGGAACAGGATTCCCATCCTGTATCGTCATCACCCAGTTGCCTTTTGAGGGGATTAATCTCCAGCCCTGGAATGTGAAAGATCCATTGTCCCAGGGCTCATAAAATGGCATGGCGAAACTACATACAATAGCGATCGTATCGGCATTGGATGGAGCTGATTCCATGAAATACCCGGGCGCTCCGTAATAAGCAAGGTCATAATATGCAGTCACTGTGTAGATGTTCTTAAAGAATTCAATCTCATCATAATACCATGTTGAATCCTTTCCTGAGACATACCCAAGCCGGAGTCCTTTAGTGTAAATGAAATATCCCAGCAGTCCTGGCGGAGTTTCACCTCCCGGTATTTTGGGTTTCTCCCATCTCAGGTATGAAGCGCATTCTACTTGCTGCACCTCGAGTTTGCTTGGTGGCCATAAGGGGTCGGATGGTTTTATGGGTTTTTCCTGTGCCTTTAAAGGGCTTGCCATGAAAAGGATGCATGGGAGAAAAAGAAGTATTGAAAATACAGATCGCATAATATATGAATATTACGAATCTGTAAAGATAAGCAAAGTTAAAGCAAAAGTCAAGTGCTGGTACCAGGCCAATTCTCCCTCAGGCAATGTTCTCAGCGTTTCTCTGCCGAGGGTTGTTGCTGTGTTGAACAATGTATTCCCCCTCCTGAATAATTCTGGTAGATCATGTTGAAGAACCTGATCTCACGGCCGGGGAATTGTTCGCTGAATATTTTTCTTACAGAATCTTCTTTCTCTTTTGATGTGCCTGCGGATGTGTAGGTGGGTAGTAAAACCATTCCGTTGGTGACAAGGTAATTCAGGTATGTGGCGGCCGGAAGCCAAAGCATAGTATCCCCGTCCTTCGGCGCTTCCGAAGGGACGAAGGCGCTGATTGGCACTTCGG
>JBAXLI010000183.1:0-1917 GCA_037134895.1 Bacteroidota bacterium
GCCAATCCTGCCGATATTGTTTTAATGGATATTCACCTCCCCGTGATGGATGGGATTGAATGTGTAAGGCTGTTGAAACCAGTTCATCCAGAGATGCAGTTTATCATGTGCACGATATTCCGGGATGATGATTCGGTTTTCAACGCCTTAAAGGCAGGAGCAACAGGATATCTGCTAAAAAATGACGATCCCGGGAAAATTATTGACGCCATCCGCGAACTTCACGCCGGGGGATCGCCGATGACCCCGCAAATTGCCAGGCGCGTGATGGAATCCTTCAAAACACCTGCCGTTAATGATGACACCCACCTGCTGACCAAAAGGGAAACCGAAATGCTGGGACTCCTTGCAAAAGGCTTACGGTATAAGGAAATCGCCGATAAACTTTTCTTAAGCACCGGAACTGTAAGGACCCACATTTATAATATCTATCAGAAACTCCATGTACAATCGCGTATTGATGCAGTAAACAAGGTATTCGGGGGGAAGAGTTAATTTACCCCAACCTAAAATTCCGAACCTGTAATGAAATTTTCTATCTCCTTTCGTGTAATTATTTCAGCCCTATTGACCGGATAATTTGCCCGGAAGAAATCGAAAGATTTCTGTTTCCCGGACTTGTTCCATTTGAATTCGAAAATGTCGAAACTTCCTCCGGATTCTTCAATCAGGTCGATCTCTTTCCGGTCGTGGGTGCGCCAGAAATACATGTTCACAAACCGTCGCCGGTAATGGTTGTATTTTACCCGTTCACTGATCATGAAATTTTCCCATAATGCGCCTGTGTCAGTACGGCTGTTAAGGAGATTGAAGTTGGAGATCAGCGCATTCCGGATGCCATTGTCATAGAAGTAAATCTTCCGGCTGCTGGATATTTCATTCCGCAGGTTTCGGTTGAGGGGGGAAAGCCTGAATATAATGAAGGCCTTTTCCAGTAATCCGATATATGTCATAATCGTGTTCTTGTCTACCTGTAGCAGATTGGCAAGTTCGTTGTACGACATTTCATGCCCGATCTGCAATGCGAGCGCACGCAGTAATTGTTCCAGCAGATCTGGCCGGCGTATCCCTTTATATGCCAGGAGATCTTTGTATAAATAGCTTCCGGCAAGGTTATTCAGGATATCCATTTCCCTTCCCGGTTTCATGATAAGATCAGGATACATCCCGAATATCATTCGTTGTTCCACCTGCTGCATCCGTTCAGCCATGTTATATTTGTCCGATAATTCTTTCCACGAAACCGGATAAAGAAAGTATTCCCATTTTCTTCCCGTTAACGGTTCGTTTATTTCATTAGCCAACTCAAGGGAACTTGATCCGGTTATGATCAGCTGGACCTCCGGGATCTGATCGGTCACTAACTTGACCTTTATTCCGATATTTTTTATTCGCTGGGCTTCATCAAGTACCAGTATCTTGTTTTCGCCTATAATTTGTCTCCATCTCATTGTGGAGACATCCTCCAGAAGCATTTTTACTGCAGGTTCATCACAATTCAGGAATAGGGAAGCAAGTTTTAAGTCCTCCAGCAATGCCTTTACCAAGGTAGTTTTACCTGTTTGCCGGGCACCCAGGACAACAATGGCTTTCCCTTCAAACAACCGCTCACGGATGATGGAAGATAGTTCTCTTTTAATCATAATTTGGATAATTAATTCACCAAAATTAATAAAATTCAGCGAATATGATCCTTAAACTTATATTTATCAAGTGAGGCAGTAGGCTCTGAAAAATACGACTAAAATCGTATTTACATGTCGTTTTTTTGGTCATACTTTTACTGCAAAAATTAAAATCAAAAACCCATGAAAAAATTCTACCTGTTGTCATCTCTTATTTTTTGCTTATTCAACGGTTTTAGCCAGACGCCCATCACCCTGACTTTCCAGGCAAAAGATTCGCTGACCCAGAATG
>JBAXLI010000184.1:0-1908 GCA_037134895.1 Bacteroidota bacterium
ATGGCGAAACAGTTCCTGATGATTTCTTTTTCAGCAACTCTTCGGCCTTCTGGCGCAATGCCGTTGCTTCGGATTTATTTTCGTGTTTTTCCATCCCTATTTTTTGTTTTTGAGCAGCGTAATGGGTCTTTATGATACAGGGTTGAGTAGCAAAAAAAGGGCGTGAACCTTTGCATATAATCAGCTCATAGAGGTACCGCCAAGCACCCAAGTGTAACCGAAATAGCAAAAGGAACACACCCGTTGGGTGCGCTCACTAAGGCTATTTCTCTACTTGTTAAAAAAATGGCGGTTTTCTATGAGAGAAATATTAGCAACGCAATATTTTATCGATGATTAAGAACGATGAGCTTGTAACTGGTATCATATGTGAATCCAGACACAAACTTACATATAAAACCAAGATAATACAATAATGGCCTAAATATCAGAAAGAAATTTGTATTTATTTGAACAAAGATTGCTTTCGCGATTCAAATCACAGGAACATATTCCAATTGGAAGAATCAAACTCCAATCCAATACAGTCCAGCAATTTGAAGGAAACCATCATCCCAAAATCATTATCAAACACCGGCCCCAACATTTCATAACTCACCGAATTGATATTGAACCCCGGAATGGCTTTCATGGTAAGCAATTCGCATTTCATATAGTCATGCAACATTCTGGAAATGATATCAGTTCCGATCTGCTTCATTCTTCCAAGAACCAATAACTCACCGGAAAAATCATCAATCTGGTCGAGGTGGCCAATGATCATGAACCCTGCATTGATCGAATCCAGGATATTATCCAGATTCGAAGCTTCGAAATTTCCGGAAAGACTGGTCAGGATCAGGGCTGGGTACTTTATGTTTGACCGCAGGGCTGCAAGTGGCTCGTTGATGTCCATCATGTAGAAATCATTGATTTCCTTGTGCTCACTGGCAATGTTTCGGAAATACTCAACGTAGCTGTTAATGTCGGTCATAGGAATCGATCTTATGCATATACTCGTGATATTCTTTTGCTTTCTTGTTTAACCCGATGAACACGTTGTAAAGATTTGAATTCATCACCGTTTCAAGGCTCTTGTCATCGGTCTTGCCATCGGCCAGGGAGATGATGAGCGATGCCCAGCCATTATCTTCGCTTCCGGTGCCACCTTGTTGTTCATAAACATATGGATACAAAAGTGGCAATGAATTCAAAACACCGGAAAAGAACAGGAAGATGGAGTACTTGACTTCATAATCCAGACTGGCAATTATTTGGCAACGGCGTTTCAACGATCGGGTGACAAACTTTTTCCTGGGGTCCTGATTGTCGGAATAGGCTTTCCGGAGGAACCAAAACCATTTTCTTGGCCGGTAAAAAACTGCCACCATTTCATCAAGGTACTTTTGCTCCTTTGTTTTTGAAAAAGAATCGAGTAGGGAATTAGCCATGGTGAATTCCCCAAAGGTGCAGTTCATCATGGCATCTGCAGGGCCTAAGTATTTTCTTCGGCCGGTTCGTAAGACTGGGAGAAGATTTTTGGTCAGGGAAACCTCTTTGAAAAGGAAATCGAGGCTTTCGCATAGGAAATAAACATCTTCATGGTCAATGCGCTTCATTACTTTCTGCCGGATCGTAAGGAATTTTAAAAGCACTCTGAGCTTAAAATCCATCATGGAAAGTTGTTCCTGAAACAGACGGCTGACAAACAAAACCTGTTTTCTGGTTAGCTCATTCCAGTCGGAAGGCATGAAGTATGTTTTACCATCTATCTCAACCTGGTTCATGGCAGTAATTTCCTTTTGAGATAGAACCGGATAAGCTTTATTCCAACCAGGATGAAAATGATTGCCCAGGCTATACCCCCCGACCAGATCAGGAAGTTCTGAAAACCGGTGACTTTATACACCGGCTTTTCAATTGTCCTGG
>JBAXLI010000185.1:0-1770 GCA_037134895.1 Bacteroidota bacterium
GATGCGGGATGCGGGATGCAGGATGCAGGATGCAGGATGCAGGATGCGGGATGCAAGATTCAAGATGCAGGATTCAAGATGCGGGATGCGGGAAGCAGGATGCGGGATGCGGGATTAGGGGTTAGGGATTAGGGGTCAGGGATTAGTGGGACCAATTCGACATTCGACATTATTCACGAATTGCTTATTTCTATCGTGTTCATTACGGCTTCGCCGAACGACATTCGATATTCGTTATTCGTTATTCTTAATTCTTTTTAAAAGGTTATTACCCGATATTCCCCTTGCAGATATTGCGTCAGGGCTTCGCCCATGTATTTCACTGCTATTCCAAGGGCTTTGATGGCTGAGGTTACTTTATACGCTTCGGTGCATCCCCTGCAGGCTTCTACGAGAATGCCGCTTTGCTGAACGAAATCGAGTTCCGCCTGAACATCCTTATCATGGGCAAGGAGTTTGGCCGAGGGGCCCCAGATGACAAGAACGATTTCTTCCCACCAGCCCATACTCTTTGCATCCATGAGATACACGAAGATCATCCTCATGGCTACGTCTTTTTCACTGGTAGACCAGACAACGCAAAGCTTTTTCATCGTTAAGGGAAAAATTTGGCCAAAGCAAATATATTAAAAAAGCTGATGCAGGTTCTTTTTTGATGACAGATGTCGGATCACGGATGGCAGATAAACAATCATTCGACATTCAACATTCAATATTATTCACGAATTGCTTATTCCTATCGTGTTTATTACGGCTTCGCCGAACGATATTCGCTAATCGCCCCCCCTTTACCTTCTTAGCGGCAGGTTAAAGTCTGAGTACAGCTGTTTCTCGGTATACTTTTTCTGCCTCGAAAGGGCTTGCAGTTCGACCTCCTGTTCAGGGGTGACGGCTTTCATGCTCATGAATCCTTTGAGTTTGGTTTCGAGGATGGAATCCCGCTTCATCATATCGAGGTATTCGGCATTCACGACCCAGTAGTAATTTTCCCAGCATTTCCGCAATTTATCGGAAGGCAGTACCTTCGAAAAGTACTGGGCCAGAAGCCTTCGTTTTCCCACCTCGCTGTTCATGACGACAATATCAGTTACATACTTGTCATACTGGGCAGCCTCCTTGATCCCCGCCGCCCTGTCGCGGAACCCGTAATCAATGATCATGGTAATTACCACCAAAGCCACCGATACGATGAACCATTTGATGAAATCAAGGATCATCTTCATTTTCTGAAGGTCGGGCCTGACGGCGGCTGATTTTGGGGTCTCAGATTTTGCTTCCATGTTTTTTGGTGATTGGTTGTTGGTTGTTGGTGATTGGTTGTTGGTTGTTGGTGATTTGTGATTTGAGGATTTTTCCTGTTCGTGCTGACGAAAATCAGCTGAAATGCCAGTCATTAAAACTCTGATCAGAAATGGTATCCGCAGATTTTCTAAGGCACTCACATGAAAAAATCCTCACATCACCCAGAACCCAGTAACCCGGTAACCCAGTAACCAATCACCAACGACCAGATACAAGGTACGACAAATATAAAGAGTAATGCAACAAAAATCAAGTCCTATAACCCGGCTACCAGCTGTTTCAGCCTTGTCTCGGCGACTTTCATGTTAAACTCGAAACTGTAAAAGCGCGCCAGGGAGTTGGCATAGCTTTCCTGCGCCTGTCTCACTTCAAGTGCCGTGGTTTGCCCGAGTCTGAGCCTTTCCATTGAGATCCTGAGGTTGTCCTTGGCGAGAACAAGATTCTCCCTTTCAATGCCCAGCAGGGTTT
>JBAXLI010000186.1:0-1769 GCA_037134895.1 Bacteroidota bacterium
CAATAATATCCTTAAGTTCTTTTAAATACTGTCCAGCGGACAGGGACCATTTCACCCTTTCGGCTGCGATTTTATGGGGCATTGCTGGAAGGATGTGCCTGAATATTCGGTTTTCAATGTCTCGAGGATTGGCGGGCGTGCCTTTGACCTCTGGCGGGACGGGATCCTGCATATCGCCGACATCCCCGATGACTTCGCTCTGAGCGCCAGCCAGCAGCTGCAGGTGCAAGCCGAAAAGACGGGGGAGGTGATCAGGGACCAGGAGGCCCTGGATGAGTTCAAATCGCAACTTGTTCGGCCTTTGTATTTCATGGATTTCGAGACGTTCATGCCTGCGGTGCCTATGTATGAGGGTACTCGTCCTTACCAGATGTTGCCTTTCCAGTATTCACTGCATGTGGTTGGGGCTGCGGGTGAAGAGCCTGCACATTTCGCCTTTTTGGGGACCCCGCCTGAAGATCCCCGGGAAGAATTCATCCGCAGTCTCTTAAAAAACATCGGAAAAAGCGGAAGTGTGTTAACCTGGAACCAGGCGTTTGAGATTTCCAGGCTCAACGAAATCGCCCGCGACTTTCCGCAGTATTCGGGGGAGATAACCGCTTTGGTCGAAAGGGTGGTGGACCTCATGCTGCCTTTTCAGCGCAAGCATTTCTACACCCCCCAAATGAAAGGATCATACTCCATCAAGAACGTTCTGCCCGCCCTCGTTCCCGAACTTTCATACAAGGACCTTGACATACAGGAAGGCGGAACCGCAAGCCTGGTTTATATGAGTCTTTACTCCGACCCCGATCCAGCCTCAGTAGCCGCCAAACGCGAAAACCTGCTCCGCTACTGTGCTTTGGATACACTGAGTATGGTGAGGATTTTGGAGAAGCTGTGAAAGACGCGGGAGCTCCTGGAAGGGAGCCGCCGTTCGGCATTAACCAATTGCCAGCCGTTGACACAGAACGCTACTAAGCCGCTTTGAAACCAATTTTTTTCTGTTTGGTTAGTTCAAATGGGAAAATTTCGAGAAAGTCATTGCCAAAGCTAAGGAAGCTTGCACTAACGCAGGTGAACAACCCAAGTATCACTTTCCTGACGTCAGGAAGGTGATCACAATGGAAATGCCACCGCTCCCTCATCCGCAGTAATTTTCTTTGCCGTTGCTAAATCGGTATACGGGAAGTGGATAACAAAGATATCCCCTCTTATAAATCTTTCCATGCTTCGTCCTCCTCGGGTCTCAACCATTCCTTGCTAAAAGATGATTCGCTTGCCTGCATGCAAAATGAAAGGTCATCTTTATTCTTGCCTGGTTTCTTTAACCGGAGGAATTCCATATAATCCAGAAGCGCTTTAATCCTGGATTCAAGGAAGGATTCAAGTTCCTTGATCAGTTTTTTCTTTCGGGGTGAAAGAGGCATTTTAATTGATGTTGTTTCCTGCATACAAAAGTACTAAAAATGATTTCATCTTATTTCTTGTATGCTTAATCCGCCAACAATTGAAAAGTGATACGATATACCGTAATTATTTCAGTAAAATGCAGGATTGTCCCTTGAACAGTTTCCTTTATTCATTTTCAAGCTTCAGGGCTACGTGCCTGATGTTGAATCTGTTGTAGGTGTAGAGGATGTGAATTACGCCATCTCTGGTCTGAATGAGGGCGGGATAACTGAATTCGCCTTCTGCTTTGTCTTCGAGTGCGTAAATGTCGGTCCAGGTTTTGGTGTCGGACGAAACTGCGATACTCAGTTTGTTACGGCCGTTCCACCAGTCTTTTC
>JBAXLI010000187.1:0-1759 GCA_037134895.1 Bacteroidota bacterium
CCACTATCGGCCTGGATATCATCCAGGTTTTCCAGTTGAAGGATATCATGAACCTGCTTACGGTCGATGGGGTTGTCATCCACCACCATAATGGTAACCGGCGATGGGCTCAGTTTCCTGATCTCCCGGATGAGGAGCTGACGGTCGACCGGTTTGGCAACATAGCCTACGGCACCCAGAGCAAAACTGGTTTGCTTGTCGTCGGATACCGAAATGACGATCACCGGGATATGCGATGTTTCGGGATTGTTCTTTAATTTTTGCAGCACCTCCCAGCCATCCAGATCGGGCATAATGATGTCGAGGGTAATGGCATAGGGTTTAAATTTCTGCGCCAGTTTAAGAGCCTCTTTCCCCGAAGTCGTCCCAATCGGGTGATAGCCTCCCGCCTCCAGGGCGGAAGAAATCTGCTGCACGATCCCTGGGTCGTCGTCCACTACGAGGATGGTCCTGTTCAGGGCAGAAGATATATTCGCAGCATTCCATGGTACGTCGTCCGGTTCGACCTGTCCCTCCCATTGTATCGGGACCGATATGGTGAAAACCGAGCCTTTACCCAGGGTGCTTTCAACGGTAATATCGCCATGCAGTACCTGGGCCAGCTTTTTGGCGATGGATAGACCCAGCCCGGTTCCTTCATAGGAGCGTGACGAGGTTCCATCGGCCTGCCTGAACTCTTCGAATATATACGGGAGGACGACTTCCGAAATACCGATCCCGGTATCCGCTACCCGGATATGGGCTGTTTTGGAATCGGAATAAACTGAAACTGAAACGCCGCCTTTTCCAGTGAATTTTACAGCATTCCCGATCACATTGGTCAAAACCTGATGCAGCCGGTGCTCATCCGTCTCAATCTTAACCGGGGAATCAGAGGCGATCAGCTCAAGGGTGATCTTTTTCTGCTTTGCCAGCGGGCGGATGTTATCGGTAACCTGGCTCAGCAAGGCCTGCAATGATACGCTTTTGGTCTGAAGTTCCATCTTTCCGGCTTCAATTTTCGAGAGATCCAGGATGTCATTGATGAGCGACAGCAGCCGTTTGCCATTCCTTTCAACGATCTCAAGATATTCATTTTCTTCGGTCGTTAATTTGTCTTTGGCCTGCATCATCAGCACCCGCGAAAGGGCGTTGATGGAATTCAGGGGGGTACGCAGCTCATGACTCATGTTTGACAGGAACTGGCTTTTCAGGCGCGACGACTCTTCAACCTGAATCCGCTGCATTTCAAGCTCCTGGTTCTGCAACTGCAATTCATCACTGCTTTTCTGAAGTTCATCGGCCTGTTGCTGCAGCTCCTCCGATTGCTTTTGCAACTCTTCCGATTGAGCCTCCAGTTTCTGGTTTGACCTTAAAAGGTTCCCGGCCAGGATAGCTGTTTGTTCATTGGCAAGCAGGTTGCAGTAGGAGCTGTTGATCGCATTCCATGAAATATTCAGCACGTCAAGGGCTTCCCTGTTGAAACATTTTATATTTACAAGTGAAAAAAAGGCGATCACCTTGGCACTGTTGTCCATTACAGGGATTGTAATGATTTCCCTGGGAATAATCTCTCCCGCACTGGTCCGGAAACGGAAAATGGTGTCGCCGGGTATATCGCTGATCAGGCTGATGCTCTTTAGTGCAATGGCCTTGCCGGGCTCTCCTTCAGTGTTTTCGGCCATAAAGGGCTCCAGCAATTCTTTGTGAGCCCCAATCGAATCAAAATGTTCAAACTCGGTACCCGCCTCATTTAGTGTATAAAATACACCCATTACGG
>JBAXLI010000188.1:0-1723 GCA_037134895.1 Bacteroidota bacterium
AGGATTCAAGGAGCGAACAAACTCTGCATAATATAACTGAGTAATATAAGAGTGAGCGACGCAGCAACCGTAGCGGCGATGCAAAGATGCTCCCTAAATGAGCGAAGCAGCAACACGTACTATGTGAACAGCGGCATGACGAGCAGCGTGAGCGAAAGTGCGATGAGAATGCCGACAGCGCCCCATCCGATGACATTGTTCCAGGTGCCATTCACATGTTCGCCCATGATCTTCTTATTGTTCACAAGCAGCATCATGCATACCAGCACCACGGGCAAAAAGATCCCGTTGAGCACCTGCGACCAGATGGAGATCCCGATCAAAGGGGCATTTGGCATGAGAATAATAATGGTTCCGATGGTGATGATCATGGTATAGAGGAAGTAAAACTCGGGGGCTTCCTTCCACTTCTTGTCGATCCCGGCTTCGAATCCGAAAGCTTCACAAACATAGAATGAAGTTGCGATGGGAAGGATCGTTGCAGAAAAGATCGAAGCTACATATAATCCGAAAGCAAATAAAATATGTGAAAGCGTTCCTGCGAGAGGTTCCAGCGCCATTGCTGCGTCCTTGGCCTCGTTGATCACAATGCCTTTGACATGCAGTGTGGACGCGCAGGCCACGATAATGAAGAACGCAACGACTACGGTGACAATGCAACCGATGATGATATCCAGCAACGTATAGCCGTAATCCTTCATCTTCAGTCCTTTTTCAATGACCGACGACTGCATGTAAAACTGCATCCAGGGTGCAATGGTCGTTCCTATCACGCCGATCACGAGAGCCACCGACTTTGAATTCATATCCATTGAAGGATGGGAAATTGATTGCCCTATTGCATGCCAGTCGGGTTTCCCGAGCAGGGCCGAAACCACGTATACCAGCAATGAGGCGCTGAACAGCAGAAACACACGTTCGGCTATGGAGTAGCTTCCCTTGACTACTAAGAACCATACCATGATGGCGGATAAGGGAACGGATATGTACTTGGATATCCCAAAAATCTCCATCGATCCGGCCACACCTGCAAATTCGGTAGTCGTATTCCCGATATCCGCAATCAGCAATCCGGCGAAAATAAAAAAAGTGACCTTCACACCGGCACTCTCCCTGATGAGGTCAGCGAGTCCCTTGCCTGTGACAATTCCCATTCGGGCGTTCATTTCCTGTACTACCACCAATACGATGAATGCCGGGATGAGAGTCCAGATAAGCTGGTAACCGTAAAGCGCACCGGCTACAGAATAGGTGGTAATCCCGCCTGCGTCGTTATCAACGCTGCCTGTGATTATACCCGGACCGAGGATAGCAAAGAAAAGTCCAATCCTTTTCCACCACGAACGACTTAAATTGAGTGCTGCCATCTCCCCGGAAATTATTTGGTTTTACGTTTGTCGAGCAGGTCTTCCACGATATCCTCTATCACCACCACGCCTTCCATCTCCTGCGAGCGGTTGATCACGGGAACTGCGAGCAGGTTGTATTTCGAGACTTTTTCGGCCAGTGAATCGATGTCATCGTCATCGAACACGGTCACCGGGTTTGGCTTCATCACCTGGGCGAGGGTAAGAAGGGGATCGGAGATCACCAGTTCGCCAAGGGAAATCGAAGATATGAGCTTGTCCTTTTTGTCAACCACAAAGATGGAATAGATGTATGAAGGTTCCGGTTTTTCCTTGCGGAGGGCCCTGAACGTCTCTTCAACCGTGAGGTCCGGCGA
>JBAXLI010000189.1:0-1671 GCA_037134895.1 Bacteroidota bacterium
ACCTGGATCAGGTACTCGTTCTGGTGGCCTTTTTTACACAGGAAATCAATTTCTTTGTTGTTTTGCGTCCTGTAATAAAACAGGTCAAGATCGGGACGGTAACCTCTTCGTATCAATTCTATAAAAACAAGGTTCTCGAGACGACGGCCATAATTGGGTGAAAGTTCGTGTGATCTGGATTTAATAAACCCATTATCTACAACATACACTTTTTTAGGTGATTTGCTGCGGATGCTGACCTTATTGCCAAACCGCGACATATAGTAAAATAAAAAGGGTTCTTCGAGATACGAAGCGAATTTTTGCACGGTTGTAGTGCTTTTCATCCCGAGAATTTCCCTTAGCGAATTATAAGTGAAGGTTCCGGAAAATATCGTAAGCATGTAATTTGCAAGTGAATACAGCTGCTGGGCGTTTTTGATACTGAAACGCCTGATAATGTCCTTGAGTAACACCGAATCGAATAAGGTACTCAGGTACTCATCCGCCAGCAATGGATTATTTACACTTTCGGGAAATCCGCCATTTGTCATGTACTGTTGCATCACCTGCAATACGGAACCCAGGTCATCGGGAGTCCTGATATTTTGCGGATTGAACGACTTGTGCTGACTGCTGAGAAATTCTTTGAAACTGAATGGTAAAAGATGAATCGGAAGGTACCTTCCGGTGAGGGCGGTGCTCATTTCGCGGGACAAAAGTTTTGAATTTGATCCGGTAAGGATCAGGTTGTGGCCCCTGCGATGTAATTTATTTACAAGAGATTCCCAATTGTCAAGGTTTTGGATTTCATCGAGAAAAATGTATTTGAAACCTGGAAAAACCTGAGGGAGAATTTCCATCATTTTATCGTAAGAGAATACTTTGAGCAGATCATCATCATCAAAATTCATGTAAGCAAACGGCAGATCTTTAAGCAACAAAAAAGCGAACACCGATTTCCCCGATCGCCTGGGGCCAGTGATCAATTTAACAAGACTGCTGCGCAGGATCTCGTCTTTATTATATCCATGCAATCTGTCGATATATTTTCCAGACTGTAAAACCGCAGCCTCTTGCTTGTGTTGTTCAAGTATATTTTTCATTGCTTTCATTGTTTCAGTGGATAAAAATAATGAAATATATCCAATAGAATGAATAAAATGTATAAAAAACGTAATTTCCGGGGTGATGGGTGACCAGGCATCTGGGTGACTGGGTGCTGCGAAGGCAGATTGGTTAGTCGTGAGCTGTGAGTCGTGAATCCGTGAAACGTGGGACGTGATGCGTGAAACGTGGTGCTATTTAATTGGCTTTAATAGTCTTGCAGAATGGTGTATTGTAATAAATATTCTCCAGGTCTTATACTGATTGATGAGTCGAGGTTATGTGAACCATTTGGCAACTTTTGCCTCTACTTCTTCTTCAGTAAATACTTCGCCCCTGTTAGCCTGATCAATTCCCTTCTCAATTTTTTCAAGAAGTATGATCTGATCAAGTATTTCTTCAATGGTAACCGAGTCGGGTAGTCTCTTAATGCCAGAAATTACTTTATCCTTTGTTAACATGGTCTCTTCTGTTATTTTCCTTGTTTGTTAAATGGAATTATACAAAAGTACGGAGAAATTGCAAATCCGACCCTTGTTCATTTCTATTTTCTGTAAGGCCCCTTTTTACTTAATCCGCCGAAAG
>JBAXLI010000190.1:0-1618 GCA_037134895.1 Bacteroidota bacterium
TTCTCCTTAACAATGGTTGTAAATCGCGCCTTGCCGGCTCCGTGATATTTATGAGTGATCCCAAAGTACTGCTCAATCTTATACCGGACCTTAGAGATTTCTTTGTTTCTCTGAATCTCTTTTTCTGTAAGAGCAGCATTGATCTGGTTCTTTCTCATAATGCCGTCATCGATTCCGTTCATATTCAGAAAATCCCGGTTAGGCGCGCCACAGTATCCTTTGTCGGCATAAACTTTTGTCGGTAGCTTCTTCCCATGAATACCTTTCATAACAGCATAAGAAAAATATTTCGTATCATGTTCCGATGCCTTGGTCATATGGGTGGAAAGGACCAGGCCGCTGGCCACATCAATGGTGGCATGTTCCTTCATCCCGAAAAGGGGCTTGTTATTTTTTACGGTCCAGTCGGATTCCAGATCTCTCTGAAAGCGCATTGCTTTTTGAGACTTCTTCCTCATATGCGCTTTGGCCTTCCTCTTTTCTCGGAGTTCTCTCAACTTCCGATCACTGACGGGGCGACTGACCGATTTCACCACCCGGGCATCAACGGCCATGCCCGATTCAATGGAGAAACCCAAAGTATCAAACTGATTCAACAATTCGTGATGAACCTTTTCCAGCGCCTCTTTTCCGGTACGCTCCCGAAAACGGCAGATGATCGAATGATCCGGGGAAGGTTCGCTGAAGGGTAATCCGATGAAGGATTTGAAAGAAAAACGATCATTAATCTGGATCTCCAGTTCAGGGTCAGATTTGATCCCATACCACTTCTGCATGAGGACAGCTTTCAGTAACATCAATGGCGGGTAGGCCTTATTACCAAATTCAGACTGCCCTACGGGATAGTTTTCCATTACAAGCTTCTCTATGGGCTCCCAGTTGATGGTGGCATCGATTTCGGAAAGGGATTGCTTGTTTCTGGGATGGCTAACGGCTCTTTGTATTTCCATATCCAAAAAAGTGGGTTTTCTGTCGTATGCTTTGAATGCCATATTGGTCTCCTTCAAACGGGGTTGAATTTGACCAGGAACTACCACAAAAATATGTTATTGTCAAGTAATATCAATATGTTAAATGATTTTTATCCTTATTTTTTACCGCTTTTCTAAATGGACTTGTGCAAAGATTTCAATACAGCTTAGGCATTCACCTGCGCCTCGCCTATCAAGGCGTCCCCGACCTCATGGTAGAAAGAGCTTGCAGGATCATCTTTTAAATAAAGCTCTACGGCATCTTTGAGGTTAGCAACCGCTTCATCAATGGTTTTACCAAAACTGGACACATCCACATTCAAGCATTGTGAAACAAAATATTTCCCTTCTTTGTAAACAACGTACTTCAGGCTGCGCATATAACCTCCTGCCAGGTTTTGGGGTCAGGTCTTACACTTTAGCGTTTTGCGGAGGGCTCCAGGGATTTTCCCGTCAGGTCCGAATGCTATTAAACACTGGTTGAAGCAGTCGCTTCTCCCTTGGCTTGAATCCACTCCCGAATACTTTCTGCCGCGATTTCGTATGTCAACAGGGTGTCAAGCTGGACTTTTTCAGAGGCATCGAGCAGTTCTATGCCCACAATCTTACCATCTTCGGTGACATCAATATTGATGCCTTCTGCAACC
>JBAXLI010000191.1:0-1543 GCA_037134895.1 Bacteroidota bacterium
ATAAAAAGCATCGGGGGTATTTTTGTATCAGGAACCTGCTCAGGAATCACAACAGTAACTTCCACCTCATCGGAATGCCGGAGTTGCATTAGCGAAATAAAGCTGTTGATAAATTCGATCTCCTTTTTCAGTTCAATTGTGCTTTGCGCCGAATCATAAAGAAGGTACCGCATGAGGGTGGATAATCGAACGACTGCATCCTGGGCTTTTTCCGAATCTATTTCAATAAGCGAATGGATGTTGTTCAGTGTATTCATGAAAAAATGGGGACTTACCTGGTGCCTCAATAAAGCCAGGTTGGTTTTGAGTTGCTCCTTCTCGGCATCCATTCTCAGCCTCTCTTCACTCAGCCATTTCCCCATCAGTTTGATCGTCGTACCGGCACCAACGATTAAGATGCAAATGATAAGATTGTCTGCAAAAACCATGAAGGGCGGTTTTGATTCCGGGGCATTCAGGTCGGGTGGTCTTAACCTGTCGGTTGAGAAATTCATTCCTGGATCAACATTCTGCAAAAAAGCCGGATGGATGATAATCTTAGCCGCAATAACCAGCAATATCAATACTGCTATCAGTACAAAATAATTCAGGTACCTCTTTTTTAAGAGTAAACGCGGCACCAGGATGTAAACATTTGCGAGGAAAATAATGAGAAATCCGGAAAGGTTTACCCAATGTCCCACCATATTATTCCAATTGGGATGTCCGGAACCGCGTTCGCTGAAATAGGGCACAGAGAACACGAGCGCCCATATTAAAACGTAAAGCAAAACTTCAATTTTTCTGCTGCTTAGCGAAAGTGCTTTCATTTCACAAAGTTATTTAACTTCTTTAAAATTGTATTTTGTAAATAAAATTGGGGAAAAACCCAAGTTGATAGGTTGTACTAATTGACTTGCTTCTGTCATCGTAACTCTGTGAAAATACGTTTTTGTTATTCGTGACATTTTGCAGGTCGATGGAAAACGATTGCGACAGTTTTTTTTTTCGGCTGTTCAGGGTATATCCAACCTTGAAATCCAGCCTGAAATAGTCGGGATAAGTACTTGTATAGGCATAGGCATCTCCTTCGAGGATCTCCCTGCCTGCAGCCCGTGATGCCTTCAGGTTAATCGGTGTATAATACCGTCCGCCGGCATACGTAACTTTGATGTCGGTTGTGAAGGCATTCCTTTTTTCCTTACCGAGTTTCCACTCTTTCCCTGCCAGGAAGTTGGTCACATATCTTCCGTTAAACGCAGTATTTCTCTCTATTCCGTCACTGGCGGTGTATTTTGACTGGTAAAGCGAAGCCGTCAACAAGCCATAATATCCCCTGCTGAAGAACTTCTCAACAGTTAGTTCAAAGCCGTAGTTTTGCCCGATGCCGGTGTTTGTAAGGCTGTCTTCGAGGTCGGTTTGAAAGCTTGCACCGGTATTCAGCATGGAGTAACTGCTGGGGTATGTATTAACAGGCACATTGCAGAGATACTGGTAATAGGCTTCAACTTTCAAACGCCAGTCTTTGAAGGGTTGCACATCATATCCCAAAACAAAATGATGG